>NZ_JBXAKS010000018.1:0-90031 GCF_058798675.1 Janthinobacterium sp. GW822-FHT07H10
CCCTTGCTCAGGCTGACGACGGCGTCGCCATCCGTATCGCCATACAGCGGGTTGGATGGATCGAGCGCCAGGCCCAGTTCATTGCGGCCATGCACGGCGATCTGGTAAAACAGCTGCACTTCTTCCGCATCGAAGGCGGCGGCCAGGCGCACGATGTCCGCGTATTCGGGCAGATCCTGCGGCAAGGCCGCCGGCACGCTTTGCGCCAGCGCAATGCGGTGCAACAAGGTGCCCAAGTCTTGCAGCGCGCCGTTGTACGACAGGCTGCGCGAGGCCATCTCGTCGGCCACGGCCAGGAGATCGGCGCCATCCTGCTGCGCCAGCGCGTCGAGCAGACGCACCAGGTAGGACTGGTCGAGCGCCCCCAGCATGCCTTGCACGGCATCGAGGGTCACTTCGCCGGCCGCATACGCGATAGCCTGGTCCGTCAGCGACAGCGCATCGCGCATGGAACCGTGGGCGCCCTGCGCCAGCAGGCGCAAGGCCGGCTGTTCGAAGGCGATGCCCTCCTGCCCCAGGATATTGTCCAGGTGGCTGATGATGTGGCCGGGCGGCATCTGCTTGAGGTTGAACTGCAGGCAGCGCGACAGCACGGTGACGGGTATTTTTTGCGGGTCCGTCGTGGCCAGGATGAATTTGACATGCTCGGGCGGCTCTTCCAGCGTCTTCAGCATGGAATTGAACGCGTGGTTCGTCAGCATGTGCACCTCATCGATCATATAGACCTTGAAGCGCGCATTGCTTGGCGCATATACGGCTTGCTCGAGCAGCTGCGCCATTTCATCGACGCCGCGGTTCGACGCCGCATCCATCTCTATATAGTCGACAAAACGTCCCGCGTCGATCGCCGTGCACGCTTCGCACTGGCCGCACGGCTGGGCCGTGATGCCGCCCGTGCCGTCAGGGCCGATGCAATTGAGCGATTTGGCCAGGATGCGCGACAGGGTCGTCTTGCCGACGCCGCGCGTGCCCGTGAACAGGTAGGCGTGATGCAATCGGCCACTGTGCAAGGCATGCGTGAGCGCGCGCACGACGTGCTCCTGGCCGACGAGCGTCTCGAAATTCTTGGGGCGGTATTTACGGGCGAGGACTTGATAGGACATGCTGAGATTTTACCATGCGATTTTGCGGGTGATCCTGCGCGGTGGGCGCAAGCCTCATGGCCGGGCCATTCAAATCTGGCAGACGCGGCAAAGCAGCAATTGTATAACATGCCCCGCGACTATTTATGCAAAAAGGGACAAGCCCGGCAATGCCGCGGCCTGGCAAGAAAAAGAGGCCATAAAACAAAAAAGCTGCCCATGGCAGCTTGATTGTCGATCCTGATAAAACATTCCCGAAGGAGGCGAGCCTGATCTGCGGCACTCATGGTTAATAGCCGTGGCTGCTTCGTTCCCGACCTGACCAGGTTAGCCATGCCACGATGCGCAGGGGCCCGCCGGGGACAATTATAACCGACCTGCGCAAGATTGGGGAAGTTGCCGTATCGGGCGCAATCATTTCCTGCGCAGGTCGGCGTAGGTCGGCGTAGGTCGGCTTAGGCCGCAGGCCGTAAGCCGACACTGCTGAGTATGCCCACCATGAGCCTGCAAGCGCCGCAACGTCGGCATACGCGCAAGCGCTAACCCGACCTACGTAGTCCCTACAAGCCCAGCTCCTGCCAGATGCCATCCACCTTCGCCTTCACTTCCGGCGTCATGGCGATCGTCGTGCCCCACTCGCGCGTCGTTTCGCCCGGCCACTTATTCGTCGCGTCGATGCCCATCTTGCTGCCCAGGCCGCTGATCGGCGAGGCGAAGTCCAGGTAGTCGATCGGCGTGTTGTCGACCAGGGTCGTGTCGCGGATCGGGTCGACGCGCGTGGTGATGGCCCAGATGACCTCTTTCCAGTCGCGGATATCGACGTCCTCGTCGACGACGACGATGAACTTGGTATACATGAACTGGCGCAAGAAGCTCCACACCCCGAACATCACGCGCTTGGCGTGACCCGCGTACTGTTTCTTGATCTGCACCACGGCCATGCGGTAGCTGCAGCCTTCGGGCGGCAGGTAAAAGTCGGTGATCTCGCTGAACTGCTTTTGCAGCAGCGGCACGAACACTTCGTTCAGCGCCAGGCCCAGCACGGCCGGCTCGTCCGGCGGCTTGCCCGTATACGTGGAGTGGTAAATCGGGTCACGGCGCATGGTGATGCGGTCGATGGTAAACACGGGGAAACTGTCCTGTTCATTATAGTAGCCCGTGTGGTCGCCATACGGCCCTTCCAGCGCATGCTCGTAGCCGCTCGGATGGTTTTCGTCCGGATAGATATGGCCTTCCAGCACGATCTCGGCCGACGCGGGCACGCGCAGCTCGCTGCCGATGGCCTTCACCAGCTCCGTGCGGCTGCCGCGCAGCAAGCCGGCGAACTGGTATTCGGACAGGCTGTCCGGCACCGGCGTCACGGCACCTAATATAGTAGCGGGATCGGCGCCCAGCGCGACGGCGATCGGATATGGCTTGCCCTTGCTCTGGATGGCGTGCTCGCGGAAGTCCAGCGCGCCGCCCCGGTGCGCCAGCCAGCGCATGATGACCTTATTGCGCCCCAGCACTTGCTGGCGGTAAATACCCAGGTTCTGGCGCTTCTTGTTCGGGCCCTTGGTAATCACCAGGCCCCACGTGATCAGGGGGGCGATGTCGCCGGGCCAGCAATGCTGGATCGGCAGGCGCGCCAGGTCGACGTCATTGCCTTCCCAGACGATTTCCTGGCATTTCGCGCCGCGCAGTTCCTTGGGCGACATGTCCCACACGGATTTCACCAGCGAGCCCAGGCCCAGCAAATCCTTGAAATCCTTCGGCGGCTCCGGTTCCTTCAGGCGCGCCAGCACATGGCCGATCTTGCGCAGTTCGCTGACGTCCTCGGCGCCCATGCCCAGCGCCACCCTGCGCGGCGTGCCGAACAGGTTGCCCAGCACCGGCATCGTGTGCCCCGTCGGATGGTTGAACAGCAAGGCCGGTCCGCCCGCGCGCAGGGTGCGGTCGCAAACCTCCGTCATCTCCAAAATCGGTGAAATGGGCGTTGAAATGGGCTTAAGTTCACCCATTTGTTGCAGTTGAGAAATAAAATCTCGCAAATCTGAATATTTCATGTGTTTTTAATTTTTTTTGACGTCGGACGCCGTTGCTGAAGGATCTATGCCAAGTAATTGATTTTATTGGCTTTTGGCACAATGCAAGTCAAAAAGTAAGACATAAAAGTAATAAAGAAACGATTCGTTAGTATTGACTTGATATAAAACGGCTTCTACAATTCGCCCAACTTGAAAGAGGACGCCGGCCCAGAGCTTGATTTTAGCGTCTCTCCTTCATTCACGGAGTCGGGGCTCCACATGACATTTTAAGGAGTGTTTTCAAAAGGCGTCTGCCTTACCCCCGGTAAAAGTTGTATTGCGACTGATCCAATACCAAAAGGGACCGATCAGCTCAGGCAAGCAATGACGGCGTTTCTCGCACGCATCCATACGCGGCGGAAACGATGATATTTCTGATGCACGGCATTGGCAGTACCCACAACACCGCGAGACCGCGGAGGGACTGCCTGTTGACGCGACATTTCGGGGAACTCTATGACTCATCGTAGCACTGAAGCAGCTTTGCCTGCTTCAACCGTGGCTGGCCAGCCAGCGTTGGCGCGTTTGCGCGCCCGCGCAACGGCCATTTCAGCACGTGGCGTTTTGACCACGGCGCAACACACACTGACAGTCTTTGGCATTTCCGCACTTGCACTGATCGCCCTGCTGATGTTCCGCCCGGACCTGGGCAAGCAGCTGACGCACAGCCTGTTCCCGCTGCCGATGGCAGAAGCACAAGCCGTGGAAGCACCGGCCCTGTCGGCACTGATGGAAGCGCCTGCTTCCGTGCAAACGGCCGCCGTCAACGATGCACCGCTGACGAAGGAAGAAAAAGCCTTGCTGGGCACGCAAAAGCAGCAGCAATGGGTCACCAACTGGCTCTCCAAGCGCTACCGCGTGGCCAACGACGCGACCAATATGCTCGTCTCGACGGCCTACCTGACGGCGCGTGAAATCAAGCTCGACCCGCTGCTGATCCTGGCCGTGATGGCCATCGAATCGGGCCTTAACCCGTTCGCCGAAAGCCCAGTGGGCGCGCAGGGCTTGATGCAGGTCATGTCGAAAATCCACCACGAGCGCTTCCAGGAAATGGGCGGCGTGCAAGCGGCCTTGAATCCGGTGGCCAACATCCGTGTCGGCTCGCTGATCCTGAAAGACTACGTCACGCGTGGCGGTTCCGTCGAAGCGGGCTTGAAAACCTATGTCGGCGCCGCCAACTTCGCCACCGACTCGGGCTACGGCTCGCGCGTGCTGGCCGAATACCGGCGCCTGAAGCAAGTGTCCGCCGGCCAGCGCGTGCCGACGACAACGCCGGTGATGGCATCGAACACGCCGGCGCCAGCCCAGGCGCCTGCCCTGCCGAAGGAAAGCGGCAGCATTACCATCAAGATTGCACCGCATAACGAGATCGCCGGCCTGTGACCCTTTAAAAGCCCTCACAGGGGCATCCAGCAAAAAAGCCACCGCACGCACGTGCCGGTGGCTTTTTTCTTGCCCCGCGGCGTACGGCTTGCTGGGCGCACGCTCTTCGGACCAGTTGCGCGGCCCGCTCACTAGCGACGGCGGGCGCAGTACACACCACCTTCGCCGTACCGACAGAGCCGGTGTCTGGCTTCCCTCCACGGTCGAAAGAGGCCGCCAAGGCCCGCGAACAGGCGCGAGGCCATATGTTGACAGCGCTTCACAAACAAAAAGGGCAGACTTTGCAGTCTGCCCTTTTTGCATCCGTGCGGCCCAGCCGCAGGATGTATACATATATTACTTGCGCTTGTTGGCGTTGACTTCTTCCTCGCGGAATTTCACTGCCAGCTTGTCCAGCACGCCGTTCACATACTTGTGGCCGTCGATACCGCCAAACGACTTGGCCAGCTCGACCGCTTCGTTGATGACGACGCGGTACGGGATTTCCATGTTGTTCTTCAGCTCGAACGCGCCGATCAGCAGGATGCCGTGTTCGATTGGCGACAGTTCCGCGATATTGCGGTCGATCAATGGGGCCATGCTGTCGCGCAGCGCCAGCGAATCCTTGATCGTGCCGTACAGCAGCACCGTGAAGTGATCGCCGTCCGCCTTGTCGAAGCCATGCGCGGCGCGAATATTGTTCACGACGGTGGTCGCATCTTCATTATTCAACAGCCACTGGTACAAGCCCTGCAGCGCAAACTCGCGCGCGCGGTGACGCGGCGTGCGGTTTTTGCTGGGATTGGCGAGCAAATTTTTCTCAGTCATGATTGTTACCTGTTCTTAAGTACTTGTTCACTACAAATTCCGGCGAGACACTATGGTGCGCCTTTAGGCAGCGCAGCCACAGCTCAAGCGTGCGTGAGAAGGATGTCAGGGCAAGGCGCGAGGCCGAACACAGTACGAAAGTACGGCTAGGCCTCGCAACGCCGCCATGGCATTCTTGTCACATGCGCTTAGTCTTCGTCGGCGTCCTGCAACTCTTCCAGCGCTTGCGCCAGATTAGCCATTTCCACTGCCACGCGTGCCGCTTCCGCTCCCTTGACCAGCATGCGCACTTCCGCCTGCTCGTCGTTTTCGGTCGTCAACACTGCGTTGGCGATGGGGATGCCGTAATCGAGACCGACGCGCGTGATGCCCGCGCCCGATTCGTTCGATACCAGCTCGAAGTGGTAGGTTTCACCGCGAATCACGGCGCCCAGTGCGATCAGGGCGTCGAATTGCTCGGTTTCTGCCATTTTTTGCAGAATCAGTGGGATTTCCAGGGCGCCCGGCACGGTCACGTGCAGGATATCTTCATCGGCCACGCCCAGCTTGCTCAACTCTTCCAGGCATGCCGACAGCAAGCCACCACCGACGATTTCATTGAATCGTGCCTGGACGATACCGACGCGCAAACCTTCGCCGGCAAAATTGGTTTCATATGTTCCTACGGTCATCATAAGCCTCTTTAATCTGGTGGTTCAGGGCGACACGCACATGTCGCCTTCATTTAGTATCACATCGACGCCTGACAAAATCGTAGCGAGCGGCAGTGATTGGCAGCCGAGAAGCGCAACTGCACGGCAGTACAGGGCGCATCGCAGGCCGCAAACCACGACGCGCAGTAGATTTGCTTAGGCATCCTGGCCAGGATGGCACTGAAAACCCGTTACCTCCAGGTCGAAACCGACCATCGACGGCATCTTGCGCGGGCTGGCCAGCAATTGCATCTTGCTCACGCCCAAGTCGCGCAGGATTTGCGCGCCGATGCCATAGCTGCGCAGATCCATGCTGGCGGCGCGGCCTTTCGGCTTGGCTTGCGGCGTATCGAGCGCGGCAAACTGGGCAAACAGCTCGCCCGACGTCTCGCCGCAGTTCAGCAAGACCATCACGCCCCGCTCGGAGCGCTTGATGGCGGCCATCGAGGCGGCCACCGTCCACGAATGGGTGGTCGCCTCGCTTTCCAGCACATCGAGCAGGGAAACGGGCTGGTGCACGCGCACCAGCGCTTCCAGGCCCGGGGCCAGGTCGCCGTGCACGAGGGCCAGGTGGGCCGATGCGCTCGGCTTGTCGCGGAAGGCGATCAGGCGGAATTCGCCATGCGCCGTGTGCAGGGTGCGCTCGGCAACGCGCTCGACCAGCGACTCCGTCTGGCTGCGGTAATGGATCAGGTCGGCAATCGTGCCGATCTTCAGGCCATGTTGCTCGGCAAACACCAGCAAGTCCGGCAGGCGCGCCATGGTGCCGTCGTCCTTCATGATTTCGCAAATCACGGAGGCGGGCGTCAGGCCGGCCATGGCCGTCAAGTCGCAGCCGGCTTCCGTATGGCCAGCGCGCATCAGCACGCCGCCTTTTTGCGCTTTCAGCGGGAAGATATGGCCAGGCTGGACGATATCGCTGGGCTGCGTGCCCTTGGCCACAGCCACCTGGATGGTCTTGGCGCGGTCGGCGGCGGAAATGCCCGTGGTCACGCCTTCTGCCGCCTCGATGGAGACGGTGAAGTTGGTGCCGTAGGCCGTGCCATTGCGCGAGGTCATCATCGACAGGTTCAGCTCGTCGCAACGCTCTTCCGTCAAGGTCAGGCAAACGAGGCCACGCGCATGCGTGATCATGAAATTGATTGCTTCAGGCGTCACGAAATCGGCGGCAAGCACCAGATCGCCTTCATTTTCCCGGTCTTCTTCATCGACCAGTATCACCATGCGGCCGGCGCGCAATTCAGCGACGATCTCTTCGGTGCTGGATATAGACATTATTCATCCTCGTATGACGCCTGGAATAACCTGCTGCGCGTCGGTCCAGGCGGCCTGCGATGCGCACCGTACCTTCGTACGGTTGCGCTTCTCAGCCACCTGTCCCTTCCGCTCGCTACGGTTTTGCCGGGCGTTGTTAATGTAACTAAAAACTGAACCTGAACCTGAAACATCAAGCGCAAAAATTCCGCGGATTTCCGGGAATTTTCTTATAACCTGCTATTTTAAAGGATTTAGCGTCGACAGACCTGAAATAAGACAGTGTAGCCACAGCAACACCGCAGCCGCAGCCCGGCCTGCCCGGCAAAGCGCCGATTCTTCGATCCAGCGCAAACGGCGCGGCCAAAACGCGCGCCGCCAGCCTTGCAAAGAGCATAAGATCAGCCAGTCATCGCCACGGCGCTGATTCCCCTTGCGCCCGGCCGCGCCAGCCGCCGCCGGCGCTTTCCCGTCATTGCAGGTACACCCCATACAGGAGCGGCAGCATGAAAACCAACGGATCGGCCATCTGGTCAGGCGGCATCAAGGATGGCAAGGGCGCCATCAGCACCCGCAGCGGCGCGCTGCAGGAATATCCCTACGGCTTTGCCAGCCGCTTCGAAGGCAAGCCCGGCACCAACCCGGAAGAACTGATCGGCGCCGCCCACGCGGGCTGCTTCACCATGGCCCTGTCGCTGATACTTGGCGAAGCAGGCTTGACGGCGGAAAAGATGGAGACGACGGCCGAGGTGACCCTGGACAAGGTCGATGACGGTTTTGCCATCACGGCCGTGCACCTGGTGTTGAAAGCGAAGATACCGGGCGCCGACCAGGCCAGGTTCGAGGAATTGACGGGCAAGGCCAAGGCTGGCTGCCCCGTGTCGAAGTTACTTAAGGCCAACATTACCCTGGATGCCACGCTATTGCCTTGAGTCGTGGCATTGACTGCTGCGCAAGCCGCATCCTGGGCTGAAATCTTGCCTGTATCAAACCTTGCTTGACATTCGATCTGGCTGATATCAAACCTTGTTCACTGGTTTGACCGGTTCCACGGGGGCAACCGGCGCCACCAGCGGCAGACGCGAGTCGCTGGCCGGCAACGGCCGGTTCATCAGGCCGGGATTCAGGGCGGCGTTATTCAAATTGTAAGCGGCAATGGCCGCCGCCACGGACGGGTCTTGCGACGACGGCGGCGGCACGGCCTGGCCCGCGTTTTGCGTGGCCAGTTGCTGCGCCTGTGCATTTTGCTGCGCCAGCTGGGCTTGCGCCGTCGCCGCCGCCAGGCCCGCATCGGTATCGGCCTGCGCCTCGCGCGCCAGCGACTGCGCCCGCTCGCCGGCCGCCCGCGCCGCCATCTGCGCGTCGTCGGCCGCCAGCTGTGTGCGTACCGCCTCGTCGGCGGCCAGGCGCACCTGTTCCTGGCGCTGGTCTTGTTGCAATTGCGTCTGCTGGACTTGCTCCTGGCGCAACGGTTCCACTCCCGCCGAGACTTGCTGGCGCACCTGGCGCTCCCCGTCGATACGCTGGGCATCGATGCGCTCGCTATCTGTCCGCTGCGTCTGCAAGCGCTCCTGCACGCCATCGCTCTGCAACGCTTGTTGCCGCTGCACATCGGCGCTGCGTTGTTGGGCTTGTTGGGCTGGCAACTCGCCTGCCTGCGCCAGCTGGGCGCGGGCGGGCGTGGCGGACGGCAATTGCGCGGCATCTGGCGCCGACTGCTGTTGCACCTCTTGCAAGTCCTGCTGCAACTCCTCCGTTTCCATCTGCTGCCGCACTTCCAGCTGCCGCTGCCCCAAGGCATCCAGCGGGGCCATGGCCGGTTCGTCCGCGGGGGTCTGGGCCAGCACGGCAGCCTGTGCCGCCGGCGTTTGGCCCGCAACAACAGCACTGGCCGCCACTCCTTCACCGTTCAGATCGGCTTCCACGGCAGTAGCAACGAGGGCGCCCTGCCGCTGGGCCAGTATGGCCCCCACCTGCGCCAGCACGTCCGTTCCCTGCTGCAAGGCGTTCAGAGTGGCATTGCTGTCGGCCGCATACGCTGCCTGCAGGGTGGCCGCATCCACCTCTTCATTGCGCAAGTCGATGCCGATGCGGGCCAGCCCCGCCTGCGTGAGCAAGCTGCCGTCCTGCGCCAGCGCAGCCGCGGCGCCCGTCGTGCCATCGCCCGACAGCAAATCGTAGCGCTGCGCCAGGCTGCCCGGCGTATCGCCGGCCGTCGCCAGCTGGCTGGCATCGATGCCGCTCGTTTGCAGCTGGGCGAACGATTCCGTCAACTGGCGCGCCAGCGCCAGCAAGTCGTCGTTGACATGCACGGGCGTATTTGCCGCCCGGGCCTCGTCCGTGGCGCCCTGCAAGGCCAGCAATTGGCGGCGCGACAAGGCCACGCCGGACAAAAACTGGCCCAGCGGGGAAATGTCGACCTGGGTCGACGACAGGATGGAGATGGCTGCCGCCGCGCCTGCAGCGGGCACGGGCACGGCCGGCGCCAGCGGCGCCGTTTCGCCGACACGGGGTGTTGCCGGTATGATATTGGGCAAGGTGGCGCGCGAGATCGGATCCATGACTGGCCTCCACAGGGGAAAGCCCTATTATGCGCGCCTGCAGGAAAAGCAACACACGCTTGGCGGCCAAGCGCCTATCCCGGCAGATGAATGCATCCCCCGCTGGCGCCGCCCCGAAGCGGGAAGTCGCCGCGTGGCTGGCCACGCGTCTTCCTCACGCCTCGTCCGCGCTCCCGATGCGCAACCGGCACGGGATGCGCCCGATGGGCATAGGCCCCAGGCGACTGCCAGGCCGGGAGCACCCTCCCTGCGCGGTGCATGCGGAGGGGCAAGCTGCTTATGCTTGTTTATCCAGCGACAACATGCGCTCGACATAGCGGGCAATCAGGTCAATCTCCAGGTTGACCTTGCCATCGACTTGCAAGTGCTTCAGGGTCGTCATGGCGATCGTGTGCGGGATCAGGTTGATCGAGAAGCGGCAGCCGTTGACGGCGCCCGCACCCAGGTCTTCCACGCGGTTGACGGTCAGCGACACGCCATTGACGACGACGGAACCCTTGAAGGCCAGGTATTTCGCCAGCTCATGCGGCGCTTCGATGACCAGTTCCCACGACTCGCCCACGGCTTCGAACTTGCGCACGATGCCCAGGCCGTCGACGTGGCCGGAAACCAGGTGACCACCGAGGCGTTCGGCCAGGGTCAGGGCTTTTTCCAGGTTCACTTCCGTGGTGGTATCGAGGCCCACCGTGCAATTGAGGCTTTCGCGCGAGACATCGACGGCAAAGCCCGTGTCCGATTTTTGCACCACCGTCATGCAGGCGCCATTGATGGCGATCGAATCGCCGAGGGCCACGTCGGCCAGCGGCAAGCCGCCCGCGTGGATGTTCAGGCGCACGCCTGCGTCGAGGCCGCCTTCGAGCGGCTGCACGGTTTCAATCTTGCCAATGGCTGCAACAATTCCTGTAAACATGGTCAACCTATATTGAAGTAATTAAAAAGGTAATAATAAGAAGGTAATAAATACGGTGGCGGGAACATCTGTACAACGTGCGGGGCCGGCGCCTTGCCGAAGAGCGTGGATAGGACGCCATGGCAGGCAGCCCCTTGCCCCGCCTTGATCAAGTGCTCGCGCCGAACCTGGCAAGGATACGCACATCTGCGCCGACTTGCTGAACCTGGTGAAACTGCAAGCGGTATTGACCGTCGAGGTCGCTGAGCGCGGGCAAGGAAAACATGCCTTGCGCATCGCCCAGCAAGGTGGGCGCCAGGTACACGAGCAGCTCGTCGACGCAGCCTTCGCGTATCAGCGAGCCGTTCAGCTTGGAGCCGGCCTCGACGTGGACTTCATTGATTTGCCGGCGTCCCAGTTCCAGCATCAGGGCGGCCAGGTCGACCTTGCCGGCCGCGTTCGGCAGCACGATGACTTCCGCGCCCAGCGCCCGCAGCTGCGCTTCCTTTGCCGGATCGGCGACGGCGGCCACGATCCACGTGCCGCCCCCTTGCAGGATGCGCGCGTCGAGGCTGATGTCGAGGCGGCTGTCGACAACGATGCGGCGCGGCTGGCGCGGCGTCGCGACGGCGCGCACGTTCAGCTGCGGATCGTCGGCCTTGACCGTGCCGATGCCCGTCAGGATGGCGCAGGCGCGCGCGCGCCAGGCGTGGCCGTCGGCGCGCGCTTCCGGCCCCGTGATCCATTGGCTCTTGCCATTGTGCAAAGCCGTCATGCCGTCCAGGCTGGCCGCCGTTTTCATGCGCACCCACGGCTTGCCGCGCTGCATGCGCGAAAAGAAGCCGATATTCATCTCATACGCCTCGTCCGCCAGCACGCCCGTGGTGACGGCGATGCCGGCCGCCTCCAGCTTGGCCAGCCCCTGGCCCGCCACCAGCGGATTCGGGTCCGTCATGGCGGCCACGACACGCCCCAATCCGGCGCGCACCAGCGCATCGGAGCATGGCGGCGTGCGGCCATGGTGGTTGCACGGCTCCAGGGTGACATAGGCCGTGGCGCCGCGCACATCGTTGCCGCGCGCGCTGGCATTGGCCAAGGCTTGCACCTCGGCATGATCCTGCCCGGCCGCCTGCGTCACGCCGGCGCCGATCACCTGGCCATCCTTGACGATCACGCAGCCGATGCGGGGGTTCGGCGAGGTCGTGTACAAACCGCGCGCCGCCCATTCCAGCGCCAGGCGCATGCCATCTATATCGTTGAGTATTTCCACAGGCTTCTTTGTTTGACGGTGAGTGTAAAGGTAATCAAGGGACGCAACTATATGCTGCAGCTATGGCGCAACTCAAGGGGGCAACTCAGGGATGCCAGCAATAGAGTGTCCATCAAAAGTAGCGCAACTGCTGCTGCGGTTTGATCATCATCAATATCGAGCTACTGGCTGTCGGCCACGCCGCTGCAATTGACCGCCTGCTGCTGCGGATCGCACACTCGTACCCTGCCCAGCATATTGATTTTAATATGGCGCACCTGTTTTCCCAAAATCAGGGACAAGGTGCCCCAGCGTGCCGCCAGGCTATTGGTGGCGCTGCAACTGCGTCCCGCACCATTGTAGGCGATATAAAACGGCGGCGTGGCCGATGAAAACGCGAACTGGGCGCTGATGCCGGCCGCCAGCGGCCCCTGGCGGAACAGCAGCTCGTCGCCGCCATCGAAGGCCAGGTTGCTATTGCTGTCAACAAATACCAGCCAGCCCGTGCGCCAATCCATGCCGCCGGACCCGGCGGGCATCAGCAGCACGCGCTGGCCGCGCGCCATCGCTTGCGCCCGAGTCAATTCGATGGCGGAAAACAGGTCCGTGGCGGCCACGCGCACCTGCTGGCGTTCCAGCAAGTACCGCAGGCTGGGCAAGGCCGCTGCCGCCAGCAGCGCCGCGATCGACAACACGGCCAGCAATTCCAGCAAGGTATGTCCTGCCCTGCGTGGCTGGCCGCACGCACGGAAAGATAAAGCGCTTCCACATAACTGCCATGCGTACCTCAGCCGTGTACCCATGAGCGGTGCCCTCTCCGGCGCGGCCATGGCTAGGGCCAGCACTGGCTGGCGGGGCCGCTGCTGCCGCGCTGCCCCATGCTGGTCAAGGACAATACGCCGCACTCGGGATCGTGAAACTGCGGATCCACCTTCGCCGTGCCCGGCAGGGCGCGCAGCAGCACGCATTGGCCGATGCTCATGTCCGGACAGGCGACCGCCTCGATTTCATACGCGCTGCCGCCCGCGCTGCCCACCGGCCCCTCGCCGGACCACCACTGGAATTGCTGCGCCTGCGGCGCCAGCGATGCCGAACTAAAGGCCAGATACTGATTGTTCTGCGTGTAATAGCGTTCCTGCTGCTGCATCAGCCGCAACAGGGCCGATTGTCCCTGCACGCGCTTGGCCCGCACGACATGACCATGATAGGCAGGCAAGGCCAGCGTCAGCAGCATGGCGACGATCGCCAGCACGGCCAGCAACTCGATCAGGCTGAAACCGGGCACAGCGGCACGGCACCGGGAACGCGGCGCACACACCGGATGCCAGGTCCGATCCTCGCGGCAAGCGCCACTGCCTGCGCCGGACATCGTCGCTCGCGTTCCGCCTTGCCGCCTTGTCCATCTCCATGCCCCGGCCCCGGCCATTTCCCGCCCTCCTTCTCGCTGCGCCCACGACGCGTGCGCCGCCACCGCGCCAGCTGCGCCCTGACTTCGCCCACGGCCCTTGCCTTGTCAATGTTCGCCAACGCTCTTCATTGCACCATTGGCAATTTCACATTCTTTCCAGCGCTCGCCACGCTATTTCTTTTTTGCCGCCTCGTGCAATTCACGCCAGTTCGCCACCTCGCGCCAGCTGATGCGCCCAGCGGGCAGCGGCGCACTGACCACCTTGAGCGCCTTGAGCCCGGCCGCGCCAGACAAGCCCGGCTGCAGTACGGCGAGTTCCTTGCTCCCCTCGGCACGCCCCGTCGCGTTGGCGGCAGCCACCGTACTGTTGAGCTCCATCACCAATGGCGGCCCGCGCGCCAGGCCATCGTGCAACTGCCCCGTCTGTGCACCCGCCTGTACCACGCCGGCGGCGTCGGCGGCAAAACCGCTGAGCACGTCGAGCACGTATACGCGCGTAGCCGGCCGCGCACACGGGTCTCGCCCCGGCAAGACGGTATTGAACACCACCTTGCCTGCCGCCAGTACCGGGTTGTGGATGCTGCGCTCGCCCGTCTGCGCGGTATCGAGAAAATCGAGATACCAGCCGCGCATGGCATCGCTGCCCGTGTAGCGCAACTCGGCGCCATCGACGCGCACGCCGCCCGCCGCCTCGCCCAGGCTGCGCCGCTCCAGCTCGGCACGGGTGCGCGTGGGAGACTGCTCGCGCAAGTCGTCATGGACGGCATAAAACGCCTGCGACAGGAAGGCCGCCGGCCAGGTGTCGGCCGCCTCGACCAGCTTGCCCGTGCCAAACAGCAGCAGATAGCCGCCGCCGGTCGCATACGCCACTTTCAGCTGCTGCGTCACGGGCTGGCGCCGGCCCTGCGCATCGTGCGCGACAAAGATGCGTTTGCGCCCCACGCCATCCTTCCACGGCGGCCCCATGGACAGGTCGAGGCGCCAGATATTGCCCTGCAAATCGCCCGCATACAGGTAGGCCAGCGCCCCGTCGCTGCCCGGCACCAGGGCGGGCGGCCCCAGCGCGTGGGCGGTGGCGGTGGCTGCCGCGCCAAGGCCGACACCGGCACCAGCGACCGGGCCCTCCTCTCCATCGCCATCGCTGTCCACCGGTACTTTCAGTCGGTAGTAATTGCTGCCCAACAGCCACGGCGTGCCGGGCGGCTTGTCCAGCGCCAGCAGGAAGATGGCGGCCGCAGAGGCTGGCGCCGTCGTATCCTTGCCATCGTCCACGCTATTGTTGTAGCCGCTGGCCACCACGGCAAAATCGCGGTAGGCCGGCGCGCCATCCTTGCCGCCCATGTTGACGCGGGCAAAGCCCGGCGGTGCGCGCACGTTGCCGATGAGCTTATCGTCGCGGTCCGTAAATTCCCACAGCGCCCCGTCTTGCGCGAAGCGCGCCGGGTCGGTAATGTCGAGCGCAAACACACCCTGCGCGCCGCCCCCCATGCCGGACACCAGCACTGTCTTCCAGTGTCCCAGCACCAGCACTTCCGCCGTGGCCGCGGCGCCGTCCAGCATGGGGCCCGGACTGTAGTGAGTGCTCGCCATGGCCACGGCGGGGCGTAGCAGCGCACGCGGCAGATAGGCGTACAGCTCGCTGCCGGTGCGCGCGTCGAACGCATGCAGCAAGCCATCGTTTGCGCCCAGGTACAGCATCCTTTTCCGCTGCAGCAGCAGCTTGCGATGCAAGGCGTAATCCGCGCCCGGCATGCCCGGCGCCGGTGCGCCCACGTACGCGAGGTTGCCATAAGGCGCCGTACCCAGGTTGTCTGATCGCCGGCGCAGGAAGCCGCCCGGCCGCCCCACCTCGTGCAGCATTCCGCCCAGCAGATAGGCGAGCCGCGCCTCTCCCTGGCCATCGTCCTGCCCATCAGCGCCACCGCCGCCAGCGAAGGCGGCGCGCTGCTGCGCATCGAGCTTGTCCCAGGTCAATGGTATCAGGGCGCCCTGGCTATCGAGCGTGTAGACGGGGCGCCAGGCCGCTGGCGTAGCATCCGCCATGGCCTTGTCGCGCTCGCCGGTGCGCCACACTGGCTTGCCAGCAAGCATGCCGCCATCGGCGCCCACGCCAAACGCGGTGCGCGACAAGGTCATGCCGCCATCGGCCAGGCGCATCCGCGTGTGAAACCAGTACGCCTCCTCCGTCCCGCTGGCCAGCGCCATCAGCGAGGGGCCGGCCAGCGCCGCCGTGCCTGTCCCCTTGTCGGCGGCCACGAAGGCGGCGCGCACGCCGGCGATCAGGGCCGCAGCGTCGCTGCCCGCCAGGTAATGGCTGGGCCAGCGGCCATCCACGCTCCACTCATCCATCGCGCTGCCCGCCGCGCTGTGGAAGGGATTGGCGTCGCCGTCCGCGTCAAGAAAGCCGCCATACTTGGCCGCCAGCAACAAGGGAGTGACGGGCGGCGCGCCGGACGGGTCGCCCGGCCGCAAGTCGCCCGCATGGTGTTCGACCGCGCTGCCGCCCTTGCCCCCTGCGCCGGGTCGCAGCACCTGCACATGCGACCAGTACGCCAGGCCGGCCGCATGGTAGCTGGCGCCACCGGCCCCATCGGCCACCAACTCCAGTCCGGCCAGTTCAGGCCGTGGCGCCGGGTTGCCTTGTCCGCCCTCGCTTTCCAGCTTGCCCACCGCGCGCGTCCACGCCATGACATCGAGCGCGGGCGGCGCATAGCCATCGGCCGCTCGGGCGCGGTCGCTGGCATGCATGGGCGGACTGGCTGTCGGCACATTGCCCGGCACGTAACGATCGCCCGCCATGCCCGCGTCGGCCACGCTGACGACGACCTGGCGCTGGCAACTGGCCGCCAGCGGGTCGCTCCACTGGGTGATGACAGGCAAACCTTCGTCGACGGCAGGCGGCGCCGTGGCGGGCGGCACCACGGCGCTCGCTTGCCGCCCCTGCAGGTAGCGCAGCGATTCGTACAGCAGTTCGGCCGTCGGTGCCGCCCTGGCGTAGGCGCCGGGATGCAGGAGATTGCTGCGCCCCAGGCCGTTGATGTAAGCGGTCACCCCGCCGCCATGGCCCGCGCCATGGGGAATATACACGCCATTGGCGGCATTCCACGCGGACTCGGGATTGTCTTGCGGTAAAAAATCGGGCGCCGCCCAGCGCTGGCTGCCCGCATGGGCCAGCGGCGCGCGCAATACGCCGCCGTAGACATAGCCAGCGCCCGGCGGCGCGGCGTTCAGGTGCCCGAACACGCCCACGCGCACCCTGCCGCCATGGCGCTGCACGGCGCCCACCGGCTTGTAGTACTTGCCATACGAGAGGCACAGGTCATCGCGCAGCGGCCCTTCGGTAACATCGCACACCTGCACCCGCGCCAGGAACACGCCGTGAGTGCCCGCTACGCCGGGAACGTCGCAATTGCCGCCCGCCGGCAGCGTGCCGTCGCCAAACAGCAGGCGGTTGCGACAGGAAACGATGGCCAGTTGCGCCAGCGCAAACGGTGTCGCGGCCGCCACGCCCTCGCGCAAGACCTTGCACGGGAAAAAGGCGGGATGGGCGAAAAAGTCGATGGCATCGTTGCCGTCCTGGCTGTCAGGCAGATAAGCGCGCTGCAGCACCGTCTTGCGCGCCTCGTCGATGACGCGGTCGCCGCCCGTCAGAGCATAACGGACGATATCGAGCATGCTGGCGCTAGCCCAGTTGAGGAAGTTGCCGCTGAAACTATCGCCACCACAGCCATGCTGCGCGTCGGCCGGCTTCAGGACAGAGAAGTAAGCGGTCGCTACGCGCAAGTCCGGCACGCTCACGCCATCCTTGCTGCGATACGGATAGCGGTAGCACATGCGCGCATGGAAGTAGCCGGCGTAGTCGCGCTGTGGCACGTAGTCGCCTGCATGCGCTGCAGCGGCGGCAGCGTGCGTGAACGACAGGTTGAGCAACAGATTCGGCGGCACGCGGGCACCGTGCAAGCCGACGTCGGCCCGCTCCAGCGCCACCGTGGGCGTGGTGGCGCCAACGGCAACGCTGCAACATAGCCAGCACAGTGCCGCCAGCCAGGCCCGGCCAGCGCGCCACCATACCCGCACCAACCTATGCCGGTACTGATGCCGAGGCTGATGCTGATACCGATGCGCGATCATGGCCCCGCTCCGGCTACCTGCTTGCGGTAATAGCTTTGCAGCACCACCTGCGTGCTGTCCTGCGCGCCAAAACCGATGGCCGTCACGCGGTACAGATAATTGCCGGTGGCGAGGCTGCCGATCACGGCCCCCGCCTCTTCGCCGGGCAGGTGAAACGGCAGCAACTCGATGATGTAGCGGGGCCGGCGAAATGGCAAAAAGCCCTGTCCCGTCTGCATGGCCGCGCCCGTAAACCGGCCATAGGGTACGGCGCGGTTCCCGTCGCTCCCGCTGGCCGCCTCGGCACCGCCCAGCTCCATGCTCAGCCACAGCGCCGGCGCGCCCTTTTCCGCCGGCAGGCACAAGCCCAGCTCGCCACCATCGCCGCAGCCGACAGTGAATCCCGCCGCGCTGCCCGGCGCGAACAGGCTGCTGCGTCCTGGCGCGCCGGGCAAGCCTTCGATATCGTTCTGCGCATCCATCAATGCCTCCTCCGCGGCCTGGAACGCGATATGCCGGTCGCGCTCGCCGCGAGCCGCCTTTTCGCCCAGCAATGCCATCTGCGCCGCCGATATGCCCAGCAACAGGATCACGACCAGCAGGCACAGCACGTACACCAGGGTCGCGCCCCGCTGGAGGCAAACCGGTGAGCCGCAGCTGGCGCCAGCGCTGGCCATCGTGCCGCCTATGCCGGCCCGTTGCGCAGCAGGATGCTGGTCTGCAGCAAGTGCCGCAGCCGGCCCCGCAAGGCGGCAGGCAGGGCTGAACGTGCGATGCGCACGCCCGTGTCGCTGGCGCCATGCGCCTCCGCATACGCGGCACCAAACAGGTCGAACTGCGCTGGCCCGGTCTTTTCCGCTTCGCCCGCCTCGCCATGCAGCAGCAGCGCCACGCGCACGCTGGCCACGCGCTTCCAGTGCGTGCGGCGGGCAAAGTCGCGCTGGCGTTCGGCCGCGCTGGCGCCCACCAGCAGCAGCGCCGCATCGTAAGCGTCGAGCGCGCTGGCCTTGACGAACTGGTTCGCCACGCCATCGGGCGGCGTATCCGTATCGAGGCCATACAGGACCTGGAAGGTGTCGACGCCACGGATGATGGCGTCGGCGCCCCAGCCGTTCGCGCCACGGTACTTGCAGCGCAGCTCGCCCTCGCCGTCGGCGCCCTGCGCCACATAAAAAATGCTCCAGCCCCGCTGCGCCTCCGTCTGCGCGGCGCCGACGCCAAAGCCGGCGCAATTGAGGACGGAGCCATCGCCGTTCTCTCCCGTGCCGGCGCCGTAATAGCGCAAGGCCAGCACGTCGCTACCATGCACGGCGGCCGGCAGCGGCTGGCTGATGCCCTCGCTGTTCTTGTCCAGGCTGTGCGCGTCGAGTCCGGCGATATTGGCGCTGTCATACGCCGCGTGGGCGACCGGCGCGGCGCTGCTGTCCCAATTCACGTACGCCGTCTGGCGCACGGCCCTGGCGATGGCATCGAGCACATAGCGGCCGTTGTCATCCAGGCGCGCGCTGGCGGACTGGTCGAAGTAACTGCCGCTGGCCGCCAGCAGCACGGTGCTGGCGGCCAGCATCAGCAAGGCAGCCAGGGACAGGGCCACCAGCAATTCAACCAGGCTCATGCCGCCACGCCGGCGTCGTGCGGCATTCATGCGCCGCCTCCGCCCAGTTGCAATGCCAGCTTGGGCAGCGACTCGCCGGCCCCATTCACGGCAGGCTTGCCGTCGGGACGGCGGCCGCGCCAGCCCAGCTTGATGACGATGGGCGCACCCTTGCCGCCGCTGCAAGCCCAGTGCAAGCCTTGCGCGGCGCTGTCCCATGCCTGGGCGTCGCGGCAGATCAGCAGGCGCGCGCCGGGCAAGGCGGCATGCAGCTGCTGTTTCCACTCGGCGATGTCGAATTGCGCCAGCTGTGCCGCGCCGCAGGCGGCGGCGCCAAAGCAGTCGGGCGCGCCGCCAGGCGGTTCGGCACCATCCGGCGCCGCTTCGTAAGCCAGGTTCAAATAGGGATTGTTGGCGTCGGGACCATGCAGGAGGCCGCCATTGGCGCGCATGCGCTCGGCCATGCCAGAAGCCAGCTGGGCGCCGGCCGACAGCAGCGCCGACTCATGGCGCGCGCGCAGGGAAGTCAGCTGCAATATGCTGGCGCCGAGCAAGCCCAGCGCCAGTAGCAGCAGCGACACCAGCACCTCGACCAGGCTGCTGCCGTCCATCGTCGCCCTGCGGCGGCCTCCGTTGTCCATGAAGTGCTCCCTCGCGCAAAACGGACCGCAGGAACGGGCGGCCCAGCTACACGATAGGCGCGGTCAAAGACTCTGGTATGCGGCAGCGCAAACGATGTGGCAAAAAGGCGCGGCGCGAAGAAAAAACGCTGCTGGAATTGATCAGACCGCTTGCAAGAAACGCCAGGCAAGCAGCAGCCTCGCGCGCGGCATGGCCAGGTGGCGCCTACACGCGGCCGTGACGATGCGGCCATAGGGCGGCCAGCCCTGCAGGGTGCATCGAGTCTGGACGATGGACGAATGAGATGGTGCGACAGTGAGGCGACGAATCGCCGGGACGGCAAGGCGCCGAAACGTCCGCGGCATGCCAGCCGCCAGCGCGCCGCGATCAGACGCAAGTCAGGGGCAAATCAGGGCTTGCGCGCCTGTCCCACTTCGGCGATCGCATCCTGGAACTCGGCCAGGTCTTCGAAATTCTTGTAGACGGAAGCGAAGCGGATGTAGGCGATCTTGTCGAGACGCTTCAATTCCTGCATGACGAGTTCGCCGATATAGCCGGAATCGACTTCGCGCAAGCCGCTGGTCAGCAGTTTTTCCTGGATGGACGCGATGGCCGTGTCCACTGAGGCGGCCGCGACGGGGCGCTTGCGCAAGGCCAGCATCAAACTGCCGCGCAACTTATCCGCAGCGAACTCCGTCCGGCTGCCATTCTTTTTGACGACGGCCGGCATGATAAGTTCAATGCGCTCATAGGTGGTGAAGCGCTTGTCGCATTTGCTGCAGCGGCGCCGCCGCCGTATGGCATCCCCTTCCTCCGATACGCGCGTATCGAGAACCTGGGTGTCGCCGTGCTGGCAAAATGGACATTTCATGTGGCGGATACAACTTTATAGTAGTGAATGACGGAAAATCGCCGCTCTTAAATTAAAGGGCGCCCGAATCACTCCGGGCGCCCATGGGCACAACGGAATGTGTCAGACAGAATCTTACTCTGTATGACACATTCTGGACAAATAATTATGCGGCGTAGACCGGGTGCGCGTCGGCCAGCACTTTCACGGCCGCTTTCACGCGCTCGATGGTGGCGGCGTCATGCGGATTGTCCAGCACGTCGGCGATCAGGTTGCCCACTTCTTCCGCTTGCGCTTCCTTGAAGCCGCGCGTCGTCATCGCCGGGCTGCCCAGGCGGATGCCCGAGGTGACGAATGGCTTTTGCGGGTCGTTCGGGATGCCGTTCTTGTTGCAGGTGATGTGCGCGGAACCGAGGATGGCTTCGGCTTCCTTGCCCGTCAGGTTCTTGGCGCGCAGGTCGACCAGCATGACGTGCGATTCGGTGCCGCCGGAAACAATGCGCAGGCCGCGCTTGATCAGGGTTTTCGCCAGCACGTCGGCGTTCTTGATCACTTGCTTCTGGTAGTCGACGAATTCAGGGCTCAGCGCTTCCTTGAAGGCGACGGCCTTGCCGGCGATCACGTGCATCAGCGGGCCGCCCTGGATGCCGGGGAAGATGGCCGAGTTGATGGCTTTTTCGTGCTCGGCCTTCATCAGGATGATGCCGCCGCGCGGGCCGCGCAGCGATTTGTGCGTGGTCGAGGTGACGAAGTCGGCGAATGGCACCGGGTTCGGGTACAGGCCGGCGGCGATCAGGCCGGCGTAGTGGGCCATGTCGACCATGAAATAGGCGCCCACTTCCTTGGCGATCTTGCTGAAACGCTCGAAGTCGATCTTTTTCGAGAATGCCGAAGCGCCGGCGATGATCAGCTTGGGCTTGCGTTCGCGCGCCAGGCGCTCCATGGCCTCGTAGTCGATGTCTTCTTCCGCCGTCAAGCCATACGACACCACGTCGAACCATTTGCCGGACATGTTCAGCGGCATGCCGTGCGTCAGGTGGCCGCCTTCGGCCAGCGACATACCCATGATCAGGTCGCCTGGTTTCAGCATGGCGAAGAACACGCCCTGGTTCGCTTGCGAGCCCGAGTTCGGCTGCACGTTCGCGCATTCGGCGCCGAACAGCTGTTTCACGCGGTCGATCGCCAGTTGCTCGGCCACGTCGACGTATTCGCAGCCGCCGTAGTAGCGCTTGCCTGGATAGCCTTCGGCATACTTGTTCGTCAGTTGCGAACCTTGCGCTTCCATCACGGCTGGCGAGGTGTAGTTTTCCGACGCGATCAACTCGATGTGATCGTGCTGGCGCACGTTTTCTTTTTGAATGACGGCGAACAATTCAGGATCGACGTTGGCGAGGGTGTGATCTTTTGCAAACATGTAAAAACTCCAAGTATGAGGGTGCTTGTACTGGCAGGTTGGATCGAATGAGGGGCGCCGGCGTTAAGTGAATAACAACATTGGACAGGCAGCCTCTTCGTGCTTTTCCATAGTGGCTACCCAGGCGAACGGCTGATGAAAAATCTCACGTTTCCCGGTGGGTGTCCACCTTTCGCCGGTAAGCGGACCGCCACACTGTGGAGATCGCTTCGACTTTTCGCCAGTCACGTGAGACGTAATGGAAATCAAATTGTAAGTTAAGTGCTCAAATTGAGCAAGGAATGCAACGGTGCGGCTATAATCGCCGCGCGCCATGCAAGCCCGGGCACGCCGCAGCATCAACCGGGCCGCTACGCTAGTTCTTAAGCTGAACTTAAACCTGGCTGCGGCATGTAAGCGTATGTTACGAAGCTTGCCATTGGACACCCCAGACTTACAATGCTGCGGTGCAACTTGCATGCTGCTTTTGCATGGCATTCAGGCAAGCGCCTCAAGTCACAAGAAGAAAAATCGCGTAAAATGTTGCTCAATCTCACTACTGGCGCAATAAACATGCCTTCAGTCTTTACCTGGAACGTACGTGTCTACTATGAAGACACCGACGCCGGTGGCATCGTTTACTACGCAAACTACCTGAAGTTCTTTGAGCGCGCGCGCACAGAATGGCTGCGCGCCATCGAGGTAGGCCAGCAGGAATTGCTGCAACAGCACGACGCGATGTTCGTTGTCAAAAGCGTCAACGCCGACTATCATGCGCCGGCCAGACTCGATGACACGATAAGATTAACCTTAAGCATAGAGAAAATGGGGCGCGCCTCCATCGTTTTCCTGCAACAAGCCTGGTGCGGCGACAGCCTGCTCAATACGGCACGCGTCAAGATCGGCTGCGTCGACTCGGCACTGCGCCCGCGCGCCGTGCCTGATGCAGTGGCGGCCCGCATGCGCGCCGCCTGAGCCCTACCCGCCACCCCCGGATAATTCACCAACAGACTGCCAGCCAATGAACGTTACACAAGATCTTTCTTTCCTCGCGCTCATCTCCAATGCCCACCTGATCGTGCAATTGATCATGGCCCTGCTGTTGCTGATCTCCCTCACCAGCTGGACCTACATTTTCCGCAAGATGTTTGCGGTACGTCAGGCCCGCAAGCAAACCATCGAATTTGAACGCAGCTTCTGGGCCGGCGGCAACCTGCATGCGCTGCACCAGAGCGCCAACGGCAACCGCGACCAGAGCGGCGCGCTGGCCCGCATCTTCGATGCCGGCATGGGCGAATTCATCAAGGGCAAGGCCTCGTACGGTTCGCGCGAAGCGCTCGACGTCGGCGCCGTGCTCGACGGCGCCCGCCGCGCCATGCGCGCCGCCTTCCAGCGCGAAATGGACGTGCTCGAATCGCACCTGGCCTTCCTCGCGTCCGTCGGCTCCGTCTCGCCGTACATCGGCCTGCTCGGCACCGTGTGGGGCATCATGAACGCCTTCCGCGGCCTGGCCAACGTGCAGCAAGCCACGCTGGCCGCCGTCGCGCCCGGCATTGCCGAAGCGCTGATCGCCACCGCCATCGGCCTGTTCGCGGCCATTCCCGCCGTCGTGGCCTACAACCGTTTCTCGCATGATATCGACCGCCTGGCGATCCGCTTCGAAAGCTTCGTCGAGGAATTCTCCAACATCCTGCAGCGCCAGTCGCGCTAAGAGGGGGCAGCGTCCATGGGCTCTTCATTCAATAGCGGCGGCATGCGCGGCGGCCGAGGCCGCAAGTTCAAGTCGGAAATCAACGTCGTGCCATATATCGACGTGATGCTGGTACTGCTGATCATTTTCATGGTGATGCCGTCGTCGAACAATCCCAGCGTGGTGAACCTGCCCAACGCGGAAAAGACGGCGAAACCGCCCGATGACTATATCCAGATCGTGCTCAAGCCGAACGGCTCGCTGTCGATCGGCGTGATCGGCAAGGAACAGCTGGCGCCGGAAACGGAACCGAACCGCGACGCCCTGCTGCGCAAGCTGCGTGGCTTGCACGAGACCAATCCCGACTATCCCGTGCTGATCGCGGGCGACAAGGAAAGCAAGTACGACGATGTGATCCAGCTGATTTCGGAAGCGAAAAAGATGGGCATCACCCGGGTTGGCCTGGCCACCAAGTAAGCGCACTCTCACGTATCCAGACTTGACCGTTTTTAGATAGACTTGACTTTGCAGACCAAACAAATCGACCATGTACTCGGCAAGCCCTACAGCGTGCCGCGCGAACGCAGCCGCTGGCCCTCACTGGGCCTGGCGCTGGCGATGCATCTTGGCCTGCTGTTTTTCCTGTGGGTGGGCGTACACTGGCAAAATACGGAACCTGTGGCCGTGGAAGCGGAAGTGTGGGACCTGAAGGTGCAGACGGCCGCGCCGCCGCCCGAGGTGGCGACGGAACCGGAGCCGACACCTGCCCCGCCGCCGGAACCGGAAGCCGAACGGCCCGCCCCGCCGCCACCGCCGCCGGTGGCAGCGCCCGAGCCGAAGGTTGACCTGCGCGAGGCGGAAATCGCCCTCGAGCGCAAGAAGGCCAAGCTGAAGGAAGAAAAGGACAAAGCGGCCGCGGAAGAGCGCCGCAAACAGGAACAGAAGGAACGCGAGGAAGAAAAACGCGAGCTGGAAAAACAGAAGCAGAAGGAAAAAGACAAGGCTGAGAAGCTCGAGAAGGAAAAGGCCGACAAGCTGGAGAAGGCCAAGCTCGAGAAAGAGAAAGAGAAAGCCCAGGAAAAAGCCGAGAAGGAATTGGCGGACAAGAAGGCCGCGGCGGAAAAAGCCGCCAAGGCCAAGAAAGCGGCAGAAGAGAAAAAAGCCGCCGACAAGGCACGTGCCGCAGAAATGAGCCGCATCACGGGCGCGGCAGGTGCCGGCACGACGGGCACGGCCGAGAAATCGACCGCGCCACGCAAGGACAGCGGCTATGTCGCTGCCCTGACGAGCAAGATCAAGAGCAATATCGCGTACAGCGGTAGCACGGACGTGCCGGGCAACCCGCGCGCCGTGTTCAAGATCGAGCAACTGCCAACTGGGGAAATTATTTCGGTCCGGAAGATCAAAAGTAGCGGCCTGCCGGCGTATGACAGCTCGGTGGAAAACGCCATTAATAAATCGTCGCCACTGCCGAAGAAAAAAGACGGCACGGTGGAACGCGAGATTGAACTCATATTCGAGATGAAGGATTTGCCTAAATGATGATCATGAAAAAAATGAGCTATGTCGTGCTCTGCGCCAGCCTGGTGCTGGGCGCCACGGCTGCCCAGGCGCAACTGCGCGTGGAAATTACCGGGATCGGCAGCAACCAGATCCCCGTTACCATCGCCCCGTTCGTCAATGAAGCGGCGGCGCCGCAATCGCTGTCGGGCATCATCAAGGCCGACCTGGCGCGCAGCGGCGTGTTCAAGCTGATCGACACCGATGCGCCGATCGCCGAAACGGCCCCCGTCAGCTACGATCAGTGGAAGTCGCGCGGCGCCGATGCGCTGGCGGCCGGCAGCGTGCAAAGCATGGCCGATGGCCGCCTGGACGTGCGCTACAAGCTGTTCGACACCATCAAGGGCGCCCAGCTGTCGAGCATGAACAATGCGGCCGCACCGCAATTCAACCGCTTGCTGGCGCACAAGATCGCCGATGACATCTATGAAAAGCTGACGGGCACCAAGGGCGCGTTCGCCACGCGCATCGCCTATGTCACGCAGTCGGGCCGCGAATACCGCCTGGAAATCGCCGACGCCGACGGCGAAGGCATCCAGGTCGCCCTGCGCTCGCACGAGCCGATCATTTCGCCGGCCTGGTCGCCGGACGGCACCAAGGTGGCGTATGTCTCGTTTGAAAAACGCAAGCCCATCGTCTACGTGCAAAACCTGGTGACGCGCCAGCGCACCATCGTGTCGAACGAAAAAGGCAGCAATTCGGCGCCGAGCTGGAGCCCGGACGGCTCGCGCCTGGCCGTGGCCCTGTCGCGCGACGGACATACCCAGGTCTACATCATGAACGCCGATGGCGGTGGCTTGCGCCGCCTGACCACCAGCAGCGGCATCGATACGGAACCCCAATTCTCGGCCGATGGCCAAAGCATCTACTTCACCAGTGATCGCAGCGGCGGACCACAAATCTACCGCATGCCCGTCAGTGGCGGCGAAGCCAAGCGCGTGACGTTTGGCGGCTCCTACAACACCAGCCCGCGGATTTCGTCCGACGGGAAGACACTCGCTTATATTTCCCGTCGCGACGGCAATTTCCAGCTCTACGCGCTTGACCTGGCTAGTGGCCAGGACTTGCGCCTGTCGGACACCGCCAACGACGAATCACCGAGCTTTTCGCCCAACGGGAAATATATTATGTACGCGACCGAATCCGGGCGACGCAAGTCGCTGGCGGTAGTTTCGGTGGATGGCCGCGTCAAGCAGCGTCTGACCACGCAAGCTGGCAATATCAAGGAGCCCACCTGGGGTCCTTTCATGAAGTAATGCAGTACGTTTTACCTTAACCACGACCCGGAGAATAAAAATGAGTAACTTTAAAAGTTTAGCTTTCATCGCAGCTACTGCAGCCCTGTTGTCGGCTTGCAGCACCCCTGTCAAACTGGCAGAAACCCCAGTCGTCGAGCGCGCTCCTGAAAAAACCGCGCCACCAGCAGACGTACGCGAAGTCAACACCGTTGTTGCTGAAACCGTTGACCCGCTGAACGATCCAAAAGGCGTGCTGGCTAACCGCAGCGTGTACTTCGACTTCGACAAATACGTCGTGCGTGAATCGGAAACGCCAGTGGTGCAAAA
Organism: Janthinobacterium sp. GW822-FHT07H10; assembly: GCF_058798675.1. Classification (NCBI taxonomy): domain Bacteria; kingdom Pseudomonadati; phylum Pseudomonadota; class Betaproteobacteria; order Burkholderiales; family Oxalobacteraceae; genus Janthinobacterium; species Janthinobacterium sp. GW822-FHT07H10. The sequence goes on from NZ_JBXAKS010000018.1 coordinate 26,775, forward strand.
CCACGCGGCTTACCTGGTGAAGACCCCAGCACGCAAAGTCATCATCCAAGGCAACACCGATGATCGCGGCGGCGCCGAGTACAACCTGGCCCTGGGTCAGAAACGTGCTGAAGCAGTGCGCAAGTCGATGGCCGCCCTGGGCGTGTCCGACAGCCAGATGGAAGCAGTGTCCTTCGGCAAAGAAAAGCCTAAGGCTCAAGGTAACAACGAAGCAGCATGGGCAGAAAACCGCCGCGCTGACATCGCTTATTGATATCCCGGGTGAGCGCGGCAGGATTGGCGCTTACCTAACTGGCCAGTCATAGGCATAATAATGGGGCGCTGTGCGGATTTTCACCGCCCAGCGCCCCGTTTGCATGTTTGCGTAACTTTTGAAAGCCCGACTCATGATGACATTCTCGAAAGCCGGCGTCGCCGCCGCCCTGCTGGCCGCCTTTGCCGCCCTGCCCCTGCACGCCAACGCGGCCCTGTTCGACGACGACGAAGCACGCAAGGCCATCCTGGAGCTGCGCTCCAAGGTCGACGCGCTGGCGCGGGACATGAATAGCCGCATCGACACGAAAGCGGACAAGACCAGCACCTTGAGCCTGATCAACCAGCACGACCAGACCATGCAGGAGATCGCCCGCCTGCGCGGCCAGATCGAAGTGCTGGGCAATGACCTGGCCAACGCGCAAAAGCGCCAGAAGGATTTCTACACCGACCTCGACGCGCGCCTGCGCAAGCTCGAACCGCGCCAGGTCACCATCGACGGCCAGGAAGCGGCCGTGGGCGTCTCCGAGCAAGGCGCGTATGACGCCGCCCTGGGCCTGTTCAAGTCGGGCGACTACAAGGCGGCGGCCACTTCGCTGGACGCCTTCGTCAAGCGCTACCCGGAGTCCGCCTACGCGGCCAACGCGCAATACTGGCTGGGCAACGCCCACTACGCCCAGCGCGACTGCAAGAGCGCCATCAGCGCCCAGCAAGTGGTCGTGAAGAACTACCCGGACAGCCCGAAGGCAGCCGACGCCATGCTCAACATCGCCAGCTGCTACACGGAACTGAAAGACAAGGCCAACGCCACCAAGACTTACAACGCGCTGATCTCGCGCTATCCGGACTCCAGCGCCGCCCAGACGGCCAAGGAACGCGCAGGTAAAAAGTAAAACCGGGGAAAAAGTTGCCCGTTAGGTTTGACAGAATCCCGGGCACCCCCTATAATCTTCCTTCTTCGGGTCGTTAGCTCAGCTGGTAGAGCAGCGGACTTTTAATCCGTTGGTCGCAGGTTCGAATCCCGCACGGCCTACCACGAATACGCAGTACTGATCTGCTTGCGAGTTGTTATAGCAAGCATTTTTTTACCGCACAGTGTTACCGAAGTTGTTGTAAAAGTTTTTGGGTCGTTAGCTCAGCTGGTAGAGCAGCGGACTTTTAATCCGTTGGTCGCAGGTTCGAATCCCGCACGGCCTACCAAATACTATGAAGAAGCCAACCGTTCGCGGTTGGCTTTTTTGTTTTGCGCGCGCACTTCCCGGCAATGCAAAAAAACTCTGGCGCCCACATCCCTGCAGGCGCATGCCACCCCTCAGGCCGACACCGTCCGCACGCCAGCCTTCGCCACCCAGGCCTGCACCACGCGTCCCAGCGGCACCTCCACCCAACGATAGAACGCGGCACCGGCCGCCAGGCTGGCGCTCCAGGCCGTCAGCATGCCCAGCGCCTGCCATTCCGGCTCGAGCGGGACGTAGCTGGTGAATAATGCATTGACGAGCAGGCTGACGGGAAAGTGCACGAGGAAGACGGCGTACGAGATGCGGCCCAGGGCGTTGATGACGTTCCAGGCGCGTCCACGGGAAGGCGTGCGGGCGCGGCCGAACAGGAACAGCGCGCAGGCGACGATCAGGGCCAGCGCGATGCGGCTGCGATAGTCGATGGCCAGGGCCAGCAGGACGGGCACGGCGGCCAGGGCCATGAGCACGGTCATGGCGCCAGGCTGGCGTTTGGGGTCGCTGGCCCACCAGGCCAGCATGCCCAGGCCATAGCTGCCGAAGAAGTACGGCGCCCAGTTATCCCAGCCGGCATCGATATTGAAGTACAGCAGGGAAAGAATGATGCCCACGGTGACGGCCAGCGGCATCAGCCAGCCCGGCCGCCGCTGACCCGCCAGGCGGCCGCCCAGCCACAGCAGCAACACCGTCAGCAGGTATAGCTGGAAATCGATGGCCACATACCAGGCGCCAGCCGACAGCGATTCATAGCCGAGCACGCCATGCAGCAGCAAGGCATGGGCACTGAGCTGGCCCAGGGTGACGGCGGCCGACATGGAATCGTGCATCATCCAGATGCCGGCCACGGGGGTCGCGACGGCGGCAAGCAGGGTGGCGGCCAGGAATGGCGGCGCCAGCTTGGCATAGCGGCGCCAGATGGCTTGCAAGGGGGAATCGATACCAGGAAGAGCCGCAGGAGCAAGGGACTTGGCGACGAGAAAGCCACCGATGACGAGGAACACTTGCACGGCGATGCGCGCGCTGCCGCCCAGCCAGTCCAGCAAGTCGGGCCACAGCGGTTGCACGTAATCGGACATGGGGCCGTAAAACGCCAGATGGTGCAGCACGATCAATTGCGCCGCGCCCGCCTTCAACAGATTAATCCAGCCAAACTGCGCGCGCAGCACCTTGTCCGCGTCGATTCCTGCCACTGCCTTCATCCACAACCCTTGCCATACAGCCACTTTTCAACAACACAATCCCAGACAAGCGCGTTGCCGATGATTTTGCCGACCGGCCGACATCATAGCCGAGGTTGACAGGTTGCGTCGCCGCGCATCGCCGCACGGCAAGCTGCAGGTGCTACGCGCCGCCCTGCCCGCCAAACTCCTGCAGCAGCGGCTGCTGCGCGAGGATGGCATCGAGCAAGCCGGGAAAGCGGCTCTCGATATCGGCGCGGCGCAGGGTATTCATATGCGTGGTGCCCGCGTTTTCCGTGTAGACGAGGCCCGCTTCGCGCAAGACCTTGAAGTGGTGCGAGACGGTCGATTTCGGCCGTCCGCCGTCCAGGTCGCCACACGCGGCCGCCTCGACGCGGGCCAGGTGGCGCACGATGTCGAGGCGGATGGAATCGCTCAAGGCGTAGAGCACGCGTTCGAGGACGAATTCGCTGGCGGGAGGATGTTTGTGTGGGCGCATGAGCAGAATCATACAGCATCGGCTATACTAATTCCATTATTCGAATATTTACGAACTACCGAATCAACATACGCACGCTACCCGCACCTTACTCATCAACAAACCATAAAGGCCACCATGTCCGCCCTCTTCCAGCCCTACACCCTCAAAGACATCACCGTGCGCAACCGCATCGCCGTGCCGCCCATGTGCCAGTACATGGCCGTCGATGGCCAGGCCAACGACTGGCACCTGTCGCATTACGCCGGCATGGCGCGCGGCGGCGCCGGCCTGGTGATCGTCGAAGCAACCGCCGTGGCGCCGGAAGGCCGCATCACGCCCGCCTGCACCGGCATCTGGAACGATGATCTGGCGCAAGCCTTTGTCCCCGTCGTGAAAGCCATCAAGGCGGCCGGCGCCGTGCCCGGCATCCAGATCGCCCACGCGGGCCGCAAGGCCAGCGCCAACCGCCCATGGGAAGGCGACGACCATATTGTTGACGGCGACGCGCGCGGCTGGCAAACCATCGCCCCTTCCGCCATCGCCTTTGGCGGCGGCTTGCCGAAGGTGCCGCGCGCCATGGATCTCGACGATATCGCCCGCGTGCGCCAGAATTTCGTCGACGCCGCCGTGCGGGCCCGTGAAGTGGGCTTCGAATGGCTGGAACTGCACTTCGCCCACGGTTACCTGGCGCAAAGCTTCTTTTCCGCCCACTCGAACCGGCGCGACGATATCTATGGCGGCAGCCTGGAAAACCGCAGCCGCTTCTTGCTGGAAACATTGAAAGCCGTGCGTGAAGTGTGGCCTGAGCACCTGCCGCTGACGATCCGCTTCGGCGTGCTGGAATTCGACGGCCGCGACGAGCAAACCCTGCTCGAATCGATCGGCCTGGTACGCCAGTTCAAGGATGCCGGCATGGACATGATCAGCGTCAGCATGGGCTTTACCATTCCCGACGTGACCATCCCGTGGGGCCCGGCCTTCATGGGCCCGATCGCCGAGCGCGTGCGCCGCGAAGCGGGCGTGCCCGTCTCGTCGGCCTGGGGCTTCGGCACGCCGGCCATTGCCGAACGCGTCGTCAAGGAAGAGCAGCTGGACCTGGTGATGGTCGGCAAGGCACACCTGGCCAATCCGCACTGGGCCTACTTTGCCGCCAAGGAATTGAAAGTCGAGCGCGCCTCGTGGACCCTGCCGGCGCCCTACGCGCACTGGCTGGAACGCTACTGATCGTCCTTCACCGTTGCCGGATGCCCTTCCAGGGGCAGTTCCGGCAAGAACAGCAGGAAGACCAGCCCCACCAGCAGCAGCACGGCGCCGGCGCCAAACACGCTGGCGATCGCATGGCGGTAGACTTCCACCGTCTGTGCCGCCGCGTGCGCGCCCAGCGCCGAGACGGCTTCCACGCCGTGCCGGTGCAGCTGGTGCGCAAGGATGGCGCCCGACGCCGTCACGCCCAGCAAGCCGCCCAGCGAGCGGAAGAAGGCCAGCATGGCCGTGCCCACGCCGCGCCGCGCCAATGGCAGGGCATTCTGCACGGCGATCGTCATGTTCGGCATCACCAGGCCCAGGCCCGTGCCGAGGAAGAAGATGGCCGGCTCGATGATCGAGTAGCCCTGCGACGTTTCCATGGCCCAGGCCAGCACGGCAAACGCCACGACCGCCACGGCCAGCCCCATCACCTGCACCATCTTGTACTTGCCCGAGCGCGACAGCACCCTGCCGTTGAACATCGACGAGGCCACCAGCCCCACCATCATGGCCACCGTCATCACGCCCGATTCCGCGGGCGTCGTGCCCATCACCAGCTGGAAGAACAGCGGGAAGAAGACGCTGGCGCCCATCAGGCCCATGAACGTCACGGCCATCACCAGGCTGGCGATATTGAAGGTGCGGTTCTCGAACAGGTCGGGCGGCAGCACGGGTTCATCCACCCTGCCCACGTGGAACGCCAGCCAGACCCCCAGCAGCACGGCGACGCCGCCGCACACCTTGATGGCCAGCGCATCCCACGGCCACTCGGTGCCGCCCAGCGCCAGCACCAGCAGCGCCGCCGTGACGGCCCCCGTCAGCAAGGCAGAACCCAGGTAGTCGATCCGGTGCGCATGCGTGCGCACCGGCTTGCGCATGGCGCGCGCGATGATGACAAAGGCGACCGCGCCCACGGGCAGGTTCACGAAGAAAATCCAGTGCCACGACAGCGCGTCCGTGATGACGCCGCCCAGCACGGGGCCCAGCACGCTGGTGACGGCAAACACGATGGGCACCATGCCCTGCCGCTTGCCCCGCTCGGCCGGCGGCACGATATCGCCGATGATGATTTGCGCCAGCGGCATGAAGCCGCCCGCGCCGAGGCCCTGGATGGCGCGGAAGACGATCAGTTCCGTCATGTTCTGCGCCAGCCCGCACAGCACGGAACCGAGCAGGAAGGTTAGCAAGGCCGTGAAGATCATGGGACGGCGGCCATACTGGTCGGCCAGCTTGCCGTACAGCGGCATGGTGGCCGTCGAGGCCAGCACATACGCCGTCACCACCCACGACAGGTGCGCCATGCCGCCCAGGTCGTCGACGATGCGCGGCAGGGCCGTGGCGACGATGCTCTGGTCCAGCGCGCCCAGGCCCAGCACGGCCATCAGGCCCAGGTAGGTGGCGCGCACTTCACGCTCCGTCAGCGGCGCCTCTGCGCCTGCGGGTTTGGCGGGGCTGCTCATGCCTGGCCAATCTCGAGCAGCGGCTGCATGGCGGCGGCCAGCGCCTCCATCTGCTGCGGCGTCAGGCGGGCGATGCGCCGCGCCAGCGCATCGCGGCGGCGCGCGCGCAGGGTCTCGAGGATGGTCTCGCCTTGCGCCGACACATGCAGGCCGGAACGGCGCCGGTCCTGCGGATCGGGTGCGCTGCGCTCGACCAGTCCCGCCTCGGCCAAAGACTTGATCTGCGCGCTGACGGTGGGCCCGCGCACATTCTGCAGGCGCGCCAGCGCGGCCACGCCAATACCGGGCTGCTCGTGGATCAGCGCCAGCAGCATGTATTGCATCATCGACACGCCGCTCTCCAGCTCGCCCCCTTCGCGCTGCATCGAGCGCAGCAGGCGCTTGAACGCCGTGCGCAATTCATCGGACAGCGCCAGCGCGCGTTCGGGGATGGGAAGATCTTCAGTATCAGGCATGGGATGATATAAATAGGTAGGCTATCTATCCATATTAGGCCGCATGTGAACGCCACGCAAGGCTTTTTTGCGCCCATGTCCCGCCTGGCCCTTCCCAAAACCACCTTTGGCCGTCATAATAGCCGCCCTTGGGTCGTTAGCTCAGCTGGTAGAGCAGCGGACTTTTAATCCGTTGGTCGCAGGTTCGAATCCCGCACGGCCTACCAAGAATTTGCAGTCCGTTTGCATGCCGCCATGGCAAGCACGCACCGCACAGCGTTACCGCAGCAAGCAGTCAAAGTTTTGGGTCGTTAGCTCAGCTGGTAGAGCAGCGGACTTTTAATCCGTTGGTCGCAGGTTCGAATCCCGCACGGCCTACCAAATACTTCAGAGAAGCCAACCGTTCGCGGTTGGCTTTTTTGTTTTGCGCGCCAGCTACTCCACCCCTTCCCCATACCTGCCCGGCGTCACGCCCATCACGCGCTTGAACATGGCGATGAAGGCGCTGACGTTGTCGTAGCCCAGGTCCAGCGCAATCGTCGTGACGGGCTGGCCGGCGGCCAATAATTCCAGGGCGCGCAGGATGCGGGCGCGCTGGCGCCACGCGGCCGGCGCAAAGCCGGTCTCGGCCTGGAAGCGGCGCGCCAGGGTGCGCGGCGAGACGCCGACCCAGGCGGCCAATGCCGCCACGCCCCGCTCGTCGGCCAGGTCATCGAGCACGGCACGCGCCACGCGCAACAGGCGCGGGTCCGTGGGCAGGGGCAAGCCGAAGGGCTCATGCGGCGAGGCGGCGATCTCGTCGAGTATCACGCCCGCCACGCGGGCTTGCCGCGCATCGAGCGCGCCACCTTCCCAGCTGCTGGCGCGGCCCACCGCCTCGCGCAGCAAGCCCGAGACGCGCATCACGCAAGGCGCGGCAGGCAAGCTGGCGCAACTGGCCTCGTCCACATACACGCTCCAGCCCGCAAACGGACCATGCGAACGCAGCGCATGGGCGTGATGGGGCGGCATCCACACGCAGTGGCTGGCGGGCACCACCCACTGCCCGCTGTCGGCGCCGATGGACAGCAAGCCGCGCTCGGCGCCGAACAACTGGCCGCTGGCATGGCGGTGCGGCGGCGTCACCCGCTCCTGTGGCTGAGACATGCGCAGGGCGCGCAGCGGCGCCAGCAGCATCGGCGGCAAGATTGGCGGATTTGACGTATCGATAGTCATAAACAAGGCAGGCAAGACAATCCCGCCATCATACAGTGGAGTCTTTCCATTATTCAGGAGTACATCATGCGTGCCGAAGACGTGTTACCGGATCAACAAAACCAAGGCCAGTTCAACGGCGTCACCGTGCGCAAGGGCACGGTAGGCGCTTTTCTCGCCAATGCCCGCCTGTGGCTGGACGAGGCCAGCGGCGATGCGGAACGGGCCGTCGCCGAGCGCGACATGCTCGACGCCTTGCCCGCCCTGCACGCGCTGGGACTGTTCGACATCGTGCAAGTGCGCGATGCTGCGCTGCGCGAGCTGGTATTGCCATCGGCCAGGTAGGCGGCATTGGCTCGTCGCGGGCGCGCATTTCCTCTATCATGCTGCTTTGCCCGCCCTTGCTCCCGCCATGCCCTTCACCATCGCCGCCCCCGTCCACAGCGAACTGATCATCAAGAAAAGCCGCTTCATCGGCTGCGTGCAGCCGATGACGGACCGCGCCAGCGCGCAGCAGGTGGTCAACGATTTGAAGGCGCAGCATCCGGGCGCCTGCCATGTGTGCTGGGCGCTGCTGGCGGGCGGACAGTCGGCGGCCGTCGACGATGGCGAACCGAGCGGCACGGCCGGGCGGCCCATGCTCGACGTGCTGCGCCACCAGGACCTCGAAGGCGTGCTGGCCACCGTCGTGCGCTACTTTGGCGGCGTGAAGCTGGGCGCGGGCGGCCTCGTGCGCGCCTACACGGATAGCGTGGCGCAAGCGCTCTTGCTGGCGGAAAAGACGGCCATCGTGCGCCAGAGAAACCTGCGCTGCACGCTGCCGTATGCGATGGAAGGCATGCTGCGCCGCGAACTCGATGCCGCCGGCGCCACCCTGCTCAAGGTGGAGCATGGCGAAGACGTGCTGTTCGACTTCAGCCTGGCGGAAGCGGCCGCCACTGCCCTGCTCGCCCACCTGGAGGAAGCGGGCAATGGACGGATCAACTGGCTGGACGCGCAGGATAGCGACGGCCAGTCATAGTCGGCAAGTGCGCTGCCGCTGGCAGTCACCAGTCACAAACCGGGTCTTTATCCACGCCCGAGGCGCGCCTAACGGATTTCTATCTTTTCAACTCTGACATTTTTCAATTGAATGCCGCGCAAGGGCTGCATTATGTCGTCAGAAATTAACATTCCGCCAAACTCCGTCCAGGAAATTTCATGGATCACGTTGACGCTGGTGTCGGCATGCCTGTTCCCTCGCCCAAAGCCGAATTTCACGCCGCAGGCAGGGCAAGCCGCAATTTTTGCATCCGCGACTACTGCACCATCCATCATTGCGGGCTGATCGCCAAAGAGCAGGACCCACGGCGCTCCGCCAACAAATGCGCAGTGGCTCTCCATCTTCCTCGAAGAGTCACCGAGATAGACATCGCCGAACCTGAAAAATTCGTTTATGCGCTCCGGCAGCAATTTCCGCAGCCTGGCGGACATGATGGAAGGCGATAGCCGTCCCATTGAAAACATATCTGCTTTTGCAGGAATACGCTGCTCCACGACCACGGCAAAGTCGCCTTCATTCCCGGGCATATAATTTCCGCAGTCTTGACAGATACCCGCACCGACATGCCCGCTCGTCCACGCTTCACTGGCGTCCACCACATCCGTTCCAGAATAATACAGATGCCACATGTATTTTTTCACGGCCTTGCCCTCAAAACCACCAACGTCATGGATAGCGCTGCTCCTGATATCCATTCGTAAACATGTGGAAAATATTGTCCATCTTTCCATCCACATAGCCGAACAGAATCTGGTATCCGCTAGGGCTTTCCTGACCATGCTCTCGCTGCCGGACCATGATGGACTGGAGGCGATCCCCTTCATACAGGTAATCGTAACGACCTACGCCAAATTTTCCGAAATTAATGTCCTGCGTGATGCGTGCCCCATCGAGAAAACTGAGCATGACATTCCTCAAGCTCCCTCCTGCATTGAAGTGCACGCTTTTCAGCCTGTCCGGTTCATGAAAATAGAAGTTCCTGTTGATGACAGTAGCAGAGCCGCCATGGCTTTCCACCAGGAGTATCCTGTCCTCCCCGTCGAAATAGTACACATAAGTATCTTTTAACTTCGCGGGCAGCGTCTTTAGCTCTTTTCCCGGCGTGAAGCCGGCCCGTTGGGCGTCGAATAGCCTGACATTAAACAGCGGTCCTTTGCTGATCTGCGTTCGTGCCACGCGCAGCTTGACGGCCTCTAAATAGGTCGCCATGAAAAAGTCGGATTGCGACGCTATCGCGTGGAATTGCTCGCCCAGTTTTTTGATTTCAGTAATAATATATCGCTCCCGCTACGGCACTTCCAGCAATCAAGCCTGGCGCGGGCGCTTGATCTGCAACAAGATGAAATGGATCCACGCCAGCGCCGGCAGCACCAGCAAGACCAGCATCAGTCCGGCAGCCATGTCCGGCACGAAACGCACGAAGCAGGCGAGGAAGCCGGCGATGGCCAGCCAGAAGCGCCAGTTGAACGCATAGGCCTTGCGCGCCACGGTTGCCAGCGCGATGCGCCAGAATTCCAGCAAGGCCCACAGGCCGCCCGTCAGCAGCAGCGCCGCCAGCGCATTGGCGCCGGGCGCGTCCGCATACGTGCGCACCAGGTTGTACAGCAGCACGGGATAGCCGGCCGTGATGGCCAGGGTGGCGGGGCCGGCGGCGATGACAGCTTCGACCAGCTGCCCTTTGGAACGATGATCCACTGCGACTCCTTAAGCGATCACGCCGGAATGGGCGGCGATCACTTGCAACGCGCCGGCGGCATTGCGCGCCCACACGCGCGTAAAGCGGAAGTCGCCATGCGTCTCCACATCGTGATAGCTGCCCGTCAACTGCATGCGCACGGATACCACGGCCACGTCGCCGCTCAGGCGCACATGGCGCTCGGACGCGCGCAATTCCGTGATGGTCAGCAGGCGCTGCTCGTGCGCGGCCAGGTCGGCATGCTTGCTCAGCAAGTGCCCCAGGTGATTCGTAAACAGCAAGTCGTCGCCCAGCAAGTCGTTCAGCACGGCCACATCGGAGGCCATCATGGCCTGGCGCAAGCACTCTTCCACATCCAGCACCTGTACTTCCGTCAAAGCATTCATTGTTTTCCTTATCAAGATAACGCGCGCCATAGTAGCAAACGGGGAAAGCATGCTGGCACGAAATAGCCAATTACACAATCATCCGGACGACTTATGCCTGTGGAGCATATTTATATAGCGTAATATTCGCAGCGGTATGGCGCAAAACGTCCCCATAGTACTGTACAGTGCCTGCCCTTCCGCCCTGGACCGGGCCAGGACCGGCGCGGATGTTACTTGCAGCAAAGTTCTATAAAATGCCCTCTGCAGCATAAAACCAAGAAAACCAAGATAAGGCCCACTATGGCAATCAACATCATTCTGAACCTGCTCGTTGCACTGATCGTCTTCGCTTTCATGTTCCGCCAGCAAAGCCGCCACGCGACCTTTACCGTGCGCGTCTTCACGGGCCTGGGCCTGGGCGTGCTGCTGGGCGCGGCCGCGCAAGCCATCTATGGCGCCGGCTCGCCCATCATCGCCGGCACCAATGAATACATCGATATCGTCGGCAGCGGCTATGTGAAACTGCTGCAGATGATCATCATGCCGCTGATCATGGTCTCCATCATTTCCGCCATCCTGAAACTCAAGGATGCGAGTTCGCTGGGCAAGATCAGCGCGCTGACCATCGGCACCCTGCTCATCACCACCACCATCGCCGCCGCGCTGGGCATTCTGATGGCCAAGCTGTTCGGCCTGACTGCCGTCGGCCTGACGTCGAGCGCCGCCGAAGTGGCGCGCGGCGTACAGCTGCAAGGTTCGCTGGAAACGGCGAAGGCGCTGTCGTTGCCGAAACTGCTGGTCAGCTTCGTGCCGACCAACCCCTTCCTCGACATGACGGGCGCGCGCAAGACCTCCACCATTGCCGTGGTCGTGTTTTCCATCTTCATCGGCATCTCGGCCACCGGCATCGCCGCGAAGAAGCCGGAAATCTTCGCCTCGTTCGAAAGCTTCATGAAAGTGGCGCACGCCATCGTCATGCGCATGGTCACCCTGGTGCTGCGCCTGACGCCATACGGCGTATTCGCGCTGATGTTCGAAGTGGTAGCCTCGTCGAGCTACACGGACATCCTGAAACTGATCAACTTCGTCGTCGCCTCGTACAGCGCGCTGATCTTGATGTTCCTCGTGCACCTGGCCATCATCGCCGGCACGGGCCTGAACCCGCTGCGCTTCCTGAAGAAAGTCTTCCCCGTGCTGGCCTTCGCCTTCACCTCGCGCACCAGCGCCGGCTCGATCCCGATGAGCGTGCAGACGCAGACCCAGCGCCTGGGCACGCCGGAAGGCATCGCCAACTTCGCCGCCTCGTTCGGCTCGACCATCGGCCAGAACGGCTGCGCCGGCATCTATCCTGCCATGCTGGCCGTCATGATCGCGCCCACCGTCGGCGTCGACCCGTTTACGATCAGCTTCCTGCTGCCATTGCTGGCCATCATCACCATCGGTTCCGTCGGCGTGGCCGGCGTGGGCGGCGGCGCCACGTTTGCCGCCCTGATCGTGCTGTCGGCGATGGACTTGCCCGTCGCCCTGGCCGGCTTGCTGATCTCCGTCGAACCGCTGATCGACATGGGCCGCACGGCCCTGAACGTGAGCGGCTCCATCACGGCCGGCACCGTCACCAGCCGCGTCATGGGCCAGACCGACCTGGCCGTCTACAACAGCGACGACGCGCCCGACCTGGACGAAGCGGAACACGCCGCCTAAGCACCACTCCAGCGGCGCGCCGCGCCTTGCCGCTTTCCTCTATATTTATTCACAACAAGTACAGAGGAAGGCGCCAGGCGATGGAACAAAAGTGGCCGCAGCAACTGTGGATCGTGCGTCACGGCCAAAGTGCCGGCAACGTGGCGCGCGATGCCGCCGAAGCGGAAAAACAGCTGTTGATCGCCATCGCCGAACGCGATGTCGACGTCCCCCTCTCCGACCTGGGCGCGCGCCAGGCGCAAGCGCTCGGCGGCTGGTTTGCCGCCCTCCCCCCTGAACAACAACCGACCGTCGTGCTGTATTCGCCATACGTGCGCGCCCATCAGACGGCGCAAGCCGTGCTGGCGCGGCTGGGCGCGGACAGCCTGAGTTCCGTGGTGGCCGACGAGCGCCTGCGCGAAAAGGAATTCGGCATCCTCGACCGCCTGACCGCGCGCGGCATCGCCAGCAAGTATCCGGAACTGCACGAACAGCGCCAGCACGTGGGCAAGTTCTACTTCCGGCCACCGGGCGGCGAAAGCTGGTGCGACGTCATCCTGCGCCTGCGCAGCGTGCTCGACACCATCACGCGCGAATACCGGGGCGAACGGGTGCTGGTCGTCGGCCACCAGGTGATCGTCAATTGCTTCCGCTACCTGCTGGAACGCTGCGACGAGCAAGCCATCCTGGCCATCGACAAGGCCGCCGACGTGCCCAACTGCGGCATCACCTCGTACGCATTCAATCCCGCCCTCGGCAAGCAGGGCAAGCTGCAACTGGACCTGTGCAACTTCGTCGCGCCGCTGGAAGCGGCCGGCACGCCCGTCACAGCCCAGCCAGACATGCCGGCCGCGCCCAAATCCTGAGCCGCGCCAAGAAGTCACACGAAAATCACACAGAAACAACAGCCATAAGCATATCCATAAAGAATCGTTCGCCATGGCAACGGCCTGCCGTAAGCTCAATCAAAAGTTTTCATAAATACATTGACCGAGCCCAAAGGACACCGCCTTGCACCCGCGCCATTCACACGTATCGCCCTCCCTTCCCTCCACGTCGCTGCGCGCCATCGTGCTGGCCTGCGCCATGCTGGGCGCCGCACCCGCCTGGGCCGATGCCGAAACCGCTAACACAGCCGGCGATGCCGCAACGCAAGCGGGCGCCAGCATCGACCAGGTCACCGTCGTCGGTTCGCGCGCGCGCAACCGTACCGTCTTCGACAGCAGCGTGCCCATCGACCGCTTCGGCGCGCGCGAAGTCAGCAATGCGCTGGCCACGGGGGACGTGGGCGCGGCCCTGCAGGCATTGTCGCCCTCGATCAACTTCCCCCGCATCGAATCGAGCGGCGCATCCGACTCCGTGCGCGGCATCCAGTTGCGCGGACTGGCGCCCGACCAGGTGCTGGTGCTGATCAATGGCAAGCGCCGCCACACGAGCGCCGTGCTCGACACGGAAAGCAGCTTTGCCGGCACGGTGCCGGTCGACATCAACGCCATTCCGCCGGGCGCCATCGACCATATCGAAATCCTGCGCGATGGCGCCGGCGCCCAGTACGGCAGCGACGCCGTCGCGGGCGTGATCAACATCGTGCTGAAAAAAGCCCGCACGGGCGGCTCGGCGGCCGTCAGCTATGGTGCCAACCACACGCATTTCGACCCGACCGATCAAACCCTGACGGATGGCCAGACCGTCATCGTCAACGCCGACTATGGCGTACTGCTGGGCGAAGCCGGCTATTTCCGCTTCGGCGCAGAAACGCGGCGCCGTTCGCCCACGGAGCGGGCCGGCCCCAGCGACGCGGGCTGGACCTCGTACAACGCCACGCCAGCCGACCTGGCCCTCGACGGCAAGGTGCTGTTCAAGTCCGGCGACTCGCGCCAACACAATCACTACCTGTTCTACAACGCGCAGCTCACCCTCGCTAGCGGCCTGGACTTGTACTCGTTTGCCACCTTGAACGAGCGCAAGTCCGACGGCAGCGCCTACTTCCGCTATCCGGGCGATCCGTCGAACGTACTCGCCCTGTATCCGAACGGCTACCGTCCCGTCACGAATGGCGACAAGCGCGACCTCGGCGTCGTGGCCGGCGTGCGCGGCACGGCAGCGGACTGGAACTGGGACGCCAGCGTCCGTCACGGCAGCGACCGCTTTGACTACGGCGTGAACCAGTCCGTCAACGCCTCGCTGGGCGCGACCAGCCCCACGCGTTTCCACCTGGCCGGCTTCGACTTCCGCCAGGATGCCTTGAACCTCGACGCCACGCGCAGCCTCGACATCGGCCTGCCCGCGGCCCTGAACGTAGCCGTGGGCGCGGAATGGATGCGCGAAAGCTACCAGAGCTCCTCCGGCGACGCCGCATCATATGCGGCCGGCACCGTCACGGATGCGCAGGCTATTGCACCACCGGGCGCGCAGGCTGGCCCCGGCCTGCGTCCGTCGGACACCTACGACGGCAGCCGCCACATCCGCTCCGTGTATGCGGACGTGGAAAGCGACCTCACGCCGCGCCTGCTGGTGGGCGCCGCCGCCCGCTATTCGCGCTACAGCGATTTCGGCAGCGCCAGCACGGGCAAGCTGTCGAGCCGCTACAAGGTGACGGACGCCTTCCTCGTGCGCGGCTCGCTGTCGAACAGCTTCCGCGCGCCGGCCCTCGTGCAGACGGGCTTCCGCTTCGCCACCCTGAACTTCAACGCCGATGGCACGGCCCTGCAGACGTCGGCCCTGCTGCCGGCCAGCGACACGCTGGCACGCAGCTTCGGCGCACAGGCACTGAAACCGGAAAAATCAACCAACGTGTCGCTGGGCCTGGCCTGGAAACCGGCCAGCGCCACCAGCCTGACGGTGGACGCCTACGTGATCCGCATCCGCGACCGCATCACGCGCTCGAGCGACTTGCAAAGCGACGCCGTCACCGCCTACCTCGCTGGCGTGGGGCGTAGCGACATCCAGTCCGTCGCCTACCTGGCCAACCTGCTCGACACGCGCACCAAGGGCCTGGACGTGGTGCTGAACCACGACCTCGCCTACGCCAACGGCAAGCTGAACCTCAACACGGCGCTGAACCTGAACACGACCACGCTCGACAAGGTCCGCTTGAGCTCCGACGCCTTGAACGCCATCGATCCCAGCTTGACCCTGTTGACGCAAACGAGTTTGTTCCGCATCAAACATGCGTCACCCAAGAGCAAATTGATACTGGGCGCCGACTGGCAGGCAGCAGGCTGGGGTGTGCAGGCGCGTGCCACGCGCTTTGGCGAGCTGAAAGATTTTTCATACGACAGCGAGGCGCCCCTGATCGACGGCATACCCGCGCAGCGCTTCGGCGCCGTCTGGTCACTGGACCTGGAAGGCCAATTGAAACTGAGCAAGCAGCTGACGGTGAGCGTGGGCGGCAACAATATCCTCGACCGCTATCCGCAGCGTGTGCGCCAGACGAATAACGCCACCTATGGCGGCGCCCTGCCCTACAACTTCATCAATCCCATCGGCGTCAACGGCGCGTATTTCTACGCCAAGCTGAACTACACCTTCTAACGCACGGAAAGACCATATGATCACCAAGAAAATCTCCCGCTTCGTCACCGGCGCCTGCCTGGGCGCCCTCCTGTTCTCCAGCGCCCAGGCCGCCTCGCCGCTGGTGCTGATGACGGACTTCGGCACGGCCGACGGCGCCGTCTCGGCCATGCATGGCGTGGCGTACGGCGTCGACCCCACGCTGACCGTTTCGGACCTGACGCACCAGATTCCCGACTACGACATCTGGCTGGGCGCTTATCGCCTGTACCAGACGGCCAATTACTGGCCGCAAGGCACGGTGTTTGTTTCCGTCATCGATCCGGGCGTGGGGACGGCACGCAAGTCTGTTGTTTTGAAGACAAAAAATGGCCGCTATTTCGTGGGCCCCGATAACGGCCTGTTCACCCTGATCGCCGAGCGCGACGGCGTGGCCGAACTGCGCGAGATTGATGAAAAGGTCAACCGCCTGGCCGGTTCCGCCGAGTCGTACACCTTCCATGGCCGCGATGTGTACGCGTATGTGGGTGCGCGCCTGGCCTCGGGCGCCATCAGCTATGAACAGGTGGGCCCGCAATTGCCGAGCGAATCCGTGGTGAAGATCGCCTATCAAAAACCTGTACGGGACGGCAATACCATCCGCGGCATCGTGCCCGTGCTCGACGTGAAATATGGCAATGTCTGGACGAATATCCCGAAAACCCTGCTCGATGAATTGCAGGTAAAACTGCACGATCCGCTGCAAGTGCGCATCTTGCATAAAGGCAAGCAGGTCGCCAGGGTCACGGCGCCGTTCGAACATACGTTTGGCGGCGTTGCCAAGGGCAAGCCCCTCGTCTACCTGAACAGCCTGCTCGACGTGGCCGTCGCCATCAGTCAGGGCGACTTTGCCGCCAAACACCATATCGAATCAGGCGTGGACTGGGAAGTGGAAGTCAGCAAGGTCCCTGCAAAATAAACCGTTCCCTGCGGCCAGGATATGCTGTCCTGGCCCATCTTGCCGCCCTCCGGCGACAGATGGGTATCGCGCCCTTGCGCCACATCAAACCTGACCATATCCGCTCCGCCCCAGCGCCCCTCATTTGTAACTGCGGTGAACCTGCGCCCGGCTGCCTACTCTAATTTCTGCAAGCGATGCCAGCCATGCTCCAGTTGCCAGTCAGGCAGTCTGGCAAGGCATGCGCTCCCACGACAGCCTTCCACCGAAAAGGAACAATCATGACGGCTCCACTCCTGACTACCAGCAAGCTCGTCCTCGCTAGCACCATCGTCTGCGCGCTGCTGGGCGGCTGCAACAAGCGCAGCGACACCAGCACGACGACGACCACCACGCCAGCGGCCACGGAGCCGGCAACGGCGCCAGGCACCAGCGGCACCTCGGGCACCACGGGCACGACCGCCCCCGCCACGCCGGACGCCACCATGCCTGCCACGCCAGGGGTGGCACCAGGCACCACCACGAATCCGGACGGCACCACGACGCCGCCGCCGAGCGTGCCGCCCGCCAATGGCACCACACCGGGCACGGGTACCGGGACCGGGACCGGGACCGGCACGACCACGCCGCCACCGCGCAACAGCTAGGCAAGCGGCAAGCGCCAATAGTGAATTTCCGAGCATGAGGTAGCGCGCCTGGCCGCAGCAACAGGCAAAAAAAGGAGCCTTCCGTGGAAGGCTCCTTGAAAACCACGGCGCAGCGCAAGCTGGCCTTGGCCCGGTATTACTTTTGCAGGCTGACCGATGCCGCTTTCGGCGTGCGGCGTCCCATCGCGAACAGGATGCCCTTCTTCAGCATGCGGTAGACGAAGCGCAGCAGCAGCAAGGTCAGCACGCACTCGACCAGGGTCAGGATCATGGCCACGGCCACCGGCATGCGCGCGGCGCGGCGGTGGAACTTGGCCACGGCGCCATCGCGGGCGATCTCGATGCTGTCATAGAAGGTCGGCACCACGAGCAGGGTCAGAATCGTCGACGTGATGGTGCCGCCGATGATGGCGATCGCCAGTGGGCGGTAGAACTCGCCACCTTCGCCCAGGCCCAGCGCTACGGGGAACATGCCGGCGATCAGCGCGAACGTCGTCATCAGGATGGGACGCAGACGCATGCGGCCCGCATACATCAGCGCGTCTTCGCGGCCATAGCCCTCTTCCTCGCGCTTGCGCGCCGCGTCCAGCAGCAGGATGGCGTTCTTCGCCACCAGCCCCATCAGCATGATGATGCCGATAAAACTCATCAGGTTGAGGGTGTTGTTCGTGATCACCAGCGCCACCACCACCCCGATCAAACTCAACGGCAAGGACATCATGACGGCCACGGGCGCCGTGAACGAACCAAACTGCATGACGAGGATCAAATACATCAAGCCGATACCCATCACCAGCGCGATCAGCATTTCCGTGAACAGCTCTTGCTGGTCCTGGCCGGCACCGCCCAGCGCCAGGCCGTAGCCGGGCGGGAAATCGATCGACTTGGCCAGCTTCATGGCGTCGGTGGTCACTTCGCCATTCGAGCGGCCCTGCGCATTGGCCGACACGGTGATCGTGCGCTTGCCATCCTTGTGCTCGATACCGGACGGGCCCTTGCCCATGGTAATGGTGGCAATCTGGTCGAGCGGCACCATTTGCGACGTCCCCGTCACGCTGATCGGCAGGCGCTCGATATTCTCGGACGCCACGCGGTCATCGGGATGCAGGCGCACGGCCACGTCGCGCGTTTCGCCCGTCGGATCGACCCAGTCGCCCACTTCCACGCCGGCAAACGCCACGCGCAGCGATTGCGCCGCATCGTTGACGGAAATGCCCATCGAGTTGGCCAGGCCACGGTTCAGTTCAATCTGCAGCTCGTTCTTCGGATCCTGCTCCGACAGGCCCACGTCGACGGCGCCCGGAATCAGGCGCATCTTGTCCATATAGGCGTTCGTGATTTCCATCAACTTGCGCGAATCGGGACCCGTGAATTCCACCTGGATCGGCTTTTGCGAACCATTGCTCAGGTCGTCCTGCACCACGTATTCGGCACCCACGAGGCGCGACATCTTCTCGCGCAGCTCGACCGCGATTTCCTTGGCGGAACGCTTGCGGGTATTGCGCTTGCCGATATCGACATACACGCGCCCGCCACCGGCATTGATGGAGCTGTTGGTATCCTTGGTTTCAGGCAAGGTACGCGCCAGCACAGCCGCCGCTTCCAGTTTCAGGCGCGAATACTCGATGCTGCTCGACGACGGCGTGCGCACATTGATCATCAAATTGCCGGAATCGGATGCTGGCAGGAAACTCGTGCCGCCATGCGTACTATGCAGAACGATGGCGCCGACCAGGCTGCCGAAGGCGATGATGGCCATCCAGCGGCGATGATGCAGGGCCCAGGCGATGACGCGGCCATAGCGGTCGGCCTGGTGGTCGAACCAGTGGTTGAATTTCTCCAGCACGCGGCCGATGCCTTTCTTCGGCGCCGCGTGTTCCTCGATCGGGTCGCCCCAGAAGGCCGACAGCATGGGATCGAGCGTAAACGAGATGCCCAGGCTGACCAGCACCGAGCACGTCACCGTCAAGGCGAACGGACGGAACCATTCGCCAGAGATACCGGGCATGAAGGCCACGGGGATGAAGACGGCAATGATCGAGAAGGTCGTGGCGGCCACGGCCATGCCGATCTCGGCCGTGCCTTCCAGCGCCGCCGTGCGGCGGTCCTTGCCCATTTGCATGTGGCGCACGATGTTTTCACGCACCACGATGGCATCGTCGATCAGCACGCCAATGGCCAGCGACAGGCCCAGCAGGGTCATGAAGTTCAGGGTAAAGCCGCACAGCCACACGGCGATGAAGGCGGCAATCACGGACGTCGGCAGGCTCAGCGCCGTGATCAGGGTCGAACGCCATGAGTTCAGGAAGGCGTAGACGACGAAAATCGTCAGCACGGCGCCCAGCACCAGCGATTCGATCACATTGTTCAAGCTATGCTGGGCGTTTTCGCCGCCGTCGCGCGTCACTTGCAACAAGGTGCCCTTCGGCAAGGTCTTGTTGATTTCCGCCACCATGTCGCGGATCTTGTTGGCCACGCTGACGGTGGAGGCGTCGCGCACGCGGGTAATCGATATCCCCACGTTCGGCTTGCCGCTGCGCACGCTCATGCTGTTGACTTCGGCAAAGCCATCCTGAATGGTGGCCACCTGCGCCAGGCGCACGATTTCCTCGCCGCGGCGCTTGATCACCACTTGCTCGAATTCGGCAGGCGATTCGATGCGCCCCACCAGGCGGATGCTTTTCTCGTCCAGCGTGCCGCGCACCTTGCCCACCGGCGCATTGGTGTTCTGGTTGCGCAAGGCCGTGACGACATCGCTGACGGAAACATTATATTCACGCAACTTTTCCGCACGCAACAGCACGGACAGTTCGCGTTTCAGCGAGCCGCCCACATTCACCAGCGCCACGCCATCGACGGCGCGGAAGCGGTCCGACAGCACGTCCTCGGCCAGGCGCGAGATTTCCGCATGGCTTTGCGAGCTTGACGACAAGGCCAGCTGCATGATGGGCTCGGCCGACGGGTCGATGCGCTGCAGGATCGGTTCGCGCATCTCCAGCGGCAGCTTGTAGCGCACGGAGGCGATGGCGTTGCGGATATCGTCGGACGCTTCGATCAGATTGGTCTTGAACGAGAACTTCAAGAACAGGGTGGCCGAACCTTCGTTCGAATCGCTATTGACCTCGGTCACGCCGGAAATGCTTTGCAGCGACTTTTCCAGGCGGTTCACCACTTCACGCTCGACCGTATCGGGCGATGCGCCAGGGTAAGGAATGCTGACGACGATAAACGGCACTTCGACGTCCGGATTCTGGTTGACGCGCAGTTTCTTGAGCGCCAGCAAGCCGACGCACATCATCGCCAGGATCAGGACGATGGTGGCGGTAGGCCGCTTGATACTGAAATCGGAAAGGAACATGGCTTAGTTTCCTTTACCGGCAACGGCGGTGCTGCTGCTGGCCACGGCGGCGGCCGGCACGGCCTTGGCCGCCGTCAACTCCACTTTCTGGCCATCCTTGAAGGTCGAGCCCGGCGTGCGCAGCACGGTGTCGCCGCTGGCCAGCCCGCTTTGCACTTCCCACTGGCCCGTGCGCACGTCGCGCGCGCCGATGCGCAAGCTGGTCTTCTGCAAGGCCTTGTCCTTGACTTTCCACGTGTACGTCACGTCGCCTGCCTTCACCAGGGCTGAATCGGGGATCATCAGGGCGCTGACGGTATCCGTTTCGATGCGGCCTTCCGCATACAGGCCGGCCACGCGCGGCTGTTCCTTGTCATTGAAATCGACGAGCACGGCCACCTGGCGCGTGATGGCGTTGGCGGCTGGATCGACGCGGCGCACCTTGCCCGAGAAATCCTGGCCCGGATAACCATTGATGCGGAACAACACCGGCTGGCCCACCTTGACGACGCCGATCTTGTCGGCCGATACCAGGCCCTCCAGGCGCATGCTGGTCGGATCGATGACGCGGATCAATTCCTTGCCGATTTGCGCCGTATCGCCGTTCGATACCTTGCGCTCGCTCACGATGCCGTCGAACGGCGCGCGCACGAGCGTGCGCTGCAGCTGCTGGCGGGCCTGGGCGGCGCGGCTCTTCGCGGCCGACAGGTCGCTCTGCGCATTGTTGCGGCGGATTTCAGCGTCTTCCAGCGCCTGCGTCGACGTCATGCCCGAGGCGCGCAGGGTCTTCATGCGCTGGAACATGCGTTCGGACTGCTCCAGCACCTGGCTCGAGGCGCGGCTCGCTTCCTCGGCCGAATTGAGGCTGTCGCGGATGGCCGTTTCGTCCAGGCGCACCAGCACGTCGCCGCGCTTCACGGCTTCGCCATTTTCCTTCATGACCTGGATCACCACGGCCGACACTTCGGCGCGCAGGTCGGCATTGCGCTCTGGCTGCACGGAACCGGTGATCACGGGCCCCGATGCCAGCGCATTGCTCTGGATGGTCAACATGTCTTCCGGGGAAATCAGCAAATTGACGGCGGCGCTGGCCTGTTCCTTGCCGTCCTTGCCAACGCCCTTGCCAGGATCTTTGGATTCTTTGCCACAGGCGGTCAGGGCAGAAGCGATTGCCAGAACAAACAGGGTTTTGCGCAACATGGGTAATTCTCCGGATAGATAGCACCGTTACCGTACCGGCAGCCCGGATAGGGCGGCAGGCGATAGCAGGCATTTATTTTTATTAAAACCACAAGCGCCAAAGTATCCATGAGCGTGTCTGGGCATGTCAATCGGCGGTTTCCTGTAATGCTTTAATCTATGGATGAAACGTAGTTTTTACGCCCTGAAACGCAAAACCCCGCCTTGAAGCGGGGTTTTGCGTCGATAGGCGGCGATGCTGCGCCGCTCTAAAAAGATGTTATTTGGCAAATACGGCATTGATCAGGAAACCGATCGCCACGCCCGTGCACAGGCCGCCGGCAATTTCCACCAGCGTATGGCCCATGCGCTCGCGCAAGGTCTTGTGTGCGGCGCTGGCCGCTTCCCCGGCCAGGCGGTTGATGGCCGCCGCCTGCTTGCCCACGTGCTGGCGCAGGCTGTTGGCGTCGATGATGACGATGAAGGCCAGGGTGACGGCCACGCCGAAGGCCGGATGGCCTATGCCTTCGCGCAAGGCGATCAGGGTCGCCATGCTGGAAACGACGGCGCTATGGTTGCTGGGAAAGCCGCCATTGCCGACCAGGCCGAATGCCCACTGCCGGGTACGGGCGCTGTTGATCAGGAATTTGATCGGTCCCACCAGGATCCAGGTGATCAGGGGCGTGACGAGGTAAGCGATATCCACGGGGTATTCCTTCTTATATGTCTAAAAGTATGTCAGGGGCTGCGGTGGCCAAAAGGGGCGCGCCGCAATTATCGCAGATCAACCGCGCCAGCAGAACTGTCTGTCCGCGGCCTATAAAAACGCCGCCAGCGGCGGTGATAATATAAAATCATGGCATATACAACAATTGACGTATATCAACACTGGCAGTGGCGCGCAGCGCGGCGCTGATAATCAAACGTCTTTCCACACTTGCAACGGGGTCTCCATGCGGCATTTCAGAATCTCTTTTTTAGTTACCTTCATCCTGATGGCGGTGGCCGGCTGGTGGGGCTACAGCCACGGCGGCGTGCCAGGCATGATCCAGGCCCTGTGGATCACGGGCGTGCTGGGCATCATGGAAGTGTCGCTGTCCTTCGACAATGCGGTGGTGAATGCCTCAGTCTTGCGCCACTGGAATGAGTTCTGGCAAAAACTGTTCTTGACCGTGGGTATCCTCGTCGCCGTCTTCGGCATGCGCCTGCTGTTCCCGCTGGTCATCGTTTCCGTCGCCACGGGCCTGGGCCTGGTCGACGTGTGGACCATGGCCACCACCACGCCGGAAGTGTATGCCAAGCACCTGACGGACAACCATGCCCAGGTGGCGGCCTTCGGCGGCGCCTTCCTGCTGCTGGTCTTCCTGAACTTCATGTTCGACGATGAAAAGGAATTGCACTGGCTGGGCTGGGCCGAGGAAAAAGTCAACGCGCTGGGCACCGAAAGCCTGGCCGTGCTCATCACCATGGGCGCCGTGGCCGCCTGCGTGGCCATGGGCCCCGTCGATGAAAAATACAGCGTGCTCGCTTCGGGCATCGTCGGCATCGCGGTCTACATCGGCGTGAACTGGATCAGCGGCTTGCTGGAAGAAGGCGAGCCGGACCTCCAGGACGACGATGAAGAGGCAGGCGCAGCGCCCGCGAAAAACGGCAATGGCGAGCTGGTAAAAACAGTGGCGCGCGGCAGCATCGGCGGCTTCCTCTACCTGGAAGTGCTGGACGCCTCGTTCAGCTTTGACGGCGTGATCGGCGCCTTTGCCATCACCAACGACGTCGTCATCATTATGCTGGGCCTGGCCATCGGCGCCATGTTCGTGCGCTCGATGACGGTTTTCCTCGTGCACAAGGGCACCCTGGACGAATTCGTCTACCTCGAGCACGGCGCCCATTATGCGATCGGCATCCTGGCCTTGATCATGCTGGCATCCGTCAAGTACCATATTCCCGAGTGGTTCACGGGCCTATCCGGCGTGGCCTTCATCCTGGTCTCGCTGTGGTCGTCGCTGCGCTATCGCAAGCGGCACGCGGCACAAGCTTGAAATCGGGGGTTTCGCCCCCAATTGAGAGAGTAATGGCACGAGCGCCCTGGCGCGCTCATGCCATGAAGGCTGGATTAACAACGCCTTGCAAGACCGTAGCGAGCGGAAGGAAGTTGTGGTCGGGAAGCGCAACTGTACGAAGGCACAGTGAGCATCGCCGGCCGCAAATTACGACGCGCAGCAGGTTTTGACAGGCGTTCTAAGTTTAATTACTAAAAGGAGCACCACATGGCAATCAGTTTGCAAAAAGGCGGCAACGTCAACCTGAGCAAGGAAGCACCGAACCTGAAGAAGATCATCGTCGGCCTCGGCTGGGATCCTCGTTCGACAGACGGCGCCACCTTCGACCTTGACGGCAGCGCTTTCCTTCTGAAAAACGACGGCAAAGTCCGTGGCGACTCTGACTTTATCTTCTACAACAACCTGAAGTCGACCGACGGTTCCGTCGTCCACACGGGCGACAACACGACCGGCGAAGGCGAAGGCGACGATGAGCGCATCGAAATCGACCTGACCCGCGTGCCGGCCGACATCGACCGCATCAGCATCACCGTGACGATTCACGACGCCGACGCGCGCCGCCAGAACTTCGGCATGGTCTCGAAAGCCTTCATCCGCTGCCTGAACGCGGAAGGCGAGAAGGAAATCGCCCGCTACGACCTGTCCGAAGACAGCTCGACGGAAACGGCGATGATCTTTGGCGAAATCTACCGCTACAACGGCGAATGGAAGTTCAAGGCCATCGGCCAGGGCTTCAACGGCGGCCTGGGCCCCCTCGCCCGCTCGTTCGGCGTGAACGCCTAAGATTCACGCTCGTAAAACCGGCTGCGCCGCTCGCCTTCGGGCTCGCGCGCGACGGTTTTCCGCGGTGACTTGGGTTAATGTCATATCATTACTGCCGCCTGCACAGTTCAGGCGGCTTTTTTTTGGAGATTACCATGCCAGTATTTAGTGTCACCGGCGACGTCGATCCATTCCTCCACGTCAGCATGAAACAGGGCGAAACCATCTATTGCGAATCCGATGCGATGGTGATGATGGAAACGGCGCTGGACTTGAAGGGCAAGATGACGGGTGGCCTGGGCAGCGCCATCATGCGCCGCTTCGCGAATGGCGAATCGTTCTTCCAGCAGCATATCGAAGCGGTGCGCGGCAGCGGCGATTGCCTGCTGTCGCCCACCCTGCCCGGCGCCATCGAAGTGGTCGACGTCGGTGCGCGCCAGTACCTGCTCAATGACGGCGCCTTTGTCGCCGCCACTTCGGGCACGGAAATGAAGGTGCGCACTCAGAGTCTGGGCAACGCATTGTTCGCCCAGTCCGGCGGCTTCTTCGTCATGGAAACGGCCGGCACGGGCCAGGTGGTGGTGTCGGGCTTCGGTTCCATGTTCCAGCTCGACGTCGAGCCGGGCAAGGATGTCGTGATCGACAATTCCCACGTCGTGTGCTGGGACAACAGCCTGAAATACGAGATTTCCGTGACCACGGGCGGCGGTTCGGGCGGCGGCGGCATCGGCGGCTTCCTCGGCAATATCGTCAACAGCGTGACCAGCGGCGAAGGCATCGTGCTGCGCTTTTCCGGTTCGGGCAAGGTCTTCATCTGCTCGCGCAACCGCGACGCGTTCTTAAAATGGACAGCCTCCGGCAAGGCTGGCTGATCCTCAAACGCCCGCCAGAACCGTCGCCAGCGGAAGGGGACATGGCCGAGAAGCGCAGCTGTGTGTATGCACAGTAAGCATCGCAGGTCGCGTCCACGACGCGCAGCAGGTTCGGGCTGGCGTTTTTCTAAGGCCAGGTTAAGTCTGGTCAATTAGAATCCCCGCGCGCGCACCTGCGCGCGGCTTTCCCTTTCTTTACCCGGTCCCCGTACATGCAAAGAGTCTGGTTCAACAAAACATTTTCCTCGGTCGGCACGGCCATGCGCCTGATCCGTGAGGCGGACAGCGCCGCCACCGGCGGCAAGCCCCGCTACCACATCGTGTGCAGCAATACGAACGCGCATGCGGCGGCCTTTTTGTCGGCCCACGAATACGCGGTCGAGCCATCGGGCCTGACAGGCCATAACTATGTGGAATGGTGCCTGGAATTCTGCCGCGAGCGGGGCATCACGATATTCTGGCCCGGCAAGGAAGCGGGCCTGATCGGCAGCGCCAGCGCACGCTTTGCCGCCATCGGCACGCGCGTGCTCAGCGTGGCCAGCGAAGAGACGCTGACCCTGATGCATGACAAGGCGCGCTTCTGCGACGGCCTCGACCTGCCCATGGCGCGTCCGGCCGACTACCGCGCCGTGACCAGCATCGAGGAATACGACGCCGCCTACGCCGAACTGCGCCCGCTGCACCGCAAGCTGTGCATCAAGCCGTCCGAATCCGTGTATGCCCTGGGCTTTGCCATTCTCGATGAAGAGCGCACCAGCGCCCAGCTGCTGCTGGCCGGCGCCGCCTACCAGATCAATGCGCAGGAATTGCGCGACGGCCTGGCGCAGATGGGCACTTTCAAGACCCTGCTGCTGATGGAATACCTCGATGGCCACGAATACAGCGCCGACTGCGTCGCCGACCAGGGCGCCCTCGTGTGCGCCGTGCCGCGCAAGAAGCTGCAGGGCGGCGGCAGCGGCCAGCTGATCGAACTGCGCGCCGACCTGCTGGCGGCCTGCGAAAAACTGGCGCGCGACTACCGCCTGAACGGCGTGTTCAACATCCAGTTCCGCGAAGGCGCCAACGGCCTGGCGCTGCTGGAAATCAACCCGCGCATGTCGGGCGGCATCGGCATGGCGTGCGCGGCCGGTCCGAACCTGCCCTACCTGGCGCTGGCCGGTTTCGACCAGGGCTACGACAAGCTCGCCGTGCCGGCCATACGCGAAGGCATGCGCGTGGGCGAATCCGCCTGCGCCGTGGAGCTGCCATGAACATCGTCAAGCAGCAGATGCCGACGGGCGAACTGACCCTCAAAGTGGACGAGGCGCGCTTTCCGCTGGACTGGCTGATCGGCTTTGCCGCGCGCGCCAACGCCAAGCGCGGTTTCTTGTTCCTCTCCAAGGTACTGGGCAAGCACTGGCCCGTCACGCCGCGCGCCATGGAAGCCATCCACGACGACCTGGCCGCGCAGATCCCCCCCAGCCTGCCCGGCCCCGTGGTCTTCATCGCCATGGCGGAAACGGCCGTCGGCCTGGGCCAGGGCGTGTTCGAGGCGTGGCTGCGCGCCAACCCGGACGGCAAGGCCCTGTTCCTGCACAGTTCGCGCTACCGCGTCGGCAGCGTGCCCTTCTTCGAATTCGAGGAATCGCACAGCCACGCGCCGCGCCAGTTCCTGCACCTGTCGGATGCGGCCAGCGCGCTGTTTTCCACCGCGCGCAGCCTGGTGCTGATCGACGATGAAGCGTCGACCGGCAATACCTTCGCCAACCTGGTGCAAGTGTGCCGCGCGCGCTATCCGCAGCTGGAAAAGCTGCACCTGGGCGTGATCACCAATTTCATGGGCCAGGCCGCCAACGCGGGCC
Organism: Janthinobacterium sp. GW822-FHT07H10; assembly: GCF_058798675.1. Taxonomy (NCBI): domain Bacteria; kingdom Pseudomonadati; phylum Pseudomonadota; class Betaproteobacteria; order Burkholderiales; family Oxalobacteraceae; genus Janthinobacterium; species Janthinobacterium sp. GW822-FHT07H10. The sequence continues at coordinate 54,188 of NZ_JBXAKS010000018.1, forward strand.
TGAGCCAGCGCTTCGGCCTGCCCACCAGCATCGGCGCGGCGCTCTCCGGCCAGTACGCCTTCCAGGCCGGCGCGGCACCGACGCCCGTGGCGGGCAGCGCGCAACGCTTCGAGGCGAACGAGGAACGCGGCGCCAGCCCGGTGTTCGGCCGCATCGGCGTGGGCCGCGCCCTGACGCCGCCGCAAGGCCTGGCGGTGCAGCTGGCGCAGGAAATCGGCGCCGGCGATTCCGTGCTGGTGCTGGGCACGGGCGAATTCATGCACCCGTCCTTCCTGCTGGCGCGCGAACTGGAAACCCTGGGCAAGAGCGTGGTGGTTCAGTCGACCACGCGTTCGCCCATCCTGTCATGGGGTTCTGTCGGGCATATCGTCTGCTGCGACGACAATTACGGCGAAGGCATCGCCAACTACCTGTACAACGTGGCGCCTGGCCAGTACCAGCACGTCTTCATCTGCCATGAAACCCCGGCCAGTCCGGCCCTCATGCAACTCGCCGGCCAGTTGAACGGCCGCCTGTTCCACTTTCAGTCAGAGACCAAAATTGAAGAAATTCCTGTTTGTTGACCTGGACGACACACTGTTCCAGACCCCGAAAAAATGCGTCGGCGAGACCGACCTGCAGCCGGCCGCCTATCTGAAAAATGGCGAGGCCTGCTCGTTTACGACGGCGCGCCAGCGTGCCTTCTTCGAATTCGCGCAAAGCGGCATGACCCTGATCCCCGCCACGGCCAGGAATGGCGACGCATTCCGCCGCGTCGACCTGCCGTTCACCAGCTACAGCGTGCTCGATTACGGCGGCATCGTGCTGCAGCCGGGCGGCGCGCTCGACGCGGGCTGGCTGGCGCTGATGCAGAACGACATGCAGACGGCGCTGCCCGGCCTGCGGGACGCCATGCGCATCATCGACGACTTCCAGGCCAAGGCGGGCATGCCTTCGCGCGCGCGCCTGATCGAGGATTACGACACGCCGTTCTACGTCGTCGTCAAGGACCATGAGGCACGCGGCGAACGCCTGGCCGATATCGAGGAACAGGTGCTGCAGGACTGGATCGCGACGGAAGGCTCCGACTACTTCATCCACCGCAACGGCAACAACCTGGCCGTGCTGCCCAAGACCTTGAATAAGGCGCGCGCCGTGGCCTACCTGCGCGCGGAGCTGGAAGCCGAACATGGCCCAATCCTCAGCTTCGGCATGGGCGACAGCCGCTCGGACGCGCGCTTCATGGCGGCCTGCGACTATGCCATCGTCCCCAACGGCACGCAGCTGGCGGCGCTCACCGTGGCGGCCCTATGACGGCAGTCGAACAGCATTTCAGCGGCAGCTACCGCCAGGACGACGTGGAGTTTCTGCTCACGCCGATGGCGCTCGAGCCGATCCTGGACCTGGCCGAGAAAGAGCGCCTGATCCAGTCCGGCCAGCGCCACTACAGCGAAATGCTGTCCCCCGAATCCCTGCCCTCGCCCGCCTACCTGGCGCTGTTCCAGAGCGCGTTTGCCGCCAACCGCCTGCAGATGGCGCGCGACTGCCTGCGCCTGGCAGCCCTGATCGCGGCCCGCCGCGCGGGTCCGATCGCCCTGGTCTCGCTGGCGCGCGCCGGCACGCCCGTGGGCGTCATCCTGGGCCACGTGCTGCGCCAGGTCTTCCAGCGCGAGTGCAGCCATTATTCCGTCTCCATCATCCGCGACCGCGGCATCGATGCGAACGCCCTGAAACACATCCTGGCACAAGGCATTGCTGCCGAATCCATCGTCTTCGTCGACGGCTGGACCGGCAAGGGCGTGATCTCGCGCGAGCTGCGCCAGACGGTCAACGACTTCAATGCCGCGCATGGCACGGCCATCGACGGCGGCCTGTTCGTGCTGTCCGACCTGGCCGGCACGGCCGCCTGCGCCGCCTCGGCCAGCGACTACCTGATCCCGTCGAGCATCCTCAACGCCACCGTCTCGGGCCTGGTCAGCCGCTCCGTGCTCAATGAAGCCATCGGCCCGGACGACTTCCACGGCTGCGTGTACTACGCGCAGTTCGCGGCGCACGACCAGTCGCGCGATTTCGCCGATGGCCTGGTGGCCGATGCCGTGGCGCTGGCCGCCAGCAGCGGCGTGCCGCTGGCCGAAGCAACGGACGCGCCAGCCATGGCGGCCCGCTCGCAGGCTTACATGGCCAGGGCGCAGCAGGAGTACGGCATCAGCGACATCAACCTGATCAAGCCGGGCATCGGCGAAGCGACGCGCGTACTGCTGCGCCGCGTGCCCGAGCGCCTGATCGTGCGCGACACGAATGCACCGGACGTGGCACATTTGCTGCTTCTGGCGCAGGAAAAATCCATACCCGTCACAGTAGAACCGGCGCTGCCTTACCAGGCGGTCGCCCTCATCAGGAGCGCAGTCGATGGATAACTCCATACACCCACAAAGCGAACACAAGGCGGCGCTAGGCGCCTCCATGTATGTGCCCACCACGCACAAGGATTTGCTGGCCATCGCCAACGGCGACAAATTCAGCCACCTGCGTTCGGTGATCTTTTGCACCGAAGACGCCATCGCCGAACGCGATCTCAGCTACGCGCTGTTCAACCTGTCGCTGGCGCTGCAAAACATGCGCGACGAATCGGACACCTTGCGCTTCGTGCGCGTGCGCAATGTCGACGTGCTGGCGCGCGTGCTGGCCATGCCAGGCTCCGACAAATTGAGCGGCTTCGTGCTGCCCAAGTCCACGCGCCACAATTTTGCCGCGTATTTCGACCTCGTGCGCCACACGCATCACCTGCTGATGCCGACGTTGGAGACGGCGGACGTCTTCGACGACGAGGAAATGAAGCAGTTCCGCATCGCCCTGTCGGCGCCGGAAGTGCGGCGCCGCATCCTGGCCCTGCGCATCGGCGGCAACGACTTGCTGGCACTGCTGGGCTTGCGCCGCCCCACCAGCGGCACCATTTACCAGACGCCGCTGGGCCAGGTCATCGGCCGCCTGGTGACGATCTTCAAGCCGCACGGCTTCCAGCTGACGGCGCCCGTCTTCGAGCACCTGTCGCAGGGCAGCTGGCTCGATGCCGAAGTGGCGCAGGACATGGCGCACGGCATGATCGCCAAGACCGCCATCCACCCTGACCAGGTGCCGCAGATCGAGCGCCACTACCAGGTGGCGCAGTCGGACATCGAACTGGCGCTGCGCATCATCGACCCGGACAGCCCGGCCGTGTTCCGCATGCAGGAATCGATGTGCGAAGTGGCGACCCACTCGAGCTGGGCGCAGCGCATCATCGAGCAGGCGCGCCTGTTCGGCATCCGCCATGCGGACGGCGCCGCCCTGCCGGCCACGCCTGCTATTTCGCATCACGCACCGAATCACTCATTGACTCAACTCTCCAGCGACGAAGGGACTGCACGACCATGACCAATTTCACACGCGGACAAAAAGGCAAACTGGCGGACCTGGGCTTGAATGGCCCGTTTGCCGTCACGCTCGATATCGTTTCGGGCTCGATGGAAGTGGACGTCAGCTGCTTCGGCGTCGATGCGGCCGGCAAGCTGTCGGACGACCGCTACATGGTGTTCTTCAACCAGAAAAGCGCGCCGGACAACGCCATCACGGTGGACTTGAACGGCCCCCGTTCCGTCTTCCAGGTGGACCTTTCCCGCCTGCCCGCCTCGATCGACAAGCTGGTGTTTACGGCGGCGACGGAACAGGGCAGCATGCGCGCGCTGGGCGCTTCGAGCATGACGCTGGGCCAGGCCGCCACGTTTGCCTTCACGGGCAATGACTTCCAGGACGAGAAAGCCGTCATCATCGGCGAGCTGTATCGCCGCGACGGCAGCTGGCGCTTCGGCGCCGTGGGCCAGGGTTTCGCCGGCGGCCTGGCCGCATTGCTGAAACACTTCGGCGGCAGCGAGGCAGGGGCATCGTCTCCCGCGCCATCGCCGGCACCGGTCCCCGCGCCCACGCCGGCGGCGCCGCCAGCAAACAAAATCTCGCTGTCGAAGATCCGCCTGGAAAAGCGCGGCGACAAGATTTCGCTCGACAAGCGCGACAGCGGCGGCTATGGCCGCATCCGCGTCAACCTGAACTGGAACCAGAATGCGTCGCAGGGCCAGGCGCTCGCCTCGAAGCTGGACACGGGCTTCCTGGGCAAGCTGTTCAACAAGCCGGCCGGCCGCGCGGGCGGTATCGACCTCGATATCGGCTGCCTGTTCGAAATGAGCAATGGCGCCAAGAGCGCCGTGCAGGCGCTGGGCAACAGCTGGGGCGCATATGACCGCCCGCCCTACATCCACCTGGAAGGCGACGACCGCACGGGCAGCATCAGCAGCGGCGAAAACATCTTCATCAACGGCACCCATTTCGACCAGATCAAGCGCGTGCTCGTGTATGCCTTCATCTACGAAGGCGTGCCGAACTGGGCCGCCACGGATGGCGTGGTGACGATCGAGATACCGGGCCAGCCGACGGTGGAAGTGCGCCTCGACAGCGACAGCCAGCACGCCATGTGCGCCATCGCCATGCTGGAAAACCACGGCGGCAACCTGCAGGTGACGAAATTGGTGGAATACTTCGGCGGCCAAGGTAAAATCACGGCGCACCAGGCCATGGACGAACGCTACAATTTCGGCCTCAATTGGAAAGCTGGCCGCAAGGATTAATCCTTTCACCTTTAAAACCCTACCATGACCCCTACGACCAAAAAAGTCACCTTCGCCTTCGTCATCTTCCTCGTGGCCGGCTTCCTGCTGCTGGCAGCCTACACGTGGATGGCCCTCAGTTTCTCGTACTCGGAAGGCGAACGGGCGGGCTACCTGCAAAAGTTCTCCAAGCGGGGCTGGATTTGCAAGACATGGGAGGGCGAACTGCTGCTGACGGCGCTGCCGGGCACCATCCCGGAAAAATTCCAGTTCAGCGTGCGCGATGAGGAAGTGGCCAAACAGCTGTCGGCCGCGGCCGGCAAGCGCATCCTCGTCACCTACAGCCAGCACAAGGGCGTGCCGACGCAGTGCTTCGGCGAGACCGAATACTATGCCGACAAGGTCGTCCTGAGCCAGTAACAACAGCGTTTCCGCAACAAGCGCCGGCCGGCCATGCACGCGCCGGCGCCATTCCGCCGCCCCCTTCCCGTCCCGCCTTTCCCCTCATTGAATTCCTGACAAGAATTCTTGCGCGCCTCACACATTCTCACTTTCTTATACACTATTACAATTAGTTCTGACTGGAACTGTTCATTGGTGTAATAAAAACACAAGATGCTTGCGTCAGCGCAGCACGCCCAGCCAGCCCACCGTTAGCGTGTCTATCTCTCTCCTCGGAAACCTCATGCGCAGCCGATTCCGCATCCTGGCCCTGCTGGCCGCCTCGCTCCCCCTGTGCGCCCAGGCACAGGACATTTCCGGCATGGCCGGCTCGCTGAAAGTCAACAGCACCAGCGAGCGCACCTTTGTCGCCGCCGTCAGCTACACGCAGCCGGTCGGCGATTACAATGCCGTCAGCCTGTCGTACATCAATGAGGGCCATCCAGAAGACCACCACCGCGACGGCATGGCGGGCCAGGCCTGGCTGCGCACGAAAAAGGTGGACCGGGGCCTGACCCTGGGCGCCGGCGTGGGCCGCTACTTCTTCTTCGACACGGCCAAGACGGACGACGCACCGCATAATTTCGACAATGACCACGGCTGGGGCACCATCTTCAGCCTACAGGCGCGCTGGCAATTCGACAACCGCTGGTATGCGCAAGCCCAGGTGAACCGCATCCTGCCCAGCGGCAAGGACGCCACCACGCACCTGCTGATCGGCGCCGGCTACCGCTATGACGGCGTGCCTGGCGCCAAGCTGCATCTGCAGAACTGGGCGCACGACGACACCCTGACCGTGTCGACGGGCCATACCATCGTCAACAGCTTCCGCTCCGAAACTGCGCGCCCGTTCACGCTGGAATACCGGCGCGCGGCGGGAAAATACGTGGACTGGACGGTCACCGCCCTCAATGAAGGCAGCACCGACCTGGCACACCGGCGCGGCGTGGCCGCCCAGCTGTGGCTGATCCGCTCGCTCAATGAAAAGGTGGAATTCGGCATGGGCGGCGGCCCCTACCTGGCCTGGGATGGCCGCGACACGCAGGGTCACGGCACGCGCCTGACGGGATTGCTGTCAGCCGCGGCGCGCTACCACTTCGATCGCCGCTGGGTGGCGCAAGTGGCGTGGAACCGCGTCGTCACGGACTACCACCGCGACGCGGACGTGATACTGGTGGGGGTGGGACGGAAGTTCTGATGCCTGGGGCCAGTCCCGGCGGGACGGCCCCCACAGCCAGTTAGCGCGAACGCCAGACGGCGCCCGCCTCGTTCGGCTGCGTCAGGCGCTCGATCACTTCGCGCGCCAGGCTGGCCGAGCTCACCTGTTCAGCCTTGGCGCGGGCCGCGGCCAGGGAGCTGGAAAAGGCACCCTGCTGCTGTTCCAGGCTGGCGCGCAGGGCGGCCAGTTCGCGTTCCTGCTGCTGCGCATTGGCCGTTTCCAGCTCCAGCAGTTGCTGCCTGGCGGCAGCCATGGCGCGCGTCGTGTCGGCCGCCTTGCGCTGCAATGCGGCGTGGGCCTGCGCGCTGGCCAGCAAGGCTTGCTGCGCGTCGAGTTTCTCATCGGCGGCCTGCTGCGCGGCCAGTTCCAGCCGTTCGCGCTGGCGCATGGCGTCCAGCGCTTCCTGTTCCAGCGCGGCGCGCGCCTCGGCCGCCTGCGTCGCCTGCCTTTCCGCTTCCAGGCGGCCGGCGATGGCTTGCGACGCCCGCTCCTCGGCTGCCGTCGTCTGGCGCTGCTGCACCAGTTTTTGCGCGATCAGCGCCAGCGATTCGCGTTCGGCGGCGACGAAATCGCGCTCGGACGCCAGCAGCGCCTCGGCTGTCCGGGCTTTTTCTTCTTCCACGCGGGCGCGCTCGCTATGCACCTGGCCCAGTTCCACGGCCAGGCGCGCCTGCGCCTGCACGGCTTGCGCGGCGGCCGCCTTCTGTTCGCCTTCGACCAGCGCCTGGTCCATCAGGATGCGGATGGCGTTCGCTTCCTTTTCCGACGCCTGCTGCAGGGCCTGTTCGGCGGCCTGCTGGCCGCGCAGCAGCTCTGCCTGCGCCTGTTCGGCGGCGCTGCGTTCCTGCGCCGCGGCGAACGCCTGCGCTTCCGCTTCCAGCTTGTCTTTCAGGGCGGCGATGGCCGCTTGTTCCGCGGCCAGGCGCTCCTGCTCTGCCTGCAGCAGGCTGGCCGCCTGTTCTGCCTTCTGCTGCGCCAGCTGCAGCGTTTCCGCCTGCATGGCCAGTTGCGCCGCGCCGGCCGCCACTTCCGCCTGTTCCGCGTCATTCCGGCTGGCGGCCAGCTGCGCCGCCTGGCGCGCCAGTTCGGCGCGTTCGTGCGCCAGGCCGGCGGCGCGCTGCTGTTCTTCCAGTTCACGGGCCGCCGCCACGGCCGCGGCCTGCTCGGCCGCTTCGCGGGCCTTGGTTTCTTCGAGGGCCGCCGTTTCCGCTTCCAGCTTGGCGTGGCCGGCGATTTCCGCATCCTGTTCGGCGGCGACGCGGGCCAGCGCCACGGCGCGCAACTGGCGATCCACTTCGATGCGCGCTTCGGTGGCGGCCAGGATGCGCACGTCCGCATCGCGGCGCGCCTGCGCGCTGGCCACTGCCACCATTTCCAGGCGTTCGCGGTGGATGGCCGCGTCGCGCAATTCTTTTTCCGTTTGCAAGCGCAAGCGCAGGGACTGCGCCGCATGGCGCTCCGATTCCGCCTGCGCCAGGGCGATGGCTTCGCGTTCCTGCTCCAGGTGCGCCAGCGCGCGCGCCTCTTCCAGCGCGCGCACTTCGGCGGCGGCGCGGTTGAAGGCCGATTCCAGCGCGATCTGGTCGGCGCGCTCGCGCTGCACCGTCAATTCCAGCGCCTCGCTTTCCGCTTCGGCCAGCATCTGCGCCGTCTGGCGCGCACCGTGGGCATGGCGCTCGCGCTCGCGGGCCAGCACGGCCACGCGCGCATCGGCCGAGGCGATGCCCACCATTTCCTCCTTGGCCGCCTGCACGGCGGCGACGCGCTCGACGGCCTGCAGGCGCGCCTGCTCCGTCTGCACCTGCAATTCCTCGGCGGCGCGGGCGGCCTGCTCGGCCAGCTCCGACTGCACGGCCACCTGTTCGCTGGCGCGCAAGCGGCTTTCCTGCTCGGCGCGGGCGCGGTGTTCCGCGGCCAGGCGGATTTCATTGTCCGATTCCACGCGGGCGCGCAGTTCGGCCGTTTCCTGCTTGACCGCTTCCAGGCGCGCCACGCTTGCTTGCGCGGCGGCGCGCATGGTGTCGAGGCGCTCGCGGTTGGCGGCGATCGCCTCTTCGGCCGCTTGCGCGTTCTGCTGCGCGGCGGCGGCGGCGGCGGCGTCGATGGCGGCGCGGTCCTCGGCCAGCGAGCGCACGCGCGCCTCGGCCAGGGCACGGCTTTCGGCGGCGCAGGTGGCTTTCGCTTCCGCTTCCACGCGGGCGATCGCTTCGTGGATGGCCTTCAATTCCATTTGCTGGCGGCCTGCGGCCGGCGCCTTGACCTCGCCATCCGGCTCTTGCTCGGCCGGCGGCGCGGACATGGCGGCGGGGGCAGGCGCCTCGGCCTTGCTCTCCAGGTCCTTGAAATCATGCAGCGAGACGATGCTGTCCTGGTCGAACTCGTCATCGGCCGAGTAGGCGACGGTGAGGGAGGCGGCCTGGCGCTGATTTTGCTGTGCTTGCATGATTTCTCGCTTATTCGGGTGAATTCCGTTGCTTATGGGAATTTATTAGCACCATTATCGAGCAGGCATGCACAAATCAGCGCGGCAAGAAGAGGCGGTTTTACCGCTCTTTTCAGGATTTGATGCGGATGTAGGCGTCCGAGAACATGCTCAGGGCAAGGCGCATTGCCGAAGGCAGCACGAAGGGTACGCCCAGGCAATGCAACGCCGCCATGGGCGTGTAGCGCGCGCTTAAATTGGCCAGAGCGGCGCTTCATCCATCAACGCCACCTGTTCACGCAATTCCAGGATGCGGTCCTGCCAGTAGCGCTGCGTGTTAAACCACGGGAAGGCGACGGGGAAGGCCGGATCGTCCCAGCGGCGCGCCAGCCAGGCCGAATAGTGGATCAGGCGCAGCGTGCGCAGCGCTTCGACCAGGTACAGCTGGCGCGGATCGAAATCGCAGAAGTCCTCATAGCCGGCCAGGATGTCGCTCATCTGGCGCACCATGTCGCTCCGCTCGCCCGACAGCATCATCCACAGGTCCTGGATGGCCGGTCCCATGCGGCTGTCGTCGAAGTCGACGAAATGCGGGCCGGCGTCCGTCCACAGCACGTTGCCGCCATGGCAATCGCCATGCAGGCGCAGCACGGCGACGTCGCCGGCGCGGTCGTAGCAGCGCCTGACGCCGTCGAGCGCCTGCTGCGCCACGCTGGCATACGCGGCCAGCAGCTCGGGCGGAATAAAGTCGTTCGCCAGCAGGAAGTCGCGCGGCTCGACGCCGAAGGTGGCCGGATCGAGCGCCGGACGCTCCTTGTACGCGGACAGGCCGCCGACGGCGTGGATGCGGCCGATGAAACGCCCTATCCATTCCAGCGTGAGCGGGTCATCGAGTTCGGGCGCCCGTCCGCCATGGCGGGGGAAGACGGCAAAGCGGAAGCCCTGGAACTGGTGCAGGGTGCGGCCGTCGATGGCCAGCGCGGGCACGACGGGAATTTCGCGCTCGACCAGTTCGGACACGAACGCGTGTTCTTCCAGGATGGCGGCGTCGCTCCAGCGCTCGGGGCGGTAAAACTTCGCCACCAGCGGCGCGCTGTCCTCGATGCCCACCTGGTAGACGCGGTTTTCATAGCTATTGAGCGCCAGCAGGCGGCCGTCGCCGCGCAGGCCCACGCTATCGAGGGCGTCGAGCACGCAGTCGGGGCTCAGTGCGGAGAAAGGATGGACGGGCCGGGCGTCCTCGTGCGGCTGGTTTTCATTGTGCATAAGCGACATTGTAAGGCGCGCGCGGGCCGCGGGTGCAAACACTTCGGTGATGAAGCGCCGCAAGGCGTATACTGGCAGCTTACATTCAATCAAAGAGCAAGCCATGCAACTCGAACAGCCATTATCAGAAAAAGAATTTGACGAATTAGACCAATTCCTGTTGTCGGACCGGTGCTCCGAAGACGCCATGACCATGGATATGCTGCACGGCTATCTGACGGCCGTGGCCATCGGCCCGGAACCGATCATGCCGGCCGAGTGGTTGCCGCGCGTGTGGGGCGAAGATGCCAAAGATGCACCGAAATTCAAGAACAGCAAGGAAGAAGAGCGCATCGTCAACCTGATCATGCGCTTCATGAACGAAGTGCTGGTGACGTTTGAAGTGGCGCCGAAGGAATTCGAGGCCCTGTTCGTCGAGCACGACTACGAAGGCCAGACCCTGATCGATGCCGAAGCCTGGTGCTGGGGCTTCTGGGACGGCATGGAACTGCGTCCTGGCTCGTGGAACGAGATCTGGGATTCCGAAGTGGCCGAGCTGATGCAGCCGATCTACCTGCTGGGCGCCGACGAAATCAAGGAAGAAGAACTGAAACTGGTGGAAGACCCGGTCAAGGCGCACAAGCTGGCGCAGGAACTGGAAGCGAACCTGCCAGCCATCCACCGTTTCTGGGTGCCGCGCCGCAAGGCTCCCGTGCAAACCCTGAAACGCGACGAGCCGAAAGTGGGCCGCAACGACGAATGCCCTTGCGGCAGCGGCAAGAAGTTCAAGAAATGCTGCGGCGCCGACGGCGCTGCGGAATAATCGCGCCCTGATGCAATCGTGATGCGCCGGCGCCCTGCCGGCGCATGCCTGCCGTGCCGGCCCGCCGTCACCGATGCTGGCGCTATAATCGCCGCATGAAACTCCCCGACCTGAATCTGCTCGTCGCCCTCGACATCCTGCTCGAGGAAGGCAGCGCCGTGGCCGCCGCGCGGCGCATGAACCTGAGCGCGCCGGCCATGAGCCGCACCCTGGCGCGCATCCGCGACGCCATCGGCGACCCCGTCCTCGTGCGCTCCGGCCGCGGCCTGACGCCCACCCCGCGCGCGCTGGAGTTGCGCGAACAGGTGCGCGGCGTGGTGGAACAGGCGCACGCCGTCTTCACCTCGGGCCGCGAAATCGACCTGCGCACGCTGGAGCGCACCTTCAGCCTGCGCGCCAACGACGTGTTTGTCGGCGCCTATGGCGGCAAGCTGCGCGACCTGCTGGCCCGCCATGCGCCCAACACGGTGCTGCGCTTCGTGCCCGAAGGCGATGGCGAGACGGATGGCGACGCCCTGCAGGCGGGCCGCATCGACCTGTACATCAGCTCCATGCGCAATTTCGCGCCCGACATCAAGCTGCAGCACCTGTTTACCACCTCGTTCGTCGGCATCGCGCGCGCCGGCCATCCCGTGTTTGACGGCCCCGTCGACCTGGCCCGCTTCACGGCCTACGACCATATCAGCGTCTCGCGCCGGGGCCTGGCGCGCGGCCCCTTCGACACGACGCTGGCCGAGCGGGGGCACGCGCGCCGCGTCTCGCTGATCACCGCCAATTTTCACTCGGCCATCTTCGCCGTCGCAGATTCCGACCTGATCCTGCCGCTGATGCCGCGCCACATGCTGCCCATCGTCGAACGCCTGGGCCTGAAACTGCGCCCGTTCGAACTGCCGCTGCCCGTCGACAGCGTGGAAATCGTGCAAGCCTGGCACCCGCGCCTGGACAACGACCACGCGCACAAATGGCTGCGGCGCATGCTGAAGGACGTCTGCGGCGAGGAATGAGGCTGGCCGAATAGTTGCGTCAGACGCAATCGAGCATTCCTCAATGATCAATTTTCACAACATTAAGCGCTGCCTATACTGCGTGGACTGATTCTCGTCCACGGAGTTCCCTGTGTCTGCTGTACCGCTATCCGGCGCCGTCCCTGCGGCCGCGCCGCCCCCTCCCTCCCCTGCCGCGCCAGCGGCGCCGCCCGCACCGGCCGTCTTTGGCCTGCGCCTGGCGACCGGCCTGGCCGGCGTGCTGCTGGCCGTGCTGGTCTCCGGCCTGAATGAAAACATCACCAAGATCGCGCTGGCCGACATCCGCGGCGCGATGGGCATTGCGCGCGACGATGCCAGCTGGCTCGTCGCCCTGTATGCGGCCGCCTCGGTCTCCGCCATGGCCTTCGCGCCATGGTGCTCCGTCACCTTCTCGCTGCGGCGCATCACCCTGGCCGCCATCGTCACCTGCATGGCCGCCGGCGTGCTATGCCCGTTCGCGCCCAACCTGTCCGTGCTGATCGTGCTGCGCGTGGTGCAGGGCGCGGCCGGCGGCGCGCTGCCGCCCATGCTGATGACGGTGGCGCTGCGCTTCCTGCCGCCCAACATCAAGCTGTATGGCCTGGGCGGCTACGCCCTGAGCGCCACCTTCGGCCCCAGCCTGGGCACGCCGCTGGCCGCCTTCTGGACCGAATACCTGGGCTGGCAATGGGCGTTCTGGCAAATCGTCCCGGGCAGCATCGCCGCCCTGCTGATGGTGTCCTGGGGCTTGCCGCAAGACCCGCTGCGCCTGGAGCGCCTGCGCCAGTTCGACTGGCGCGGCCTGCTGCTTGGCCTGCCCGCCATCAGCATGCTGGTGGTCGGCCTGCTGCAGGGCGAACGCCTGGACTGGTTCCATTCGCCGCTGATCTGCGTGCTGCTGGGCGGCGGCGTCGCCCTGCTGGTCCTGTTCTTCATCAACGAATGGTCGCATCCGCTGCCCTTCTTCAAGCTGCAACTGCTGTCGCGGCGCAACCTCAGCCACGCCCTGCTGACCCTGGGCGGCGTGCTGTTCGTGCTGCTGGCCGTGATCCTGATTCCCTCGTCCTACCTGGCGCAGGTCCATGGCTACCGCCCCTTGCAGACGGCGCCCGTGATGCTGATGGTGGCGCTGCCGCAATTGATCGCCCTGCCGCTGGTGGCCGCCCTGTGCAATATCCGCGCCGTCGACTGCCGCTGGGTGCTGGCCATCGGCCTGGGCCTGCTGGCGCTGGCGTGCGTGCTCGGCGCGCGCATGTCGCCGGACTGGATACGCACGCACTTTTACCTGCTGCAGGCGATGCAGATCTTCGCCCAGCCCATGGCCGTGATTCCCTTGCTGCTGCTGGCCACCACGGGCCTGGCGCCGCAGGACGGGCCGTTCGCCTCGGCCTGGTTCAACACCATCAAGGGCATGTCGGCCGTCGTCGCCGGCGCCGTGCTCGACGCGCTGATCACGCGCCGCAACCACTTTCACTCGACGGTGCTGAGCGAACGCCTGGGCAACCTGCCCGAGGGCGTCGACATGGCCGGCCTGGGTGCGCGCATGCATGCGCAGGTGGTCACCCTGACCTCGTCCGACCTGTACCTCACGGTGGCCGCCATCGCGCTGGCCATGATCGTGATCATTCCCATCATGCCGACGCGCGTCCATCCGCCGCGCGCCGCCTGAATCTTCACCCCCGCTTTACTACACGAAAGAGCATCACCATGAATATCCCCATCCTGCGCTCGCGCGCATTCCTCCTCGGCCTGGCCTTGCTGGCCTGCGCCCTCGCGTATGGTGCCTGGCAGCTGCTGTTTGTCCGCAGCGAAGAACAGATGACCGACGACGCCTTTGTCAGCGCCGACTACACCGTCCTCTCCCCCAAGGTGGGCGGCATCGTGCAACAGGTGCTGGTGGAAGACAACCAGGCTGTCAAGGCGGGCCAGCTGCTGGTGCGCATCGACGACCGCGACTACCAGGCGGCCGTCGCCTCGGCCCGCGCCGACGTGGCCGGCGCCGAAGCGCAGCTGGGCAATGCCCGCGGCACCCTGCAGCGCCAGCAATCGGTGATCGAACAGGCCACCACCCTCGTCGAGGCCAACCTGGCCGAGCAAAAGCTGGCGAAACAGGAACTGGAACGCTCGCAGCACCTGGCAGGCCAGGGCGCGGGCAGCGTGCAGAACGCGCAGCAGGCGCAATCGCGCTTCGACGTGAGCCAGGCCCGCGTGGCGCAAAACCGCGCCGCCCTCGTCTCCGCGCGCAAGCAGACGGAGATTCTGCAGGCGCAGCAAGGCGCCGCCGAAGCGGCCCTGCTGCGCGCCCGCGCCGGCTTGCAGCGGGCCGAGCTCGACCTGTCGCACACGCAGCTGCTGGCCCCCATCGACGGCGTCGTCGGCCGCCGCGCCGTGCGCGTAGGCGCCCTCGTCAACCCGGGCGCCAGCCTGATGGCCGTGGTGCCGTTGAACCGCACCTTCGTCGTCGCCAATCTGCAGGAAACCCAGCTGACCCACGTGCGCCGCGGCCAGAGCGCCAGCATCACGGTCGACGCCTATCCGGGCGCCCCCCTGCGCGGCACCGTGCACAGCATCGCACCGGCCACCGGCGTCACGTTTGCCGCCATCGCGCCGGAAAACGCCACCGGCAATTTCACCAAGGTGGTGCAGCGCATCCCCGTCAGGATCGCGCTCGATCCCGGCCAGGACGGCGACAGCCGCCTGCGCGTGGGCATGTCGGCCGAAGTGCGCATCGATACGGCCATCCGCTATCAAAATCCGCAACAGGTCAGCCAGGTGAGCGCGCGATGAAGACACTGGTATTCATGGCCGCCCTCGGCCTGGCCGGCTGCGGCACGGTGGGCAGCGACTTCCAGCGCCCGCAAGCGCCGCTGGGCCAGCAATGGCGCCAGGCGGACGACGCCCGCTTCGCCGCGCAGCAGGACGCCGACATCGAACGGCGCTGGTGGGATGCGTTCGGCGACGCGACCCTGTCGTCGCTGGTGCAGCGCGCCGCCAGCAGCAACCTCGACGTGCTGGCGGCAGCCAGCCGGCTGGAGCAAAGCCGCGCCGCGCGCGGCGTGGCCGGCGCCGCGCAAGGCCCGGCGCTGGGCGCGAATGGCAGCTACGGCCGCGCGCGCAACAGCGCGCAAGGCTTGAGCGACCCGTCGCGCCACAATGGGCAGTCCGCCTACAACCTGTGGCAAAGCAACCTCGATGCGGCCTGGGAACTGGACCTGTGGGGCCGCGTGCGGCGCGAAGTGGAAACGGCCGACGCCCGCGTCGACGTGGCCGTGGAGGCCGGGCGCGGCGTGCTGCTGGCCGTGCTGGCCGAAACGGCGCGCGACTACATCGAACTGCGCGGCGCGCAGCAAACGCTGGCCATCACGGAAAAACTGCTGGCCATCGCGCGCCACACGCTGGAATTGACGCGCATCCGCCTGCGCGAAGGCGTGACGACGGAACTCGACGTGGCCGAAGCGGCCGCCCATGTGGCCACCATCGAGGCGCGCCTGCCGCCGCTGCAGCAGCGCGAAGCGCGCCTGGCCAATGCCCTCAGCCTGCTGCTGGCGCTGCCGCCGCAAGCCTTGCAGGCCGAACTGGCCGCCAGCGGTGACATTCCCGCCATGGCGGCGCAAGTGCAGCTGGGCGTGCCGAGCGGCCTGGCCGAGCGCCGCCCCGATATCCGCCGCGCCGAAGCGCAGCTGCATGCGGCCACCGCCGCCACCGGCGTGGCGCACGGCGATTTTTATCCGCGCATCACGCTGTCGGGCAGCGTCGGCCTGCAAGCCATGCAGCTGGGCGACATCGGCTGGGACGCCAAACGCTTTGCCATCGGCCCCGGCTTCAGCGTGCCCCTGTTCGATGGCGGCCGCCTGCGCGGCAACCTGCAATTGCGCGAGGCGCAGCAGCAGGAAGCGGCCATCGCCTACCGCCAGACGGTGCTGGCCGCCTGGCACGAGGTGGAAGACGCGCTGTCCGGCTACCAGGCCAATGCGCGCCGCCAGGCCAGTCTCGACGAGGCGGTGCGCCAGGGCCGGCGCGCCTTGTCCAGCGCGGAACTGCAGTACCGCCAGGGCGGCACGGACCTGATCAACGTGCTGCACGTGCAAAACACCCTGATCAACAACGAGGCGGCGCTGGTCGACAGCCGCGCCACCGCATCGCTGTCGCTGGTCCAGGTCTACAAGGCGCTGGGCGGCGGCTGGCAGGCATTCCCACTCACTAGCGCACAAGGAAACACACCATGAAACCCGACACCGCCCTCTTTGCCATCCACGACGTCAGCGATTTTCCCATCGTGCGCTTTCGTCCCGAAACGGCCGTCACCGGCTATGCGCCGCTGTGGGAAAACGACATGGACGCCCTGCTGCGCCATGGCGTACCGTTCGTCATGCTGTTCGAGGCAGAACGCAGCGACGAAGCGCACGTCGACCGCAAGCGGCGCGGCCTGTGGCTCAAGCATAACAAGGTGGCGCTGGCCGCCATTTGCCGGGGCCTGGTCTCGGTCGAAGCCGATGCGCAGGAGCGCGCGCGCCTGCAGGCGATGGCGGCCGGCGCCATGAAAGCCTTCGGCATCGTGCAGGAAGTGGCGGCCACGCGCGAAGAAGCGGACGCGCTGATGGTCTGGCTGCTGGGCAGCGGCAGGATGGCGCGGCCGCGCGCGGCGCCAGAAGCTGAAAGTTGATGCTTCAGGCGCGCAGGCGGCGCACGGCGCTGGCGCGCCTCGCCGGTATCACGCAGACGTCGCCTTCGCTGTTGGTCGCCGTCGTCAGCGCGATGCCGTACAGCGCCGCCAGCGCGGGAACCGCCGCCGCATCGCTGGCGATATCGGCGGTCAGCTGGCCCGAACGCACCAGCAGCAGCCGCTCAAAGCCCAGCAAGGCGTGATTGATATCGTGCAGGATTGCGATGACGGCGTGGCCGCGCGCCGCGCAAAACTGCTGCAGGCTTTCCAGCAAGTCGAACTGCAGGCCGGGATCGAGGGCCGCCAGCGGCTCGTCGACCAGTATCAGCCCGTTTTCCACGTCCCACATCTGCGCAAAGATGCGCGCCAGCTGCACCCTGGCCTGCTCGCCGCCGGACATGGTGTCCATGCTCCGGCCCAGCAGATGCGAGGCGTGCGCCAGGGCGGCAGCCTCCCGCACGATGCGCTCCAGCTGCGGGTCGGCCAGGCGCGCCACCCGTCCCAGGCCGATCACCAGGTCCGACAACAAGCCGAAGGCCACGTGCGAGCCTTGCGGCAGCACGGCGCGGCGCAAAGCCAGTTCGGCCAGCGGCCACTGCGCCAGCGCACGGCCGGCAAGCGCCACCTGCCCCGCCTGCGGCCGCAATTCGCGCGCCATCAGTTTGAGCAGGGTCGACTTGCCCGCGCCGCTGGGGCCGAGGATGGCGACCCGTTCGCCGGCGTGGACCTGCACATTGAAGGGGCCAAAATACTGCTGGCCCAGTTTCGTGGTGGCGAACGTCAATTCCAGTAACGGCGTCATGCGCGTCCTTTCAGGCGGTGCCGTGGCGAAAACGCCGCAACAGCAGCAGGAAGAAGGGCCCGCCCAGCAGGGCCGTGAAGATGCCGACGGGGACTTCCGCCGGGATGGCGACGCTGCGCGCCAGGGTATCGGCCAACAGCAGCAGCAAGCCGCCCGCCAGCATCGACAGCGGCAGCACGCGGCGCTGGTCGGCGCCCAACCAGGTGCGCACCAGGTGCGGCGCGATCAGGCCGATGAAACCGATGCCGCCGCACCAGGCGACGGCAAACCCCGTCAGCACGGCCACCAGCACGATCACCTGCGTGCGCAGCCGGCCGACGTCGATGCCCACGTGCAGGGCCGCCGCTTCGCCCAGCGCCAGCGCGTTGAGTGCGCGCATGAGGAAGCGCGTGGCCCACAGCGCGCCGGCCAGCACCAGCAGCAGGGCCACCACCTGGCGCCAGCTGCCGGCCGACAGCGAGCCGAGGGTCCAGAAGGTCAGGGTGCGCAACTGGTCGTCGCTGGCCATGTAGATGCACAGGCCCATGACGGCCACCGTGATGGCGTTCAGCGCCACGCCCGTCAACAGCAGGCCGACGATGGAACCGGGCGTGGCCCAGCGGGCGACGCGGTCGAGCAGCACGCATATGAGCATGGCGCCCGCGAATGCGGCGGCCGGCAGCAGCCACACGCGCAGCTCGGGCGCCACGTGCAGGCTGGCCGCGAAAACGATGGTGGCCGCGCCTGCGCAGGCGGCGCCGCTGCTGATGCCCAGCAGGCCCGGATCGGCCAGCGGATTGCGGAACAGTCCCTGCGTCAGGCCGCCGGCCAGCGCCAGCGCGGCGCCGATCAGCATGGCGAACAGGGCGCGCGGCAAACGGATATGCCACAGCACATAGGCGCCGCCGGACAGCCCCTCGTCGCCAGCCTGAAAAGGCGCCAGCCAGTCGGCCAGCACCACCGGCACGGCGCCGGCCTGCACGGCGACGATCAGGCCGATGGCCAGCGCCACGGCCAGCAGCCCGGGGGCGCCCCAGCGCTGGAAACGCCAGAACACGCGCCAGGACAGTGCCGGCGGCATCGCGCGCACGGTCATGCGGCCATGGCTTGCGCAAAGGCGGCGTCGAGTTCGGTCAGCGCCTGCGGCATGCGCGGGCCAAAGCCCAGCAGCAGCATGGCTTCCAGCGACACGATGCGGTGCCTGCGCCCGGCCGGCGTCTGCGCCAGGCCCGGCAACGTGAGGATGCCGTCCACGCCGCCCGAGGCCTTCAGTCCCTGGTCGGTGACGAGCACGATGTCCGGCCGCGCGGCGATCACGGCTTCCGGCGTGAGCGGCTTGTAGCCGGCGAAACCACCGTGCCCGCCCATCACATTGACGGCGCCCGCATACGCCAGCATGGCGTCGGCGCCCGTCTCGCGCCCGCCCACCATCACCTGGTTCGGCGCGTGGGCGAGGATGAACAGCACGCGCACGGGCGCATGCTGGCGCTGCTGCACCCTGGCCACGGCGCCATCCCACTGCTGCCGCAGGCTGTGCGCCAGGCGCGCGGCGGGTTCGATGCGACCGGTGATCTGGCCCACCTGCTTCACGCGCTCGAGCAAGCCTTCAAACCTGTTATTCGCGTTCAGCACCGCCACCGGCACGCCGGCGTTTCGCACCTGGCGCAGCACCGTCTGCGGCCCCGCTTCCTCGGTGGCGATCAGCTGCGTCGGCGCCAGCGACAGCACGCCTTCGCTCGACAGGGTGCGCGCATAACCGACCTGCGGCAGCTTTTGCGCCGAGGCCGGGTACAGCGAGGTCGTATCGACGCCCACCAGCTCGGCCTGCGCATCGAGCGCATAGACGATTTCCGTCAGGGCGCCGCCGACGCTGACGATGCGCCGCGGCTTCGGATTCGGCTTGCCGGCGTCGGCGACGGCGGCCAGCACCTGCATCGGCGCAGCCAGCGTCAGCGCACCCGCCCCAATTTTTTTCAGCGCGATGCGGCGCGCCACGCTGGCGGCGATCATGCGGCGCATAATTCGCCCTCCTGCAGCACGCGCTCGACGACATTGCGCCACTCGCACAATTCATGCACGCCCGGCTTGCGCTCGCCGAAGAACATGACGATGGTGTCGCCCTTGGCGTCGAACAGTTCGACGGACGTCACCAGGCCGTCGACGGTGGGCTTTTTCACCACCCAGGCACTGGCGATATGGTCTTCGCGCAGATGCAGGTTGAAGCGCGCATCGAGGACATTGATCCACGGCCCCATCACGGCGATCTTGTGCACGGGACCCGAATGGATCTGGATCATGCCGGCATTGCCGACGAAGGCCATGATGGCGACCTTTTCGCGGGCGGCGTCGTTGAGCAGGTCGAGCACGCAGGATTTGTCGAGCTGCTGCACGAAGCGCGGCTCGGCCAGGCGCAGGCCCTGCAGGCGCGAGACCGCATATTTTTTCAGCAGGGTGAAAAATTCATGCGTGTCGCGCAAATCGGCCCAGGCGGCGCGAAAGCCCGCCACGTCGATCTGCGCATCGGGCAATTCGGCCGGCGGCGGCGCCAGCGGAGCCACGGCGATGCCCGCCTCCTGCCCGGCATCGGCAAAGCGCGCCACCAGCGCATCGTAGGCGGCCAGGTCGCTGTGCGGCTTCATGAAAATCTTGTGCACGGCATTGCCGGCAGCATCAAAGAATTGCAGGCTGCGCTGCACCTCGGTCTCGCCCAGCTCGCGCACGGCAAAGCCATGCGCCCACTGGCGGTAGAACACGCGCAGGTCGATCTCGCCGCCCAGCACCAGGCCCACATGGTTGTTGTGGCTGGCATGTCGATAGACGCCCGTCTTTTCATGCACGCACGACGCGTTGCGCGTCAGGGCCATGACTTCGCCCAGCGGTTCTAGGGCGGCAATGATGGCGGGCCAGTCCGCCTGCAGGCGCTCGGCGCCCAGCAAGGCGCCATCGGCCAGCGACAGGCCGGCATGCGCGGCGATCAGTTCGCCCTCGGAAATGGCCAGTTGCTCGGCGATGTCGCGGTGGCGGGCCTTGCTCTCGCGGCGCAGGCGGGCAAATTCGCTGGTGATCAGATCGGTACTGCAAATAGGGGGCATGCTCGTCACGGTGTCTCCTTTCAAGGCGAACACTGGCTGGCATCGGCTGGCTGGTGGTGGGGAATCTTGAAATCAATTATAAATGAGAATCATTCGCAATCAAGAGTTATTTGCGTGCGTGCGCCAGGAAAGGAAAAAGAAGCGGACGAAAAAAAAGCGCCGCAACGGGAAACCCGTCGCAGCGCCAAAGGAGACTGATCGGGACTAATGATCAGTGTTTAGAAAATGTCAGCGTTGAACTCAGGCGCTGGCCTGTACTGCCGGCATGGAGGCCGGTTTCGCCGTGGGGCGCTGCGCCAGCAATACCACGGCCGCCAGGACCATGGCGCCACCGAGCAATTGCGTGCCGCTGACCGATTCCTTCAGCAGGGTCACGCCAAACGCCATCGTGATGACGGGCTCGAAGGTGGAAATGATCGAGGCCTTGGCCGCGCCGATCTGCGCCACGCCGGCGAAGAAGGCGGCGATCGCGATGGCCGTCGAGAACAGGGCGATGGCGCTGACGGCCAGCCAGCCCGTCGCCGTGGCCGGCAGGGACACGCCCTGCCACAGGGCGATGGCGCTGTTCGACAGGCCGGCCGTGCCCAGGATCACCACGCACGCCGCCAATGGGTGAATATTCTCGCGGCTTTTCGACAGGCTGTTGCCGAACAGGATATACACGGCGTAGACGCCGGCGGCCATCAGCGCCAGCGCGACGCCGATCGGCTGGCCCTGCAGCTTGCCGCCAAGGGTGATGGCCATGCCGGCAATGGCCAGCGCCATCAGCACCAGCATGCGCCGGTCCAGCTTTTCCCAGCCCAGGGCCAGCGCCAGGATGGTGACCAGCACGGGATACACATACAGCAACATGCCGCACAGGCCGCTGCTGGCGTACATGAGGGCATTGAAATAGCCCTGCGACTGGGCCGTGTACATCAAGCCCATCAGCATGTAGCCGGCCAGCAGGCGGCCACGCGGCAAACGCCAGCCGCCCAGCCACACGAGCGGCAGCAACAGCATGGCGGCGATGACGAAACGCAAGGCCAGCATGGTCGACGGGTTGACCCCGGACGCATACGCCGCCTTGGCAAACACTGCGGAACTGCCGAAACCGGCGGCCGACAGCAACACCAGCGCAACAGCGCGGCGATCAGACATGACTAAACCTCTTTCAGTAACACCTGGGCAAACCTGCCGCGCGTCGCGCTTTGCGGCCGGCGATGCTCACCAGCTCGGCACCCCCGTACCGACGTACGGTTGCGCTTCTCAGCCACAAATCACTGCCGCTCGCGACGGTTTTCCCAGGCGTTGTAACTATAAATGCCAAGCAAGGCCGGGAGATGATTCATGCGTGAATCCTATTGCGGGTCACTTCACGCAGTGACGGCATCATATTCGCTTGCGCAAAATGAAACAAACCAATATTCTTCACGGATAGGCCGAAAAATACTGAGGCTCAATTTTCCAGAAGACTGCCATGTCACGTCCCTTGCCACCGCTCGCCGCCCTGCACGCCTTCGAGGCGGCCGCCCGCCATGAAGGATTCCAGCGCGCGGGCGAGGAATTGCACGTCTCGGCCGGCGCCATCGGCCACCACGTCAAGCAGCTGGAAGCGTGGCTGGGCATCGTGCTGTTCCAGCGCCTGCCGCGCGGCGTCGTGCTCACCAATGCAGGCCAGCGCTATGCGGCGTCGCTGGGACCGATCCTGAACCAGCTGGCGGACATCTCCGAGCAGGCGCGGCGCCAGGGCGACGACAAGGTGGTGACGGTGACGGCCACCAGCTCGCTCGTCTCGCGCTGGCTGATGCCGCGCCTGGGCCGCCTGCGCGACCGCTACCCGCAGATCGAGCTGCGCGTGCTGGCGTCCATGCACCCGGTCGACCTGGCGCGCGATGGCGTCGACGTCGCCATCCGCCTGGGACCGGGCCGCTATCCCGGGCTGAAAGTGGATTTATTGATGGAAGAGTGGTTTTCCGCCGTCTGCAGCCCCGGCTTCCGCGCCAACGCCGCCAGCCTGCGCCAGCCCGCCGACCTGCTGCGCTATCCGCTGCTGCACGACGAACCGGAAGTGCACCTGCCCGGCGAAATCGACTGGACGCGCTGGCTGCACAGCTGCGGCGTGCATTACAGCGGCAATAGCGGCAACAGCGGCGCGCGCTTCTCGCACACCTATCTGTGCCTGGATGCGGCCGCCAGCGGCCAGGGCGTGGCCATCGCCGCCAGCCCCCTGATCGGCGACGACCTGCGTTCGGGCCGCCTGGTGCGCGTGTTCGAGCACGCCGTGCGCGGCCCCCACTGCTATTACCTGCTGCGTTCGCCCCAGGCGGAAACGCGGCCGCTCGTGCACGCCTTCTGCGAATGGCTGATCGCCGAGGCGCGCGCCGACCAGGAAACCGTCTGGCCCACCGTGGAGACCGCATGACAAGCAAGGAATTGGCGCGCAGCGCGCATCACGTCGTCACGCACGACTACGAACATGCCAGGGTGACGGCGGCCGATGGCCGGCAAGCCGGCGTGGGCGAATTCTATGGCGACCCGGCCGTGGCCCTGATCGATGTCAATGAGCAATGGTGCGCCGTGGCGGGCGAGGGATTGGTGGTGTGCGGACTGGGGCAAGCGTTCGGGCAGTGCGCGGCATATTTCCGCGAACCTGGAGCAACCGTCTGGGTCACGGACTTGCGGCAAACGGGACCGTTTGCGCTGCAGTGGCAAGGCGAGGATGGCACTTGGTCCACCCTTGTCTTCGCCCCGGCCGATGTGTCGGCTTACGCGCCGGGACGCTAAGCCGACCTACGCCAGCGGCGAAGAATGGCATCCATGGCTCGCAGGTCGGCTTAGCGCATAGCGCGCAAGCCGACAACACCATTACAGCTTGATGAAGTGCTCGCGGTAGTACTTCAGTTCTTCGATCGATTCCAGGATGTCGGCCAGGGCCGTGTGCTTCTGGTGCTTCTTGAAACCGGTGGCGATTTCCGGCTTCCAGCGCTTGCACAGCTCCTTCAGTGTCGATACATCAACATTGCGATAGTGGAAGAACGCTTCCAGCTTCGGCATGCCGCGCACCATGAAGCGGCGGTCCTGGCCGATGGTGTTGCCGCACATGGGCGACTTGCCAGCTGGCACGTATTTCTTCAGGAAGGCGATCAGTTCCGCCTCCGCCTGCGCTTCCGTCACGGTCGACGCCTTGACCTTGTCGATCAGCCCCGAGCGGCCGTGCGTGCCCTTGTTCCAGGCATCCATCTTGTTCAGGGTTTCATCCGATTGATGGATCACGAACACGGGGCCTTCGGCCAGCAGGTTCAAATGCATGTCCGTCACTACCACCGCCACCTCGATGATGCGGTCGGTATCGGGCTCCAGGCCCGTCATTTCCATGTCGACCCAGACCAGGTTCATCTCATTTGGACGTGCCGGGACGACGGGGGCGGGGGCGGATGCGGTTAAGTCGGTCGCTTGTGACATAATTCTCTCTTGGCCTAATCAAACTAAATAATCAGCCATTTTCTCACAGGCACAGAATGTATTCACTCGCGTTTTCGATTTTGTTTGTATCCGTCCTCGTTTTGACGCTCGCCGTGCGCTTCTGGCTCGCCTCGCGGCAGATCCGCCACGTGCTCGCGCACCGCGCCTTTGTGCCGCCCGAATTCGCGGAAAAGATCCCGCTGGCCGCGCACCAGAAGGCGGCCGACTACACGGTGGCGAAGACCAAGTTCGGCCTGCTGACCCTGCTGGTCAACTATGCCGTGCTGATCGGCTTTACCCTGCTCGGTGGCCTGCAGTGGCTGGCGCTGTATCTGCATGCATTGACGGGACCGGGCTCGCCCATGCTGTACCAGATCGGCCTGATCGTCGCCTTTGCCACCATTTCCGGCCTGATCGACCTGCCCTTCGATTATTACCGCCAGTTTGTGCTGGAGCAACGTTTCGGCTTCAACACCATGCCGCGCAAGCTGTTCTTTACCGATATGCTCAAGGGCGTGGGCCTGGGCGCTGCCATCGGCCTGCCCCTGATCTGGGTCGTGCTGACGCTGATGGCCAAGTCGGGCGACCTGTGGTGGCTGTACGCCTGGTTCGTCTGGAGCGGCTTCCAGCTGCTGATGATGGTGCTGTTTCCGACCGTCATCGCCCCGCTGTTCAACAAATTCACGCCGCTGGCCGACGACGCGCTGAAAAGCCGCATCGAAGGCTTGATGCAGCGCGTGGGCTTCGCCTCGAAAGGCCTGTTCGTCATGGATGGCTCGAAACGCAGCGCCCACGGCAACGCGTATTTCTCGGGTTTCGGCGCCAACAAGCGCATCGTCTTCTTCGATACGCTGCTGTCGCGCCTGGCGCCGCAGGAAATCGAAGCGGTGCTGGCGCATGAACTGGGCCACTTCAAGCTCAAGCACATCGTCAAGCGCATCGCCATGATGTTCGTCATTTCGCTGGGCTTCCTGGCCCTGCTTGGCTACCTGAAGACGCAGCCGTGGTTTTATGCGGGCCTGGGCGTCGATCCTGTCGCGCTGGCGCTCACTGGCCAGCCGACGGATGCGCTGGCCCTGCTGCTGTTTATGCTGGCCCTGCCCGTCTTCACCTTCCTGCTGGGACCGCTGACCTCGCTCAGCTCGCGCAAGCACGAATTCGAGGCCGATGCCTTTGCCGCCACGCACACGCAGGCGGACGACCTGGTGTCGGCGCTCGTGAAAATGTACGAAGACAATGCGTCGACCCTGACGCCCGACCCGCTGCACTCGGCCTTCTACGACTCGCATCCGCCGGCCAGCGTGCGCATCCGCCACCTGAAAGGGGCTGCCGCATGAATACGCCATCGACTACGCAAGACCTGGCCCAGCTATCGTGCGCGCCGCGCCAGCAGGCGCTGGGCGACACCGACATCGCCACGCTGGGCGCCCTGCTGCCGCAGTGGCGCGTGCAAAACGGCAAGCTGTGCCGCGACTTCGGCTTCAAGAATTATTACCAGACCCTGGCGTTCGTCAACGCCCTGGCCTATATGACCCATACACAAGATCACCATCCGGAGCTCATCATTACTTACAAAACCTGCGCCGTGCGCTACGACACGCATTCGGTCAACCAGGGCGCCGGCGGCCTGTCGGAAAACGACTTCATCTGCGCCGCCAAGGCTGACCTCATTTACTACAGCGGCGCGACCACACCATGAGCGACGCAAAGCTGGAAACCAAGCTGACCGGCGTCATCATCGCCGCCCACGGCCGCCACTACCTGGCCGACGTGGATGGCGCCAAGCTGCAATGCGTGACGCGCGGCAAGAAAACCAATGTGGCCGTGGGCGATATCGTGCACGTGACGCGCACCTCCAACGACCAGGCCGTCATCGACCGCATCGAGGAACGCAAGACCCTGCTGTACCGCTCGGACCAGTACAAATCGAAATTGCTGGCCGCCAACCTGACGCAGCTGTTCATCGTCGTGGCGACGGAACCGGGCTTTGCCGACGACCTGATCTCGCGCTCGCTGGTGGCGGCCGACGCGGCCGGCATCGAGGCGCGCATCATCCTCAACAAGACGGACGTGACGGCCTCGCTGGACAAGACCCGCGAACGCCTGCTGCCGTATTCTTCACTCGGCTATCCCGTGCATGAAGTCTCGGCACGCGCCGAACCCGAGCACGCGGTGGCCACCCTGGCACCGCTGCTGGCGGGCCAGTCGTCCATCCTCATCGGCCAGTCGGGCATGGGCAAGTCGTCGCTGATCAACCTGCTGGTGCCGGACGCCGACATCGCCGTGCGCGAAATCTCGGCCGCGCTCGACACGGGCAAGCACACGACGACGTTTACGCGCCTGTACAAGCTCGACGAGCTGGGCGCGAACAGTTCCATCATCGATTCGCCCGGCTTCCAGGAATTCGGCCTGTACCACCTGTCCGAAGGCATGCTGGAACGGGCCTTCCGCGAATTCCAGCCCTACCTGGGCGGCTGCAAGTTTTATAACTGCCGCCACCTGATCGAGCCGCAGTGTGCGATCCTGCAAGCCATGGCTGAAGGAAAAATCGCCAAGATGCGCCATACCCTGTATGGCCAGCTGCTGCACGAATCGGCGCAAACGCTGTACTGATCTGCCATGGCGCCCGCTATCGCAGCGGGCGTAAAACCAATAAAAACACTATCATTTCCACAAATACAGAATTAAATTCTGTTGTATAGCCAACTTTCCGGCATTCCTACCAAAACCGTCCATCGCCCGATTTCGCGCTTCAGCGCCGGATTCCGGCGTTTCATCGCTTTGCGCTGGCACGTCGCCACAGCGCTTGCTACCTTGGCATTGTCCCCGCCAGCGAACCTGCTGGAGACAACACTGGTCTAACTCCAACTAGCATCTCGATCACAAGGTGAAATCATGAAAGCATCGTTCTCGCGCACCCTCGCCCTCGGCAGCGCCGCCCTCGCCCTCGGCCTGTCCAGCCTCAGCGCCAGCGCGCTGGAAATCGGCGAACAGGACAAAGTCCAGATTTCCGGCAAGACCTACAAGCTGGCGCCCCAGGAATTCAGCCAGTACGGCAATCGCTACCAGCTCGACACGGGCGACACCCTGTTGCTGCGCCAGCAAGTGAACCGCTATTTCACGCAGCTCAAGGGCCAGCCGGAAGTGGAACTGTTCGGCCGCGCGCCGGGCGTCTTTGAAACGGCCAGCGGCACCCGCCTGGAATTTCGCAGCGATGCCGACATCATCGCCATTACCGGACTGAGCCAAATTCCGGGGGCGGTCGCCAAGGCCGGCGAGACCGCCAGCACCGTGCATTTCGCCGCGCGCTAGGCAAGCGGCAAGGCCGCCATCCCTGGCCCGTCAACGGGGCGCACGCCAGCCGGCAGGGATTGGCGCGCGCCCCGCTTGCTTTACGACGGGGAATTCCGCAGAAAAAACTGTTCCGTCCGCCAAACAACTGCATCCGAATGCAGCTTACAATGCGATCCAATAAGGTGTCACTGGCCGCTGGCCAACACCATCGCCTTGCGGGAGATTTCGGATGGAAATGTTCGCCCTCGAACATGACATTGCACAGTGGGAAGACTCACTGCAGCCATTACGCGCAGTGGAGCGCCTGCCCTTGCTGATGCTGCTGGCATGGCATCTGCGCCAGCGCAACTGTACACAAGCACAACAGTATGCGGCCGAAGCGAGCATTTTGTTACCGCTGGCACAGTTGCCGGCGCATGCCCTGGCCATCGCGCAGGCACGCCTGCAGCTGGTGCGTGCGGAAGTTGCATGGTTGCAAGGTTCGCTCGATGCGGCCGAAAGCCTGGCCATGGCGGCGCACGCCATCCTGTGCGCGCACGGCGACGGCGCCGGCTGCGCCGATGTGCACTGGCTGCTCTCGTCGATCGCCGTCGACCGCGGCGACCATGCGCGCTGCGACGCCGAGTTGCTGGCGGCGGGCGAACAGGCGCGCAGCGCCGGCGACGCCATGCGCGCCAGGCTGGCCGACGCGGCCACGGCGCGCTGGGCCGTGCTGCGCGATGCGCCTGCCGCGCTGGCACGCTGGGGCGGCCACTTCCTGGCCGACGGCGCCAGTGGCAAGCTCGACGCGCCGCTGGCCACCTGGATACACGACTTCCGCGGCTTGCTGGCGCACACCTCGCGCGACCTGGGCACGGCCGCCGGTCACTATATGCAAAGCTACGAGGCGGCACTGGAAAGCGGCCAGTTGCGCGGCGCCATCACGGCCGCCATCAATATCGGCGACTGCTTCGCCAGCCTGAACGACCATGAATCGGCGCTGGAATGGATGCAATGCGCGCTCGACCTGGCGCGCCCGACGGGCTGGCCGCGCAGCATCGGCGCTTGCCAGACGCATGCGGCGGAAACCATGCGCAAGCTGGGACGCCTGGCGGCCGCCGAGGACTTGCTGCGCGAAGCGCTGCTCATCCTGGCGCCCGTGTCCGGCGCACGCACCTACGCCAACGCCCTCTTCCACCTTGGCGAACTGAGCCTGGACAAGGGCGACTACGACACCGCGCTCGACGCCTTCAGCCGCCTGGCGCAGCGTGCCGAGGCGCTGGGCCAGGCCGATTTCCGCAGCATGGCCCAGCGCGGCAGCGCGCATGCACTGTCCTACCTGGACCGTCCCGACGAGGCGCACCAGGCGGCAGAGCGGGCGCGCCAGCTGGCCACGGTACAGGGCGACGCCATGCACCAGGTGGCGGCATTGCGCGTGCTGGCCATGCTGCATGCGCGCCACGACCTGCCGCCACCGCCCGGCATGCAGGAGCGCAACCCCGCCCTGCACTATCTGCACCAGGCATTGCAGGTCGCCGCCTCGATCGACGGCTATGTGCCGCCCGGCGAGCTGCTCGATGCGCTGGCGCGCGAATACGCGCATGCGGGCGACTATGCGCGCGCCTACGATATCGCGCTCGACGCGGGCGTGGCGCGCGAAAAAAGCCACACCCAGCAGGCGAGCAACCGCGCCACCGCCATGCAGGTCTACCACCAGACGGAACATGCGCGCTCGGAAGGCTATCATCACCGCGAACTGGCCGCGTCCGAGGCGCGCCGCGCCGAAGTGCTGCAGCAGACCAGCGATACCCTGGAGCGGCTGTCGGCCATCGGCCAGGAAATCACCACCCACCTCGACGCCAGCGCCGTGTTCCAGGTGCTGGACCGCCATGTGCATGCCTTGCTACCCGTTAACACCTTTGCCGTCTACATGCTCGACGCGGCGGGCACGGCCCTGCGCCGCGCGCACGGCATCGAGGCGGGCCGCCCGCTACCCGACAATGCCATTCCCCTGAGTAATCCACGCGCCTATTCCGTGCGCTGCCTGCTTGGACGGCGCGAGGTGTATATCGCGCAAGTTCCGCCGCGGCGCCATGCCTACACCGTGCCTGGCACCCTGCATAACCAGAGCGTGCTGTATGTGCCGCTGATGGTGGGCGAACGCGTGCTCGGCGTGATGACGGTGCAGGCTTGCCATGCGAATGCCTACGGCGAGCGCGAGCGGCTGATTTTCCGCACCCTGTGCGCGTACGGCGCCATCGCGCTCGACAATGCCAGCGCCTACCGCCAGCTGCAAGATGCTCAGGCGCAACTGGTGTCGCAGGAAAAGCTGGCCGCCCTCGGTTCGCTGATGGCGGGCGTGGCGCATGAGCTGAACACGCCGATCGGCAACAGCTTATTGATTGCCAGCACCATGCAGCAAAAGACGGACGACGTGGCGCGCCTGATGAACGGCGCCGGCCTGCGCCGCTCGGACCTGGCCGCCTACATCGACGATGCGGGCAAGGCGGCCGAACTGGTGATGCGCGGCCTGCACAGCGCGGCCGACCTGGTCAACAGTTTCAAGCAGGTGGCCGTCGACCGCACCACCGAGCAGCGGCGACAGTTCGACTTGCAGCAGGTCAGCACGGAAATCATCGCCACCGTCATGAACCGCATCCGCAGCTCGGGCCACCGCATCGAGACAGACATCGATTTCGGCATCGCCATGGACAGCTATCCGGGCCCGTTCGGCCAGGTGATCACCAATTTGATCAACAATGCCCTGCTGCACGCCTTCGACCAGGCGGCCAACGACGGCAGCGTCAGCACGGGCTGCATGCGCCTGTCGGCCACGACCGACGCCGCGCGCGTGCGGATCGTCTTTGCCGACAATGGCGGCGGCATCGCCGAACAGTATCTGTCGCGTATCTTCGACCCCTTCTTTACCACCAAGCTGGGCCAGGGCGGCAGCGGTCTGGGGCTGTCGATCAGCTACAACATCGTCACGGCCCTGCTGGGCGGCACCATCCAGGTGGCCAGCAGCCCTGCCGGCACGCACTTCACGCTGGACCTGCCGCTGGTGGCGCCCCAGCTGGACGGCGCGGCCCCGGCCAGCATCTATTGATGCCTGCCGCACACGGGCGCGCGCTTGCCTATACAAGTACGCGCCCGGACGGTCTTTCCAATCTAAAAGCAAAACCCTTATAATTGAACGGCTGACGTACCTGCCATTGCATTATTTTCAACTTGGCAAACCGCATCGTATCGCCCGATTGGCATCCACGGGCGACGGTCAACACAGCAGCGCGCCGGGCAAGGCAGCCATCAGCACGACGTTTTTCGGCTGATGCAACCCGGCGGGAAAGGCACGCCGCCGGCGGCCTGCGCATCTTCAAGTGGTCATTATGTCTACAAAAAAACCGATCAAGCACTACCTCCAGTTCTCCGATTTCACGTTGGAAGAGTACGAATATGTGATCGAACGCGCCCATCTGATCAAGCGCAAGTTCAAGAACTACGAAATCTACCATCCACTGATCGACCGCACCCTGGTGATGGTCTTTGAAAAGAATTCCACCCGCACGCGCCTGTCGTTCGAGGCCGGCATGCACCAACTGGGCGGCGCCGCCATCTACCTGAACACGCGCGACTCGCAGCTGGGCCGCGGCGAACCGGTGGAAGACGCGGGCCAAGTCATGTCGCGCATGTGCGACATCATCATGGTGCGCACCTTCGGCCAGGAAATCATCGAGCGTTTCGCCGCCAACTCGCGCGTGCCCGTGATCAATGGCCTGACCAATGAACACCACCCGTGCCAGGTATTTGCCGACATCTTCACGTATATCGAGCACCGCGGTTCGATCGCCGGCAAGGTCGTCGCCTGGATCGGCGACGCCAACAACATGCTGTATTCGTGGCTGCAGGCGGCCGAGGTATTCGGCTTCCACGTCAACGTGTCGACGCCGAAGGGCTATGATATCGACCTGTCGCAGGTCAAGACGCAGCGCTACACCTTCTTCGCCAACCCGTCCGACGCCTGCGAAGGCGCGCACCTGGTCAACACGGACGTGTGGACCAGCATGGGCTACGAAGCGGAGAACGCGGCCCGCATCGCCGCCTTCGACGGCTGGATCGTCGATGGCGCGAAGATGGCCCGCGCCGCGCCCGATGCGCTGTTCATGCACTGCCTGCCCGCCCACCGCGGCGAGGAAGTGGCCGCCGAAGTGATCGACGGCCCGCAATCGGTGGTGTGGGACGAGGCGGAAAACCGCCTGCACGTGCAAAAAGCTTTAATCGAGTACCTGTTACTCGGTAAAATCAGTTAATTCGCCAGGAAATGGCCGATCACCTGGCAGCATCGCACTACATACATAGACAACGACAACTGGAAGCAATATGAGCGACATTAAAAAAGTAGTTCTCGCCTATTCGGGCGGACTCGACACCTCCGTCATCCTGAAATGGCTGCAAGATAACTACCAGTGCGAAATCGTCACCTTCACGGCCGACCTGGGCCAGGGCGAAGAACTGGAACCGGCACGCGCCAAGGCCATCAAATTCGGCATCAAGCCGGAAAACATCCATATCGAAGACGTGCGCGAGGAATTCGTGCGCGATTTCGTCTTCCCGATGTTCCGCGCCAATACCGTGTATGAAGGCGAATACCTGCTGGGCACCTCGATCGCCCGCCCGCTGATCGCCAAGCGCCTGATCGAAATCGCCAACGCCACCGGCGCCGACGCCATTTCGCACGGTGCCACCGGCAAGGGCAACGACCAGGTGCGTTTCGAACTGGGCGCCTACGCGCTGAAGCCAGGCGTGAAGATCATCGCCCCATGGCGCGAGTGGGATCTGCTGTCGCGCGAAAAACTGCTGAAGTATGCGGAAGACGCCGGCATCGAAATCGACATGAAGCACAAGAACGGCGGCGCGCCGTACTCGATGGACGCCAACTTGCTGCACATCAGCTTTGAAGGCCGCCACCTGGAAAACCCGAGCGCCGAAGCGGAAGAAACCATGTGGCGCTGGACCGTCAGCCCTGAAAAGGCGCCGGACGAAGCGGAATACCTGGACATCGAATACGAAAAAGGCGACATCGTCGCCATCAACGGCGTGCGCATGTCGCCCGCCACCGTGCTGGCCGAACTGAACAAAGTTGGCGGCAAGCATGGCGTGGGACGCCTGGACCTGGTGGAAAACCGCTATGTCGGCATGAAATCGCGCGGCTGCTATGAAACCCCGGGCGGCACCATCATGCTGAAAGCCCACCGCGCCATCGAATCGATCACCCTGGACCGCGAAGTTGCCCATCTGAAAGACGACCTGATGCCGCGCTACGCCTCGATGATCTACAACGGCTACTGGTGGGCGCCCGAGCGCGTCGCCCTGCAAACCCTGATCGACCACACGCAGGAAACCGTGAACGGCTGGGTACGCATCAAGTTGTACAAGGGCAATGTGATCGTCGTCTCGCGCGACTCGAAGACCGATTCGCTGTTCGACATGAACATCGCCACCTTCGACGAAGACGGCGGCGCCTACAACCAGGCAGACGCCGGCGGCTTCATCAAGCTCAACGCCTTGCGCATGCGCATCGCCGCCATCGCCCGCGAAAAGCGCGGCCAGAAGTAAGTAGTTGCCGGGAGGCACCGCCTCCCGCGCCCGCCAAAAGCCGCCCATGGGCGGCTTTTTTACGTCTGGAGCGCACTCGGCCGTGATTTACGGCCGTGCGCGCGCCCAGATCGCCCCCATTTTGCTGTCCGCATGGCAAAATGCTACAGTGCAATTGTGCTGACCTTCCCGCTTCCGGAGCCCTCCCATGTTCAAAGACCTGAGTATCAAGAATAAACTGTACCTGGGCTTCGGCTCGATCGTGGTCATCATCCTGATCCTGCTGGGCGTCGCCTACAACAGCTTTTCGCGCCTGTCCGAGGCCAATGCCTGGGACCGGCATACGATGGAAGTGCTGGTGGAGATCGACAAGATCCACAATTCCATCCTGCAAATCCAGGTCGAAACACGGGGCTACATCCTGAGCGGCAATGAAGTGTCGCTCAATTCGGAGACCGACGAGATGGCGGTGCTGAGCCAGCACACGCAAAAGGCCATGACCATGACGGCCGATAACAAGACGCAGACGGAACGCTTCCGCAAGATTGACGCGCTGACCACGGCCTGGGTCAAGGAGTGGATCACCCCCTTGATCGAAAAACGCCGCACGCTGGGCAATGCACCGGGCGCGACCGAAGCGGTGGCGCGCCTCGTGCCTGCGGCCGGCTCGCCCGGCATCCTGCAAGCCAACAGGCTGCTCGACGAGGCGGCTGCCGAAGAAACCCGCCTGCTGACCGAACGCACGGCCACCACCGCCAGGCTGCAGGAAACCATGCTGCTGACGCTGGCGCTGGGCGGCGTGCTGTGCATCGTGCTGGCGCTGGGCATTTCCTACGTGCTGGGCCGCGCCATCCTCGGCCCGCTGAACAACCTGACGGACGCCGTCGGCCGCATCGCCGGCGGCGAGCAGGGCGCGCGTGCCGCCATCATCTCGCGCGACGAACTGGGCAAGGTGACGGAAGAATTCAACCGCATGGCGCAAACCATCCAGGACAACCAGGCCAATGAACTGGCCGCCACGAATAGCTTGCGCGCCAAGGTCGATTCGCTGCTGGAAGTGGTGTCGAAGGCCGCCTCGGGCGACTTGACGGGCAAGGTCAGCATCACCGGCAGCGACGCCATCGGCCAGCTGGGCAACGGCCTGGCGAAGATGTTCGAGAACCTGCGCAGCCTGCTCAACAATGTGCAAAAGGCGGGCATCCAGGTGACGACCTCGGCCACGGAAATCGCCGCTTCGGCGCGCCAGCAGGAAGCCACGGGCATTGAACAGGCGCAAACCAGCGTGGAAATTCTCAGCACCACCAAGGAAATCTCGGCCAATACGAGCCAGCTGCTGAAAACCATGGAAGACGCCACCGCCGTGGCCGACTACACGACGAATGCCACGGCCGAAGCGCAGAACAACCTCAAGCGCATGGATTCGACCATGCAGCACATGGTCTCGGCCACCGACTCCATCAACGCCAAGCTGGCCGCCCTGTCGGAAAAAGCCAGCAACATCAACAGCGTGCTGATCACCATCACCAAGGTGGCCGACCAGACCAACATCCTGTCGCTGAACGCCGCCATCGAGGCGGAAAAAGCGGGCGAAGCGGGCCGCGGCTTCTCCGTCGTGGCCACCGAAATCCGCCGCCTGGCCGACCAGACCTCCGTGTCCACCTGGGATATCGAGCAAATGCTGAAGGAAATGCAATCGGCCGTGTCCGCCAGCGTGATGGGCATGGACAAATTTTCGGAGGAAATCCGCCGCAGCGTGGGCGAAGTGCGGCAAGTGGCCGAACAGCTGTCGTCCGTGATGGACCAGGTGCAGAAACTCACGCCGCAGTTTGACGCCGTGCTGCAAGGCATGCAGTCGCAGGCGATCGGCGCCTCGCAGATTTCCGACACCATGATGCAGCTCAACGACGCCACGCAGCAGACGGTGGAATCGCTGAAAGCCACCAGCGAGGCGGTGCACCAGCTGCAGTACGCGGCCGGCGACCTGCAGTCGAGCGTGTCGACCTTCGCCGTCACCATCTGAACCCCATGAAAGTACTGCTCTTTCACATCGGACGCGACCGCTACGGCCTGCCGCTGGCCGGCATCGTGCGCGTGCTGCCGCTGCTGGAGCTCAAGCAGTTGCCGCTCACGCCCGATTATGTGGCCGGGCTGATGGACTTGCACGGCGCGCCCGTGCCCGTGATCGACCTGTCGCGCCTGGCCGGGCTGCCCGCAGCGGCCGCGCAATTCGACACGCGCATCGTCATCGTCGACTACCGCGCGCCTGGCGGCGCCGCGCATGCGCTGGGGCTGATGGCCTCGCAGGTGCGCGGCATCGCCGACATCGATCCGCAAAAACTCGACGACAGCGGCGTGGCGACGGCGCCCTTCCTGGGCCAGGTGGCCAGCGACGCCGACGGCATCGTGCAACTGGTGGAACTCGAACACCTGCTGCCGCCCGACGTGCGCGCGCTGCTGTTTCCGGCCGGGAGCGCGGCATGACGGCGCAAACGCTGCTGCGCCGCGCCACCGGGCTGTCCGTCTCGAAAGCCGTGGCCGAGCGGGCCGTCAGCCAGCGCATGGAGCAAACGGGCTTTGCCGACAGCGAGGCCTACCTGCAGGCGCTCACGCCGGCCGAAATGACGCAATTGATCGAACTGGTGGTGGTGCCCGAATCATGGCTGTTCCGCGACCCGCAGGCGTTTTACGCCACCGTCGAACTGGTGCAGGAACGCTGGGCGCGGGGCCGCGCCACGCGCATCCTGTCGATTCCCTGCGCCGGCGGCGAGGAACCATATTCGATGGCCATGGCGCTGCGCGACGGCGCCGTGCCGAAACAGGCGTTCAGCATCGACGCCTATGACCTGAGCCCCGGCTGCATCGAACGGGCGCAGGCCGGCATCTATGGCCGCAACGCCTTCCGCGCCCAGGACGTGGCCTTCCGCGAACGCTATTTCACGCATGTGGCCGACGATTCCTACCGCATCATCGACGCCTTGCGCGAACAGGTCACGTTCAGGCAGGGCAACCTGCTGCAGTTCGATACGGCCACCTACAGCCGCCATTACGACGTCATCTTCTGCCGCAACCTGCTGATTTACTTCGACAAGCCGACCACGCGCGCGGCCATTCACAACCTCTCCGCCCTGCTGGCCGACGACGGCATGCTGCTGGCCGGCTATGGCGTTCAGGGTCTGGTTGATCTGTGCCGCGTTGGCGGCGAGCCACGCCTCGGCGCCCGCGTCGTCCA
>NZ_JBXAKS010000019.1:0-84348 GCF_058798675.1 Janthinobacterium sp. GW822-FHT07H10
GTCCCCATCGTCTAGAGGCCTAGGACATCACCCTTTCACGGTGAGTACAGGGGTTCGAATCCCCTTGGGGACGCCAGATTCGCAAGTAGTCAAGCAAGTAGCAGTGTAAATAACAGGTCGGGGTGCAAAGCAGCGCATTCAGGACAGATTTCTGTCCCCATCGTCTAGAGGCCTAGGACATCACCCTTTCACGGTGAGTACAGGGGTTCGAATCCCCTTGGGGACGCCAGACCGGCTGAATCAGCCAACAACAAAGCCGCCTGGTAACAGCGCGGCTTTTTTGTTTTCCGCCGCTATGCCAACGTTACTCATTTTTTCGCTTATTCATGCCACTGCCTACCGATCACACGCCATCTCTGGCCATCTTCTGCAAAGTCGTCGACAACTACGGCGATATCGGCATTTGCTGGCGTCTGGCGCGGCAGTTGTGCGGCGAGCATGGCGTGGCCGTCACCTTGTGGGTCGATGATTTGTCCAGTTTCAAGCGCATCTGCCCCGATATCGATGTGCGCGCCGAAGTGCAGCAGGCATCCGGCGTGACGGTGCGGCACTGGCGCGGCCAGGATGGCGTGTTTGTGCCCGGCGACGTGGCCGACATCGTCATCGAGTTTTTTGCCTGCGACATTCCGCCCGGCTATATCGCCGCCATGGCGCAGTGTGCGCCGCACCCGGTGTGGCTGAACCTGGAAGGCTTGACGGCGGAAGAGTGGGTCGAGGGCTGCCATGCGCTGACGTCGCCGCGCCACGGCATGATCAAGCATTTCTTCTTTCCTGGCTTCACGCATAAAACGGGCGGCTTGCTGCGCGAGGCGGCGCTGGACGAGAAAAGGCTGGCGTTCCAGGCTGATGCGGGCGCCATGGCGGCATTCCTCGGGCAGTTCGGCGTGACGCCGGCAGAGATGGCCGCCTTGAAGGTATCGCTGTTCTGCTACCCGTCCGCCCCCGTCGCCGAGCTGTTTTCGGCCTGGAAGGCGGGAAGCGAGCCCGTGGTGTGCCTGGTGCCGGAAGGCGTTGCGTTCGATGCCGTTCAAGCCTTTATCGGCGACGATGCGGCTATCGCTGGCGCGGCCCGCACGCGCGGCGCGCTGACGGTGCGCATCTTGCCCTTCGTGCCGCAGGACGATTACGACCGCCTGCTGTGGGCTTGCGACGTCAACCTGGTGCGCGGCGAGGATAGCTTCGTGCGCGCGCAATGGGCCGGCAAGCCCTTCCTCTGGCATATCTACCTGCAAGATGAAAACTTGCATCACGTCAAGTTGCGTGCATTCCTGCAGCGTTATGCGATCGACGCCGAGGGGCCGATCGCCAGCCTGGTGCAGGCGGCGCTGGCCTGGAATGGCGCCGGCGCACAGGCGCTGGGCTGGGCGGCGCTGTGGCCCGCATTGCAGGCCGACATGCCGCGCATCGGCGCGCGCGCGCAGGACTGGCAGCGGCAGATGCAAGCCCATGGCGATCTGGCAAGTAACTTGCTGGCGTTCGCCGGTGCGACGAGATAGGCGCTTGCCAAAAATTAAGGTAAAATGCCCGGTTATTTCTAACGTATTTTTAACCGATCAAACGCAAGCTTGCGGCGCTGATGGCTCCGAAGCGGCAGATGGTCTTCATGCAACCCACTTTTTACGTACATTCCTATGAAACCCGCAAAAGAAATTCGTGTTGGCAATATCATCATGGTCGACAGCAAGCCAATGATCGTGTTGCGTTCTGATGTCAACGGTTCGAGCCGCACGGGCTTCACCTACAAATGGAAGATGAAAAATCTTCTGACGAACACCCCGATGGAAAACGTGTTCCGCGGCGACGACAAGTTCGACGTGGTCGTTCTGGATAAAAAGCCAGTGACGTACTCCTACTTCGCCGATCCGCTGTTCGTCTTCATGGACGCCGAGTACAACCAGTACGAAATCGAAGAAGAAAACCTGGGCGAAGCGCTGAACTACCTGAAAGATGGCATGGAATGCGAAGCCATTTTCTACGACGGCAAAGCCATCTCCGTTGAACTGCCTACGACCATCGCCCGTCAAGTGGTGTACTCGGAGCCTGCAGTCAAGGGCAATACGTCGGGCAACGTCCTGAAAGAAGCCAAGATCGAAAACGCCATCGACGCGCACCGCCACACCGTGCAAGTGCCACTGTTCGTTGCGCAAGACGATGTCATCGAAATCGACACCCGTACCAACGAATACAAGCGTGTCGTACGCAACTAAGAGAGCGTCATACTGCGTTGCATGCGGGGCCTGGCGAATGCCGGCCTGGCTTGCCCCAGTTGTCGATCATCAAGAAACGCTGCCTTCGGGCGGCGTTTTTTTTGCTTAAAAAATAATTCCTTATCGCAACTATTTGCTGGCCAGGACTGCTATGCTATGGCAAGCACACTGTTGCGTTAGCAACATTGAAGTTCTCTGGAGATAGCATGCAGCGCAGTCACCTGTTATGGAATGGCCCATCCCGGGGCGCGACGCCTGCCGTGACGGCTGTTCCGGCACGCGCCTCGCGTCCCGTGCTGGCCCGTGCCACGGCGCCAGCCAGCCCCATGGCCCATTTGCTCGATGCCGGGGTCTTGCCGCAGCAGCAGATGATGCAGGCGGGCAAGCTCAGTTCGCATGCGCTGACGTCGCAGTACCTGGCGCGCATCCGTTCGCTGTGCAGCATCGGCGCGCGCGCCTATCCCGGCATTGAAATCAATCCCGACGCCTTGAAAATTGCCCTGGAAATGGACCGCGAGCGGCAAGGGCGCAAGGTGCGCGGCCCCTTGCACGGCATCCCCGTCGTCTTGCGCGATAATATCGCCACGGGCGACCGCATGACGACGCGCACGCAGGCGCCGGCGGCCACGCATGCGCGCTGCGATTCCTTCGTCGCCGCCCGTTTGCGCGCGGCCGGCGCCGTCATCATCGGCAAGAGCAATTTGCGCCAGTGGGCCGCTGTCAGCGTGCCGCATGCGAGTGCCAGCTGGGCGGGCCTGACCATCCTGGCCGTCGACAGCGAGGCGGACGGCTCCATTGTCGCGCCCGCCTCCACGTGCGGCCTGGTCGCCATCCAGCCGACGGGCAGGGCAGCCGCCGGGCAGGCGGGCGAACCGGCCGCGGCAGGTCCGATGGCGCCCAGCGTGCGCGAGGCGGCCTGGCTGCTGGCCGCCCTGTGCGGCGATACGGCGACCCATGGCGCAGCGCTGGATGTTGCTGGCCTGCACGGGCGCCGCATCGGCGTGGCGCGCGGCCTGTTTGGCCGCTGCGCCGCGACCGATGCCGTGATCGAGCAGGCGCTGCAGGTATTGCGCGGGCAGGGCGCCGAACTGGTTGAACTGCCGCCGGCCTCCGTGCCGGGCGCCATCGAAGAATTGCTGCGCGCGCAGGCGCTCGATGCGCTGGTGGGCCCCACGTGCCACGCCGTGCCGCCGGCGCATGCCATCCAGCCGCAGATCACGGTACCGGCCGGCGCCGTGCGCGGCTTGCCGGTCGGCCTGTCTTTCATCGGGGCCTTGCATGCCGAGGCGCAGCTGATCGCCATGGCCTATGCGTATGAACAGGCGACCTTGCACCGGCGTACGCCTGCGTTGCCGTCCAGCATTACCCTGGCGCTGCGCCTGCCATGATTTATCCTTTCTTTTCGTTCTCTATTGACCTCCTATGCTTGCAACTTTGCTGCTGAGCGCGGCCGTGACTGCCGCTCCCGTACCGTTCGATGTCACGCAATTGTCGGGCAGCTGGTCCGACAGCTTCAATACGAATAGCGTGTGCGACGAAGCACGGCACTTTACGCGCATGCAGTTGTCTGATGATCATCAGCGGCTGGCGATCTTCAATGACCGTACCTGGAAAAGCAAGCTGGGCGAGACCAACCGCTTTGCCGCGACGGTGATGGCGGAAACGGAACGCAGCCTGACTTTGCGCTACGACAATGAAACCCGCACGAATGCGAATGGCAAGCTGGTGGAGTGGCAACTGATCTTCGTCGCCCCCGGCGTGTACCGCTGGCGCGAGACGGACTGGCCGGAAGGCAAGGTCAACGGCGTGGTCGGCATCCGCTGCTCGCCGTGATGCCGTGCCAGGGGTAAACATGCCATTCTGCTATGCTGTGCGCATTATTTGTTGCTTTCAGGAGATTTCATGCACGCACGTTCGCTAGTCCCCCTGTTCGTCAGCGCTGCCATGGCGCTGGCCGTCATGCCGGCGCAGGCGCGCACGCCCAAACTGTCGCTGATCGAGCAGGCGCAGAGCTGCGACGGCAGCTCGGCCTGCCCGTATTTCCCTGAGGTCTACAAGGCTGACTACGCATTTCGCACCGCCTTCAATGTGGGCTTGAAGAGGGCCGGGCTGAAGAAGCAACGCTGGGTGCCGAACGGCGTGACGAGTCCGCTCAAGCCCATCGAAATCGATGGCAAGGCGCTCCTCCTGACGAGTGTCTGCGAGCCGCACAATTGCGGTCACCGCTACAGCATCCTGTATGACCCGGCCCAGCGCAGCATGACGGGCGTGTATATCGGCAGCGACGACAAGGGCGGCGTGCGCACCGTGTACTTCGGTGAACCCAGCATCGCGGAAGCCGACGTGCTGATCAAGAACTGATGAAGGCGAGCATGCGCATCTCCACCGACCGCGGCGAGCTCGATGTCGCCATGATCCATCGCTACCTGAGCGAGCAATCGTACTGGAAGCGCGGCGTGGCGCTGGAAACGGTACGCAAGGGCATCGACAACGCCCTGTGTTTCGGCGGCTATGTGGATGGCCAGCAAGTGGCCTTCGCCAGGGTCATCACCGATTGCACGGACTTTGCGTACTTGCGCGACGTTTTCGTGCTGCCCGCCTGCCAGGGCAGGGGATATGGCAAGCAATTGGTGGCTGCCGTGCTCAATGACGAACGTTTGCGCGATGTTGCCTGGATGCTGGGCACCGATGACGCCCATGGCTTGTATGCGGGCTTCGGCTTCGCGCCACTGGCGGCGCCACACAAATACATGCGCCGCGAGGCGCGAGGAAAATTATCAAAATAGCCTTTAGGTGTCAAGAGAACCATTAACATTATTATACATAATAATGTTGCCTTGATAATGACGTTGTGTCATTATGCGCGCTCTGCGGCTCGATGTGGAGCGTTGCCTGCTGTCGTTGTGGCCATCCGGGTCGAACGGAGGCGGAACTGAAGTGCGGTTGGTCATCCCTAGCGCGTTTTCTCGTCACTTTGAAGGAATACATCATGAAACAATATGGAGCCGAGTTTCTCGGTACGTTCTGGCTGGTGCTGGGCGGCTGCGGCAGTGCGGTGCTGGCCGCCGCCTTCCCCGGCCTCGGTATCGGTTTTGCCGGCGTGGCGCTGGCGTTTGGCTTGACGGTGCTGACGATGGCCTACGCCATCGGCCACATCTCGGGTTGCCACCTGAATCCCGCCGTGTCGATCGGCCTGTGGGCCGGTGGCCGCTTTCCCGCCAATCAATTGCTGCCCTACATCATCGCGCAAGTGCTGGGCGCCATCGTGGCCGGCGGCGTGCTGTACGTGATCGCCAGCGGCCAGGCCGGTTTCGACGTCAGCAAGGGCTTTGCCTCGAACGGCTACGGTGCCCATTCGCCGGGCGGCTATTCGATGCTGTCGGCCCTCGTCATCGAAATCGTCCTGACGATGTTCTTCCTGATCGTCATCCTCGGCGCCACCGACAAGCGCGCCCCGGCCGGCTTCGCGCCATTGCCGATCGGCCTGGCGCTGACCCTGATTCACCTGATCAGCATTCCGGTCACCAATACCTCCGTCAATCCGGCCCGCAGCACGGGCGTGGCGCTGTACGTGGGCGACTGGGCCACGAGCCAGCTGTGGCTGTTCTGGCTGGCGCCTATCATCGGCGCCTTGCTCGGTGCACTGGCTTACCGCCTGATTTCCGGCGAGAAGAAGTAAGGCGGCTTAGTCCGCAGGGCGTAAGCCGACAGCCAGCGCAGCTTGTCGGCTTACGCGTGGCCTTGCCGCGCTAAGCCCAGCTACGCGCCGCGCCATTCGCCCAGGTAATGCTGCGGCGTGCGTCCCAGGATGCGGCGGAACATGGCGCTGAAGGCGCTGGGGCTGGCGTAGCCGAGCGCATAGGCGATGGCGGCCACGCCTTCGCCCCGGTCCAGGCGGCAGAAGGCCTCGGCCAGGTGGACTTGCTGCAGCCATTGACGGTAATGCAAGCCCGTTTCCTTGGGGAACAGGCGGATCAGCGTGCGCGCGCTGGCGCCCGCGTCATGGGCCCAGTCCTCGATGCTGCGCCGGCTGCCGGGCGCCGCCATGATGGCGGAACAGACGGCCACCAGACGCCGGTCGCGCGGCCAGGGGATGGCAATCGGCACGGTGTCGGCCAGGGTCAGTTCGGACAGGATCAGGTGCGCCAGCCAGTCGCCGCGGCCCGCCAGCGCGTACTCGACGGGCTCGGCCAGCAGCGCCAGGATCAGCTCGCGCAGCAGCCGGCTGACCTCGAGCACCTTGCAATCGGGGCCGAACGGGGTGGCCACCTGCGCATCGATGTACACGGTGCGCATGCTCAGTTCGCTAAGTATATGGACTTCATGCACGACGCCGACCGGTATCAGCAGGGCGCGGCGCGGCGGCAATATCCACACGCCGTGCTCGGCCGTTACGCGCATCACGCCTTCGGTGGCGTACAGCAGCTGGGCCCGCACATGATTGTGCGGCGCCGTATGGTCGCCCGCCGCGTATTGCTTGGACATGGCCGTCACGGGGCGCGGCACGTGCTGGTAGTCGTGCGCATTGGTGCTGCGGCTGAATGGGATGCCGTCCGGCTGGGCCAGGACAGGGTGGTCGGTATGCATGTGTTGTCTGTCGCCGGCCAGGTCGCCGCGCGTGTCTCAGGGTTGTCACTTAAGCGACGATTATTGGAAGTTATCAGTCCAGCGACCATACTATACTGCTTTCTTTGCCGGGCCGCCTGCCGGGCCCGATCACTGCGGATGAACCATGCACACAACCACACCTGCCCCGACATTGGCCACGCCGATGCCGGCGGCCCCTGCGCTCCATAATTCCCAACAACAATCAGGCCTGGCCATGCACATCCTGGGCGCCGTCGCCTTCGTGCATTTGCTCAATGACCTGATCCAGGCATTATTGCCGTCGATTTATCCGATGCTGAAAGCCGAGTTTTCACTCAGTTTTACCCAGGTCGGCCTCATCACCCTGACGTTCCAGTGCACGGCATCGCTGCTGCAGCCCTGGATCGGCTTGTACACGGACCGCCGTCCGCTGCCATTCCTGTTGCCTGTTGGCATGTGCTTTACCCTCGCCGGCGTGCTGATGCTGTCCGTCGTCACGACCTTCCCGACGCTGCTGATCGCCTCGGGCCTGATCGGCGTCGGCTCCTCGACTTTCCACCCGGAAGCATCGCGCGTGGCGCGCATGGCCTCCGGCGGGCGCTACGGCTTTGCCCAGTCGCTGTTCCAGGTGGGCGGCAACGTCGGCTCCGCGCTGGGCCCGCTGCTGGCGGCCGCCGTCATCGTGAACCGTGGCCACGGCAATATCGCCTGGTTCAGCCTGCTGGCCGTGCTGGCCATCGGCGTGCTGTACAAGGTCAGCCACTGGTATAGCGGCCACCTGGCCAGCTTCAAGCCGAAGGCGGGCGGCCAGGGGCCCAACCTGTCGCGCAATAAGGTGATGGGTGCGCTGGGCGTGCTGGCGCTGCTGGTGTTCTCGAAGTACATCTATATGGCCAGCCTGTCGAGCTATTACACGTTCTACCTGATCGACAAGTTCCACCTGTCGCTCGGCGATGCCCAGTTGTATTTGTTCCTCTTCCTCGCCGCCGTGGCGGCGGGCACCTTCATGGGCGGCCCCATCGGCGACCGCATCGGCCGCAAGCGCGTGATCTGGATTTCCATCCTGGGCGCGGCGCCATTTACCCTGTTGCTGCCATATGTCGACCTGTTCTGGACGGCCGTCTTGACGGTGATCATCGGTTTCGTGATTTCCTCCGCGTTTTCCGCCATCGTCGTTTTCGCGCAAGAACTGGTGCCGGGCAAGGTGGGCATGATCGCGGGGATCTTCTTCGGCCTGATGTTCGGCGTGTCCGGCATCGCGGCCGCCGCCATGGGCCACCTGGCCGACGTCTCGGGCATCGCCTATGTCTACAAGATTTGCTCCTACCTGCCGCTGCTGGGCATCCTGACGGTGCTGCTGCCGCATATCGAGCAGGCGAAAAAATAACACAGCGCCGCCGACGGGCTTGACGGCCCGCCGGCGCGCATGCGATATTCTCCCTCATGACCTCTTTCATCCTCCATCCAGTCCCTGCATACCGCGCCGCTGCCGCGCTGTGTCCGTGTACCTGGCCCCGGGAGGATGCGGCCTTGCGCCGATAAGTTTTTACTCCTCATTCCGATGGCCACAGTGTTGAAAGACCTGTGGCCATTTTCTTTTTCCGCAACGCGCATGAAAGTCCCGCATGACACTTCATTTGTACGACACGTATAGCCGCAGCCTGCGGCCCTTCGAAACCATCGCCCCGGGCCAGGCGGGCCTGTATGCCTGCGGCCCCACCGTGTAC
Organism: Janthinobacterium sp. GW822-FHT07H10; assembly: GCF_058798675.1. Classification (NCBI taxonomy): domain Bacteria; kingdom Pseudomonadati; phylum Pseudomonadota; class Betaproteobacteria; order Burkholderiales; family Oxalobacteraceae; genus Janthinobacterium; species Janthinobacterium sp. GW822-FHT07H10. The sequence goes on from NZ_JBXAKS010000019.1 coordinate 8,522, forward strand.
GATTACGCGCATATCGGCAACCTGCGCACCTATCTGTTCGTCGACGGCTTGCGCCGCGCGCTCGAGTTCAACGGCCTGCAGGTGCGTCACGTGATGAATATCACGGACGTGGGCCATTTGACGTCGGATGCGGACAGCGGCGACGACAAGGTCGAAGCGCGCAGCGCCCGCAGCGGCAAGTCGGCCTGGGATATCGCCGCCGCATTCACGCGCGCGTTCGAAGACGATCTGCACCGCTTGAATATCCTGCCGCCCACCGTCTGGTGCCGCGCCACCGATCACATTCCCGAGCAGATCGCCTTCATCCGCGACCTGGAAGCGAAGGGCTATACCTACCGTACTAGTGACGGCATCTATTTCGACACGACGCGCCAGGACAGCTATGGAACACTGGCGCGCTTGCAGCGCGATGGCCTGCAGGCGGGCAAGCGCGTGGAGTTGGGCGAGAAGCGCGATATCTGCGACTTCGCGCTGTGGAAGTTCAGCGGTGCGCCGGGGCAGCGGCAGATGGAATGGGACAGCCCCTGGGGCCTGGGCTTTCCCGGCTGGCATATCGAATGCTCGGCGATGGCGGAAAAGCACCTGGGCGCGTATTTCGACATCCATTGCGGCGGCGAAGACCATGTGGCCGTCCACCACAGCAACGAGATCGCGCAGACGGAAGCGCGCCATGGCACGCGCCTGGCCAATTTCTGGCTGCACGGCGCCTTCCTGAAGACGCAGGATGCGAAGATGTCGAAATCTTCCGGTGACTTTTTGCGCTTGCATAGCCTGCTGGAGCAGGGCGTCGATCCGCTCGCCTACCGCTACCTGTGCCTGGGCGCCCATTACCGCAGCAGCCTCAATTTCACGCACGATGCCTTGCGCGCCGCCGCCAGCGGCCTGGCGCGCCTGCGCGCGACCGTACATGGCCTGGGCGAGGCGGCGGGCGATGCCGATCCCACATGGCTGGCGCGCTTCGCGGCACAGCTCAACGATGACCTCAATTACCCGCGCGCGCTGGCCGTGGCCTGGGAACTGCTGAAAAGCGATATGCCGGATGCCGTGAAAAAGGCCACCATGGCCCGCTTCGATGCGGCGCTGGGACTCGACCTGCTGCGCTGGCGGCCGGCGTCGGCGGCCGTGCCGGAGCAGGTGCGGGCGTGGCTGGAAGAGCGCGCCGTGGCCCGCGCACAGCGGCTGTGGTCCGAGGCGGACCGCCTGCGAGAACTGGCGCGGGCGGCCGGCTACGAGATCGAGGATACGCCGCAGGGCCAGCAGGCGCGCCCCTTGTGAGCGTGTGGCCGTATCCGCGCCGGCCATGCATAATGGCCGCCTGATGGAAACGGGAGATGCCGTGAAGCGTGCTGTGCTGTTGTTCAGTTGTTGTCTTGCCTTCTCGTCCGCGCAGGCGGCCAGCGAATGCCCGGGCTTCCCCGTGCTGGCCACGTCCGGCGAGGCGCTGCTGGCACAGGTGCGCGCGCTGCCGCCCGTCGGCATCGACCGCGAACGGCAGGCGTGCGCGCCGCAGACCGTCATCGACTTCGCCTACAGCGGCGGCACCTTGTGCCGCTTCGGTGGCGTAGCGGAAGCAGCGACGGCTGCCGTCACGCGCCTGGCCGACGGCAATGAACTGGTCGAATACCTGTACCTGTTCCCGTATGCGCCGCAGACGCACGCGCGCCTGCTGGCGCTGCTGGCCGCGCACTTTGCCCGGCTGGACAAGGCGGCGTATCCCGCCTTCCTGCGGGCCGCCATGCCGGGCAAGGAAACCACAGCCGTGTTTGCGCACGACGGCTACTATATTTCGCTGGGCAAGCCCAGCGACGGCGATCCGGCCGGGTGGTATTCGAATGTGATCTTTGAAAAGAGGGATAAGCCTGCGCTGGGCGTGCGCAAGACGTGCAGGGACGCGTCCGATGACTGAGGCGCAGGCCTTGCCGGCGGTGCTGGCCGATACGCTGGCGCACCTGTTGCCGGCCTTGTCCAGCGGGCAGCCGCACGCTCCCGCAGGCGTGTTCGAGGTGCGCCAGGATGGCCACCTCCTGCGCATACCGTTGCGCACGTATTATGGCCGCGAGCAGCTGCTCGCTTGCACGCGGCTGGCTGGCGACGCGGGCGTGATCGCCCTGTGCCTGGGCACGCGCCACCATGACGGCCACTTGCGCGAGCACTGCGTGGCGCAGCTGTTGCGGCAGGAGCGGCCGTGGACGGTGCCGTTCCTCGTGCACCTGTGCGGCGAATACGTGCTGGAGATCGTGGAAAGAATCGGGGCGGCGCTGCCGGCCTGGAATGCCGATGCGCTGGCGCGTTATCTGCGGGAGAACCCCGCGTATGTCGCGACCCTGGAGCGGCGCGCCGCCAGCTACTGGAACTGCTATTACCGCGGGCGGTATCCCGCCTGGGCAGGCTATCCGGGGCGCAGGGTCATGGCGACCCTGCGTGCCTTGCAAAGCCTTACGCCTCGATAAAGCGCATCTTGAAGCTGCGGCCCTTGATGTTGCCGAAGTCGCGCCCCAGGGTATTACCCGCGTTCAGGCGCTTGAAGGCCGCTTCGGCCACGTTGCGGTCGAGCGCCACATAGGTCATGAACTCGAACACGTTGATCTTGCCCACCTGCTCCTTGGTGAGGCCGGCGTCGCCCGTCAGCGCGCCCAGCAGGTCGCCCGGACGCAGCTTGTCCTTCTTGCCGCCCATGATGCACAGGGTGACCATCGGCGCCGGCAGCGCCTCGGCGCCGTCGTCCTCGTCCAGTTCCTTCAGCGCGTGCCATTCGGCGGCGCTGTTCTGGTATTGCTCGATCAGCTTGACCCATTTCTTTTCGTTCGGCGCGCACAGCGACAGGGCCAGGCCCTTCTTGCTGCCGCGGCCCGTGCGGCCGATGCGGTGGATGTGCACTTCCGTATCCTTCGAGACGTCGACGTTGATCACGGCGCCCAGGTCGGAGATGTCGAGGCCGCGCGCGGCGACGTCGGTGGCCACCAGCACGGAGCAGCTGCGGTTGGCGAACAGCACGAGGATTTCATCGCGCTCGCGCTGTTCCAGCTCGCCGTACAGGGCCAGCGCGGAAAAGCCTTGCTGGCGCAGTTCTTCTGCCAGTTCGCGGCAATGCACCTTGGTGTTGCAGAAGGCCAGTGTCGATTCCGGCTTGAAGTGCTTGAGCAGCTTGCCGACGGCCGCATTGCGCTCGTCGAAGCCGATTTCATAGAAGCGCTGTTCGATCTTGTCGTTGTCATGCTGCGCTTCGACCGTCACTTCCAGCGGGTTGACGAGGAACGACGCGGTGGCGCGGCGGATGTCTTCCGGGTACGTGGCCGAGAACAGCAAGGTCTGGCGGCGCGCCGGGCAGGCGCTGACGATGCCGGCGATTTCCTCGTAAAAACCCATGTCCGTCATGCGGTCCGCTTCATCGAGCACCAGCGTTTGCACGTGGTTCAGGTTGATGGTGCCGCGGCCCAGGTGATCGCGCAGGCGGCCCGGCGTGCCGACGACGATGTGCGCGCCGTGTTCCAGCGAAGCGATTTGCGGGCGCATCGGCGCGCCGCCCGTCAGGGTCAGGATCTTGATGTTGCCGGCCGCGCGCGCCAGGCGGCGCAGTTCATTGGCCACCTGGTCGGCCAGTTCGCGCGTGGGGCAGAGCACCAGGCCCTGCACGGCGAACCAGGCCGGATTGAGCTTGTGCAGGATGCCGATGCCGAAGGCGGCGGTCTTGCCGCTGCCCGTCTTGGCCTGGGCGATCAGGTCGCGGCCGTCGAGCACCGCCGGCAGGCTTTGCGCCTGGATGGTGGTCATCTCGTGATAGCCGAGCGAGTCCAGGTTGGCCAGGAAGGCGGGCGTCAGCGGCAGGCTGGAAAAAGCGGTGGTAGTGTCGGAGGTGGTGTTCATAGGGGGCGTAACCGGTAAAAGGCGGGTGGATGGGCACAGTCTACAGGCTTACGCCCTTGTGCGGATGGTGGTGTGGAAGCTGGCGGCAAACGGCCGCCGGCATGGGGTCAATTGTCGGGCGCCCAGACCGGCAAGCCGGTCAGGTCGAGGCCGGGGTCGCGCGTCCAGACGGGCAAGCCCGTGGCATCGGTCGGCTCCAGCAATTCCAGCTGCACCTGTTTCAAGGCCACCTTGCGCGTGCGCACGCGGCGCTGCGGTTCCGGCGCCGGCTCTGGCGCGTCGGGCGCCGGCGGCGGGCCGAAGCCGGGCAAATCGATGGTGGCGTTGTCTTTTTTATCTCTCATTTGCTAACCTCTGTCCCTGGCTTGCGAAAGCCAGGGGACGGGCAAGGTGTTGCCCGCCTATGTCAATACGCTTTAACTTCATCCACAAAACAAAAGCCCGGCTACTGGAGTCGGGCTCATTGTTGGGACAACCATCAGGAAAACTTGTCCTGCGGATTTAAGTGCGGCACGCAGTGTATCACAGGCGTGCCGCATTGTGGGATGCGCTGTTGTTCTATCAGCGGAAGCTCAGGGCGCCCGTCAGGTCGCCGGGCGGCAGCGCGCCACGGGCCGCGAACGCGTCGTTGCGCACTTTCAGGCCTTCGAGCAGTGGCAGGTCGTGCAGGCGCGTGATCAGGCGCAGGATCGACGTGGTGTCGTAGAAGCTGTGGTCGACGGCGCCTTTCTTCGCATATGGCGAGACGACGATGGCGGGAATGCGCGTGCCCGGGCCCCAGCGGTCGCCCTTCGGCGGCGCCACGTGATCCCACCAGCCGCCGTTTTCGTCGAACGTGATCACCACGATCATGTCCTTCCACTGCGGCGACGCCTTCAAGTGGGCGATGATGTTGGCCACGTGCTGGTCGCCCGACTCGATGTCCGAGTAGCCGGCGTGCAGGTTCAAATTACCCTGCGGCTTGTAGAAGGTCACGGCCGGCAGCTTGCCCGCCACGGCGGCGGCGAGGAATTTGTTCGAAATCGGGCTGTCGCCCGTGCCGCCGTCGCGCAGGTGCTCGGCGCGCGCCGCCGTGCCCGGGGCGAACTGCTTGAAGTAATTCAGCGGCTGGTGGTGGAACTGGAAGTTCGGCTTGCTGCCGCCGCCCTTGTGGTCGAGCGCCGCTTGCCAGCCGCCGCCATACCACGCCCAGCTGACGCCCTTGCGCGACAGTAGGTCGCCGATGGTGTCGTAGGTTTGCGGCGGCAGCGTATTCGCGTCGGCCGGATCGGCGTGCAGCGGGTCGCCGTCAAAGGCGGGGCGGATGTAGCTGGGCTGGTAGGGCGGCGCCATGGTGTTGACGGCATAGCCGTCCGGCGTGATGGCGCCGTCGTTCACGTATTTCGGCTTGCCCTCGAGCGCCGAGGCCGGGCACTCGGGCGAGATCGCCAGGCGCACGCCTTGCGGACCGTCCGACAGCACGGCGATCTTTTTCTTCGCCGCCGTCTCGGATGCGTTGAAGTATTCGTTGGCGCGGCCCGTGACCAGGAACTGGTGGTTCATGTAGGAGCCGCCGAAGGCCGCCATGAAGAAGTTGTCGCACAGGGTGTACTGTTCGGCGATCTGCCACAGATTCAGGTTTTTCGACGTTTCGCCGTAATGGCCCATCACCAGCCCGCCGCTGTCGGCCCAGGCGGCAAAGCCGTCGTTCTTGCCGCCGTTGATCTGCATCTGGTTGTTATAGAAGCGGTGCACGAGGTCGCGCGTGATGATGCTCTCGGGCAGAGGCTTGCCGGCCGCGTCGCTCAATTTATAGGGCGCGTTCGGCAGGCCGGAAATCTGGTCTTCCTTGATCAGGTAATCGATGCCGCCGATATTCTGCTGGTTCGGCACCAGGCCGCCCCAGATCTTCGGCAGGGTGGCCAGCGGCTTGCCGTCGCGGTCCAGCTGCTGCGCCTGTTCCGCCGTGACGGCGGACAGGGGCGCGCTGGTGCCGGGGAAGTTGGCGAACAGGTTGTTGAAGCTGCGGTTTTCCAGGTAAATCACGACCACGTTCTTGACGTGCGCCTTGAGTTTCGCGTCGAGCGAACCTTTGACGATGGTCTTCCTGGCTGGCGCGGCGTCGGCCAGCGCCGGCAGGCTGGCGGCCAGGCCGACTGCGGAAGCAGCCTGGAAAATGCGCCGGCGCGAGGGATTGGCGGGTTGGTCGGCCGGATCGGCTGGCAGGGCGGGGGCGAGGTCCTTCACACATTCTCCTTGGGTGTCTCTATGGGCACGGGCGTTGGCGGCAATGACCGGCAACGCCCGTGAAGCGGGAAAATTGTATCACCGGCCCTGCGCCAATGTGAAATATTCAGCCGACCCTAGAACTGGTAGCGCACGCTCAACGCCACCTTGCGTGCCGGGCCATACATGCCCGAGTACCACCAGTCCGACACGGAAGCCGTGTACTGTTTGTCGAACAGGTTGGCCACGTTCACGGTGGCAGAGAGCTTGTCGCTGACGTCGTAGCGCGCCATCAGGCTGGCCACCGAATACGCCTTCTGTTCCCAGTGCAGGGTGCTGTTGATTTGCCACGCATCGATGTCGGAGTACACGCGGCTTTGCCAGTTCACGCCGCCGCCCACCGTCAGGCGATGCAAGTCGCCGGGCAGGCGCCAGGTGGTCCACAGTTTCACCAGGTGGCGCGGGAAGGTGGTCAGGATCGCCTTGCCGGTATTGTTTTCCGTCTGGCTGTAGGACCACGATGCCGAAATGTTCCAGTCCGGCGTCAGGGCACCCGTCGCTTCCAGGTCCACGCCCTGGGTCTTGGCGCCCTTGATGGCGCGGTTTGCGGGATTGTTCGTGCCCGGCACGGTGTAGCCGGGATCCGATTCGGCCAGGTTGCTCTGGCGGATCTGGTACAGCGCGACAGAGGTGTTCAGACGGCCATCGAGCCAGCCGCTCTTGACGCCCGCTTCCAGGGTCTTGCCCTCGCGCGGCGCCAGCAGCTTGCCGTAGCGGTCTTGCTGGGCCTGTGGCTGGTAGATGGTGGAATAGCTGGCGTAGGCGCTGTGCGTGCCGTCGATGTCGAACACCAGGCCGCCGTACGGCGTGAAGACGCGGCTTTCCGAGGCGGGGGAGGCGCTGTAAAAATTCACGGAAGGCGCATCCGAGATGTAGTTCTCGCTGTAGCGCAGCACCTTCGCGCCAGCGATCAGTTTCAGGCGCTCGGACAGGTTCAGGCGCGTGGCGGCATACGCGCTGGCCTGGCGGCGCGTGCTGTCATAGGTGACATAGGTGTCGCCAAACACGGGCGTTGCCGTGCGATTCCAGCGGTACAGGTTGGCGGCCTTGCCCTGGATATTCCAGTCGAACCTGCCGTCTGTCGTGCTTTGAAATTCGTTGTAGTCCATGCCCAGCACCAGTTCATGCTGGCGGCCGAACGCGCTGAACGGGCCGCGCACATTGACGTCCACGCTGTTGACCTGGAGCTGGTAATCGCGGTAGTCGGCGCTCAAACGCAGGCCATCGCCCGTGGCCTGGTCGGGAAAACCCTCGCTCACGTTCAGGTAGACGGCGCGCTCTTCCTGCGACGATTGCACGCGGTTGGCCGAGATTTTCAGCTTCCAGTCGTTGCTCAGTGCGTGTTCCAGGGTGGCGAAGAGGTCGGTCGAATTGGTGCCGAAGCGGTTCGACGTGGCCGCCGGGCTGAAGGAGCGGGGCAGGTCCGTCATTGCGCCATTGCTGTAGAACAGGGGGAAGCCCAGGTAGGACAGGGATCCGTTCGAGCGCTTGCGCTGGTGCGTGACGCCGGCCGTCAGTTTCGTGTCGCTCGAGAGATCCGCCTCGACCACGCCATACACCACTTTCTTGTCGCGGCTGTAGCCGTCGATGATGCTGTCGCCTTCCTCGTACACCGTCACCAGGCGGCCGCGCAGCGTGCGCGCTGCGTTGAGTGGGCCGGCAACGTCGGCCATGACGCGCCGTTCATCGTAGGAACCCAGTTCGCCCTCGACGGACGCCTGGAACTGCGCCGTCGGCTTCTTGCGCACCATGTTGATGGCGCCCGAGGCGTCGCCGGCACCCGTCATCAGGCCCGAGGCGCCGCGCAGCACTTCGATGCGGTCGTACAGCGCCATGTCGGCCAGGCTTTGCGACGGTATCGCATTGAGGCCCAGGTTTTCCGAATGCGTGCTGACGCCATCGAGCTGGTAATTGGTGATCGAATAGCCGCGCGAAGTGAAGCCCGTGCGCTCGCTGCCCAGCGCGAACAGGGTGATGCCCGGTGTTTGCGCCATCACCTGCGCGATGGTGCTCAAGCCCTGGTCCTGCATGCGCTGCTGCGTGATGACGCTGACCGACTGCGGCGTTTCCCTGATCGACAGGCCCAGCGGCGTGGCCGTGGCGATCGGCAGGGGGGAGACATACGCGCCCGAGCCTTCGGTGGCATCCTGCTGCGCCTTGACCGACACTTCCGGCATCATGGACAGCGCCTCGCCCCTGGCTTCGGCATCGGCCGGGCGCAGGACAAAGCTGCCATTCGCGCTGCGTTCCGCCTTCAGGCCGGTGCCGCGCAAGACGCCGTTCAGGGCGGCCAGCACGTCGTGGCGGCCGGTAAGGCTGGAAGAGGTCTTGCCGCGCGTCTGTTCCGGCGTGAAGCTGAGGATGACCCTGGACTGGCTGGCGACCTGGCGCAGCGCCGTTGCCAGGTCGCCGGCCGGCACCTGGAAGTCCTGGCTGGCCGCTGGCGCCGCCGTGCTGTCCTGCGCCAGGGCGGGCGCCTGGGCGTTCAGCAGCAGGGCCGAACCGATGAAGACGAACTGGACGGCATGCGCCATGCGCGTGCGCCGCGGGCGCGGCCGGGACCGGGACTGGGAAGACATAACTGGAGACATGGTTACCTTGTGGTGTAGTCGTCAAAAAGAACGTTGCCTACACAGGTCACGCGAGAATCGAAAGCGGGTAAGTTTTTTTTGCGCTGGCGTCAAAATATATCTTCAGCGCTGCTGGCGCGCTTCCACCTGCACCCAGTAGCGCGTGCGCAGGCGCACGTCCACCGGCAGGGATTCGGGCAGCGACAGCAGCACGGCATCGAGGTCGGCCAGCGGGAAGACGCCGGAGATGCGCAGATGGGCGACCGTGTCGTCGCAGCCCAGCAAGCCGTGGCGGTAGCGGCTCAGTTCATGCAGGAAGTCGCGCAGCGGCATGGCGTCGGCCAGCAGCAGGCCCTGGCGCCAGGCCCAGATGTCGGGCGAGACAGCGTGCGCGGGCAAGACCTGCTGCGCCGTCATGCTGGCGGCCTGGCCCGCCTGGACGAGCAGCTTGCCGTCGCCAAGGCGCGGCAGCAGCCGGACGGCGCCTTCCTCGACGGCGACGAGGGTGCTGCCCTCGGCCTGGCGCACCGAGTAGCGCGTGCCCAGCGCCTGCGCATGGCCGTGCGCGGTCTCGACGAGGAAGGGGCGGTAGGGGCGGCCCGTTTCACGGGCGGTGGCGATGAAGACTTCGCCCTGCACCAGTTGCAGCAGGCGCTGCGTGCCCGTGTAGCGGATGTTGACGGCGCTGCCGCTGTTGAGGTGCAGATGGCTGCCGTCCGGCAGGGTCAGTTCGCGGCGCTCGCCCACGCTGGTGGACAGGTCGGCCAGCGCGGCGCGGGCGAAGTCGGGCGCGTAGGGCGAGCGCGCGCCGAACCAGCCCGTGATGCCGATGGTCGATACCCATGCCAGCAGTTGCAGGCTGGTGCGGCGCGAGATTGAGCGCGAACTGGGACCTTGCAGCAGCGCCTTGCGGCTGGCCTGGGCATCGAGTTCGCGCAAGCCGCCGCTGACGCTTTCGATGTGTTTCCACGCGCGCTCATGATCGGGGTGTGCCTGGCGCCATGCTTGCCAGGCCGTTTTTTCCGCCGGCGTGGCTGCGCCGCTCATCAGGGTGGTCAGCCATTCGGCCGCCTGCATGGCGATGGCCAGGTCGATGGGCTGGCCCTGGGCGTAGACGGTGGCGCCGCGCATGTCAGGGCGCGGCAAAATCGGGCACGGCGAAAAAGCACAGCAGATTGGCCTTGCTCAGGTATTTTTTGACGGAGTGCGTGGTGGTGCCCAGTTCGGCGGCGATCTCGGCGTAGCTCATGCCGTCCAGGTGGGCCAGCAGGAAGGCGGCCTTTGCCTTGGCGGAGAGGCGGTCCAGCGCGCGGTCGATCCGTTGCAGCGATTCGAGCAGGATGGACATCGCTTCCGGCGATGGCGTGCAGGCTTGCGGCTGGTGCAGCAGCGCGTCGAGGTAGGCGCGTTCGAGCTCTTCGCGGCGGCAGTGATTGGCCAGCAGGCGTTTCGCGATGGTGGCGAGGAAAGGGCGCGGCTGCGCGATCCCGGCGCTGCTGCGCGCAACGAAGATCTTGATGAAGGTATCCTGCGCCAGATCGCCGGCCAGTCCCGCATCGTGCAGGCGACGCTTCAGCCAGTGCAGCAGCCACGCGTGGTGCTCGGCATACAGGGCCTGGAAATCGGACGACGGGGAGGGGGCGGACAGCATGCGTGCAGGACGTCTTAATCTAAATGAGAATTGTTCTCATAATAGCGCAGCGGCGCGCGCCAGGCAATCAGGGAAAACGCGGCGTTGTTGAAATGCGACTGCGCGCTCGGGCCGCATGCGGCCATGGATTTGCGCTGCCGCACGGCAGATGTAAAAGTTTCCTTGGCGCAAGCTTTCATGTGAGAAAATGCGGGCTGTTGATGTGGTGCGGAGCGAAAAATGATGTGGATGGTTGGCGGTGCCCTGGTTCTTCTGGTCGCCAGATTTTTATGGTTGGCCTACTTCCACCGGGTCAACGCGATGTCGCGCCAGGCGGAGTTGATGAACTGGCTGGATATCGGTCGGGTGTCGAATGCCGATGGCGGCAAGGATATCTTGTTGGCGAGAAATGAGCGCGGCGCCAGGATCGACTGGCGCACGGGCGAGGTCTGGCTGATGAATCCCAAGGTGGCCGAGCCGTTTGCCGATTTCCTCGCCGTCGAGCGCTGGCTCACGCTGCGCGACATGCCGACGGCGGACAAGCCTGCGCCCGCCGCGCCTGCGCCCGCACCAGCGGAGCCGGAGCCCGCAGCGGTGCCGGACGCCGGGCCGCTGCGCGATAGCTTGCCGGCCTTCCAGCAAAAGGTCGACGATTGCCTGGCCAAGGCCGAGGGCGGGCAGGAGTTGCTGGAAACCAAGCAGGCGTTCGAGGCGGGCAGCGAGCCTTACCTCGAGGCGTCGACGGCATTGAGCAAGACGGCGCTGGAGCTCGACGTCTCGCCGGCGATGGTGGCCACGTTTCATGTCAGCGCATTTGCCGCGCTGGCGGAAACGGCGGGCGCCGACAAGCTGGAGCGCGTGGCGGCCAGCCTGCATGCGGCGGCCAGGCAGATCAGGGCAAGCGCCGCCACCGCATAAAGGCGGCCAGCAATGAAAAAGCCGCTGATCTTTTGCAAGAATCAGCGGCTTTCCGGTATTGGTTGCGGGGACAGGATTTGAACCTGTGACCTTCGGGTTATGAGCCCGACGAGCTGCCAGACTGCTCCACCCCGCAGGCGAATTATATACGAGTTTGCTGCGTTGCGGGAAGGATCTTTGCCGGGCCTGCCTGGGTACTTACTTTTGCCTGAACACCGTGGACGTACCCTGGCGCGTAAAAGGCGTGCCCATATGCACTTGCGTGCCGCGCAGTTCGTACGGCAGGAAGGTGACCACCGAATACCCATCGCGATGGTCGAGCGCGACGGCGATCGCATCGGACGGTTTGCCGGATGCGGGCAGGGGGACTGTGGCGTCATATACGAGGGCGGTTGTTTTGTAGTCGCCGTCGGCGGCACCTTGCTCGAGGGCTTGCTGTATCTGTTTGATGATGTCGGCCGGCAGTAGTCCAGGCGTGGAGGTGCTTACGGGCATGAGAACGAAGTTGTCGGTCCGCTTCAGGGCCGCGCCGAGCGGAAGGAATTGGCCGCGCCTCTCAAGTTGCAGTTTGGCCAAAGGGATGATGAACTCTTGCAGATATTCCGCATCCCGCTGCGCTTGGGACTGGGCTTGGGCCGTGGTGGAGAAGAGCGCGGTGGCCAGCAGGCAGGTAGTGCGGAATGCTTTCAAGGTGTCGCCCTTGCAAATTAAAAGTGGCAATTTAACATGGCTGACCGGCACGGGGCGGAATAAAAAAAGCCGCTGATCCTTTGCAAGAATTAGCGGCTTTCCGGTATTGGTTGCGGGGACAGGATTTGAACCTGTGACCTTCGGGTTATGAGCCCGACGAGCTGCCAGACTGCTCCACCCCGCAGGCGAATTATAGCGGAGTTTGCTGCAATGCGCAATGACCGGGTGCCGATCCCTGTTCAAGTCCCGTTGTTAGTCCTGTTTGAGTCCTGCCTCAGGCCGCCGCCAGGCGCCACAGCGACGTGGTTTCCTGCGAGCGGGCCGCGTGCAGGCTGTCGCTGGCGTCCTGTGCGCGCGGGTGCGTGGGTTTCACGTCCAGGCGGTCGACGACTTTCAAGCCCGCCTGGGCTATCCACTCGAGCAATTGCGCGCGCGGGCGCAAGCCCAGGTGCTCGGCCAGGTCGGACAAAATCAGCCAGCCTTCGCCGCCAGGCTCCAGGTGGCCGGCCAGGCCGGCGAGGAAGCCGCGCAGCATGCGGCTGTCCGGATCGTAGACGGCGTATTCGATCGGCGAGCTGGGACGGGCCGGCAGCCAGGGCGGGTTGCACACGACCAGCGGCGCGCGGCCGGCGGGGAACAGGTCGGCCTGCACGACGTCGACCTTGTCCTGCAAGTCGAGGCGCGCCAGGTTTTCGCGCGCGCAGGACAGGGCGCGCGGGTCCTGGTCGGTGGCGACGATGCGTTCGATGCCGCGCTGCGCCAGCACGGCGGCCAGCACGCCCGTGCCGGTGCCGATATCGAAGGCCAGCTTGGCGCGCGCGGGCAGCGGCGCGTCGGCCACCAGGCCCACGTATTCGCCGCGGATCGGCGCGAATACGCCGTAATGCGGGTGGATGCGCTGGCCCAGGGCCGGCAATTCCACGCCCGTGCGGCGCCATTCATGCGCGCCGATCAGGCCCAGCAGCTCGCGCAGCGAGGCGATGAACGGCTCCTCGCCGCGGCCATACGCTTCATTGCAAGCCAGTTTCACGTCCGGCGCGCGGCGCAGCGGAATCGTGTAATCGGCATCGAAGGGCAGCAGCAGCATGGCCAGCGTGCGGGCGCGCTGCGACTGGGCCTGGCGGTGCAGGTGGAATGCTTCCGTGGCGGACGGCTCGGGCTTGGCCAGCTTGGCGGCCTTGGCCTTCTTGCCGGGCTTGTCGTTCTTGTGGTCGGCGCGTCGCGCCAGCGCCTGCAGCAGCTGGCGCGCATTCTGGAAGTCGCCGCGCCACAGCATGGCCGTGCCTTCGCAGGCCAGGCGGTAAGCCTGGTCGGCCGTCGTGCGGTCGTCGGCGATGACGACGCGCTTGGGCGGCGGCATGCCGCTTTCCGAGCGCCAGCGGGCCGAATGCTCGGCGCCGTTTTCGCTCCAGTGGATCTGCGGATGGGCGGTATTTGAAGAAGTGTCGGACATGGGTTTCAATCGAAAGAAGGTGGGCGCGCGGCATGGTCGCCTGCGCAGGCCGTCTTCTATTATACGTCGCTGCCCGTGCTGCCTGGACCGTCCGTGCCATATGCCTGGGCCAGCGCGCGGGCGCGCGCCTGCGCTTCGGGCGTGGCTTCTGCCGTTTTCTTGCCGGCGTCGGCCGGCTTGTCCGGCTGTACCAGATTGAGCAAACGCAAGCTCAGGCTGCCTGCCGGGTCGCCAGCACTGCCGCTGACGCCGTCTGCGTCGCGCTTGCCATGGTAGACCTGGCTTTGCAGCTGCTGGCCCAGCAGCTTGAACAGGTCGTGCAGATTGCCGGCGAAGTCCGTGGCGGGCAGCTCTCTGGCGGGCAGGTCCGCCTCATCGGCGGCAGCGTCCGGCTGCGGCGCATCGGGACCGTGCGTTTGCTCAAGCAAGCCGGCACTGATCGTCGATTGGTATTGCACTTCCACTTCGAAATCGAAGGTCTGGCCGTCGGCCGTGGTGATCTTGCCCTTGCCGATGAAGTGGGCGTTTTCATCGAGGCTGAAGGCGGCCATGCGGCTGCCGGTGCCCGAGACGCTGCCACTGCTGAAGCTGGCTCCCGCCTGCAGGTCGACCTTGTCGAAGGCGATGCTGGCGCCGTCGCCGAACAGCTGGCGCGTCATGGTGGAGAGGAAGTCCTGCGCCACGTCGACGGTGGCGTGGCCCAGCGCGTCCGTGCGCTGTTCCAGCCCCCTGGCCGACAGGTCCAGGCCGTTTTTCGACAGCGCCACCACGTCCTGCGCCGTGCGCTGCATCAGTGGCGAGGCCGCCAGGCCGGTCTGGCTGGCGCCGGATTTTTGGGAAGCGGGTCCCGCCAGGGCGTTGGCGGCAGGCTGGCGCGAGCCGGCAATGAGGGCGGGAAGCTGGGACATGGTGACATTCTTGAATGGGCAAGTACCCGATTAACGGCACCCATGGCCCATTCTTTAACCATTAGTGGTGGTGCGACCAGCTACCGTCAGCCGATTCCAGGTAGGACTTGACGGCATCGGCCTGGCCCGTGGCGTGGCGCTTGAGCTCGCCGCAGGCGCAAATGCCCTGGTAGGGCTGGATATGCGAGCAGGCGGAGACTTTTTGCAGGTAGACCTGCATGGATTTGTGACATTTGACGCACTTGAAGGTGAGGCTGCGGGCGGCTTTCATGGGATTCCTTGAACTGTTGCGGGGCGTAGGCGGTTGCTGCGCGAAGGCCGGGATTTTAACCCACTCCGCGCCTGCTTACATACTGTTGCAACTGCGCCACGCCCAAGTCAACTGAATCTGCGCCATGACGTTGAACGTATATAGGAGGTCGTCTGGCCGCCATTGAAGAGGTAGCATCATGGAAAAGCGTGACAAGGAACAGCCGAAGCAACCTGGCAAGGAATTGGTCAGGAAATGGTTGCACGCGGAACTGGCGCAGCGCCGTCCGCCGCCTGACCCCGAGCAGATCCGCCGCGAACTGGGCTGGGAACTGCTGAGGCTGGGAAGGGAGGCCGTGCCGCGCTGACGTCCCGCCCTTGCTGCCTCGCTGGTGCGCCGCTAGCGCACCGTCACCACGCTCTTGCCGCCGGAACCGGGCTGCACGAGGATGCGGGTGGCGATGCGCTCCGTCATTTCCTGCACGTGCGAGATGACGCCCACCTTGCGTCCCATCGCCTGCAGACCGTCGAGCGCATCCATGGCCACGCGCAGGGTTTCCGTGTCCAGGCTGCCGAAGCCTTCGTCGATGAACAGCGACTCCACGCGCACCCGGTTCGAGGACAGCGAGGCCAGCCCCAGCGCCAGGGCCAGCGAAACGAGGAACGATTCGCCGCCCGACAGCGAGTGCACGGAGCGCAGCTCGCCGCCCATGTCCTGGTCGCGCACCATCAGGCCCAGCGACGGATTGTTCGGATTGTCGATGCGTTCGAGCTGGTAGCGGCGCGCCAGGTGGTTCAAATGCGCATTCGCATAGCCGAGCAGCACTTCCAGCGTGAATTGCTGCGCGTAGTTGCGGAATTTCTTGCCGTCAGCCGAGCCGATCAGCTCACTCAGGCTGGCCCAGCGTCGCTCGATGAGGGCTTGCGCCTCGATTTGCGCCAGCATCGCCTGCGCGCCGTGGCGCCTGGCGTCGTCCTGCGCGATGGCCAGGCGCAGGCGCGTCGCTTCCTGGTTCGCCGCCTGGCGTTCGGCGCCCAGCGCGTCGAGCGCGGCCTGCAGCACGGCCTCGTCCGTTTCCAGCGCTTCCGGCGGCCGCTCCAGGTGGTCCGTATGCCGCTGCCGGCGTTCGGCCAGCACGGAGGCGGCCGTCGTGTGGCGGTCGGCGATGACTTGCAGGGCGGCCCGTTCCAAGCGCATGGCTTCCGGCGCGACGTCCAGGTGCGCGCGCAGGCCGGCCAGATCGGCGGGCGCATGGGCCGGATGGGCAAGCTGGAACTGGCGCAGCCAGTGCTCCAGCGCTGCCGCCGCGTCGTGGCCTTGCCGGCGCAAGGCGTCCAGGCGCAGCGCCGTTTGCGTGCATGCCTCGTCGAGACGCGCGCGCGCCTGGCTGGCCGCTTGCGCCGCCGCCTGCTGTTGCGCCAGCTGATCTTTGGCCAGCGCGATGGCGCCGGCCAGCGCGCGCTCCACGTCAGCCACGGGCTGGCCATCCCACAGCGCCGCGCGTTGCGTGTGCAGCACCTTCAGCTGCGCGTCCAGGGCGGCAAATGCCGTGTGCGCCGCCAGTGCCAGCTGCGCCGTCGTATGCGCGGCCGCGCCGGCCGCCTCCAGCTGCGCGGCCAGGGTCGCCAGCGCGTGGCTGCGGCTATCCTGCTCCGCGTGCTGCTTCAGCCATTGCCGGCTTTCCGTTTCGCGCGCCGCGCGGAAGGCGGCAGGGCCAGCACGCCAGCCATCTTTCCAGTCTTCGGCGCCATCCGTGTCGGCAAAGGCCCCATCGAGCTGCGCCAGCAAGCCATCGAGTGCGCTGCGCGACACCTCTGCCTTGTCCTGGCTGGCCGCCTGCTGCGCCTGCAACTGCGCCAGCCGCGTCTGCGTTTCGGCGACGGCAGCCGTCAGGCGCGCGTGTTCGGCGCCGGCCAGTTCGTGCGCCGCCTGCGCCTGCTCGCGCCGCGCGCTGGCCTGGCGCAGTGCCGCCTCCTGCTGCGCCAACGCCTGCAAGCCGGCCGCGGTGGCCGCCAGCTGCTGCGTGAACCAGTCCGCGCGCTGGGATTCCGGCGGCAGCTGCAGGGTGGCCGCATGCGGCTGCCACTGCGCGTCCAGGGCGGCGATGGCGGGCGGCAGCGATGCCAGTTCGGCATCCGTTTGCGCCTGCTCGCGCGCAGTCGTGGCCAGTGCCGCCCTGTGCGTGGCCAGCTGTTCCAGATTGCCGCGCGCCTGCGTGCGGCAGGCCAGCACTTCATCCTGCAAGCTGGCCAGCATTGCCTGCAAGGCGTCGTCGGCGTGGGTGTACGGGTGTTCGAGCGCGCCGCAGACGGGGCAGGGCTGGTCGTCCTGCAAGGTGGCGCGCAACTGCTCGACGCTGGCCGCGCATGCCGCTTCCGCGCCTTTCAAGGACTTTTCCGCCTGCGCCAGGCCCGCTTCCAGCAGCGCTGTTTGTGCTGCTGCCGCGGCCAGCGCCGCGTTTTCCGCCTGCGCGGCCTGCGCCAGCTGGGCGGCCCGCGCCTGTCCGTGCGCCAGCGCCTGCTGCTGGCGCGCCAGCTCCGTCCACGTCTTTTCCACCGCATTCAGCTGGCGCGCATGCTCTTCCAGCTGGCCGCGCTGTTCCTGCAGCAGCTGTGCGTCGATGGCTTGCACGGCGCCAGCCGCTTCGCGCCGCTCCGCATCGCGCGCGGCCAGCGCCAGGGCGGCGGCGACCAGCGCGGCCTGCTCTTCGCGCGCCGCGCCGCCGGCGTGCCGCAGCAGTTGCGCCGCCTGCGCCACCGCCGCATCGGCTGCATCGGCTTGCGCGGCGGCCTGGCCGGCCTGCGCGAACAACTGATCCGACAATTGCCACGACGCGGCCAGCGCCTGCCAGTGCTGGTGCGATGCCAGCCACAGGCGGCCCGTTTCCTGCTCCGCCTGCATGGCCTGCTGGCGCTGCTGCAGTGCCTGCAGTGCGCCGCGCGCCGAGTCGTTGGCCTGATCGGCCGCCTGCGCCCCGTCCCTGGCCTGGCGGTGCGCGGGCACGTGGGCGCCGATGCGCGCATCGAGCGCCTTCGCCTGGTCCAGCAGGGGCGCCGCATCGCGCTGCGCCGTTTCGTGGGCCAGCAAGGCTGCTGCCGCAAGCTGCGCGCTGGCGGCCAGTTGCGCTTCGGTCGCCGCCGCTTGCGCCGTCTGCACGCGCGCCGCTTCCAGCGCGGCACCGGTGCCGGCGATGTCGTTCGCCAGCCGCGTCACGTCGTCGGCCAGGGGGCGCGCCGGCTGCAGCAACTCCCATTGCGCCAGCGCCGCGTGGCGCGGCTGCGCATCGGCCCTCTCGGCGGCGGCGCTATCGAACGCTTCTTGCGCCGCCGTCGCCTGGCCTTGCAGCTTGTGCTTTTCCTGGTGCCAGCGCTGCTGCAGTTCCAGCACCGCCTTGCGCAGGTCGACGTGTTGCAGCGTGGTTTCGGCCGCGCCGCACAGCACCTCGGTGTCGGCCCGTTCTTCCGGTGACAGGGGGCGCTGGTCGGCCAGTTTGTCGCCCAGGCGTTCGAGGACCTGCTTTTCCTTCTTCGCCCGTTCGAAGGCGCGCATGGAAATGTCGGTATAGATGCTGCTGCCCGTCAGGGTTTCCAGCAGCTCGCCGCGTTCATTGTCTTCCGTCTTGAGGAAGGTGGAAAACTCGTTCTGCGCCAGCAGCACGGCGCGCGTAAACTGGTCGAACGAGAGGCCGATGCGCTGCTCGATTTCTTCCTTGACTTCCGTCTTGGTGCCGCCGATGGGCTGAAGCGCGGGCAGCTGGTGCAAGCTCATGGCGGTGGCTTGCAGCGCGCCTTCGGCGCGGGTGCGCGAGCGGCGCACGCTCCAGCGCGCGCGATAGTGACCGCCGTCGTTGCCGACGAAATCGACCTGTGCATAGCCTTCCGGCGTGCCGCGGCGCAGCAGGGTGCGCGTATCCTGGGCGTTGACGGTTTCCTTGCCGACGTCGGGCAGGGCGCTGCCCCGTCCCAGCACCTTCAGCAGGCGCGGCGTGGCATCGTACAGGGCCAGGCACAGGGCGTCGAGCAGGGTGCTCTTGCCCGCGCCCGTGGGGCCGCTGATGGCAAACAGGCCGGCGGACGCCAGCGGCTCCTGCTGGAAGTCGACTTCAAATTCACCGGCCAGCGAAGCCAGGTTCTTACCGCTGATTTTCAGGATTTTCATGCTGGTCTTTATGCTGGTGCAGTCGCCGCGCTGGTGCGCTTACAGATCTTTTTTCGCCCTGGCTTCTTCGGCCGCGCGCTTTTCATCGGACGCCGCCTTGATGGCGGCCTCGCGCCTGGCTTCAAGCCCGGCATCGACCAGCGTCAATTTGGTGGTGTAGAACAGGGCTCTCGCGGACCATAATTTATTGATCATCTGCGTGTCAGACGGAGAGATGGAATGTATGCGCAATATTTGATCGGCATGGTACACAATGCAGTTTTCATCGGAGATTCTCAAGTTGTCGAGCGCGGGGAGGCGGCGGAATGCATGGTTGCAGCTGAAAGTGACGGGATGGCCTTCCTCTTTGCTGTATTTCTCTTCCAGTTCGCTTTTGAGCGGGTAGAGGTCCGACCCTTCCAGCAAGACAGTGATGGCGGTAATGGTACCGTCAGCCAGCTGCTCGGTCGTGACGACGCGCGGTTTGCCGAAATAGCTCCATTTACCCAGATAGCCATCCGCCACCGATTTCCCCGCCTTGATGCCAGTGCTCAGGTCCTTGAGCATGATGGGTTTCGACAGTTGCGACGCTGCTGTCTTTTCGGCCGGCATCGGGGGCGGGTACTCGGCGCTTGGGCCGCAACCGGCAAGCGATATGAGCAACGAAACGCCCAGCAGGGGGAAATGACGGATTTTCTTCATAAAGCCTTTCAAGTGGTACCGTGGGAGAATGGATGGTTGGCGCAATGCCCCTGGGCGTCATGCGCCGGGCAGCAGCAGTTCGGCCAGGGCCGAGAGGAGTTCGGGCGGTGCTTCCTTGGCGTATTTTTGCTGGTACAGGCGGCGGAAGATGTCGTCGGGCTGCAGCTGGGCCAGCTGGTCGAGGGTCATGCTTTCCGGCGCGCTGCTGTGCGCGGCGCTCGACGTTTCGATCTTCGCCAGGCGCACGCTCTTGCCGTCGAGGGCCGTCTCGATGCGCGTGCGCAGGCCCGGCTCGGGCGCGTCCAGGCGCACGCGCACTTCGAGGAACGGTTGCGCTTCCGGTGGCGCGGCGGGCACGTCGAGGGCGGCCAGCTGCGCCAGCACCTCGTCTAGCGGCGCCGGCGTGGCAGGCACGCGCAGCAGGGGCACGGCGCGCGGCACGTCGATGGCGCGCACGGACCGCAGCTGTTCGCCGTCGACGTCGAGGCACAGTACTTGATGCCGGTAGTTGACCTCGGCGAAGGAGAGCGGGATCGGGCTGCCGCAATAGCGGATATGCGCCTGCCCGCCCACGGCTTGCGCCTTGTGCAGGTGGCCCAGCGCCGCATACGCGATGGAGGCGTCGAAGATCCCCGACGGCAGCATCTCGGTGCCGCCGATGACGATGCGGCGTTCGGAGTCGTTCGACATTTCGCCGCCCACCATGTGGCAATGGCCCATGGCGATGAGGGCTTGTCCGGGCTGGCGGCGCGCCAGCGCCAGGTCCGCCAGCTGGCGGTACAGCAGGGCGATGCCGCCCAGATAGGCGTCCTGGGAGTCGCCGGCCGGCAGTTTCGGCACGTCGCCGGGGCGCAGGAAGGGCACGGCCAGGCACCAGGCCTGCACCTTGCCATCGCTGTCGGCGAGCGGCAGCAACAGGCGTTCCAGGTCGATCTCGCCATTTTCGTCGCGCAGCAGGTGGCCGATCACGTGCGTGCCATGCGCGGCCAGCAAGGGGGAGGGCGCTTCCAGCCGTCCCGCCGAATCGTGGTTGCCGGCGACGACGACCAGCTGCAGCGCGGGCAGCCGCGCGCGCGCCTGCTGCAGGAACACGTACAGCTGCTTTTGCGAGGCGGCCGACGGGTTGGCGTTGTCGAACACGTCGCCGGCCACCAGCAGCACGTCGACCCGTTCGGCCACGAGGGTGTCGAGCAGCCAGTCGAGGAAGCGCTGGTGTTCGTAGCCCCGCTCGTGGTTATGCAGGGTCTGGCCCAGATGCCAGTCGGAGGTGTGCAGCAGGCGCATGGTGGGGCGATGGTAGGGAAGACAGGCGCCAATATAGCAGGAATGGCGCGCTGCGCAGGGCTGTTTATCCGTCCACCGTCGTACCGGCCCGGTACGTATTCCTGCCATCCTGCTTGGCTTGATATAAAAGCACGTCGGCCCGCTGCAGCAGCACGGCGGGGCTGATGTCTTCGTCGCGGTAGTAGGCCAGGCCGATGCTGGCCGAAATGCGCACGGTGATGCCATCGAGTTCGAACGGCTGCTGCATGGCGGCGACGATTTTTTCGGCCAGCAAGGCGGCGTCGTCGGGCCTGGCGATCTGCTCCATGATGATGGTGAATTCGTCGCCGCCCAGGCGGGCGACGATGTCGGTGACGCGCATGGTCTGCGTCAGGCGCTGGGCGAAGGCGCGCAGCAGCGCGTCGCCGGTGCCGTGGCCATGCGTGTCGTTGACGGGCTTGAAGCGGTCGATATCCATGTACATGACGGCCATCAGATGCCGCTGCTGGCGGCTGGCGTGCATGGCGTCGCTGAGTTTTTGCTGGAAGCCGGCGCGGTTCGACAGCCCGGTCAGGGCGTCGACCTGGGCCAGCTTCAGCAGGCGCTGTTTTTCGCGCTTTTGCACGGTGATATCCTGGCGCATCACGTGAAAGCCCGCCACCTGCAGATGGTCTTCGCCGATCTGCGGAATGTAGATCACTTCCATGCAGCGCTCGATGCCTTCCTTCAGGTCTTCTTCCTCGAAGCTCAAGGTCTCGCCCGCCAGCACGCGCGCGATGTACGGCGCCACGGTGCCGTAGCGCGCCGCGCCCACCGTCTCGAGCACGCTCTTGCCCAGCACCTGCTGGCCCGTCAGGCCGAATTCGCGTTCGTAGGCGATGTTCAGGAAGCGGTAGACCTGGTCGGCGTCGATGTAGGCGATCATGGCCGGCAGGGTGTCGGCGATGGTGCGCAGGCGCGCCTCGCTTTCCAGCAGCGCCACTTCCGATTCGCGCAAAGTGGTGATGTCGTCCAGGCTGCCCACATAGCCTTCGATGCGGTCGTCGATGAGGATGGGAGCGATCTTCACGGAGACCCAGACCAGCTTGCCGTCGCGGTGCAGGCAGCGCAGGGTGGACTGGAACGGCGCATGGCTGCGCGTGAGCTGTTCGAGGGCCACGTGCATCAGCGGGTAGTCGTCCGGGTGCAGGGCGCTGGTCCAGCCGGCCCCCAGGGCGGCCGCGCGCGGCAGGCCGGTGATCGCTTCGAAGGTGCGGTTGGCGTAGGTGCAGCGGCGCTGGCGGTCCAGGCGCACCAGTCCCAGCGGAGACGCATCCGTGACGGCGGCCAGTTCGGCCTGCTTCTGGCGCAGTTCGAGTTCCTGCTGGCGGCGCTGCGAAATATCTTCGGCGATGCACAGGATATGCTCGATCTGCTGGCGCTCGTCGAAGACGGGCACGGACACGGCATGCAGGTAGCGCAGGCTGCCATCGGCCAGGCGCAGCGGCTTTTCGGTGTGGTCGATGACGCCGCGTTCGGCCAGGATGGCGCGGTCGTCCTCGGCGTCATGCAGGCCGAAGTCGGGCGGGAAGGCCGCGCAGTCGGTCTTGCCGATGACGGCGCCCGCCAGGATGCCCGTGATGTCTTCGGCGGCCTTGTTCCACACTTCCATCTGGCCGAAATTCTCGGGCCGCGCGCTTTTCACGTACACCAGCACCGGCAAGTGATCGATCAGTGATTGCAGGAAGCTGCGGTTGTCCTGCAGGGCCAGTTCGTCGTGCTTGCGCGCGCTGATGTCGCGCGAGGTGACGGCCACGCCATCGCTGATCGGCACCACCTGGTGGCGCAGCCAGCGCGTGCCGCCCGAGGCCAGTTTCAGCTCGAATTCGTCCTCCAGCGGCTGCCCTGTCTCCATCACCAGCACGAAGCGCTTGAAGAAGCGCTCGCCGCGCAGCAGCGGCACCTGGGCCAGCACGCGCTGGCCCAGCAGCTCGGAGCGGCGCTTGCCCAGCATGTCGGCGGCGCGCTCGTTGATGTCGGCGAAAATGAAGTCTTCCACCGGCTTGCCCGGGCCGGGGCGCCAGGCTTTCAGCAGCAGCACGGCATCCAGGCTGCCCTGGTGCGCCGCGCGCAGCAGCGCCTGCGCTTCCTTCTGCTGGCGGATGCTGCGGCGCAGCCGCGCGCTCTGGCGCGTCAGCAGGGCGGTAAAGCCGGCGATCAGCAGGCTGGCGGCGATCAGCGCGCCGAAATACACGTGGCGGCGGTGTTCGAAGCGGGCCAGGGCGACGGCGCGGCTCACGCCGACCACGGCCAGCAGCGGATAGCGCGGCAGCTCGCGGTAGCTGTAGAGGCGCGCGGTGGCGTCGACGGGCGGTTCGATCACCAGTTCTTCGGCGGCGTGCTGCGGCGGGCCGGGCATGCGGAAGTCGATGCGGTCGCTGAGGATAAGCTGTTCGCCGATGCGTCCCACCGTCAGGCCGCTGTCGCGCGCCACCAGCATCAGCACGCCGTTTTCGTCGAGATCCAGGCGGTCGTAGTCGTCGACGAAATACGTGGGGTCGACGAGGATGATGATGGCGCCGGCAAAGTTGCCCTTGCCATCGTTCAGGCGGCGCGCCAGGCGGATGGCCCAGTGCTTGCTCTCCGCGTCGAGCATGGGCGTGTCGACCAGGGCCGTGTCGGCCGGGTTGCTGGCCAGCGTACGGAAGAAGGCCTGGCGGGCCAGGTTCTCCGGCAGGTAGGCGTTGGCGCTGTCGATCACGTTGCCATGCGCGTCGACGAGGGCGATCGGCAGCTCGAGCTTCGATGGCAGCACGCTGTCGAGCAGTCCCTGGCGGCGCGTGAATTCATTCAGGCGCAGGGCGCCATCCGATTCCTCGTATTTGAGCTTGAACAATTGCGTCGCGTGGTCGGTCTGGCGCAGGATGAAGCCGGTATGGTCGGCCAGCGTGCGCGCCAGCGACTGGCTGCCGGCCACCGCATCGCGCACGGCGCTGGCGCGCTCCTGGCCCACCTGGTAGATGACGGCGCCCCATATCACGAGCAGCAACAGCAGCGCGAACAGGGGCACCAGGCTGAAGCGGTACAGGCGGCGGGCAAGGCGTTGCAGGGGTCTCGTTATCGATATCACGGGCGCTTGCAGGCAAGTGTCATGGAAAGGGGCCGGGAGGCGTGGCGCGCATGATAGCCGAAATCGGCCGCCCTGCGCGGAACCCGTTGCCGTCACTCCCGTCGTCTGTTCGTGGTCTGTCGCTGGTCTTATTTTGCGTTAAATCAAGTAGCTGTGGCGCCGCACATGCTAAAAAAGGCCCGCCAACGGCGACACGGGCCTGCGGCGTGGCAGAAAAAGTACAAATCCCGCCCTATCCTCATTAAAATGGGCGCTTCATCCTCCCATATCGAAAGTTGTCATGCAGAGTAAAAAGCCCGACGCGGCAAGACTGGACAAGATCGTGGCCGAAGCGCGCCGCGCCGCCGACCAGCGCGAGAGCGGCTACCGCGAACGCTCGCTGAAGATGTACCCGTGGGTATGCGGCCGCTGCATGCGCGAATTTACGCGCGCCAACGTGCAACAGCTGACGGTGCATCACCGCGACCATAACCATGACAACAACCCGCCCGACGGCAGCAACTGGGAGCTGTTGTGCCTGTATTGCCATGATAACGAGCACTCGCGCTACCTGGAAGCGGACCGCGGCGCCGGCCTGCTGTCGGCCGAGGTGGCGCCCGCCACGCACAATCCGTTTGCCGCGCTGGCCGGCCTGATCAAGAAAAAGGACTGAGCGGACCGCGCCGCTACCCCCCCATGCGCATTTTGCTCATTGAAGACGACCCGCAGCTGGGCCGCGCCACGCAGATCGGCCTGGAACAGTGCGGCTATGCCGTCGACTGGGTCACGACGGCCGAGCACGCCCATACGGCCGTGCGCCTGCACGATTATGCCTGCATCCTGCTCGACCTCGGCTTGCCGGGACAGGATGGCATGCAGGCGCTGGGCGTGCTGCGCGACGGCGGCTACGGCGGCGCCGTGCTGGTCGTCACGGCGCGCGACAAGGTGGGCGAGCGCATCGCCGGCCTCGACGCGGGCGCCGACGACTTCATCGTCAAGCCGTTCGACCTCGATGAGCTGGCCGCGCGCATCCGCAGCGCCTGCCGCCGCGCCAGCGGGCGCCTGCGCGAAAACATCGTGCATGGCGACCTGGTGCTCGATATCGCGGACCGCCAGGTGAAGAAAGCAGGGCATCCGGTGGCCCTGACCCTGAAGGAATTCCGCGTGCTGCTCCTGCTGCTCGAGCACAGCGGCCGCGTGCTGAGCCGCGAACAGCTGGAAAAAAGCCTGTACAGCTGGGGCGGCGAAGTGGAAAGCAACGCCGTGCAAGTGCATATCCACCACCTGCGCAAGAAGCTGGGGCGCGAGCTGATCCGCACGGTGCATGCGATCGGCTACTGCATCGACAAGGTGGCGGCGGCCTGACGAAAAAAAGGGCCGCCCTGAGGCGGCCCGTGGCGTTCGATGGCGGTTCAGCCATCAACGCATCAGAAATCCACGGTGGCCGACAGCCACAAACGGCGGCCGTCCAGGCTGTTGACGTAGCGATTGGCGTAGGTCAACGTCGGCGCCGACGATGCGCGGTAAGGTTGGTAATCGATGAAGTCCTTGTTGAGCAGGTTGTACACGGCCGCATTCAGGGTGACGCGCTTGCTCAGCTGGTAGCTGGTGCCCAGGTGCAGTATGGTGTAGCCCTTGTAGTCGCCCAGCGCGGCCTTGGCGGCGCGCGTGGAGGCCGAGGTGCCGGGATCGCGGAAGCGCTCGCTGCGGTATTCGGCGCGCAGCCAGCCGTTCCACTCGCGCGAGATATCCCAGCTCAGGCGCGCGTTGACGGCGTGCTTGGGCGTGTCGCTCAGCGGCTTGCCGGCGTTGCTGCCGCTCTTCTGCTCGCTGTCCGTGTACGTGTAGTTGGCGCTGGCCGAGAGCGTCTTGCCCAAGGGGAAGCGCGTGTTCAGCTCGACGCCGCGCGTGACGGCCTCGTCCACGTTGATCGACTGGCCAAACGCATCGACGTTGGGCCAGTTGCCGAAGCTGACGCAGCCGGGACGGTTGGGCGAGGGACGGTAGTCGCAGTTGACGAGGCCCGTGCCCGTCGTGATCTTGTCCTTGAATTCATTGTTGAACACGGTGCCGCTGGCGGTCCAGCCGGCCAGGTTGTCGAAATACGCGCCGATTTCCGCCGTCGTGCTCGTTTCCGGCTTCAGGTTCGGGCTGCCGACGAGGGGAATCGTGCCCTGGCCGCCGAAACCGTTGATGCCTGGGGACAGTTGTTCCACGCGCGGCGTCTTGTAACCCTTGCTGATGCCGCCCTTGACGGTCCAGCCTGGCGTCGCATTCCACACGGCATACGCGCGCGGGCTGGTCTGGCCGCCAAAGATGCTGTGATCGTCATAGCGGGCGCCGATGGTCAGCGCGACGGTGTCCAGCACCTGCCATTCGTCTTCGACGAACAGGGCTTTTTGCGTGAATTCGAATGTCTTTGGCGCCACGCCGTCCGTCATTTCCGCTTTCCACCATTGCGCGCCGACGGTGGCCATGTGTTTGCCCAAAGGCAGGACCAGCTTGGTGTCGAAGACCTGGCTCTCCACTTCCAGCGTGCGCGCGCTGCCGGCCACGGCGCCTGGCGTGCCCGGCGGGATCGTGCGGCCCAGGGTTTCCGTCTTGTTCACCATGTAGCTGCTGTCGAGCGTGCCGAAGCCGAAGCGGCCCGTGTGCGACAGGGTCCACTGGTCGCGCTTGTATTTCTGTTCCGGGCCGTAGCCGCCCTGCAGGCCCAGGGTGCCCAGCTGCTGCTTCGAATTGTCGTAGGTCTGGCGGCCCGCGTCGGCGTCGAGGATGACGGTATGGAAGCGGTTGGGCGTGAACGCCAGGCGCGCGCCGAAGTTGTCCACGTCCGAACGCACGGGGTTGGCGCCCATGCTGGCGGGCACCTGCACGCCGGCCGCGTTGCTGTGGCGGATGTCGGCCGCGTCGCGGCGCTGCTTGCTGCCGCGCAGGGACAGGCCCAGCGTGTCGGTGACCAGCGGGCCGCTCAGGTAGAAGCGGCCGACCTTGACGTCGCCGAAGTCCGATTCTTCCTGCAAGGTGTAGTCGGCCGAGACGGAACCCATCCACTGCTTGCCCACCTTGCGCGTGATGATGTTGATCACGCCGCCCATGGCGTCCGAACCGTACAGGGTCGACATGGGGCCACGGATGATCTCGATGCGCTCGATGGCGGCCAGCGGCGGCATGAAGCTCGTCTGCGTGCCGCCGAAGCCGTTCGGCGTGACATTGCCGGCCGCATTCTGGCGGCGCCCGTCGATCAGCACCAGGGTGTAGTCGCTGGGCATGCCGCGGATGCTGATGTTCATGCCGCCCGTCTTGTCGCCCGCCGCGCCCACGTCGATGCCTTCCACGCTTTCCAGCGCCTGCGTCAGGTTGCCGAAGCGTTCCTTCGACAGTTCCTGGCGCGTCAGCACCGTGATCGAGGCCGGCGACTGCTTGATATCCTGCTCGAAACCGGCGGCCGATACCACCACTTCCGGCATGCTGGCCGGCGCGCCCGTCTGGGCGGCGGCTGGCAGGCAGGACAGGGCGGCGATGGCCAGGGCCACGGTGGTGGGGCGCGGCAGGCTGGCGCGGCGGGTGCTGTTGGACATGCAAACTCCTGATCGTTGATTAGTTATTGGTTTATGCAGCTGAAGTAATGGGAATCATGGGGAAAATAAGAATCATTTACAATTGCGGCCGTTATTTCCCAAAAAATATTTCGCACAGAATCTTGCGCAGGAGTTCTTAAGAGATTCTTAACCAGCCCGCGGCATCATGCGAATTTCATCCCAGGCCCTTCCCATGCATATTGTTCTCACCGAAACCGGCTGGAAAGCGGGCGCCTGCCCGGCGCCAGCATGAGCGGGCGTGCCCTGAGCGCCTGGTCGCTGCGGCGCACCCTGCTGACCGTCCTGCTGGGCCTGACCTTGAGCCTGTGGGTCGGCAGCGCCGCCATCGTGTATGTCGAGGCGCGCCGCGAAAGCCAGGAGCTGTTCGACCAGTCGCTGGTGGAAACGGGCCACCTGCTGCTGTCGCTGGTGGAAAAGGAGGTGCGCGAGCACGGTTTGACGGGGCCCGTCGACCTGCCCATGCGGGGCCAGCCCAATCCGCACCACTATTTGCTGTTCAAGGTGCGCGACGCGCAGCAGCGCGTCCTGTACCGCAATGACGCGGCGTCCGACATCGCGCTGTCGCGCAGCGCGCCGGACGGCCTGTCGTGGACCGGCATCGGCGGCCAGCGCTGGCGCCTGTATGCGCTGTGGAACCAGGCGCGCACCCTGCAGCTGCTGGTGGCCGAGCCGACCAGCCACCGCGACGACATCAGCCGCGGCTTCTTTTACCGCATCGCCGTGTTCGGGCTGCTGCTGGTGGCGCTGGCCACCATCGCCATCTGGTGGAGCATCCACCGCGTGTTCCGCGGGCTGCAAACGTCGGCGCAGGAAGTGTCGGCGCGCACGCCGAACGAGCTGGCCGACGTCAACCTGGTGGGCGCGCCGGCGGAGCTGCACCCGCTGCTGCTGGAAATTAACCGCCTGTTCGGGCGCGTGCGGCAAAGCCGCGACAATGAGCAACGCTTCACGGCCGATGCGGCGCACGAATTGCGCACGCCGCTGGCCGCCATCAAGACCAACCTGCAAGTGCTGCAGCGGGCCCGCAGCGGGGCCGAGCGCGATGAATTCATCGCCGCGCTGGGTGCCAGCGTGGAGCGCGCCACGCGCCTCGTCAACCAGATGCTGGCGCTGGCGCAGCTCGATCCGCAGGCGGGCGCGGCGGTCGACCTGCGCGCGGGAGACCTGGCGGGCCTGCTGGCCGAGCAGGCCGCGCAGTGGCGGCAATGGGGCCGGCAGCACCAGCTGTCGCTGGCGGTGAGCATGGCGCCGGCGCCGTGCGCGCTGGACGCGGACAGCCTGCAGATCCTGTTGCGCAACCTGGTAGAGAATGCGCTGCGCTACACGCCGGCGCCCGGTGTCGTCGCGATCAGCTGTGGCGTGGAAGAGGGGCGCAGCTTCGTGCGCGTGGCCGACAGCGGGCCGGGCATCGCCGAGGAATTGCACGAGCGCGTGTTCGAACGCTTCGTGCGCCTGGGCGGCATCCAGCTGCCCGGCAGCGGACTGGGACTGTCCATCGTGCGCCGCATCGCCGAACGCCACGGCGCGGACATCGTCCTCGGCGCCGGCCTGCAGGGCAGGGGGCTGGCGGTGACCGTCATCTTTCCATGATGGTGCCGCCAGCGGTGTTGCAAACGTCTACAGCGACTTCAGGAAGCCCAGCAGCGCCTCGCGGTCGCTTGCCGACAGGTTCTCGAAGCGCTGGCGCGCCCGAGTCGCTTCGCCGCCGTGCCACAAAATCGCTTCCGTCAGGCTGCGCGCGCGGCCGTCGTGCAGGTAGCCGGCCTTGCCGCCATTGCCGATGACTTTTTCCGTGTAGCCGATACCCCACAGCGGGGCCGTGCGCCACATGCTGCCTTGCGCCTGGCCTTCCGTGAAGGTGTCGGCCAGCCCGGGGCCCATGTCGTGCAGCAGCAGGTCGGTGTAGGGGCGGATGGTCTGATTGCGCAATTCGGCAAACAAATGGCCGGAACCGGTCTTCATTTCTGCGGTATGGCAGGCAGCGCAGCGCATGCCCTGGAACAGTTTGGCACCAGCGGCAACCTGCTGCGGGTCGACCTTGAGTTCGTCGATCGGCGCCACGCCTTTCGGGAAGCCGCTGGCCAGGCTGCGCTGCGCCGGCACGGCCACCAGGGCCAGGTACTGGGTGATCGACTGCAGGTCCGCTTCCGAGATGCCCGGCTGGCGGCCGCCCGCCGCGCAGGCCACCGGTCCCGCCATGCAGGCGCGGTTCGGATACACGGGCGAGGTGACGGCCATGTCCAGCAGCAGCGCATCGGCCGCCTGGTGGCGCAGCGTGGCCTTCGACGCCTTCCAGCCGAAGCGGCCCAGGCGCACGGCGCCCGTTTCCGGCTCATACACATAGTTCGGCTGGCCCTTGACACCGTCGGCGTCCGGCGTGGAACGGGCGCGCGCCAGGATGTCGGCTTCCGGCACGGCTTCCAGCAAGCCCGCGCCTATCATCGGCGGCGCCGCGCGCAGCGAGACGATGGCCGGCACGGGGCCTTCGAAGGCCAGGGTCGGTTTGCGCAGTTCGACCACCGTGCCGTCGGCCAGGGTCGTCTTGCTGGTCGCAAAACCTGCCACGCTGACGCTGTTGCCCCAGTTTTGCGCCACGCCGGATGGCGACACGGCGTTCATCTGGATCGCCGTGCCGTATTGCGGATGCGGCACCTGCTGCCCCGCGCCATCGAGGCTGGCGACGCGCACGGCCATCGTGTCGAGGCGCTGGTTCAGGGCCACGGGCGCCGGGCTGCGGCCATTGTTGACGTGGCAGGCGATGCAGGCCGACTGGCCGTAGCGCTGTCCCTGCAGCTTGACGGCCGGCGCGTAGCGGTCGTTGCCTCCCTCATTGTGCTCGCCCGTGGTGAAGTTGGTGTGCACCAGGCGGCGTCCTTCGACGAAGCGCTGCATGTTCTGCATGCCGATATTGTTGTGCGGCTGCTGGAACATGAACAGGGCGTTGTCCGAGTAATTGTAGGACACGGAACCGAGGCCGCCCGACAGCGTTTCTTCCGGCAGCGGCACGGAATTGAGGCGCGGCTGCACGCCATACCACGGCCGCAGGCCGGCGCCCACCACATACGTCCATTCGTACGAGTAGTAGCGGATGCCGCCATCGTCGCCTTTCGAGGCCATCGAGGCGGTGGTGGAAAACATCGACGGCGACACTTCGATGATGTCGCCGGCCGTCAGCGCGCGGGACTTGACGTCGGTGCCATTCGGCATGCCGTTCGCATCGAGGCCGCCATGGCCCGGGTACTCCTTGATCAGCAGGGTGCAGGCGCCGTTGATGCCGTTGGCGTTCGTCAGGCGGTCGTTGGCGGGGTAGGCCATGGGCTTGCAGACGGGCACGTTGCGGTCGACCAGTTCGCCCGGCGACATCCAGCCATAGCCCGTCACGCCGGGACGGTCGAAGCCGCGGAAGAATGCCACGCCGCCGGAGAGGAAGTCGACGGTCGTGTACTGGTTGACGATCAGCGTGGGCCTGGCCACGCCGGGCACCTTGCTGTTGTCGATGATTTCCACGCCCCAGGTGCGGTTCTTGAAGTACTGCGGCACGAAGGTCAGGTAGTTGCCCGGTCCTTTGTCCCGTGGCAGGCCCGTGACGGGATCGACCGTTTCATTCGGGCCGTAGCCGATCTCGTTCCATTCCTCGCCCCGTTCGCGGCCGTGGCGCGCCAGGCCGCGCGCGCCAAAGCGCGTCACCAGGGTGCCGTCGGCCAGGGTGAATTGCAGGCTTTCCAGCGGCTGCGCGGCGGCGGGCAGCGGCGTCCAGCCATGGCCGTCGACGGGAAATTTCAGGGCCGAGGTGGCGCTCGTGGGCAGGCTGTTGTCGCTGCCCGGCGTCTTGAATGCCACTTCCAGCAGCGAGTAGCCATAGTGCGTGGCGCGCGCCACGCCCTGCAGGCGGAGATAGCGCGCGTTCACGCCCAGGTTGAAAAATTCCTCCGTGCCGCCGCGGCCATTCGTCACGTAGCGGATTTGCGACCATTGCTGGCCGTCGTCGGACGCTTGCAGCGCGTACTGCTTGCCGTACGCGTTTTCCCACAGCAGCTTCATGTAGCCGATGGGCGTCTTCGCGCCGAAGTCGAACTGGATCCAGGCGCCGTCCTCGAACTTGCTGGCCCAGC
Source organism: Janthinobacterium sp. GW822-FHT07H10 (assembly GCF_058798675.1). Lineage (NCBI taxonomy): Bacteria > Pseudomonadati > Pseudomonadota > Betaproteobacteria > Burkholderiales > Oxalobacteraceae > Janthinobacterium > Janthinobacterium sp. GW822-FHT07H10. The sequence goes on from NZ_JBXAKS010000019.1 coordinate 39,974, forward strand.
GGGTATTCGTCTTGCCGTCGATCGCCATGGCGGCCGACATGCCGTTGTTTTCCACGGGCGACGAGGTGGCGGCCACGGGCGAGATGGCCACGCCGGGCTGGTTCGGGTCGATGGTGACGGGGGGCGGTTCGGTGACGGGCGGCGTCACGGGCGGCAGCACGGGCGTGCCCGAAAATGCCTGGATTTCAAAGATCGAATAGCCGTACTGGCCCGCCCGTTTCACGCCCTGCATGCGCAGGTAGCGGCCCTGCGCGGTAAATCCCGTGATGTCCTCGATGCCGCCCTTGCTGTCGTCGATGCGCTGGACGGTGGTCCAGTGCGCGTTGTCGTCCGAGACCTGCAGCAGGTAGGCGCTGGCGTGCGCGTTTTCCCAGGCGATATGCACGCGGGTGATGCGTTGCGAGGTGCCGAAATCGAGGGTCAGGTATTCGTTGTCGGAGAAACCGCTGCCCCAGCGCGTGCCGTCATTGCGGTCGATGGCGGCGCCGGCCGACAGGTCGCCCCGTTCCGCCGAGCTGGCCGTGGCGGCGACCGGCGTCAGCGCCGTTTCAGGCGATGTTTCCGCCAGCAGGCGCTGCGCCATGGGCGGCGCGCTGGCGCCATCTCCGCCACCGCCGCCGCATGCGGCCACCAGCAGGGCCAGAGCCAGCGGCAGGCGCCGCCTGGAAAAATGGATAGGGCCGGCCTGTTGCCGCCGGGGCCGAAGCAGGGATGTGTGCATGCGATCTTCCTTGTTTTTATTGATTATGCGAGATTGGTCAGACTGGCCGTCGCCGCATCCCCGTCCATGCTGTTGCGCATGCTGCACCGTCACGGCGGCGCCCTGCGGCCAGGGGGCAGCAAGGAAGGGCATGGCGGGCAAGGATCGGGGAGCGGTTTTTAATTGCCTCATGGCAATATTTTCTCAAGTTATAGAAGCCCATGAGGCATGTCAAGAGGTCTCGTGCAGTTGTCATCAACTGTTCATGTTGCCCGGGTTTTTTGCACTATGGCGGTGCGCAAGGTGAATGAAATTGCGCGATAGCATGAATAAAATTCAGGAAAAAATGCGTGGCGCGCGACGGGAATGCGGTATCTTCCTGAAATGCCTGCCGACGACGCGTGCCCCCTTTTTTTGAGGAAGAACTGACCTTGCCGATTCCGCCCGCCGCACCGAACCTCCCGCCGCTCTCCCTGGCCGCCGCGCGCGCGCTGCACCTGGCCGCGCAGGGCCTGTTGCAGGCGCGGCGCAAGAAGGCCGTGAAGACCGACGTGCTGGCCGCCATCCGCCAGATGGGCGTGCTGCAGATCGATACCATCCACGTCGTGGCGCGCAGCCCCTACCTGGTGCTGTGGAGCCGGCTGGGCGACTATCCGCAGCCCTGGCTCGAACAGTTGCTGGCCGAGGGCGCGCTGTTCGAATACTGGGCGCACGAAGCGTGCTTCGTGCCGATCGAGGATTACGGCCTGTACCGCCATCGCATGCTCGATCCTGCCGCCATGGGCTGGAAGTATTCCGTGAAATGGATGGCGGAGCAGGGCGACGCCGTGGCCGCCGTGCTGGCGCACATCCGCGCCAACGGCGCCGCGCGCTCGGCCGACTTCGAGCGCACGGATGGCAAGGGCGGCGGCTGGTGGAGCTGGAAGCCGGAAAAGCGCTCGCTCGAAGTGCTGTTTACGTCGGGCGTGCTGATGATCGCCAGGCGCCACAACTTCCAGCGCTATTACGACCTGGCCGAAAGAGTGCTGCCGGGCTGGCACGACGGCTTGCTGCCAGCCGAAGACGCGGTGCGCCGGCGCCTGCTGCTGGCCAGCGTGAAGGCGCTGGGCCTGGCGCGTGCCAGCTGGATCAGCGACTACTTCCGCACGAAGCAATCGCGCGTCAGCCTGGCGCACGATCTGCGGGCGCTGGTGGAGGAGGGCGCGCTGCTGTGCTGCACGGTGGAGGGCTGGATTGACGCCGTGTACGTGCATGCCGAGCATGCGGAACTGGCGCGCAGCGCCGCTTGCGGCCGCCTGGCGCCCACCTTGACGACGATATTGTCGCCGTTCGATCCCGTCGTCTGGGACCGGCGCCGCGCGCTGGAACTGTTCGGCTTTGACTACCGGCTCGAGTGCTACACGCCGGCCGAGAAGCGCCGCCACGGCTACTTTACCTTGCCGATCCTGCGCCGCGGCGCGCTGGTGGGCCGGCTGGACGCCAAGGCGCACCGCGTGCAGGGGCGCTTTGAAATCAAGTCGCTGGCGCTGGAGGATGGCGTGCGCATCAGCCCGCGCCTGGTGCAGGACGTGGCCGGCGCCGTGCGGCGCCTGGCCGGCTGGCATGCCTGTCCCGATGTCGATGTTGCGCAAGCACAGCCGGCCGCGTTCGGCGTGCAGCTGGCGGCCGCCCTGCGAGATGTGGGCGACGCGGCAAGGCGGGCCGCATGATGCTGCCGCCTGCCCCTGCCCAGGTGCTGGACGCCGATGGCGTGCCCCGTTTTGGCCGCTATGCGGGCCTGGTCGGCGCGTTCGACTGGGCCGCGCTGGCGCCGCCGCATGCGCGCGGCGCCATCTGGCGTCTGTTCCATCACAAGCGCTGGCATTACGTGGCGCTGTCCACGCCCAGCGTGTTCTGCGGCGTGGCCATCGTCGACCTGGGCTGGACCAGCACCGCCTTTGCCTACGCCTTCGACCGCCACAAGGGCAAGATCGTGGCCGCCTTTTCGCAGGACGGCTTGCCCGGCCTGAGCGCTTCGGTGGCGCCGCATGCGGGGGCCAGCAGCCGTTTCCGCTTCCTGTCGCAGAGCATCTCCATCGAAGCCCAGGCCCAGCACCGCTATCGCCTGCTGCTCGACTGCGGTCTTTTTGGCATCGATGCGGAATTCGGCCCGCCCGTGGCGCCCACCTTGCTCGCCGTCGGGCCCGTGGGCGAGGGCGGCAGCGTGCACGCGACGCAAAAGTCGGGCGGCCTGCCGCTGTGGGGCACGGTGCGGTGCGGCGCCATGGGCTACAGCCTCGATGACGGCGTGGCCAGCTTCGACTATTCGAACGGCTTGCTGGCGCGCGAGACGGAATGGCGCTGGGCCTCGGCGCACGGCCTGGACCTGGGCTTCAACCTGCAGGCAGGCTATTTCGGCGCGCATGAAAATGCGCTGTGGCTCGACGGCCAGCTGTACCCGCTGGGACGCGCCCACTTCGACTTCAACCCCGACAACCCGCTGGCGCCGTGGCATGTGTGGACGGACGACGATTTGCTCGACCTGCACTTCAGGCCAGAGGGCGCCCGGCGCGAGGACAAGAACCTGTGGATCGCGGCCAGCCGCTACATCCAGCCTGTCGGCACCTTCAGCGGCTGGGTACGCGCCAGCGCGGATAGTCCCAAGCGCATCGTGGCGCAGCTGGCGGGCGTGACGGAAAGCCACCGTTCGCGCTGGTAGGGGCGCGGGATTTTTTGCAAAATGCCATGCAAGGTCAAGTTTTTTTGGCAACGCATCCTTTACACTGGCGCTAAGTAATCCTCAGGGAATTACTGTGAATTTATGAAGTACAGAAGCGGATGCCATGCAAGGCGCATGCTGCTAACAGTGCGAGCACTGTTAGCAGTAGGTAACGCCGCAGAGCGCCGCTTATGGACGTCAGAAATCCCAATAATTTATTGGGGTTACCTAGCCGCTCCGGCAATCCATGAGGCCAGAACATGAGCATCCGTAATCTCGACAAGCTGTTCAAGCCGGCCTCGGTAGCCCTGATCGGCGCCACCGCGCGCGAACGCAAGCTGGGCGCCATCGCCCTGTACAACCTGCTGGGCGGCGGCTATCAGGGCGATCTCTGGCCCGTCAATCCCAAGTACGACGAGCTGATGGGCCTGAAATGCTACCGCAAGCTGGCGCAGCTGCCGAAGGCGCCGGACCTGGCCATCATCTGCACGCCGCCGGCCACCATCACGGCCCTGATCCGCGAACTGGGCACGCTGGGCACGCGCGCCGCCATCGTCATGACGTCGGGCCTCGACCCCGTGCGCGAGCAGTCGCTGCGCCTGGCCATGCTGAAAGCGGCAAAACCGCACCTGCTGCGCATCCTGGGGCCGAACAGCATGGGCTTGCTGGTGCCGAAGCTGGGCCTGAACGCCAGTTTCGCCCACCTGGGGGCGACGGCCGGCAAGATCGCCTTCGTGTCGCAGTCGGGGGCGCTGGTGTCGGGCGTGCTCGACTGGGCCAACGCGCATGGCGTGGGCTTTTCCAAGTTCATTTCGCTGGGCGCCAGCTACGACATCGATTTCGGCGACCTGCTCGACTACCTGGCCGGCGACATCGACACGGCCGCCATCCTGCTGTACATGGAAGACATCCAGGCGGCGCGCAAGTTCATGTCGGCGGCGCGGGCGGCCGCGCGCAGCAAGCCCGTCATCGTGCTGAAAGCGGGGCGCGAAGCGGAAGGCGCGGCCATGGCGGCCTGGCACACGGGCGCGCTGGCCGGTTCGGACGCCGTCTACGACGCCGCCATCCGCCGCGCCGGCATGCTGCGCGTGTACTCGGCCGAGGAACTGTTCGATGCCGTGGAAACGCTCACGCATATCCGCTCGCAGCGCGGCGAGCGCCTGGCGATCCTGTGCAACGGCGGCGGCCTGGGCGTGATGGCCACCGATGCGCTGGTGGGCAGCGGCGGCAAGCTGGCCGAGCTGTCGCCCGATACCGTGATCGCGCTGGATAAGGCGCTGCCGCGCGGCTGGTCGCACGACAACCCCGTCGGCTTGCCCGGCGACGCGCCCGTGCAGCGCTACGTGGACGCCATCGCGCCGCTGCTCGACGAAGCGCAGGCGGACGCCTTGCTGCTGCTGCACGCGCCGACGGCCATGGTGTCGTCGGTCGACATCGCCGAAGCCGTCACGCCGCTGATCAAGGCCACGTCGCGCACGGTGCTGTCCTGCCTGCTGGGCGGCACCACCGTGGCGCCCGCGCGCCAGATCTTCAACCGCGCCGGCATTCCCACCTACGACACCCCGGAAAAAGCCGTGCACGGCTTCATGCAGATCGTGCAGTACCGGCGCAACCAGGAAACCCTGATGCAGGTGCCGGCGCAGCTGCCCATGTCGGCCACGCCGCGCCGCGCGCGCGTGCGCGAAATCGTCGCCGCCGCGCTGGCCGCCGGCCAGACGGTGCTGGGCGAATGCCGCTCGAAGGAAATCCTGGCCGCCTATGGCATACCCGTGGCCATCACGCGCATGGCGGCCGACGTGGAAGAGGCGCTGGCCGTGGCGGCGGACATCGGCTACCCGGTGGCGCTGAAAATCCATTCGCCCGACATCGCGCACAAATCCGACGTGGGCGGCGTGGCGCTCGACCTCGATACGCCCGACATCCTGCGCACGGCGGCGGCCGCCATGGAGAAGCGCGTGCGCCGCATGCGTCCCGACGCGCTGATCGACGGCTTCACGGTGCAGCAGATGGCGCGCCGTCCGCAATCGCATGAACTGATCGTCGGCGTCACGACGGACGCCGCCTTCGGCCCCGTCATCCTGGTGGGGCAGGGCGGCATCGCCGTGGAAGTGACTGCCGACCACGCGATCGGCCTGCCGCCGCTGAACATGGTGCTGGCGCGCGACATGCTGGCGCGCACGCGCGTGTCGAAACTGCTGGCCGGCTACCGCAACCAGCCGCCGGCCGACATCGACGCCATCTGCTACACGCTGATCCAGGTGGCCGAACTGGTGGCCGACATCGGCGAGCTGGCCGAACTCGATATCAACCCGCTGCTGGCCGACGCCCACGGCGTGATCGCCCTCGATGCGCGCATCCGCCTGCAGCCGGGCCAGAAGAGCGACCGCCTGGCGATCCGCCCGTATCCGCAGGAACTGGAGGAGCAGGTGACGTGGATGGACCAGCCCATCCTGCTGCGTCCCATCCGTCCCGAGGATGCGCCGCAGCACATGGAACTGTTCCACGCGCTGGACCCGGACGACGTGCGCCTGCGCTTTTTCACTTCCATGCGCGAACTGCCCGTATCGCAGCTGGCGCGCCTGACGCAGATCGACTACGACCGCGCCATGGCCTTCATCGCCACGCACACGGGGCCGGACGGCAAGCCGGAAACCCTGGGCGTGGTGCGCGCCGTGGCCGACCCGGACAATATCCATGCCGACTTCGCCATCGCCGTGCGCTCGGCCCTGAAGGGCAAGGGACTCGGGCATATCCTGTTTGAAAAGCTCGTCGACTATTTCCGCAGCCGCGGCACGGAGGCGCTGGTGGGCGAGGCCATGGCGCGCAACAAGGGCATGCAGCGGCTGGTGAAAAGCTTTGGCGGCGACGTCACGCCGTCGGAAGAGCCGGGCGTCGTCAACCTGCATATCGGCTTGCGCGCGCCGTAAAGGAAAGCGCGAGAAAGCGCGGCTGGCCCGCTGCGGGTTTGTGCAGGATCAAACCCGCCCCTGTCGGTAGTCTTTACACTTTCATTTCCAGGATGATCTATCCGGCACGCTTTGGGAGTGAGTGCATGCTAACGGCAACATACATATTGGTTTCCCTGTCAGTGGAGCAGGCGAGTATTCGCATGAGTTTGCTTGCCTTTCAAAAATACATGCATGTGCAGCTGCGTCACCAGAGCCGCCTGAGCCTGGCCCAGATGCAGTACACGGGAGACTGGTTGAGCCGGCTGTACCAGGGGGGCTACTGGCGCAAGGTGGAGATGTATCTGATTCCCGCCATCCGCCAGGCCACGCCCCATGCCGATGGTTTGCTCAATGAGTTGAACGGCTTGAACCACGCCGCGCTGGAAAGCATCAATGCCGTGCAGCAGCGCGCGGGCGCCGCCATCGACAATTCCGAATTGCAGGCCGAACAGTTGTGCGCGGCCATCGACGCCTTTTGCGCCGCCTTGCTGCAGCGCCTGGAAAAGGAGGAGCGCGAACTGTTCGCGCTGGCGCGCAAGGTCATCGTGGGCGAGGCATGGTTCGCCATCGCCTACCAATTCCTCGCGCACGATGCGCGCGCCCAGGAGGCGCGCCGCGGCCGGGCGCAAGTGCTGCCTTTCGTGTTGCCGGCCGCCGGCACGCCGGACGCCGCCACGGCAATCCCGGACGCCGCTGCCGGCGCCGGGCCGCTTGCACCGGATCAGCCTCAGCGCGCGCGGGCTTGAACCGGTAGCGAGCGCACACGGCGCAGGGCGGCACGGGCCGCTGCCGCGGTTTTGCCGTGAAGGCGGCGCCGGCATGGGGAAAATGCTTGCTTTAATTTTTACTTGATTCATTTGGCAACTTGTTCAGCCCTGTCCGATGCGATACCCCGGGCTTTGTTATGATGGTGGTTTTGATCCACGCGAAACCCGTCATGTTCGAATTTCTTTTCAAGCGTTCTGCCAGCAAGCCATCCGCACCAGACCCTGTCGTGGCAGAACAGGCCGCCGCCTCGGCGCAGAGCGCATCGCGCCGCGCCGAACAGGTGGCGCGTGCCCATGCCGTGGCGGGCGACGAAGCCGCCGCCGTTGAATTCATCGTGTCCAGCGAATTTGCCGATGCCCGTCTGATCGCTGCCGAACACGTCCATGCCTTGCCCCTGCTGGAAAAAGTCCACCAAGCCATGCGCAACACGGACCGCCGCGTTGCCAAGCTGATGCAGGGCCGTATCGACTTGATCCGCCATCAGGCGGCCGAGACGCAGCGCGCCCAGGCCAGCATCGACACGGCGCAGCGCCTGTTGAGCGATGAAAAGCTGAGCCCGAACCAGGTGGCCGAGCTGGACCGCCAGTGGCAGGTCATCAAGGCCACGCCCGAGCTGGCCGCCGCCTTTGCCGCCGCGCGTGCCGCGCTGGCCGCCCGCCTGGAAGCGCAAGTGCTGCTGCAGCGCGCCGTGATCGACGCCGTGGCCGCCGCGCGCGCGCTGGCGAGCAATGGCCAGTCCGCCGAGCAGCTGGCGCAGGCGCTGGCAAGCCTGGACGCGCAGCATGCACGCCACGCGCAGTCGCCCGAACGCGCTTCCTTGCCCAAACATCTGGAAAGCGACTTTGCCCAGGCGCGCGAGCAGGCGCAGTCCGCCCTGCAGGCGCTGCAGCAGCACCAGGCCGTGTTCGATGCGCGCCAGGTCGCGCTGGCCGGGTGGCAGGCCCAGGACGCCGCCACGCTCGACGCCGACGCCTTGAAACGCGCCTGGCAAGCCTTGCCGCGCCTGCCCGAGTCGCCGCTGTCCGACAGCCTGCAGCAGCAATTTGCCGCCCTGCTGGCCAGCGCGCCGGCACCCGCGCACAGCGCCGTGGCCGCCGCCACGCCTGCGCAGGCCGAGCCAGCGTCGCGCAAGCCGCGCCAGGAGCATGCGCCCGTGTCCAAGGAAGCGACGGAACAGTTTGTCAAGACCCTCGACGCCATGGAAGCGGCGCTGCAGGATGGCTTGCTGCACGTGGCTTCCGAGCACGACAAGACCTTGCGCGATAGCAAGCATGGCCGCCTGACGCCGGCCCAGTCCGACCGCCTGGCCCATGTGCGCGCCGAATTCAAGCGCCTGGCCGACTGGGCGCGCTGGGGCGGCAACGTCTCGCGCGAAGAACTGGTCAAGGCGGGCGAGGAATTGCCGGCGCAGCAGCTGGCCATGGCCGAGCTGGCCAAGAAAGTGGGCAGCCTGCGCGAACGCTGGAAGTCGCTCGATACCCTGTCCGGCCCGGCGCCCAAATCCCTGTGGGAGCGTTTCGACGCGGCCTGCAGCGTGGCGTACGCACCGGCGGCCCAGCATTTCAAGCAGCTGGCCGAAGAACGCCACGGCAATGCGGCCAAGGCACAGGAACTGATTACGGAAACGGCGACCCTGGCTGCCGAAGAAAGTACCGACTGGAAACACATCGCTTCCGCCTCGCAGCGCTTGCGCCAGGCCTGGACGCGCCTGGGCACCATCGACCGCAAGGAAAAGAAACGCCTGGACGCCGAGTTCGGCGCCGCGCTGGACGCCCTGTCGAAGCCGCTGGACACGCAGCGCCAGATCGAGACGGCGCGCCGCGAACAATTGATCGTCGAAGTGGGCTTGCTCAAGCCGTCCGAGCGCAACACGGTCGACATGCTGAAAGCCCTGCAGGATAAATGGCAGGAGCTGGCCAAGGCCCTGCCGCTGGAACGCCGCGCCGAACAGGCGCTGTGGCAGCGTTTCCGCGCCGCCTGCGACGATATCTTTGCCAAGCGCAAGGAAACGGCCCATGCGGCCGACCACGAGCGCCGCGAACACCTGCATGCGCGCGAAGCGCTGTGCGCGGCACTGGAAACGGCGGTCGTGCCGGACGGCGACGACAGGGCCCGCACGGCCTTTATCAACCACTTGCTGCGCGACACGCGCGCCGCCTGGAACGCCACCGGTCCCGTGCCGCGCGCCAGCGAAGCGAAGATCGAACAGCGCTACCAGGCGGCCGTTGCCGGCGTGCAGGCGCAGGCCGACGCCATCGCCGAGCGTGCCGGCGCGGCGCAGGCGAACGCCTTGCGCGACAAGCTGCGCCTGGCGCAGGCGCTGGAGACCGTCATCGCCGATGGCGGCGACAGCGCCGACGCGCAAGCGTGGGGCGAGCGCTGGAGCGCCTTGCCGCCGCTCGACGCCCAGTACGAACGCAGCCTGCAGCAGCGCTTTGCCGCCGCCCAGGCCGCACTGGGCGAAGGCAGCGCCGCCTATGCGCAGCAATTGCAGGCCAACCAGGCCCGCTTGCTCGATGAAGTGCTGCGCCTGGAAATCGTCGCCGGCGTCGACAGCGGTGCCGAATTTGCCCGCGACCGCCTGAAGATGCAGGTGGAAGTGCTGCAATCGTCGCTGAAGTCGGGCCAGAAGCCGCTCACGCAAGTGTCGCAGCTGATGCAGCTGTGCGCGATACCCGCCAGTACCGATGCGCGCACGGCCAGCCGCATCGAAACCCTGCTGCGCCGCATCGGAGGCCATGCCAGATGAGCACTTCCGTCCGCGTCCAGCAGGCCGATTTTGACCTGACTCAAGAAATCGCACAATTGCGTGCAGGCAACCCCAAGGTGGGCGCCGTCGTCGGCTTTGTCGGCACGGTGCGCGACATGAACGAGGGGCTGGACGTGGCGGCCATGGAGCTCGAGCATTATCCGGGCATGACGGAGAAATCCATCGAGGCCATCGTCGAGCAGGCGCGCGCGCGCTGGCCGCTGTCCGGTGCGCTGGTGATCCACCGCGTCGGCCCCTTGCTGCCGCAGGAGCAGATCGTGCTGGTGGCCGTGTCGTCCGCGCACCGGGGCGAGGCGTTCGCCGCCTGCGAGTTCATCATCGACTATCTGAAGACGGAAGCGCCGTTCTGGAAGAAGGAAGACACGCCCGACGGGGCGCGCTGGGTCGATGCGCGCGACAGCGACGAGACGGCCCTGGACAAATGGGCGGCAAAAGCAAGCCCCATTTGAAGCGTGCGCGCGGCGCACGGTAGCATTTGCCCAAGTGCATCGGTTTTCTGCTTTGTGTATGCTTGAAAAGTACTGCCTCACCCCAATTTGGTTAACAACTAATTAACCGGGAGCGCTTTTCATGCGACAAGATAAACTGACTACCAAATTACAGGAAGCCCTGGCCGATGCGCAAAGCTTGGCCGTGGGCAATGACAATCCCTATATCGAACCAGTTCACCTGCTGACGGCCCTGTTGAACCAGGACGACGGCGGCGCCCGCTCGCTGCTGCAGCGGGCCGGCGTCAACGTGGGCGGCCTGTCCAAGGCCCTGGGCGCCTCCATCGAACGCCTGCCGAAAGTGTCGGGCACGGGCGGCGACGTGCAGGTCAGCCGCGAATTCGTGGCCTTGCTGAACCTGGCCGACAAGGAATCGCAGAAGGCGGGCGACCAGTTCGTTTCCAGCGAGATGGTCTTGCTGGCGATGACGGAAGACAAGTCCGACTGCGGCAAGCTGGCGCGCGAAAATGGCTTGAGCCGCAAGGCGCTGGAAGCGGCCATCGAGGCTGTGCGCGGCGGCAACAAGGTCGATTCGCAAGAGGCCGAAGGCCAGCGCGAAGCCTTGAAAAAATACACCCTGGACCTGACGGAGCGGGCGCGCAAGGGCAAGCTCGACCCCGTGATCGGCCGCGACGATGAAATCCGCCGCACCATCCAGATCCTGCAGCGCCGCAGCAAGAACAACCCCGTGCTGATCGGCGAACCGGGCGTGGGCAAGACCGCCATCGTCGAAGGCCTGGCGCAGCGCATCGTCAACGGCGAAGTGCCCGAATCGCTGAAAGGCAAGCGCGTACTCTCGCTGGACATGGCGGCCTTGCTGGCCGGTGCGAAATTCCGCGGCGAATTCGAGGAGCGCCTGAAATCCGTGCTGAAGGAACTGGCCATGGATGAAGGGCAAACCATCGTCTTCATCGACGAGATGCACACCATGGTGGGCGCGGGCAAGGCCGAAGGCGCGATGGACGCCGGCAATATGCTGAAACCGGCGCTGGCGCGCGGCGAACTCCACTGCGTGGGCGCCACCACGCTCGACGAGTACCGCAAGTACATCGAGAAGGATGCCGCGCTGGAGCGCCGCTTCCAGAAAGTGCTGGTCGACGAGCCGACCGTGGAAGCGACCATCGCCATCCTGCGCGGCTTGCAGGACAAGTATGCGCTGCACCACAAGGTGGAAATCACGGACGCGGCCATCATTGCCGCGGCCGAACTGTCGCACCGCTACATCACGGACCGCTTCCTGCCCGACAAGGCGATCGACCTGATCGATGAAGCGGCGGCGAAGATCAAGATCGAGATCGATTCCAAGCCGGAAGTGATGGACAAGCTGGAACGCCGTTTGATCCAGTTGAAGATCGAGCGCGAAGCCGTGAAGAAGGAAAAAGACGAAGCGTCGTTGCGCCGCCTGGGCCTGATCGAGGAAGAAATCGTCAAGCTGCAGCGCGAATACAATGACTTCGAGGAAATCCTGAAGGCGGAAAAAGCCGTGGTGCAAGGCAGCACGCACATCAAGGAAGAGATCGAGAACGTCAAGCTGCAGATGGAGCAGGCGACGCGCGAGAGCAACTGGCAGAAAGTGTCGGAATTGCAATATGGCAAGCTGCCCCAGCTGGAAGCCCAGCTCAAGCAGGCCGACAGCGGCATGCCGAAGGTCGATCCCGATCATCCGAAGCTGCTGCGCACGGAAGTGGGCGCCGAGGAAATCGCCGAAGTGGTGTCGCGTGCGACGGGCATTCCCGTGTCGCGCATGATGCAGGGCGAACGCGACAAGCTGCTGCACATCGAAGAGAAACTGCACGAGCGCGTGGTGGGCCAGGATGAAGCGATCACGGCCGTGGCCGATGCCATCCGCCGTTCGCGCGCCGGCTTGAGCGACCCGAACCGTCCATATGGCTCGTTCATGTTCCTGGGACCGACGGGCGTCGGCAAGACCGAGTTGAGCAAGGCGCTGGCGACCTTCCTGTTCGATACGGAAGAATCGATGATACGCATCGACATGAGCGAGTTCATGGAGAAGCATTCCGTGGCTCGCCTGATCGGCGCGCCGCCCGGCTATGTCGGCTACGACGAGGGCGGCTACCTGACGGAAGCCGTGCGCCGCAAGCCGTACAGCGTGATCCTGCTCGACGAAGTCGAGAAGGCGCACCCGGACGTCTTCAACGTGCTGCTGCAAGTGCTCGACGATGGACGCATGACGGACGGCCAGGGCCGCACGGTGGACTTCAAGAATACCGTTATCATCATGACCTCGAACCTCGGTTCGCATAAAATCCAGGCCATGGAAAGCGATGACCCCGGTGTCGTGAAGCTGGCCGTGATGGCCGAGGTGCGCTCGCACTTCCGTCCCGAGTTCGTCAACCGTATCGACGAAATCGTCGTGTTCCACGGCCTCGACGAGAAAAACATCGGCGCGATCGCGAAGATCCAGCTGAAGATTCTCGAAGAACGCCTGGCGCGCATGGACATGGCGCTGAGCTTGACGGACGCTGCCTTGCAGCAAATCGCCGAAGCGGGCTACGACCCGGTGTATGGTGCGCGTCCGCTGAAGCGGGCGATCCAGCAGCAGATCGAAAATCCGCTGTCGAAGCTGATCCTGGAAGGCCGCTTTGGCCCGAAAGACGAGATCCGCATCGACGCCCAGAATGGCAACCTGGTGTTTACGGGCGCCACGGTGGGGCTGGACAAGGTGTAACGTTGTCCGGGGCCTGGCCCCGGCAGTGAAAGCAGGGCGGTATCGGGCTGGACCTGATGCCGCCCTTCTTGCTATCATCGGCACTATTTTCTGACTAATTCCGGAGGCGGTACGATGGCAAACACATGGCAAGCAGGGCGGCGCATTCGAGTGGGATTGACCTTGGCGGCAGCCGTGCTGGCATTGCCTGCCTACGCCCAGGAAGAGAAAGTACTGAATATCTACAACTGGTCGGACTATATCGGCGACGATACGATCAAGAATTTTGAGAAGGAAACGGGCATCAAGGTACGCTACGACGTTTTCGACAACAACGAAATCCTCAACGCGAAACTGGTGGCGGGCAAGTCCGGCTATGACATCGTCGTGCCGACGGCCCAGTGGGCGCGCCTGCAGATCGATGCGGGCCTGCTGCGTAAACTCGACAAGAGCAAGTTGACGAACCTGGGCAACCTCGATCCGGGCCTGCAGGCGAAGCTGTCGAAGATCGACCCGAACAACGATTACCTGGTCGACTGGCTGTGGGGCTACACGACCGTGGGCATCAACGTCAACAAGGTCAAGGCGGCGCTGGGCGGCATGCCCATGCCCGAGAACGCCTGGGACCTGGTCTTCGACCCGAAGTACGCGTCGAAGCTGAAGTCGTGCGGCGTCTCCTTCCTCGACTCGCCGTCGGAAGTGCTGCCGGCCGCGCTGCAATACCTGGGCAAGCCCGCGTATTCGAAAGCCAGCGCCGACTACCAGGAAGCGGGTAAGGTGCTGCAGGCGATCCGTCCCTACGTTACCCTGTTCAGCTCGTCAGGCTACATCAATGACATGGCCAACGGCTCCGTCTGCGTTGCGCTGGGCTGGTCGGGCGACATCAATATCGCGCGCCAGCGCGCCATCGACGCGAAAAACGGCAACGTGATCCAGGTGCTGGTGCCGAAGACGGCCGCGCTGATGTTCGACACCATGGCCATCCCCGCTGACGCGCCGCACCCGGGCAACGCGCACCTGTTCATCAACTACATCCTGCGTCCGCAAGTGCATGCCAGCCTGAGCAACAAGGTCTTCTACGCGAATCCGAATCCTGCCAGCATCAAGTATGTGCGCAAGGACATCGGCGAGAACAAGGCCATCTTCCTGCCGGACGCCGACAAGCAGCGCATGGCCGCGCCGGAAGCGACCACGGCCGATATCCGCCGCCTGATGACGCGCATCTATACGAAGTTCAAGACGGGAGTGTGAGGTAGGGGCGCCCTGCAAAACAGTAGCGGGCGCAAGGGCGTTGTGATCGCGAAGCGGAACTGTGCCGTGCACGGGGCCGCTGCGGCAGCGAGCATCGCCGCTTGCAAATCGCCACGCGCAGTACGTTTTGTCGGGAGATACAAGGATGGCGCGAGAGACGGACCTGTAGGCCGTCGCTGGCGCCATGCGATAGTGCCGAGGTGAACACTACTCGTGATAGCGATCCATCAGCTTGTGGTTGCTGCCGCGCATTTCTTCGATCAGTTCAAAGGCGACGAAGCCGATGATGGCGGCGAAGATGGCGATGAAGAGAAAAACGAGGAAGGTTAACATGGTCTTTCAGCCGCCGTTGGACGGCTGTCCGCTGGGTTGCTCAAGGTGACAGGGCAGTGCTCCGACACGTAGTTGATGCAATTAAACTCTAGCAGATCGGCCGCGCTTTACAAGGCTGCTGTGTTGTAAATTCCACCAGTATTTGTTCCAGCGCATTATTTTTCATTTTTCCCTGTCTGACCACCAGGCCATGCGCCATCACGGCCTTCAGATACACGCTGACGGGCTCGCCTGGTTCGGGCCGGGAAAACCTGTGCATCCTGCGCTGGCCTTGCGCATTGTCCCTATTTCACGACGAGATCATGCGCCATCACGGCCTTTCAATACACGTTGACGGGTTCGCCTGGTTCGTGCCGGGAAAACCTGTCCATCCTGCGCTGGCCTTGCGCATTGTCCCTATTTCACGACGAGATCATGCGCCATCACGGCCTTCAGATACACACTGACGGGTTCGTCCGTTTCGCGCCGGGAAAACCTGTCCATCCTGCGCTGGCCTTGCGCATTGCCCCTATTTCACGACGAGATCATGTGCCATCACGGCCTTTAAATACACGCTGACGGGATCGCCTGGTTCGCGCTGGGAGAACCACCAGGCGCTGGCCTTGCGCATTTCCCATTCCTGTTCTTCGCCCGTCAGCAGCAGGGCGGCCGCCTGGCCCAGGGTGGGCTGGTGGCCGACGATGAGCACGGTTTCCTTGCCGCCGGGCCAGTTGGCCGCCTTCAGGATGTCTTCCGCTTCCGCGCCGGGCGCCAGTTCCGGCATCAGCTTGAACTTGCGTCCCAGCGCCTCGGCCGTCTGCAGGGTGCGCAGGGCCGGGCTGACAAGGATGCGGCAATTCTCGGGCAATTGCGAAGCGAGCCATTCGCCCATGCGGCGCGCCTGTTTCTGTCCCTTGACTGTCAGTGCGCGCTCCAGGTCCGGCACGCCCGGCTCGGCTTCTGCGTGCCGCCACAAGATGAGGTCCATGCTGTACTCCTCTGTGTTGAACGTCGTTATCGCTTATTCGCCGACCTCCGCGCCCGGCGTGCCCAGTGTCTGCATCAGGTATTGCTGGGCGCTGAACGGGCTTTGCTTGCCGCGCGGCTTGCGGCGCGCATAGTGGCCCGTCGGCTCCAGTTCCCATGCATTCGTATTATCCTTCAAATACGGATTCAGGCCCTCGGCGATCACGCGCCGCTTCAGCGCCCGGTCGAGTATCGGGAAGGCCACTTCCACGCGGCGGAACAGGTTGCGGCTCATCCAGTCCGCGCTGGCCAGGTAAACATCGTGCGCCAGGTCATTGCGGAAGTAATAAATGCGGCTATGCTCGAGGAAACGCCCGATCACGGAGCGCACCTTGATGTTTTCCGACAGCCCAGGCACGCCCGGCTTCAGGGTGCAGGCGCCGCGCACGATCAGGTCGATCTTCACGCCATCGGTCGAGGCCGCATACAGGGCGCGGATCACGGATTCGTCGACCAGCGCGTTGACCTTGACGATGATGCGGCCGCGCCGGCCCGAGCGGGCGATCTTCGCCTCGTTGCGGATAGCCTTGATGATCTCGCTTTGCAGGCCGAACGGCGCCAGCCACAGGTGGTTCAGGTTGTGCGGCTTGGTCAGGCTGGTCAGGTGGATGAAGACTTCATTCACTTCCACGGCCAGGTCCTGGTTCGCCGTCAGCAAGCCGAAGTCCGTGTACAGCTTGGTGGTGGTGGGGTGGTAGTTGCCGGTGCCCAAATGCGCATAGAAGCGCAGCGCGCCTTCTTCGCGACGGATGACGAGCGCCACCTTGGCGTGGGTTTTCAGGCCGACGACGCCGTACACCACTTGCGCGCCAGCCTGCTCGAGCTTGTCGGCCCAGTTGATATTGGCTTCCTCGTCGAAGCGCGCCATCAGTTCCACGATGACGGTCACTTCCTTGCCCATCTTCGCCGCCGTGATCAAAGACTCCATCAAGTCCGAGTTCATGCCCGTGCGATAGATGGTTTGCTTGATGGCAACGACGGATGGATCGTAGGCGGCGCTGCGGATGAAGTCGATGACCGTCTGGAACGACTGGTAGGGGTGGTGCAGCAGGATGTCGTGCTTGTTCAGCGCGGCAAAGATGTCGTTGCCGATGGCTTTGTGCGCGAGGCCGGGGAAGAACGGCGGGAAACGCAGCGCGGGCTGCTTGACGTGGTCGATCATCTCCGACAGGCGCACCAGGTTGACGGGGCCGTTGACGCGGTACAGGCGGCTTTGATCCAGGTTGAACTGGTCGAGCAGGAACTGTGACAATTCCGGTGGACAGTTGCGTGCCACTTCCAGGCGCACCGAGGTGCCGAACTGGCGGCCCACGAGTTCGCCTTTCAGGGCCTGGCGCAGGTTCTTGACTTCATCTTCGTCGACCCACAGGTCGCTGTCGCGCGTGACGCGGAACTGCGAATAGGCAATCACTTCGCGCCCGGCGAACAGGTCGGAAATGTGGGCATGGATGACGGACGACAATAAACAGAAGGACACGCCGTCGCCGGAAATCTCGTCCGGCAGCTTGATGACGCGCGGCAAGACACGGGGCGCCTTGACGATGGCGATGGCCGTGCCGCGGCCGAATGCATCCTTGCCGCTCAGCGACACGATGAAATTGAGACTCTTGTTGACCACTTGCGGGAACGGGTGGGCCGGGTCGAGGCCGATCGGCGTCAGCAGGGGCCGCACTTCGCGGTCGAAGTATTGCTTTACCCACGCGCGCTGCGCCTCGTTGCGGTCGCTGTCGCGCAGCAAATGCACGCCCGCTTCGCGCAGGGCCGGCAAGACGTCGCTATTTAATATCTCGTACTGGCGTTCCACCAGCGCATGGCATTCCTTGCCGATGCGCTCCAGGTTGGCCGCCAGGGCAGGGTGGCCGGCCAGCGAACCGCCGATGCTGCCGGCCGCCAGCAGGCTGGCCACGCGCACCTCGAAGAACTCATCCATGTTGCTGCTGACGATGCACAGGTAGCGCAGGCGCTCGAGCAGGGGAATGTTCGGGTCTTCCGCCTGGGCCATCACGCGCCGGTTGAAAGTCAGTTGCGACAGCTCGCGGTCAAGCAGGATGCCCGATTTGGTCACTTCCATGTGCAGTTCAGGTTTCATATTCTTTTGTCTTTGCAGATGATTAATTCTAGCGGTATTTTTGCTTGTATGACGCGCAATGAGTGTAATCATGAAATATGACGTAGCCGTGACATATTCTGTCATAAAGCATGGAGGCGGATGTCATTTTCGGCCGTCAAAACGGCGATTTCCCGGGCGTAGGCAAATATTTCAAGAAATCTGACGCATGTCATAAAGCTGTCATATTCGCTTGCTAGACTGCGCAGCATTCAACCGGGACTTTGAGCCCTAACAACCCTGAGGACTTGATATGCAAATGAAGCAAATGTTCAAATTTATCGTCGTGGGTGCTTCGGCAGCGATGGCATTTTCTTCCGCTTCCGTCATGGCGGCAGATATGACAGGTGCTGGTGCAACCTTCCCGTACCCGATCTACGCCAAATGGGCTGAGACCTACAAAGCCAACACCGGCAACGGCCTGAACTACCAGTCCGTCGGCTCCGGCGCCGGCATCAAGCAAATCAAGGCCAAGACTGTTGAATTCGGCGCATCCGACATGCCTTTGAAGGCGGAAGAGCTGGAAGAAGCGGGTCTGATGCAATTCCCGGCCATCATGGGCGGCGTGGTCACCATCGTCAACCTGGACGGCGTGACCCCAGGCCAGCTGAAAATGACGGGCAAAGTCGTTGGCGACATCTACCTGGGCAAGATCACCAAGTGGAGCGCTCCCGAGATCGCCGCACTGAACACGGGCGTCAAGCTGCCGGATACGGAAATCACCGTGGTGCACCGCGCCGACGGTTCGGGCACCTCGTTCCTGTTCACCGACTTCCTGTCGAAAACCAACCCGGAATTCAAATCGAAAATCGGTGCTGGCTCGGCTGTGAAGTGGGCCGTGGGCGTAGGCGGCAAGGGTAACGAAGGCGTCGCCGCCAACGTGCAGCGTATCAAGGGTTCGATCGGCTACGTCGAGTGGGCTTACGCCAAGAAAAACAAGATGTCGCACACCCAGCTGCAAAACAAGGACGGCAACTTCCTGCAACCGGACGACGAGAACTTCAAAGCCGCTGCCGCTTCCGCACCATGGACGCAAACCCCAGGCTTCGGCGTGGTGTTGACCGACCAGGCTGGCAAGAACAGCTGGCCGATCACGGGCGTGTCGTTCATCCTGATGCACAAAGTCCAGGCTGACGCAGCCAAGGCAAAAGAAGTGCTGAAATTCTTCGACTGGGCCTACAAAAATGGCGGTCCTGCTGCCGTTGAACTGGACTACGTGCCGATGCCGGCATCGGTCATCAAGCTGGTGCAGGAATCGTGGAAAGCCAACCTGAAAGACGCATCGGGCAAGTCGATCTACTGATCCGCTAGCTTGAGCATATAAGTACCGATCCTTGTCCCGCCAGCAGCACGGCGGGACAGGGAGTTAGCCAGGACCGCCCGCAAGCCCTTGCAGACGGTCCCGGCTAAAAGAATACAGAGAATAAAAGCAACGACACCTGGCAAAACCGTAGTGAGCGGAAGGGAGTTGCGGTCGAGAAGCGCCACTGTACGAAGGTACGGCGAGCATCGCAGGCCGAGACCGACGACGCGCAGCAGGTTTTGACAGGCGTATTAAAACAGCAAGACCGGCAGTACCACCCACATCTGGCACAATATGAGCGCACAATCTACCTCCTCCACGATCCCCATGCCAGGCGGCACCATGACCGATTCCATCAGTCACGCGCAAATGCTTTCCACCATGCGCAAGCAGCGTATCCAGGATTTTTTGTTCCACAAGGTGACGATGCTGTTCGCCCTGTCGGTGCTGATCGTCCTGGTGGGCATCATCATTTCGCTGATCATGGAATCGATTCCCGCCTTCCGCACCTTCGGCCTGCATTTCATCGTCTCGGCCGAGTGGGACCCCGTCAATGACCAGTACGGCGCCCTGATCCCCATCATCGGCACCCTGGTGACGTCGGTCATCGCCTTGCTGATCGCGTTCCCCGTCAGCTTCGGCATCGCCCTGTTCCTCACGGAAATCTGCCCGGCCTGGCTGCGCCGCCCGCTGGGCACGGCCGTCGAGCTGCTGGCCGGCGTGCCGTCGATCATCTACGGCATCTGGGGCCTGTTCGTGTTTGCGCCCCTGTTTGCCGACCACGTCCAGCCCATCCTGAAAGCCACCCTGGGCAACGTGCCCATCATCGGCCCCCTGTTCAGCGGCCCCATGATGGGCATCGGCCTGTTGACGGCTGGCCTGGTGCTGGCCATCATGATCATCCCCTTCATCGCCTCGGTGATGCGCGACGTGTTCGAGATCGTCCCTGCCGTGCTGAAGGAATCGGCCTACGGCCTGGGCTGCACGCGCTGGGAAGTGGTGCGCAAGATCGTGCTGCCTTACACCAAGACGGGCGTCGTCGGCGGCGTCATGCTGGGCCTGGGCCGCGCGCTGGGCGAAACCATGGCCGTGACCTTCGTCATCGGCAACGCCAATAAGCTGTCGTGGTCGCTGTTTGCCGCCGGTAACAGCATCACCTCCTTGCTGGCCAATGAATTCGGCGAAGCGCAGTCCGAGCTGCACGTGGCGTCGCTGTTCTCGCTGGCCCTGATCCTGTTTGTCATCACCTTTATCGTCTTATCCGCCGCCAAGCTGATGCTGGCTGGCATGTCCCGCAAGGAAGGCACGAAATGAGCCAGCTCAGCCAAGTTAGCACCCTCGACGCTCCGGCCAAGCCGGCCATGAACCCCGTCTACCGCAAGCGATTGCTGATGCACCGCATCGGCATCGCCCTGTCGGTGGCCGCCATGGCCCTGGGCCTGGCCGTGCTCGTGTGGATCCTGTTCACCCTGGTGGTGAAGGGCTTTGGCGCCCTGTCGGTCGACCTGTTCACGCAAACGACGCCGGCGCCGGGCAGCGAAGGCGGTGGCCTGATCAACGCCATCGTCGGCAGCGCCCTGATGGTGGGCCTGGCCACCGTGGTCAGCACGCCGATCGGCATCCTGGCCGGCATCTACCTGGCCGAATACGGCGAGGAAAACAAGCTGGCGCAAGTGACGCGCTTCGTGACGGACATCATGCTGTCGGCGCCATCGATCGTCATCGGCCTGTTCGTGTATGCGCTGTACGTGGCCCACGTCAAACATTTCTCGGGTTACGCCGGCGCCATCGCCCTGTCGCTGATCGCCGTGCCGGTGGTGGTGCGCACGACGGACAATATGCTGCGCCTGGTGCCGAACAGCCTGCTGGAAGCCGCGTTTGCCCTGGGCGCGCCGCGCTGGAAGGTCGCCACCCTGGTGCGCTTGCGCGCCGTCAAGGCTGGCGTCATCACGGGCGTGCTGCTGGCCCTGGCCCGCATCGCCGGCGAAACGGCGCCGCTGCTGTTCACGGCCCTGAATAACCAGTTCCAAAGCTTCAACATGAATGCGCCGATGGCCAACTTGCCGTCTGTCATCGCTTCGTTTGCGATGAGCCCGTACGACAACTGGCGCTCGCTGGCCTGGGGTGGCGCACTGCTGATCACCTTCAGCGTGCTGGCCCTGAATATCCTGTCGCGCACCGTGTTCAGCCAAAAAGTCCCTAATTAAACAGATATCGAGCGAAGCGAACCCACATGAATACGCAAATGAATCCAGCCCAAGACTTGGCACCAAAGAAGAAAACCATCGAGATTTCGGGCCTGAACTTTTTTTACGGCAAAACGCAAAGCTTGCATAACGTCAATCTCGATATCCACGAGAAGAAGGTGACGGCCTTCATCGGCCCGTCCGGTTGCGGTAAATCAACCTTGCTGCGTACCTTGAACCGCATGTATGACCTGTATCCTGGCCAGCGCGCGGAAGGCTCGATCCTGTACCGCGGCCGCAACGTGCTTGACGCCGACCAGGACGTCAACATGCTGCGCGCCAAGGTCGGCATGGTGTTCCAGAAACCAACGCCGTTCCCCATGTCCGTGTACGACAATATCGCCTTCGGCGTGCGCCTGTATGAAGACCTGTCGAAAGGCGAGATGGACGAGCGCGTCGAGTGGGCCCTGAAGAAGGCCGCGCTGTGGGGCGAAGTCAAGGACAAGCTGTCGAAGAGCGGCCTGTCGCTGTCGGGCGGCCAGCAGCAGCGCCTGTGCATCGCGCGCGGCGTGGCGGTGAAGCCGGACGTGCTGTTGCTTGACGAGCCGACCTCGGCGCTGGACCCGATCTCGACCTCGAAAGTGGAAGAGCTGATCAGCGAACTGAAACAGGATTACACGATCGCCATCGTGACCCACAATATGCAGCAGGCGGCGCGTTGCTCCGACTACACGGCCTATATGTACCTGGGCGAACTGGTGGAATTCGGCGAAACGGACCAGATCTTCATGAATCCGGCCCGCAAGGAAACGCAGGATTACATCACGGGCCGCTTCGGCTGATCCACCCGCATAGCCATATATACAAGACAACTGAATACGGAGAGACGGCATGATAGGCGAACATTCATCCAAGCAATACGACAACGAACTCGAAGCGATCCGCTCGAAAGTGCTCCTGATGGGCGGCATCGTTGAAACCCAGTTCCTCGACGCGATGACGTGCTTTCGCATCGGTAATCCGGAACGCGCCGACCGCGTGATGCGCGAAGACGACGTCGTCAACCAGCTGGAAGTGTCGCTCGACGACGCCTGCAGCCACCTGATCGTGCGCCGCCAGCCGGCCGCCAACGACTTGCGCACCATCATGGCGACCATCAAGGTGATTACCGACCTCGAGCGCGTAGGCGACGAGGCGACAAAAATCGCCCGCGTGGCGAAGAATCTGCACAAGCGCGGCAATGCCGTCGTCAACCATTACGAGATGGTACGCGGCATCGCCAACACGGCCACCGACATGCTGCACGATGCGCTGGACGCGTTCGCGCGCAACGATGGCAAGCAGGCATTACAATTAATTGCACAAGATGCCATCATCGACCATGAGTTTCGGTCTATCATGCGCAACTTGATCACCTTTATGATGGAAGACCCGCGCACGATTTCGGCGGCGCTCGACACCCTGTGGGTGGCCAAGGCCATCGAACGGATCGGCGACCATGCGAAAAACATCGCCGAATACGTGATTTACGTGGTTGAAGGCAAGGACATCCGCCACACCAAGGTGGCTGCTCCCGCCATTTCCGAGGAGCTCCCTGAGTAAGCTTTATGGCATCTGATAAAACCACGGTATTGATTGTTGAAGATGAGCCGGCCATCGTTGAACTGGTGACCTATTCGCTGCGCGAATCCGGCTGGAATTGCTGTTCTGTACAAAACGTCGCCGATGCCTGGGAATTCATCCAGCACCGCACGCCGCACCTGATCCTGCTGGACTGGATGCTGCCGGATCAAACGGGCTTGCGCCTGCTGTCGCGCATCCGCGCCGACCGCAATTTTGCCGCCATCCCCGTCATCATGCTCACCGCCAAGAGCATGGAAGAAGACAAGCTGGCCGGCCTGAACAGCGGGGCCGACGATTACGTCACCAAGCCGTTCTCGCCGCGCGAGCTGCTGGCGCGCGCCAAGGCGCTGTTGCGACGCAAGAGCCCGGAACACGCGCAGGCGCCCATGCGCGCCGGCAACGTGGCGCTGGATCCCGTCAGCTGCACCGTGATGATGGATGAACAGAAGATCGATATCGGCCATGCCGAATACAAGCTGCTGAAATTCCTGCTGGCCCATCCGGAGCGCGTGTTTTCGCGCAGCCAGCTGCTCGACAAGGTGTGGGGCGACCATGTGGTGATCGAGGAACGCACGGTCGATGTCCACGTATTGCGCTTGCGCAAAGCCTTGAAAGAGGCGGAAAGCCTGATCAAGACCGTGCGCAGCGTCGGCTACATGTTGTCTGAAAAATAAAGCTAGCCTCTATGAATCCGAAATTGCTGTTCTGGGTACCGGCCGCCTTGCGCATGGTGCTGGCGCTGCTGGGCGTGGCCGTCGTCTGGTATCTGTTTGGCGCCACGTATGCGCTGGGCATCGCCTTCGTGCTGATGGCCATGATGGTGTTCGTGCAGCTGTCCTACCTGTTCCAGCTGAGTAACTGGCTGGACAATCCGCAAAGCGCCAAGCTGCCCGACGGCTGGGGCGCCTGGACCAGCATCTTCGCGCGCCTGTACCGCATGCGCCGCGACGATGAGAAAAACCAGGCCGAGCTGACGGAATGGCTGGCGCGTTTCCGCCAGGCCATGCACCTGCTGCCCGATGGCGTCGTCATCATGGACGACGTGCTGTTCCTCGAATGGTGCAACCCTGCCGCCGAGAAGCACCTGGGCCTCACGCACGAGCGCGACAAGGGCATGCGCGTGACCAACCTGATCCGCAGCCCCGAGTTCATGGATTACATCATCCTGGGCCGTTACGACCAGCCGCTGACGATCACCTTCCGCAACCGCAAGCTGATCGTGCAGATCATTCCATTTGAAAACCGCCGCCAGATCCTCGTCACGCACGACGTGACGGAGACGGAACGCATCGAAATGATGCGCCGCGACTTCATCGCCAATGCCTCGCACGAATTGCGCACGCCGCTGACCGTCATCGTCGGCTTCCTGGAAATCGCCTCCGCCGAGCTGGACCTGGACGCCACCACGCGCGCCGCCCACCTCAAGCTGATGACGGAGCAGGGCCACCGCATGCAGCATCTGATCGAGGACATGTTGACGCTGTCGCGCCTGGAATCGGTCGACTATCCGCTGCGCCCCGAGCCCGTCGACGTCAAAAAGCTCATGCAGCAGGTCTTGCGCGATGCCAAGGGCTTGTCGGCCGGCAAGCACGAAATCACGATGGAATGCAAGGGCCCTGACGTGCTGGGCAGTTACGACGAGCTGTACAGCGCGTTCGGCAACCTGGCCTCGAACGCCGTGCGCTACACGCCGGCCGGCGGCACCATCACCCTGCGCTGGCAGGATGGCGCGGCGGGACCGCAATTCATCGCGCAGGATACGGGCATCGGCATCAGTCCCGAGCATATCTCGCGCCTGACCGAGCGTTTCTACCGCGTCGACAAGAGCCGGTCGCGCGAAACCCAGGGCACGGGCCTGGGCCTGGCCATCGTCAAGCACGTGCTGCTGCGCCACGGGGGCACTCTGGCCATCCAGTCCGTGGCCGACAAGGGCAGCAGTTTCATCGTCAGCATGCCGAAGTCCGTCGTCACGCCGCTGCAGGGCGAATTGCTGGTCAAGTAGCTGGCGGGAGCAGGGGGCTTGCGCCCCTGCGTTTCCCCTGCGAGTCGTGCGATGTTGGCAAAAGTCGTTACAATCGGGCCATGACTTTAATCAACGCTTCTTTTCGCCACGCCGGCGCGCAGCAACTGGCCCAGTCGCTGCTCGCCGCGCGCCAAGCCACCCTGTTCCTGTTCGACTGTTATGTTTCCGTCGGACTGGACGTGGTGGACCGCATGCCCCGCCATCCACAGCTCAATCCGCCATTGTGGCAACTCGCGCATATCGCCTGGTTCGCCGAGTGGTTCATCCTGCGCGAAGCGGCTTCCAGCCATCCGGCGGACGCCGTCTACAATTCCCTGCTGACGCGCGGCGACGATTTGTTCGACGCCAATATGGTCGAGCAGCGCACGCGCTGGAAGCTGGACTTGCCCAGCCCGGGCGCCGTGAAGACGTATTGCCACGAAGTGCTCGACCGGGTACTCGATAAACTGTCGCGCGAAGCCAATGTCGACGGCGCCCTGTACCCGTACCGCCTGGCGCTGGCCCATGAAGACTTGTGCGGCGAGCAATTGCTGGCCGGCTTGCAATGGCTGGGCCTGGCAGCGCCCGGGACCCTGGCGGCCAGTCCCGCCTTGCCGGCGGGCCTGGGCGAGATCGCCTTTCCAGGTGGTAGCATCGAACTGGGTTCGCGCCGCGACGCCGGCTTCGCCTTCGACAATGAATGCCCGCCATACGCGTGCTATGTAGCGCCCTTCGCCATCGACGCCGTGCCCGTGTCGAACGCCCAGTTCGCCGATTTTGTCTCCGATGGCGGCTACCAGAACCGCCAGTTCTGGAGCGCGGCCGGCAGCGCCTGGCTGATGCAGCAGGAGCGCTCGTCGCCGCTGTACTGGCTGCGCGACGCCACGCAGTGGCGCACGCTGCGCTTTGGCCAGCCGGTGACCTTGGCGCCGAACGAAGCCGTGCGCCACATCAATCTGTACGAGGCGCAAGCGTATTGCGCCTGGGCCGGGCGGCGCCTGGCGACCGAGGCGGAATGGGAGTATGCTGCGCTGTCCGGCCATCCGCGCTTCCAGTGGGGACAGGTGTGGGAGTGGACGGCGACGCCGTTCGAGCCGTATCCGGGCTTTGCGCCCGATGCCTGGCGCGAATATTCGGCGCCGTATTTCATGCGCCACCAGGTGCTGCGCGGCGCCTCGTTCGCCACGCCGCCGCGCCTGCAGTCGGCGCGCATGCGCGCCTTCCATGCGCCCGAGCGCGGCGACATCTTTGCTGGCTTGCGCACCTGCGCCTGGTAGCGCGCCGAGAACAGACATTATTTCAGGATACCCTTGAGTACAGATAACGCCCCGCAGTTCCTTCCCAAACGCATCACGCCTACGCCGGAACAGGTCGCCATCCAGACGGCGCAAAAGAAAGTGGTCTTGATCGACGCCAATGCCGGCGCCGCCAAGACGACGACCCTGGCCCTGCGCCTGGCCGAAGCGCTGCACCGTGGCCGCGCGCCCGAACGCATGCTGGCCCTGGTCTTCACGGAAGCGGCGCGCGTGGCCCTGCGCCAGCGCCTGCTGGAAGTGGGCGTGCCTCTCGGCGTCGTCAAGCGCCTCGTCATCGACACCTTCGATGCATTTGCCGCCAAGGTGCTGCTGCAGCTGGAACACGTGCAGGTGGCGTTCATGCGCAGCGATGAAGAGCTGCGCCCGGTGGCGTGGGAAGCGCTGGAGGTGGTGTCGGAGAAATACGCTCACCGCTACCCGCTGGAAATCAATACGACGAATGGCGCCATCGCCGAATTCCTCAAATTGCAGCTGCGCACCAAGGCGCGCCTGGATTTCCAGAATCCCGACTTCGAGAGCAATTCCCTGGACGACAACCTGGAGTTGCTGGGCATGTCGCGCACGCATTATCTGTGGTTGCGCGAATACGAAGGCTTGCGCGGCGCCGACACGGGCGATATCCAGTTCCGCGCGCCGTTCGACGCCACCTACGACCTGGTGCGCATGCTCGATGGCGACGAGCCGCTGCGCCAGCAGTTGCCGGCCTTCCAGATCATCGTCGCCGATGAATTGCACGACTTGAACGAGGCGTCGTTCCGCCTGCTGACCATGCTGATACGCCGCGGCAACGCGTTTTTCTGCGGCGCCGGCGACAAGGACCAGGTCATTTATACGTGGTCGGGCGCCGATCACCGCTTCCTGCGCCAGCGCTTCGAGCAGGAATTCCCCGCCTTGCAGCGCTTGCCGCTGACGGCGTCCTACCGCTACGGCACGCAACTGGCGCACGCCGTCGGCGTGCTGAAAAACAAGGCCAGCGTGTCGGCCCTGTCGCGCGCTACCCACATCGAGGTGCTGCAGTACGACCATGCGCTGCCGCAGGCGTGCAGCGCGCAGCTGATCGCGGCCCTCGAGCACGCCCATGCGGGTACGACGGCCATTTTGCTGCGCGACCGCGACCAGGCCATCCGCGTGGAAACGGCGCTGTTCCAGAGCGGCATCGCCTATGGACTGGTGGACATGAACAGCTATTTGCTGAGCCAGGAAGTGCTGATGCTGCGCGGCATGGTGGCCATCGCCCGCAAGGACTTGCACGCGATCAAGAGCGGCCCGCGCCGCGGCGAGATCCTCGAAGCCCTGGTGGCGTTCGCGGAAATCCCGTTTACGCGCGGCGAGCTGCAGCAAGCCAAGGCCGACGTGGCCAATTATCCGGACTTGCTGGAAGGATTCCTGACCAACCAGCTGGGCAAGTCGCAGAACCAGGACAAGGCAGCGCTGACCCTGGCTGCCGTCGATTACCTGCGCGCCTTGCCTCCCGATGCGCTGGCCGGCGACGCGCTGCAGCACATCTTCGGCCTGATGCAGCTGGAACAGACGGCGCGGCGCATCTATGTCGACCCGGCCCAGGCGCGCGTCGTGGCCCGTTCGCTGCACGGTTTCATCGCCGTCTGCAGCGAAGCGGGTGTGGCGCTGGGCGGCTTTGCCGGCTGGCTGGGCGAGATGGAGGACGCCGTCGCCGTGACCAGCGGCAAGGCCAAACTGGTGATCGCCTGCATCGACCAGATCAAGGGCCTCGAGTACAACCACGTGATCCTGCCTTATTTGGCCGTCGATGAGTTTCCGCGCAGCAAGACCGATCCGCTGGAAGAAGAAAACCGCTTCTACGTGGCTGCCACGCGCGCGCGCGACAGGCTCACCTTGCTGACGCCGGAAGACCCCGCCTACCAGAGCCGCTACATCGCCGCCCTGCAGCTCAAACAGAAGATTGTTGCGCCAAAGTCATAAATCCTTTGCCGCGCGACCGCTTTTTGCGAAAGACGAAAGCGGGCATACTGGGTTGGTGTGATTGACAGCAATCTAACCAGACAGGGAGTAAATATGCAGGTATTTTTGACAGGCGCGGCAGGTTTCATCGGCAGTTCCATCGCGGCGGGCCTCGTGCGCGCCGGCCACCAGGTCACGGGCCTCGTGCGCAAGCCGGAGCAGGTGGCCGAGCTGGCCACCATCGGCGTGCAGGGCGTCGTCGGCACCCTGAATGATCGCGAACTGATCATCGAGCAGGCGCGCGCGGCCGACGCCGTCGTTAACGCGGCCAGCAGCGACCACCGGGGCGCCGTGGAAGCCATCATCGAAGCGCTGGCGGGCACCAACAAGCCCTTCCTGCACACCAGCGGCTCGTCCATTGTGGGCGACGCCTCGGGCGGCGAGGGCACGCAGCAGATTTATTACGAAGACAAGCTGCCGGCGCCCACGGCCGACAAGGCGGCCAGGGTCGCCATCGACGAGCTGGTGCTGGCCAGCGCGCAGCAGGGCGTGCGCGCCAGCGTGCTGTGCAATACCCTGATCTATGGCCACGGCGCCTTGCCGCGCGACAGCGTGCAGCTGCCGCGCCTGCTGAAGCAGGCGCGCAAGAGCGGCATCGTGCGCCACGTGGGGCCGGGCCGCAACATCTGGTCCAACGTGCATATCGACGATGTCGTCAGCCTGTACCTGCTGGCGCTGGAAAAGTCGCCGGCCGGCACCTTTTACTTTGTCGAGTCGGGCGAAGCGGCATTCCGCGACATGACGGCCGCCATCGCCGGCGCCCTGCAACTGGGCCCCGCGCAAGACTGGCCCTTGCCGGAAGCCATCGCCGAGTGGGGCTATGAAATGGCCTCGTACGGCCTCGGCTCGAACAGCCGCGTGCGTGGCGAACGGGCGCGCAAGCTGTTGGGCTGGCAGCCGCGGGGACCATCGGTGATCGACTGGATCGAACGCGCTATGCTCCATCCGCCGCATTGAATGGGGGCAGGGTTTGATACAGCGCAGTAAAGCCACTTCTGTGTGCGCTAGCGAACGGTGTTTTTTCGCGATCGGGAGTATGATGACTTTGCTTGGTTGAGACGCACTGCCGTGAAGTTGGCGGCATGTTCGATCTTCCAGCAGGTCAGCCGGTCGCCTCAAGGATCGGCACCAGATTTTGCCTCCGCATGCGCGTCCCGCCACGGGATCGCGCAAGGGCTCCCCAAGTCGTGTACTGCTGCATTAACCCCTTATGGGCCGGCGTTTGCCGGCCCTTTTTTTCGCCATTCGCCGTTCCCGCCGCCATTCACCGTGCCATTTCCGCCATTCGCCGACGGGGGCTATCGTTGCGTATCGATCGCGCGTATCTTTACGATCAACCAACATCAAGGGGGTATCGTGAAATCCGAACAAGCGTATTGCCGCCGCACCCAGCTCCTGTGGGGGGTGTTGCTCATTGCCATAGGCGCCGTCATCCTGCTGGACCGGCTCGATATGATCATCCTCCACGATTATTATTCTCTATGGCATTATTGGCCGCTGATACTGGTCATCTTCGGCATCAACAAGCTGCTGGCGCCCGTCTCGGCCAGGCAGATACTGAGCGGCCTGTGGCTGATCTTCTTCGCCGCCTGGTGGTATGTGTCGTACGAGGAACTGTGGAACTTGAACTTCTACAATAGCTGGCCGGCCCTGCTGATCGCCTGGGGCGTGGGGCTGGTGCTCGAACCGCTGTTGAACCAACATTTTATTGCCTACCGGGAGTCCGAGCATGAAAAATAAACCGCAGCTGCACTCGCCGTCGCAGATCGTGCTGGGCGTGATCGTCATCGGGCTGGGGTTGCTGTTCCTGCTCGATAACCTCGGCTTCATCAACGTGCGCTACACCTTCCGTTTCTGGCCCACCATCCTCGTCATTTTCGGCTTGCTGAAGATTTCGCAAAGCCATAGCCGCTCCGGCTACATCGTCGGCGGCGTGATGGTCTTGCTGGGCGTGAGCTGGACCCTGAAAGCCATGGGCCTGTTCTACATCAACTGGAGCATGCTGTGGCCGCTGGTGATCATCGCCGTCGGCATGGCCGTCGTGTCGAAGTCCTTGCCCGGCGCACAGCAGCGCCAGCGCCGCCGCCATCTGCCCGCCGACGATGCCGATCACTTCGGCCAGCCGCGCAAGGGCGCCGTCTCGCTCGACAAGGAACCGGCCGCGCCCGACGCCAGCGGCCAGGTGGATGAAGACAGCATCATCGAAGTGACGGCCATCCTGGGCGGCTATGTGCGGCGCGTGTCGTCGCAGCGCTTCAAGGGCGGCGATATCAACGTCATCATGGCCGGCTGCGAAATCGACCTGCGCCAGGCGTCGATCGAAGGCGAGGCCGTGCTCAATGTGTTTGCCATGTGCGGCGGCATCACCATCAAGATCCCGCCCGACTGGAGCGTCGTGCTGCAGGGCACGCCCATCCTCGGCGGTTTTGAAGAGAAAACCATCGTGCCGCCGAACCAGGACAAGCGCCTGTACGTGACGGGCTACGCCATCATGGGCGGCCTGGAAATCCGCAACTAGGCGCGCATGTCGGGGCCCTTGTCGAAGCGGCGCGGCGCCGTGGTGGTGTTCCTGGTCTGCATCGCCCTGGGCCTGGCCCTGGCCTCCATCCTGGCCAGGGTGGCCCATGCGCCCTGGCTCAACGCCGTCCTGCTGGTGGCGCCCGCCACGCTCGTGTATGCGATCGGCACGGGCTTTTCCGCGTTTTACCTGTGCCGCGCCTATCCGCTGAACAAGCGCCAACCGGCCGCGATTGCCGGTGTGCTGGCCGTGGCGGCCCTGTTCGCCGGCCTGCTGTGGGCGACCCTGCTGCAATTTCTCAACAGCGTCAGCCTGCTGCTCGAGGTGAGCTGGCTGGGCGTGCACCTGGCGCAATCGCTGCTGGCCCTGTTCTTCGGCCTGGGCGTGCTGCTGTACTGCCTGGCCGCCGCCGTGCATTACCTGCTGCTGGAATTCGTGCGCGCCAAGACGGCCGAACAGCGGGGCCTGGAAGCGCAGCTGGTGGCGCAGGAGGCGCAATTGCGCATGCTGCGCACGCAGATCGATCCGCATTTCCTGTTCAACAGCTTGAATTCCATCAGCGCCTTGACTTCGATCAATGCGGCGGGTGCGCGCCAGATGACCTTGCAGCTGGCCAGCTTCTTTCGCCAGAGCCTGAGCATGGAAGCGCACAAGAAAATTACCGTGGAACAGGAACTGGTGCTGATCCGCCATTTTCTCGACATCGAGCAAGTGCGCTTCGGCGAACGCCTGCAAGTGGCGCTTGCCGTGGACGATGCCGCGCTGGCGTGCCTGCTGCCGCCCATGCTGATCCAGCCGCTGGTGGAAAACGCCGTCAAGCACGGCATCTGCGGCTTGACGGACGGCGGCCGCATCACGCTGGCCGTGCGCCGTGCCGGCAGCCTGCTGCAGATCGAGGTACGCAACCCTGTTGACGTGGATCAAGGGTCAGCCGGCGGCAATGGCGTGGGCCTGGAAAATGTGCGCCAGCGCCTGGCCGGCGCGTATGGCCACGAAGCCGGCGTGCACTGGGCGCGGCGCGGCGACGCTTTCGAAGTGACGATTTCCATGCCGGCGCAGACCGGCGACACGGAGGAGCAATGATGCAGGCAAGAATGCGGGTCGCCATCGTTGACGATGAAGCGCTGGCGCGCGGCGTGCTGCGCGAATACTTGGCGCGCCATGACGATATCGAGATCGTGGCCGAATGCGCGAACGGCTTCGACGCCGTCAAGGCCATCGCCGAACTGGCGCCGGAACTGGTGTTCCTCGACATCCAGATGCCGCGCCTGGACGGCTTCGAAGTGGCCGAGCTGATCGGCGCGAAGACGCGGCTGATCTTTGTCACGGCCTACGACCAGTACGCCTTGAAGGCCTTCGAATGCCATGCGCTCGATTATTTATTGAAGCCGTACAGCGAGCAGCGCTTCGAGCAGGCGCTGGCGCATGCGCGCGCGCAGCGCAGCGCGCCGGCCCAGCTGCAAGCCGCCGTGCACGCGGCGGCGCGCGAGGCGGCCACGCGCGCCGCGCCGCTGGCCCGCGTGCTGATACGCGACGGCGCCAAGGTCCACGTGATCGCCAGCGCCCGCATCGACTACATCGAGGCGCAGGACGACTACATCCGCATTCGCGCGGAAGGCAAGTCCTACCTGAAAAGCCAGACCCTGGCCGAACTCGAGGCGCAGCTGGACCCGGCCAAGTTCGTGCGCGTGCACCGGTCGTACCTGCTCAATATCGACGGCATCTGCCGCATCGAGGTGGCGACGAAAGACAGCCACGTGGCCATCCTGCGCGACGACACGCGCATTCCCGTCAGCAAGGCGGGCTACCAGAAGCTCAAGGTACTGGTTGGCTAAGCAGGTCGTGGGAAATTATTGTGACGTTATGAAGAACAGAAGCGGATGTGCTGCAAGGCGCCCGTTGCGACGCAGTGCGGGCACTGCCAGCAGCGGGCCACACCGCAGAGCGCCGCGAATGGACGTCAGAAATCGCAATATTTATAGCGGCCTGCTTGGCTGCACATCCCACCACGTCGGCAGCAGCTGGCGGATTTCCGGGCGCGAGAAACGGTCGTCGATCAGGTAGACGACGCCCTTGTCCGACTGCGTGCGGATGACCCTGCCAGCCGCCTGCACCACCTTTTGCATGCCCGGGTACAGATACGTGTAGTCGTAGCCGGCGCCGAAGATGTCGCCCATGCGCTGGCGGATCTGCTCGTTGACGGGATTGATCTGCGGCAAGCCCAGGGTGGCGATGAAGGCGCCGATCAGGCGCGCGCCGGGCAAGTCGATGCCTTCGCCGAAGGCGCCACCGAGCACGGCAAAGCCTATGCCGCGCGTGTCCAGGCCGAAACGGCCGAGGAATTGCGCGCGCGCCGCGTCATCCATGCGGCGCGGCTGCTGCCAGATGGGCACGTCCGGGTAATGCTGGGCGAACAGGGTGGCCGTCTTTTCCATGTAGTCGAAACTGCTGAAAAAGGCCAGGTAGTTGCCTGGCGTTTCCGCGTACTGGCGCGCCATCAGTTGCGCGATGGGCAGCAGCGAGGCGGCGCGGTGCTGGTAGCGCGTGGAAATGCTGTCGGCCACGCGCACGGACAATTGTTCCGCATGGAACGGCGACTCCACGTCGACCCAGGCCGTGTCCTCCGGCATGCCCAGGGTGTCGCTGTAGTAATTCCACGGGCTCAGGGTGGCGGAAAACAGGGCCGTGCTGTGGCTGGCGGCGAAGCGTTCCTTGAGGAAGGGCGCCGGCACGATGTTGCGGATGCAGACGGTGGAGCCCGTCTCTGTCTTGCTGACGTCGAACAGCGAATGCGTGCCGAAACTCTCGGCCAGCCGGTTGATCAGCAGCACATCGAAGTAAAAGCGCTGCAAGTCTTCGTCCAGGGACGCTGCGTGCTCGGCCATGTAGTCGCCGATGGCCGTCGCCACGCCTTGCAGGGCGCCAAAGAATTTGTCCGGCAAGGCCGCATGCACGTGGTAATCGCCCTCCTGCTGCTTGAGCAGGGCCGTCCACTGGCGGGACACGCGGTCCAGCGGTTTTTTCAGCGCCTCGGGCGCGAACTTGCGCAGCATCTTCAGGTCGATCTGTGCCAGTTCCGCCGAATACATGCTGCGCGCGCGCGACACCATATTGTGCGCCTCGTCGACCAGCACGTTGACCTTCCATTCGTGGGCCAGGGTCATGCCGTACAGCATGGCGCTGAGGTCGAAATAATAATTGTAGTCGCCGATGACGACATCGCTCCAGCGCGCCAATTCCATGCCCAGGTAATACGGGCAGATACCTTGCTGCAAGGCGATGGCGCGCACGGCTTCCTTGTCCAGTATCAAACCGCTGGCCAGCGCCACCTCGCGCGCCAGCGGCAAGCGGTCGTAAAAGCCCTTGGCCAGCGGACACGCTTCGCCGTGGCACGCCTTGTCCGGATGCTCGCAGGCGCTGCTCTTGGCGCTCAGTTCCAGCACGCGCAGCGGCAGCAGCGGCGCGCTGTCCTTCAGGATGGCGCAGGCGTCGAGCGCCATTTGCCGCCCGGGCACCTTGGCGGCGAGGAAGAACAGTTTATCCAGGCCATGCGCGGCCGTCGCTTTGAGCATGGGAAACAGGCTGCCCACCGTCTTGCCGATGCCCGTCGGCGCCTGCGCCAGCAAGCCGCAGCCACGGCTGCTGGCCTTGTACATGGCTTCGGCCAGCTGGCGCTGGCCCGGGCGAAAGTCGGCGTGGGGGAAGGCCATGGCCGCGAGTTGCGCGTCGCGGCTGGCCCGGTGCGCCATTTCCTGCTCGGCCCAGTCGAGAAACAGCGCGCAATGCTGCTCGAAGTAGGTGCGCAGCGCCTCGGCCGTGCATTCCTCGTGCATCACGGTCTCCTTCTGGCTGGCGATGTCGAAATACACGAGCGCCACGCGCAGCATGGGCAGCTTCAGCTGCTGGCACAGCAAGTGGCCATAGATGCGCGCCTGCGCCCAGTGCAGCTGGCGGTGGTTGGCGGGCATGGCGTCGAGCTCGCCCCGGTAAGTCTTGATCTCTTCCAGCTGGCGCCGCGCGGGGTCGTAGCCATCGGCGCGGCCCCGCACGTGCAGGGGGCCGAAGTCGCCGCACAGGCTGATTTCGCGCTGGTAGCCGTCGTCGCGCCGGCCCGTCACGGTGGCGTGGCCAGCCATGCCTTCCTGGGCCGTGGGCGAGGGAGTGAAGCGCAAGTCCAGGTCGCCCGCCTTGGCGGTGAATTCGCACAGGGCGCGCACGGCGATCGTGTACGTCACGCGGCCGCCTCCCATTGCAGGTAGCACACGCTGACGGGCATGGCGTGCTGCGCGCAATATGCGATCCAGCGCTGCTGGTTGTCTTGCAGGCGGTCGCCCGGACCCTTGACTTCGATCATGCGGTAGCGCTGTTCGGCCGGCCAGAACTGGATCAGGTCGGGCAAGCCGCTGCGGTTGCTTTTGATATCGAGCAAGATGCGTTCGAACGCCTTCCTCAGGTGCGCGGCCGGCATGCAGGCCAGCGCCAGTTCCAGCAAGCCATCGTCGAGCACCTCCCAGCTGACGAAGGGCGAGACGATGCCGTGCTTGGCGGCATGCGTGGCGCGGATGGCCGTCCGGTAGCTGCCGTCGTCAAGCTGCGCCAGGCAGGCGGCGAAGTCGGCGCTGCGGCGCAGGGAAAAGTCGGCGCTGTGCAAGTCGGCCGGCCCCCGGTGGAACGGGTGGAAGAAGGCGCCGGGGATGGCCTTGAAGATGGCGGGCCAGCACAGCAGGCCGAACAGCGAGTTGATCAGGGTATTTTCCACGTAGTACACGGGCGCGTCGCTTTGGCTCAGATGGGCTTGCACCACGCCTTCCACATAGCATGCTTCGCGGGGAAACGGCAGTTGCAAGTCGATGCGCTCGACGCTGGCGGGCGCGCTGGCCGCCTGCCTGGCGTGGCCCAGCTTGCGCCGCAAGCGGGGGACCATGCGCAGCAGTAATTGCTGTTCCGCCTCGCTTTCCGGCGCCGCCAGGGCGATGAGCAGCCTGTCGTAGGCCGCCTGCGGCTGTTCATCCTTTTCCAGCACGCGGATGGCGCGGGCGCGCGCGCCCGGATAGCGGCAATCGGCGTACGCGCGGTAGGCGGTGGGCCAGTCCTGGCATTTTTCCAGGTGCTGGGCGATCTGGAAGCGCAGCTTGTCGCGGCGGCTGGCCAGCCAGGTATTGTCCTGCGACAAGGGCAGTGCCGCCAGTTCCTGCAGCACCTCGTCGGCCGGCGCGCTGTCGTTGTAGCGTTCGCGGCACTGGTGCAGCACTTCATAGTGTTCGATATCCTGGCGCGTGCGGAAACCGCGCGACTGCGGCGAGAATTCCACTTTTTCGTATTGGTACACGCCCAGGTCGGACAGCACGAATTCCGACCAGTCCTGGTGATAGTTGCCAAAGTAAATCAGGCGCAGGCGGTCGCACAGGGCCTGCTTGTCGATGCGGTACAGCACGTCGTCCGAGGCCGGATACCAGGCGGAGAATGGCTGCTCCTCCGCATGGGCCTCGCGCAAGGCTTCGAGCTGTTCGGCCTTGCGCGCCGCCTTCAGGGGCGCGGCGAGGCCGAAAGCCTGGCCGATTTCCCCTTTCAGCAGCAGTTCGAACAGTTCATCGAGCGAGATGGCGGGATCGGCCGCCACCCAGTGCAAGGCCAGCAGGGGCAGGGCGGCGGCGCGCGTGCCGCCGATCTCGTCGTAGTTGAGCTTGCTTGCGCGGAACAGACAGCCCTTGCGCATGACGAGGCGCACGAACAGGGCGCGCGACGCCAGCGGCAGCGTGCCGAACTGGGCGATGAATTGCGTTTCTTCCGCGCTCAGCAGATCGGCATAGCGCGCGCCGATCCAGTTCAGCACATCCTGGAAATTATCCAGATAGTACAGGGGATTTTCCAGGACTCTCAACATGGGAATAATAGTAGGGCTAGCGGCAATGTGACGGGTTTTACTGTGTTTATATACAGTTTAAACCTTCATCCGCCGCTTGCCCAGCGATTTTATGTTAAGCCAGCCGTGCTGTAGGCAAAATAGCTGTCGAACTTGTCGTAAGGAATGAATTGCTCGCGCAGTCTGGCGAGTTCTATGTCGGTCAGCAAGCCCCGATGCACCTCCTTGCGTCCCTTCGGCAACGGCACCTCGTAATCGATGAGGTCCCTGGCCAGCAGCGCCTGCAATACCTCGCCTTGCTGCGGCGTCAGGTAGCGCGCGTGCGTGGTCAGGGTTTTTTCCAGCTGATCCCTGAATTCCTCGTCGCTCACCTCGTTGTAGGTATCCTGGTCGGCCATGGCATGGAGCAGCATGTGAAACATGAAATCGTGGAGGTTCTTCGCCAGGTACTGGGCTTCATTCTGGTCGTGCCACAGCAGCACGATGGGCATCTCGCCGTCCTGCTGGCGGGAGGCAAAGAAGCAGTAATGGTCGCCGGCGCCCGTTTGCGCGAACGGGATGAACTGGAAGGCCGGGTCAATCTGCCGGTAGTCGCCGGCGTCTGCCAGCTCTTCCATCGCTTCAGCGACGCCCTTTACATTGAGCAATTCGAAGTCGTCCGCATGCAGCAGCAGGGTAGGATGCTCCTTGAGTGTCGGAAATACCAGGCGGTACCAGTCCGGCCCGTATTCGCCCACCTCCAGCATACCGTCCTGGGCGAGCCGCTTATAGAGTGGCGGGTAGGAAAAGCCGTGGCTATCTTCAATCTGCGACAGTGTCATATGTGCCCTGTTCAACGTGGTAAGCAGGAATGATAGCCGACGCGATGCCATGCACGGCAGCAAGGCGTTGCAGGATTCCAGGGGAGACGCAGTGGTGCCACTCAATTAATAAACTTTTTTGTTTACTTATGTGCGCTGTCCACGTAGCCTTGCCATATACACATAATCAAGAAACGGATAGAGGCTGCATGAAAAACATCATATTGATCTCCGCCGCCTGTCTGCTGGCGCTGCTGTCGACCATCGGCGCATCCCTGCCGTATCCGATTTTGCCGCCGCTGTTCGCGGCCGAGGCGCCGAATGCCTTCAATAATTTCCTCGGCCTGCCATCGAAACTGCTGTTCGGCCTGGCGCTGACCATCAATCCGCTGGGCTTGCTGATCGGCTCGGCCTTGCTGGGGCCGCTGTCGGACCGCTATGGCCGCCGTCCCCTGCTGATGCGCACGGCCGTGGGCGCCGCCATCGGCCACGCCATCACGGCCTGGGCGCTGGTGATCCAGTCCTATCCGCTGTTCATCGTCGCCCGTTTCATCACCGGCTTGCTGGAAGGGAATGGTGCCGTGGCGCGCGCCATGCTGGCCGACCAGCTGCAGGGGCCGCTGCGCCTGCGCGCCATGTCGTGGCTGAACGGCGCGTTTTACCTGGGCTGGCTGGTGGGGCCGATCCTGGCCGGCGCGACCCTCGTGTGGGGCGTAACGGTGCCGTTCTGGATCGCCGCCGCCGCCCTGATGCTGGTCGCCGTGCTGGTGGCCGTCGGCTTGCCGCGCGAAACGCCATCGTTGCTGACGACGTCCTGGTGGCAAGTGGCGCGCAACCAGCATTCGCTGAACCTGCTGCGCCACGACGAGCTGCGCACCCTGTTCATCGTGCAGCTGGCGTTGACGTGCGGCGTGGCCAGTTTCTATGAGTTCTATCCCTTGTGGCTGGTCGAGACGGCCAACTACAATGCGCAGGCGATTGCCTGGGTGAATGTCGGCCTGTGCGGCACGATGACCATCACCTCCTTGCTGGCAGGCGGCCCCAGCCGCCATGCGCCGCTGCTGCGCGCCTGCTGGTATGCCTGCGGCGTGGCGCTGGCCGTGGGAGTCCTGGCGTTGGGGAATATCTGGGTCGGCATCGCCGCCATCGTGCTGTTCGGCATCCCGAATGCGCTGTACAACACGGTGATACAGGGCTGGTGCGCCGAGCGTTTCAGCGCGCACGGGCAGGGCGCCGTGATGGGCTTGCTGGCCACCACCTTTTGCATCGCCAACATCGTCGTCGCCCTCAGCGGCTCCGTGCTGACCCTGATCGATACGCGATTGATCCTCGTCGCCGGCGCCTGCTCGGCGGCCTGGGCCGCCTGGCGCATGGCGGCCTGGCGTCGCCAGCTGGCCGGTGTCGGCGAGGCGAAGGCGGTGGCATGAACGCCAGCACGTCGGAGCAGAGCCTGTTCCTGCTGAAGATGCGCGGGCCGCAGACGGCGCAGCAGCTGGCCGCCTTGCTCGATATCACGTCCATGGGTGCGCGGCGCCAGCTGGAGGCGGCGCGCGACAAGGGGCTGGTGGCGTTCGAGGATGTGGCCGACAAGGTAGGGCGGCCGTCGCGGCGCTGGCAATTGACGCCGGCGGGCCATGCGCGCTTTCCCGACCGCCATGCCGACCTGACCGTGGAATTGATCGCGCAAGTGCAAGCCCTGTTTGGCGACGAGGGACTGGATAAGCTGATCAGCGCGCGCGAACGCAGCAGCGAAGCCGCGTATGGCAAGCTGGTCGACGTGCGGCTTGATCTGGCGCAAAGGGTGGAGTCCCTGGCCCAGGCGCGCGATGGCGAGGGCTACATGGCCCATGCCGAGGCGCAGGACGATGGCAGCGTGTTACTGGTGGAAAACCATTGTCCCATCTGCGCGGCCGCCACGGCATGCCAGAATTTCTGCCGCTCGGAACTGGCCATCTTTCAACGGGTACTGGGGGACGACTGCACGGTGGAACGCAGCGAATACCTGCTGGAGGGGGGCAGGCGCTGCGTGTACAGGATCATGCCGGTGGATGTGTCGTCCGCCGGGTTGTAGGTCGGCTTAGCGCTGCGCGCGTAACCCGACATCACCATTGGCGCCAGCAATGCGTCGGATTACGCGCGGCGTTGCCGCGCTAATCCTGCCTACATCGCTTACTTTTTAGTCGCCTTGGGCTTGGCGGCAGGCGCCGCTTTTTCAGCCGCGGCGCTCGCGCCGGCCGTGGCTTTTTCCGTGGCCTGCGCTACCTGCGCGCTGGCCTTGGCGATCTGCTCTTCCACCGTTTTCACGGCCTGTTTCGTCGCCTTGGTGACTTGCTCGTAGCCGAGGAAGGCGTTGTCGATGGCGGCCTTGACGATGGCGACGGCGTTTTCCGAGCCTGGCGGCACGTTTTTCGTCACGTCGTAGATCAGCGCGCTCAAATTGCTTTTCGCTTCGGCCACGTGGGCTTCGGCGGCCGTGGTGAATTCCGTGTGGATTTCCTTGATGATGTCGTCGAGTTGCTGTTTATACGCTTTCGCGCCGGCCACGCCCGGTTGCAGCTGGGCGGCGGCGGCAGCCATGGCGGCCTTCGGATCCTTGGCCTGGCTGATTTCCTTGCCAGCGGCGATGCCATCCGCGATGCCGGACTTGGCGGTGGCCATGTTCAGCGCCAGCACCTGTTCCACGCCTTGCACGGCCTTGGTGGTGAGGGTATTGAAGGTCATCAGCTGGAATTCAAACAGGGCCTTGGTGGCCGATGCGAATTGTTCGGGATTCGTAAACATGTGGTCTCCTCGGTTTGAATAGATACGTTCTTATCGTTCCATACTCTTTCGACGCCGCATTGCCATCGCTAATTCTTTAAGCAATCAAGCCGGTTCCCCGTGTTGTTATGACCCCATTATTTAACAAGCGCCGGTTTTTCGCAACGGCTATCTTTGTACGGTCCCGAGGCCAGCTCCCAGCCAAATCCCAGCGTCGACTGGGCGCAGGACAGGGTGCCGTCGACCTTGCTGCGCCACTGGTACCAGGGGGCAGGTCCGGCCGACGCGCAGGTGCAGGCCAGCAGCAGGCTGGCCGCGATCAGGTATTTCATGGCAGTGCTCCAAAAGAAAAGCGTGCCCGCATTGTAGCGTGCCTGGGCGTCAGGGGGCGGGCGACTGCGGCGCCACGGCGGGCAGCTGCAGGGTGAAGGTGGTGCCGGCGGGGCTGCTGCTGGCGTCGATATGGCCGCCCAGCACGCCCGTGACGATGTTGTGCGCCACGTGCAGGCCCAGGCCCGAACCGCCCGAGCCGAGCTTGGTCGTGAAGAAGGGGTCGTAGATGTGCGTGAGGTCGTCGGCCGTGATGCCCACGCCCGTGTCGGCGATGGACACGGTGATGCCCTGGCCATCATCGCTGCCGCGCGCCGTGAGCGTGATGCTGCCGCCGCTGCGGCCCTCGAATGCGTGGCGCAGGCAATTTTCCAGCAGGTTGCTCAGTACCTGGCCCAGCGGGCCGGGATAGCTGTCCATGGCCAGGCCGTCGGGCACGTCCTGCTTCAGGCTCAGGCCGGCGGCCTTCAGCGGCGTCGACATCGGCAGCATCAGTTCGGCGATGAACTGGCGCAACAGGAAGTGGCGGCGCTGCGAACTGGCGCGGTCGACGGCGATCTGCTTGAAGCTCGAGACGAGGTCGGCGGCCCGCTGCAGGTTGCGCAGCATGATGGCGTCCGCCTCGCCGGCCTGGGTCAGGTAGGCG
The DNA here is from genome assembly GCF_058798675.1 of Janthinobacterium sp. GW822-FHT07H10. Taxonomy (NCBI): domain Bacteria; kingdom Pseudomonadati; phylum Pseudomonadota; class Betaproteobacteria; order Burkholderiales; family Oxalobacteraceae; genus Janthinobacterium; species Janthinobacterium sp. GW822-FHT07H10. Next base: position 81,037 of record NZ_JBXAKS010000019.1, read on the forward strand.
TCGAGTTCCGAGCGGCGCAAGCCGTCGTGGAAGCTGGCCTGGATTTCGCGCGTGCGCTCGGCCATCGTGGTGGCCACCACGAGGCCGTTGCCGATCGGCGTATTGAGTTCATGCGCGATGCCGGCCACTAGGGCGCCCAGCGCCGCCAGCTTGTCGCGCCGCACCAGTTCCTCTTGCGTGATGGACAGGTTGTCCAGCGCGGCCGCCAATTCGCGGTTCACCTGTTCGGACTGTTCCTTGGCCTGCGTCAATGCCGCCGTGCGTTCCGCCACCAGTTCCTCCAGGTGGGCGCGGTGGCGCTGCAACTCGCGTTCATGGCGCATGCGGCCGATGGCGATGCCGGCCAGGTCGGTGGCCGCGTCGATCAAGCCCTGGTCGTGGGCATCGGGGCTGCGCACTTCGCGGTAATACATGGCGAACGAGCCGAGCACGCTGCCATCCTGGCCGAAGATGGGGCGCGACCAGCAGGCGCGCAAGCCGAATGGCGCGGCCAGCTCGCGGTAGGGCGCCCACAGCGGGTCGTGCATGATGTCGCTGACCACCACCGGCTCGCGCCGGAACATGGCGGTGCCGCAGGAGCCCACGCCGGGGCCGATTTCCACGCCTTCGAGCAGGGCCATGTAGTCGGGCGGCAGGCTGGGGCCGGCCGCGCTGTGCATGTGGCGCCCGTCGTCGTCGAGCAGCATGATGGAGCAGTAGACGCCGCGCGACTGGCCTTCGATCAGCAGCAGCAGCTGGTTCAGCGTGGGAATCAGCGGCGCGCCCTTGGCGACCATTTCCAGCAAGGCGCTCTGGCCCGAGCGCATCGCTTCGGCCAGGTTGCGTTCGGTCAAGTCGATGATGCGCGCATGCACGAGCTGGCGGCCCGGCACGGACAGGCGCATCAGGCGCAGTTCGCAGGCGATGGGGTGGCCGTCGCGATGGCAGCAAGTGGCGCGGAAGACGACGATCTTGCCCTGCAGGGTCTCGCGGATCTTTTCATCGAGCAATTGCGGCGATGACAGGCCATCGTCCTGCGTCTGCGGGAACAGTTGCTCCATGCCGCCTTGCAGCAATTCCGCCAGCGGCAAGCCGAATAGCTCTTCGGCCAGGTGATTGGCGTCGATCAGCAGCTTGTTGTCGATGTCGAACAGCAGCACGGCATCGGGCGAGCCGGCCAGGATCGAATGGTAATTGACTTCCAGCGTCTGCGGATGCAGGGGCCGCGGCGGCGTGGCGGTGTCGGCCAGGGGCCGCGCGGCGGGCGCCTCGGCCTTGTGCAGCGCCAGTTCCATGAGGATTTTTTCCGCCACGTCGCGCGCATTGAAGGGCATGCGGATGTAGTCGCTGGCGCCGGCGCCCACGCTGCGGCCCTGTTCCTCGGCGCTGGGGGTGGCCGACATCAGCAGCAGGGGCACGCTGTGGCGCCCGCCCGCATTGCGCAGCCGCATGCAGGTGGCGCCGATATTCGTGCCCGCCAGCGCCGCGTCGAGCAGGATCAGGTCCGTGCCCCCGGACGCCAGTTCCACGCCCTCATCGATATCGCCGGCAAGCCCGGTGCCCAGGTTGTGCCGGTCCAGCACATACAGCAGTTCGCGCACATCGTTCGGCGAACTGCTGACCAGCAGCACCTTGGCGCGGTCGGCGATGGAGGAAATCAACTGATTCATGGTGTCGCGCCCTTACGCGGTTCATGGGACTAATATTACATCAAGGCAAGGAGGAGTAAACGATAATTAATAATTATGCAAAGCAACGCGTTTGCGCGACCGTCACGCCCGCTTCAAGCGGCGTTTTTCGCCTCCGGCGTCGCTGCCAGTCCGGCGCGCGCCTGTTCGATACGCGGGTAATTATCCTCTATCCAGTCGACCAGCACGGCCAGGCGTTCGGCCGCCTCGCGTCCCAGCGGCGTCAGGCTGTACTCCACTTTCGGCGGAATCACCAGGTAGGCCTGGCGCAGCACGAAACCGTCGCCGGCCAGCGCTTCCAGGGTTTGCGCCAGCATTTTCTCGCTGACGCCGCCCACTTCACGGCGCAGCTCGCTAAAACGCCGCGTACCGCTCAGCAGCAGCACCAGCACGAGCACGGCCCAGCGGCTGGTCAGGTGGCTGAGCACGGCACGCGACGGACAGGCGGCCGCCAGCAGGTGCGCCCCCTGGTTTTGCCGGGCGAGGGCGGCGCGCATGCTGGCGCCGGGAGTGTCTATGTCCATGATAGGGTGTCCGTAAAAGTGGCGTCATCAAGCGCGCCGGGTGATGCATGGAAAAGAAAATCTCATACTTACCAAAAGGTACGTACTTACAATAAGTAAGCAATAGTCCTATTATAGGATTTTAGCCATCACCTTCCAAGGAGAAAATCATGATCGTCATTACCGGCGCCACAGGCAAGCTGGGCCAGCACGTCATCGCCAGCCTGCTCAAATCCATCCCTGCTGGCAATATCATTGCCGCCGTGCGCAACCCGGCCAAGGCCGCCAGCCTGGCCGCCCAGGGCGTGCAAGTGCGCCACGCCGATTACAACGATGGTGCCAGCCTCGATGTGGCATTCCAGGGGGCAACCAAAATCCTGCTGATCTCGTCGAGCGAAGTGGGTCAGCGCGCGCAGCAGCACCAGAACGTCATCGACGCCGCCAGGCGCGCCGGCGTGGCGCTGCTCGCCTACACCAGCGTCCTGCGCGCCGATACGTCGCCGCTGGGCCTGGCCGCCGAGCACGTGGTGACGGAGACGGCCATCCGCGCCTCCGGCTTGCCCTACAGTTTCCTGCGCAACGGCTGGTACCTGGAAAACCATACGGAACACCTGGCGCCCGTGCTCGAGCACGGCGTCGTGCTGGGCGCAGCGCAACAGGGCCGCTTCTCGTCAGCCGCGCGCGCCGACTACGCCGCCGCCGCCGCTGCCGTCCTGACGGCGCAGCAGCCGCAAGCCATATATGAACTGGCAGGCGACCACGGCTTTACCTTGACGGACTATGCGGCCGAAGTGGCGCGCCAGTCGGGCAAGAGCATCGTCTACAAGGATATGCCGCAGGCGGACTTCAAGGCGGCCCTGGTCGGCGTGGGCGTGCCGGAAGGCTTTGCCGATTTGCTGGCCGATTCCGATGCGGGCGCCGCGCAAGGCGGGCTGGAAGAGAACGGCAAGCAGCTGAGTACGCTGATCGGCCGTCCGACGACGACCCTGGCCGAGGCCGTCAAGGCGGCGCTGGTCAAATAAGGGAAGGGTGCCGCAGGTCGGGAAGACTGCGCGGCATTCTGGAATGAAAAAAGCCGCAAACTCGTGAAAGTTTGCGGCTTTTTTGCGAATTAGGTAATGGTGCCCACGAAGGGACTCGAA
>NZ_JBXAKS010000020.1:0-68503 GCF_058798675.1 Janthinobacterium sp. GW822-FHT07H10
CCAGCTGGCTGCCCTTGACGAGGCCGTCGGCGCGCAAGCCATCGTGCACGTGCAGCCCCGGCGCCGCGATGGCAGCCGCTATTCGCTGACGCTGCACCTGTCGCGCGCCAGCCACCAGGGCCGCGCCCTGATCCTGGCCGTGGGCGATGACTTGCGCACGCCGCAGGCGACGGCCGCCGCGCTGGAACAGGTGCAAACGCGCTTTAACGCCATCGTCTCGAATACGCCGGGCCTCGTGTACCAGTTCTGCCTGCACGCGGACGGCCGCAGCGCCTTTCCCTACCTGAGCGACGGCTGCCAGGCCTTGCTGGGGCTGAGTCCGGCGCAACTGCATGCGCGCCCGGAACTGTTCTACCAGCTGATCCTGGCGGACGACCGCGCCTCGTACCTGGACTCGATGCAGGCGTCGAAGACCGCCCTGTGGGGCTGGAACTGGGAAGGCCGCATCTGGGTCGATGCGTGGAAGGATGTGAAATGGATCAACCTGCGCTCCACGCCGCGCGCGCTGGCCGACGGCACGGTGCAGTGGGAAGGCATCATGACGAATATCACCGAAAGCCGGCTCGAACAGATCGAAGTGCGCCAGTCGCGCGCCCGCCTGGCCGAACTGACGGCGCATATCGACAAGGTCAAGGAACACGAGCGCACGCGCCTGGCGCGCGAATTGCACGATGACCTGGGCGGCAACTTGACGGCGATCAAGATGGCGCTGGCCATGCTGGCCCGGCGCCTGCCGCCTGACGATGCCCTGTTGCAAGAAAAAGCCGAGTATGTCGATGCCTTGGTCGACCGCAGCATCGACGCCGTGCACCGCATTTCGCTGGACTTGCGCCCCTCCATGCTGGATCTGGGCATCGTCGCCGCGCTGGACTGGCAGGTGAAGGAATTCGCGCGCCAGGCCGGCATCGAATGCCAGTTCACGTCGAACCGCCAGCACATCGAGCTGGAACTGGACCAGGCCACCAGCCTGTTCCGCATCGCCCAGGAAGCGCTGACGAACATCGCCAAGCACGCGCAGGCGAGCAAGGTCGCGGTGCGCCTGGTCCGGCAGCGCCAGCATCTCGGCCTGTCGATCGCCGACAATGGCGTCGGCATGCGCCTTTCCGACCGCGCCAAGCCGCAATCGTTCGGCATCCGCGGCATGACCGAGCGCGCCAGCGCGCTGGGCGGCACCTTGAGCCTGATGGATGCGCCCGACGGCGGCACCATACTCAGCATAAAAATCAGGCTGGCCTCGCCGCGAGAGGCGATAATAGCGGCTGCAGCCCATGCGCCAGCGCATGCCAGGCCGCCGCAAGACGCAGCCTAGCGTAGGTGAACCAGATAAGAAACGAATGCAGTCATGAAAGAAAAAGCCACCATCCGGGTATTTATCGCCGACGATCACGCGATCGTGCGCGAAGGCTTGAAGCAGATCCTCGCCGATACCCGCGACATCGTCGTTGCCGGCGAAGCGGAAAACGGCCACGACGCCATCAAGCTGTTCCGTGGCTCGAAATGCCAGGTATTGCTGCTCGACATCTCCCTGCCCGACCGCAGCGGCATCGAGGTGCTCAAGCAGATCAAGAAGGAAAAGCCGGAACTGGCCGTGCTGATGCTGTCCATGCACAGGGAAGACCAGTACGCGATCCGCTCGCTCAAGGCGGGCGCCGCCGGCTACCTGACGAAGCAGAGCGCGCCGCGCGAACTGGTGACGGCCATCCGCCAGGTGGCCCAGGGCCTGAAGTACATCAGCGCCTCGCTGGCCCAGGAACTGGCCAACACGGTGGGCGAAGACCACGAAACGGCCCTGCACGACACCTTGTCGGACCGCGAATACCAGACGCTGGTCATGATTGCCTCGGGCAAGACGGTGGGCGCCATCGCCGAGGAGCTGAAACTGTCCGTGAAAACCGTCAGCGAATACCGCGCCCGCTTGCTGGTGAAAATGAAACTCAAGAATAGTGCCGAACTGACCCATTACGCCATCCGCAACCAGCTGGTCGACTAGCGGGGCACGGCGGCCGGATGCCGCCGACACGGCATGCAGGCTGGCATCTGGCGAATTGGATGGACTTCTCCTTGCTTCTCGCACAATAAGTTCTTTGCCAACTCGCATATCATGAGGATAATTAGAATATATCTAAAAAGGCTTTGCCTACATGTCCAGTAAATTGCCATCTTCGCCAGCAAATACACCGGCTGGCGCCACGAATACCGCCGCCGGTGCGGCGATGAACCCGGCCGACATCGCCCGCGAAGCGTTTCGCCGCCTGGCGACGCGCCGCATCGCGCCCACGCCGGGCGCCTACCGCGACATCTACAATGAAATCGCCGGCATCAGCGAACCGGCTGACCCGCCGGCAGCGCCCGCGGCCGTGCTGGCCGCCAGCGCCCCGACGGAAAACGGCGCGGAAAACGTGCTGACGCAGTTTGCCGCCAAGATGAGCGAATCGGCGGGCGAACTGGGCGACTTCGGCCGCCGCTTCCAGCGCGCCCTGAAGGCGCGCGACTGGGACAGCTATGCGCGCACCCTGGCGCAGCTGGCGGAAAAACAGGCCAAGAAAGGCGGCGGCATCGAATTGCCGCCCCTGCCGGACGGCGAACAGACGCGCACCCTGCGCGAATTACTGAGCCGCACCCTGGGCTTTGCCGTCGCCACACTGCTGACGGGCACGCCCGCGCTGGTGGAAGAGGCCGAATCGCTGGGCGCCGCCATCAAGCAGGCGCACACGGAAGAGGCCCTGAACGAGGCGGCCCTGCGCCTGAAACAGCTGTGCTACCAGATTGAACTGAAGAGCGGCGATACGGCCGAGCAGCAGGAACTGCTGCTGCGCCTGTTCAAGCTGCTGCTCGACAACGTCAGCCAGTTGCTGGACGACGACAGCTGGCTGCGCGGCCAGGTCGATGCCGTGCAAAACCTGATCGCCGGCCCGCTGGACCAGCGCGCGCTGGAAGACGCCACGCGCAGCCTGAAGGAAGTCATCTACAAGCAAAGCCAGCTCAAGCACAGCCTGTCCGACGTCAAGCTGACGGTGAAGAACATGATGATGACCTTCATCGACCGCCTGGGCCAGGTGGCGGCCAGCACGGGCGACTTCCACGAAAAGATCGGCGGCTATTCGGAAAAGATCAGCCAGGCGGAAAACATCAGCGAACTCAATCACGTGCTCGACGAAGTACTGCGCGAAACGCGCATGGTGCAGAACGAAGCGTTGCGCGCACGCGACAAGATGGTGCTGGCGCGCCAGGAAGTGCAGGATGCGGAACAGCGCATCCACACGCTGGAAGCCAAGCTCCAGCATATGAGCGAACTGGTGCGTGAAGATCAGCTGACGGGCAGCCTGAACCGCCGCGGCCTCGACGACGTGTTCGAACGCGAGACGGCCCGCTCCGACCGCCGCGGCACGCCGCTGTGCATCGCCATGCTGGACCTCGATGACTTCAAGCGCCTGAACGACACCTACGGCCACCTGGCCGGCGATGCGGCCCTGAAACACCTGGTGAAGATCGTCAAGGAAACCCTGCGCTCGATGGATGTCATCGCCCGCTTCGGCGGCGAGGAATTCCTCATCCTGCTGCCGGAAACCACGGTCGATGCGGCCGCCTCGACCATGACGCGCCTGCAGCGCGAGCTGACCCGGCATTTCTTCCTGCACGACAACGAGAAAGTCTTGATCACGTTTTCCGCCGGCGTGGCCCTGCGCCTGCCCAACGAAGACCAGGCCGAACTGGTCAAACGCGCCGACCGCGCCATGTACCAGGCCAAGCAGACGGGCAAGAACCGCGTGGTGGTGGCCGACTGAGCCGCCTCTCACGGCAGCAGCCAATAAAAATGCCGCTCATCGAGCGGCATTTTGCATTCCGGCGCCTGCTGGGCGCCTGGCGGGAAATCAGCGGTAAGGATGCTCGTCGGCAAAGAAATCGATCAAGCCGCCTTCGTGCTCGATCAGGATGGACTTGGCGACGATGCCTTCGCGCGCCATTTCGGCGGCGATATCGCGGGCGCGCCACTGCGTGGGGATGATGACGACGTCGACCGGCGCCGTTTTCAGCACGTCGCGGTAGACGATTTCCTGGCCCAGGCCAGGCACGAAGGTGCCGGCCTTGTCCGGATCGGAGTCGACCACGAGAGGGAAGCGCTGCGCGTCGGCGCCGAACTGGTGCATGAAGGCGGCGGCCTTGCCCGTGCCGCCCCAGATGGCCACGCGCTGGCCGCCGGTGGCCAGGGTGTCGAGCTGGGCGGCAATGGTCTTGCGGCTGCGCTGGGCGGCAACGGCAAATGCGTTGCTGTGGCGCGCCTGGTCGCGCAGCGCCTTCGGCACCTGCAGGCGCACCAGCGCATACACGACCTCGCCGTCATAGCCGTGCGCCAGCTGCACCACCTCGCCGGCCCGCTGCATCAGGGTGCGGAACGATTCCGTCGTGAAATGCGACATGTGTTCATAGAAGAAATCGGCCAGGCGGCCCGTGGCGAAGACGCGGTCGATGCACGGCACTTCGGCAAACAGCCAGCACGGCTGCTCCGAGCGCGAGGCGGCCCACGCCATCTGCTCGACCAGGGAGGCGGGATCGGTCAGGTGCTCGAGCACGTGGCGGATCACCAGCGCATCGGGCGCAAACTCAGGCACATCCTGCAGCGGCTGGAAATAGCGCGCATGAAACTCCACGCCGCGGCCCGTTTCCGGCGTGGCATTCGGGTCGAAACCGATGAAACGCCCCTGCTCGCCCCTGGCGTCGGCCAGCGCGCGCACGAAATGGCCTTCGCCGCAACCGATGTCGATCACCGTGGGCGAGGCCGGCAAGCGGGCCAGCAGCACGTCGCGCGTATCGGCCAGGTGGCCTTTCCAGATACCGCCCTTGTTGAACATGCGGTTGGGATTGTTTTGGTAGGGAATGGCGTCATAGGAAAACGCGCGGTTCCACACATGCGCGCACTGCGGGCACTGCACGAAATCGTGCGGCTGCACGGCCATCGCCTGCGCTTCGGCCGCGCTGGCCGGCCAGCCCAGGGTGGCCAGGGCTTGCTGGCCGCCATCGAAAAACGCCGCCGCCACCGTGTGGGCGCAGACCGGGCACACGGCCGGGAGCAATTGCTGTTTCATGCAAAGATCACTTTCTTGAAGTAGGCGATGGTTTCTTTCAAGCCATCATGCAGGCTCACCGTCGGTTCCCATTCCAGGGCGGCGCGCGCCTTGGCGATATCGGGCTGGCGGCGCACGGGGTCGTCGGCCGGCAGCGGGCGGAAGACCAGTTCGCTTTTCGATTCCGTCAGGCGCAGCACCAGCTCGGCCAGTTCGCGGATGGTGAATTCGGAGGGATTGCCCAGGTTCATGGGACCGATTTCCTGGGTCTGGTTCATCATGCGCACCATGCCCTCGATCAAATCGTCGACATAGCAGAACGAGCGCGTCTGCTGGCCGTCGCCGTACAGGGTGATCGGTTCGCCGCGCAGCGCCTGCACGATGAAGTTGCTGACGACGCGGCCGTCGTTCGGATGCATGCGCGGGCCATAGGTATTGAAGATGCGCACGACGCGGATATCCACGGCCGACTGGCGGTGGTAATCGAAAAACAGGGTTTCGGCGCAGCGCTTGCCTTCATCGTAGCAGGCGCGCGGGCCGATCGGGTTGACATGGCCCCAATAATCCTCGCGTTGCGGATGCACTTGCGGATCGCCATACACTTCCGAGGTGGACGCCTGCAGAATGCGCGCGCGCTTGCGCTTGGCCAGGCCCAGCATGTTGATGGCGCCCAGCACCGAGGTCTTGGTGGTCGAGGTCGGGTCGTTCTGGTAATGCACGGGACTGGCCGGGCACGCCAGGTTGTAGATGCGGTCGACTTCCACGTACAGCGGCAGCCAGACGTCGTGGCGCAGCAGCTCGAAGCGCTTGTGGCCCAGCAGGTGGCGGATATTGTCCTTGCTGCCCGTGTAGAAATTATCCACGCACAGCACGTCGTGGCCATCGGCGATCATGCGGTCGCACAGGTGCGAGCCGAGGAAGCCGGCGCCGCCGGTAATCAGGGTGGTACGCGACATTATTCTTCTCCTGCGTTATCAATCACAGCCATCCGCGCCCGCCACATGCCCCACATGGCGTCTTCGAAATGGCGCGCAAAGCGCGGCGCGTCGTACAGGGGCGAGGCCAGTACCTGGGCGCGCAGGCCGCCGCGCAGGGCTGCCAGGGACGCCAGGTCACCGGCTTTCTGAACGGCAATAGCCACATACGCGTCATCATCGGCGGCGATCCAGTCCGGCAAGCCCGCATTGTGCAGGACCGATTCGCCCAGGTGCGACAGGAAGCGGTCGCCCTTGCGCGTGACGATGGGCAAGCCCATCCACAGTGCTTCCATGCTGGTGGTACCGCCCGGATACGGGAAGGGATCGAGCACGATGTCGGCTTGCTGGTAGGTGGTCAGCAACTCTTGCCGCGACGACGGCCCTTCCAGGCGCAGGCGTACGGCAGGAATGCCGTGCGCGGCAAAGCGCGCCAGCGTATGGGTACGCACGCCGGCGTCACCCAGCTGCGGATTTTTCAGGAACAAGCGCGCATCGGGCACCTGCTGCAGCGCCCTGGCCCAGACGGCCACCACGTCATCATTCATCTTGCCCAGATTATTAAAGCAGGCAAACGTCACATAGCCATTCTCCAGCGCGGGCAAGGGCGCCACCGCCAGGTCGAACTCGGGCGCGGTAAAGCACAGATAGCTGTCGGGCATGCGCCACAGGGTTTCCGTGAACTGGTCTGCCTCGCCTGGCGGCGCGACAAAGCGGTCGCCCAGCAGATAGTCGATCTGCGCCACGCCCGTGGTGGCAAAATAACCGAGCCAGGTGGCTTGCACGGGGGCCGGCCGCCAGGCGAACAGCGGCAGGCGGTTTTCCGCCGTATGTCCGCTCAAGTCCAGCAGCACATGCACGCCATCGGCGTCGATCATGGCGGCGGCAGCCTCGTCGGTCTTGTCATGGATAGGGCGCCAGGCGGAAAAATGGGGAGCGAGGCGGTTCGTCAGCTCATCGACCTTGACGACCGTGGGATAGGCGATCAGTTCCACGGTTTCGCTATTGAGCGAGGCGAGCAAGCTTTCCAGGAAGTAGCCGACGGGATGGCGGCGCAAGTCGCCCGACACGATACCGATACGCAGGCGCGTGGGATCCTTGCGGCAAGCCCAGCGGCGAAATGGCTGGGCGGCATAGGCCGTGACAGCCTTGCCAAAACGCAATGCCTGCTCGAAACGCTTGGCAGGCGACCCCGTGGAATTGTAATTTTGCAAAAACAACAGGTTGCTATGGGCGCCAAAAAAGTCGGGCACCATGCTGAAAGCCTTGCGATAGCTCAACTCGGCTGCAGCGTAGCGCCCCAGCTCCTGCTGGACAAGACCTATATTGTTCAATATTTCCGCATCGCCGGGAAAGAAACGTTGCGCTTTCTGCATGCACGGCAGCGCTGCACGGGCCCTGCCCTGCATTTGCAGGGCGGCGCCCAGCATTTTCCAGCCCAGGCCATCGCGCGGCGCGCGGCGCGTGGCGGCGCGCGCCTCCACCTCCATGTCCGCATAATGGCCACGGTCAAACAGGGCCGTCAAACGCTCGGAAAGCTTCTGATCGGCGCTCATGGCCTTCTTGCCATGCGCCGCCATGGCGTCGCCAGCCAGGCCGGCATGCTCCTGCCGCTGCTCTTCCAGCAATTTTTGCTCCAGCTGATCGACCGCCAGGCTATCGAGCCCATGGCGGCGTCCCAGTAGCAGCGTCTGCTGCGCCAGGTCGATCTGCCCGGCCAGCATCAGCGCTTCTATATAGTCGAGCCAACTGGTCGATTGCTCGGGCTCGGCCCCCAGCACGGCGGCAAAGTGCGGCAGGCTGCCTGCCGCATCGCCCGTACGCAAGTACAGCAATCCCAGCTGGCGATTGGCGAACGCTTCCTCGGGCGCCAGTTCGAGCACGGCAAAGAACAGCTGTGCCGCCTCGTCATAGCGCTCCGCGCGCAGATGTTGCTGCGCCTGCTCCAGGGCCTCGCCGACGGCTTGCTCTATTTCCTGCGGCCGTGGGGCAATGGAGGCGCCGCTGGCAGCCATATTAGTCGTTGTCATAAAAACTCATGGTTAGGCGAAGTTGCGCTGCCATCGCCGTGACGGCAGGCAGGACGTGTGATGGGAACAATCTTACCAGTTGTAACCAAGCATCATTCCACGAGCAGGCGGGGAATACGCCCATATATGGGGGCTTAAAAACCGCGGCCGGCAACCGGCATACGCTTCCTGGGTCCTCAACAGACGGGCATGCGGGTAAAAATAAAACTTTTTTTGCCCTCAAGTTTTGTTTTTACCTGCCGTCTAGCGGGCCGCTCCACGGAAAGCTGAGGGTGAAAAAATAAAATAAAGAATGTTTTTTCCTATCAACTTTTTCAGGCGGCCACCGATAAACATTACAACGACGGTTTGATTGCTTCAAAGTACAGAGGCAGACCAACGTGAATAGCACATAGCGCAATGTAGTACCTGTCTGGAGAATTAAAATGGCTGCAGTAATTAACACCAACATCGCTTCCCTGAACTCGCAACGCAACCTGTCGACCTCGCAATCGGCCTTGACCACCTCGCTGCAACGCCTGTCCTCCGGCCTGCGTATTAACAGCGCCAAAGACGATGCCGCCGGCCTGTCGATTTCGGACCGCATGACGTCGCAAATCAACGGCATGACGCAAGCGACCCGCAACGCCAATGACGGCGTGTCGCTGGCGCAAACGGCCGAGGGCGCACTGTCGAGCTCGGGCGACATCCTGCAACGCATCCGCCAACTGGCCGTGCAATCGTCGAACGCCACCAACTCGGCCAGCGACCGCCAGGCTCTGCAAACCGAAGTCGGCCAGCTGAACTCGGAATTGAACCGTATCGCCACCACCACCTCGTTCAACGGCCAGGCTTTGCTGGACGGCACCATGGGTACGGCTAACTTCCAGGTCGGCGCCGATGCCAACCAGTTGATTTCGGCCAATGGCGCGAACTTCCTGACCAGCACCTACGGCAACAACCGCGTGGAAAATGCTGCAGTACAAGCAGCGGCCGCCACCAGCGCCACCAACGGTGGTTCGATCAAGATCTCGGGCAAGTTCGGCGCCGCCGACGTCGCCACGGACGCCACCTCGTCGGCCAAGTCGATTGCCGCCGCCGTCAATGCCAAGACCGCCAACACCGGCGTAACGGCTGACGCCCGCACCGATGTCAACCTGGCCCTGGGCGTGGAAGCATATTCGTTCAAGATCAACTCGGACAACTCCAATGCAGCGGACGCCGTGACCGTATCGTTCGCCGTCACCGGCACCGCTGGCACGGCTGCCGACTTTGCCGCCGGCATCAACGCGATCAATGCGCAAACGGCCAAGACGGGCGTGACCGCCCAGTACGATGCCTCCCAGGGCGGCATCAAGCTGAGCAATGCATCCGGCGCGGATATCAAGATCAGCAACACGCAGACCAACGCCAAGCTGGACGTGAAAACGTACGACGAAAAAGGCGTGAAGCTGGCAGCGGCAGCATTCGATGCCAAAACCTCGACCGCCGTCGCCGTGGCCAACGGCCGCGTCACCTTCGATGGCGACAGCAGCTTCTCGGTCAGCGAAACGTCGGCTACCGGCCTGAAACTGACGGGCGGCGTAGCTGTTGGCGCCAACCAGGGTTCGAGCCTGAAATCGGTCGCCACGCTGGACGTCACCACGTTCGAAGGCGCCCAGCTGGCACTGAAGATCACGGATGCAGCCTTGTCCACGGTCAACAGCCAACGCGCGCAGTACGGTGCTTTGCAATCGCGCTTCTCCTCGGCGATCGCCAACCTGCAATCGACGACGGAAAACCTGTCGGCCTCGCGCAGCCGCATCGTCGATACCGACTTTGCTGCAGAAACGGCCAGCATGACCCGTGGCCAGATCCTGCAACAAGCTGGTACCGCCATGCTGGCACAAGCGAACTCGCTGCCAAACGGCGTGCTGAGCCTGCTGCGCGGTTAATCTTCGATTAGCCACGCGACATCGCTGGACTCAGGTTCCCCTGCCGGATTTTTTCGGCAGGGGAATTTTCACTAGGGGAGCAACATGACTATCGACACCATAGCTGCCGCCTCCGCAGCGCGCATCGACAAGAACTACCCGGCCGCGGAACCGGCCGCCGCACGTCCGCAGGCATCACGCAACGCGGGTACCGGCATCGACGCCACGGCCAACGGCAAGGAACCGAGCCGCGAACAGCTGGACCAGGCCGTTTCGGAGCTGAACCAGTCGCCACAGGTCAAGACCCAGGGCTTGCAATTTTCCATCGACGAAGACAGCCAGCGCACCGTGGTCAAGATCATCGACCAGGAAACGCAGGAAGTCCTGCGCCAGATCCCGACCCGGGAAGCACTGGAAATTGCCAAGTCATTTGCCTCGGCAAAAGGCCAGCTGATCAGCCAGAGCGCATAATTCATGCCGGCAAGAAACGCAGGATCAGTGCTATACAGCAAAGAAACCGCGAGCAAGGGCCAGCCAGCCACCTGGACTGGCCCTGTTTTTTAATGCAGTTCACACGACAACATCCCCGCATTCCGGCCTGCCTGCTCAGGCAACTGAAAACAGAAGCGTAAAAGCCCCTCTCAAGTCCTGATTGATTCTGCCGATAACAGCTTATATTAGTGTTTTCCTAGGAGCATGTAGTGGCCATCTCACCAACCTTATCTTCCCCAGGCATCGGCAACAGCACGCTGGACGTCACCGCCCTCATCGATAAGCTGATGACCGCTGAAGCGCTGCCCCTGGCGACGTACGACAAGAAAACCGCTTCCTACCAGGCCAAGCTGAGCGCGCTGGGTACCCTGAGCGGCGCCGTGGGCGCCTTCCAGACGTCGCTCTCGGGCCTGAGCAACAGCAACAATTTCCGCGCCGTCTCGGCGATGCCTGCCGACCCGCTCGTATTTACGGCCTCTGCCGGCGCCAAGGCCGTGGCTGGCAATTACAACATCAATGTCAGCCAGCTTGCGCAATCGCAAACCCTGACCTCGGCTGGCTACGCCAGCAAGATTTCCACCATCGGCTCGGGCGCCAAGACCACCATTTCATTTCAATTAGGTAATGTTAGCGGTGGCATCTTCGGCATGAAAGGTACGGCACTCAGCGGTACCACTTTGCAAAACGGCATCAACAACGGCTCCCTGACCCTGAATGGCACGGCCATTCCCACCGACAGCACCACCAAGAGCACGCGCGCGCTGGCCGAAGCCATCAACGCCAAGAGCAGCACCACGGGCGTGACGGCCACGGCACAGCCGGCCGCCAGCAGCGCCACCCTATTCGCCGGCTATGGCAATGTGGCCACCGGTGCAGATGGCACGTATTCGCTGTCCGTTGGCGGCATCAATATCGTTACGCAGGGCAATGGCGTGGGCGCCGGCGCCGGCATCACGGGCGCCTCGCTCGATACCACCCTGGCCGGCCCGAACGCCGTCTCGAATGCCCTGGCGGAAGCAAACATCACCGTCAGCGGCAAGGCTGCCGACGGCACCCTGCAATTTACGCGCGCGGACGGCTCCAACATCCAGATCGAGGAAGTGGTGACGGGCGACGTCAAGGGCGGCATCGGCCATGCCTCGACGGCCACCAACACGGGATTTAACGTCACCGTTGCCAGCTCCATCACGCTCGCCTCGACCAACGGCAGCCCCATCACGGTGGGCGGCAGCAATCCGGCGGCGGCCGGACTGACGGCCGGCGCCGGCGGCGCGTATATCGGCAGCGGCTTTACCCAGGATGCCACGCAGGCGACGGGCACGGTGGTCATCGATTCGACGAACAATTCGCTGCAGGGCATCCGCGACGCCATCAACAATGCGGGCCTGGGCGTGACCGCCAGCATCGTTTCCGACGGCACGGACAAGCCCCACCATCTGGTGCTGAGCTCGTCGAAGTCGGGCGCCAATTCAAGCATGAAGATTTCGCTCAGCGGCAGCGACGGCCAGCCGGCCGACAGCGCGCTGAGCGATTTGCTGTCCTATGATGCCTCGGGCACGCAAAACCTGAAACAGAACAGCGCCGCGCAGAACACCATGCTCAGCGTCAATGGCATTCCCATCACGAACAGCTCGAACAGCATCGACAGCGCCATCGAAGGCGTGACCCTGAACGTGCTGAAGGTGGGCAGCAGCTCGCTGTCCGTGTCCAAGGATACGACGACGGTGAAGACCGGCGTCACCGCCTTCGTCAAGGCCTACAACGACTTGAACGCGTCGATCGCCAAGATGACGTCGTATAACGCGGAAACCAAGCAGGCCGGCGTCATGCTCGGCGATTCGACGACGCAATCGATCCAGTCCCAGCTGCGCAAGCAGCTGAGCACATCGATCACCGGACTGGCAGGCAACCTGAAGACCCTGGACCAGGTCGGCATCACCTTCCAGAAAGACGGCAGCCTGGTGCTGGACTCGGCCGTGCTGGACAAGGCCATCAGCGCCAACTTCTCCGACGTGGCCGGCCTCTTCTCGGCCCTGGGGAAAACCACGGACAGCAACGTCAGCTTCACCAGCTCGACGGCCGCCACCAAGCCCGGCTCGTATGCGCTGAACATCACCAACATGGCCAGCCAGGGCACCCTGAGCGGCACCGTGGCCTTGCCGGCCTCGACGACGATCGCCAGCGACACCACCTGGAGCGTCACCTTGAATGACACGGACCCTGCCGCTGCCAAGAATACGGCCACCGTGACCATTCCTGCTGGCAATTACACACCGGCCCAGCTGGCCGGCATGATCCAGTCGTCGATCAACGGCGTAAAAACCTTCAGCGACAATGGCGGCTCGGTGACGGCTTCGATCGACGGCAATGGCCGCCTGGTGGTGGCGTCGGCCCGTTACGGTTCCGTCTCCAACCTGGCCGTTTCCTCCGTCACCGGCACGACCGTGGATTCGCTGATCGGCGCGGGCGTCACGCCCACCAAGGGTACGGACGTGGCCGGCACCATCGGCGGCCAGGCCGTCATCGGTTCGGGCCAGACCCTGACGGGCGCGCCCGGTTCGCCGGCCGACGGCCTGAAGATCGAAGTGACGGGCGGCGGCCTGGGAGACAGGGGCACGGTGAGCTTCTCGCAAGGCTATGCCTACCAGCTGAACAACCTGGCCGCTTCCTTCCTCGGCACGGACGGCATCATCACGGGCCGCACCACGGGCATCAACAACAGCATCAAGGATGTGGCCGACCAGCGCCAGCGCTTTGCCGACAAGCTGACCACCATCGAAGCGCGCTACCGGGCCCAGTACACGCGCCTCGACGTAACGCTGAGCAAAATGGCGACCACCCAATCCTATTTGACCCAGCAGCTGGCCGCCCTTGCCGCCAACCGCTAAGCGCTATCATCAGGAGAACATATGTTTGGAACCCAACAACGCGGCGTCAATGCCTATGCCAAGGTCGGCCTGGAAACGGGTATCGTCTCGGCCTCGCCGCACAAGCTGATCGTGATGCTGTACGACGGCGCCCTGGTGGCCGTGCTCAGCGCGCAGATGCACATGAAATCGGGCAACGTGCCGGAAAAAGGCAAGTCCATCTCGAAAGCCATCCAGATCATCGACAACGGCTTGCGCGCCAGCCTGGACAAGGAAGTGGGCGGCCAGATCGCCGAGGGCCTCGACGCCCTGTATGAATACATGAGCGCGCGCCTGCTGACGGCCAATCTGAACAACGATATCGCCATGCTGGAAGAAGTGCAGCGCCTGCTGACCGACTTGCGCGAAACCTGGAACGCCATTGGCGCCACGCCCGCCGCCGCCCCCGGCGCCGATTTGAAACGTATGCCCAGCCTTGCGAGCGCCTGATCCATGATGACGAATCAAGAAGTATTGACCACCTACGAAGCCATGCAGACCCTGACGGGCCAGATGGTGACCGCCGCCACCAACGCCGACTGGGACGAGCTGGAAGTGCTCGAGCAGCGCATCGGCGCGCATGTGGCCGCCCTGAAGGCGAATGAGGAAAAGGTCGTGCTGGAAAGCGCCGGCCGTTTGCGCAAGGTTGCCATGATCAAGCAGATCCTGGAAGACGACCGCAAGGTCCGCGACCTGACCATGCCGTGGATGGCGCAATTGTCCAAGCTGATCAATAACACCGGCACCGAACGGCGCCTGGCCAACGCCTACGGCGTTTAAACACGGGCGGGGGCGGCATGCTGCCGAAGATGGATGCCATCGGCATGACGCCCCTGACCCCGGTCAAGGTCACGCGCCCGGCCGACAGCGTCGCCGATCCGCGCCAGGCCGAGTTCCAGCGCTCGCTGCAGGGACTGATCGGCAAATCCATGCAGGGGCAAGTGCTGGCCCGCATGGGCGACGGCAGCTACCTGGTGCGCGTGGCCGGCACGCCGGCCCGCATGCAGCTGCCCGCCGGCGCCCAGCTGGGCACGGAAATCCCGCTGACCTTGATCGGCATCAATCCCCGCCCCTCTTTTCAAATAGGCAATAACCGCGACCAGCCGGCCAGCGCCCTGCTGACGTATGCGGACGCGGAAGCGGAACCCGAGGCGGCCGACCTGCGCGGCCCCCAGGCCGGCGCCGCCCAGGCAGGCACGCGCGCCAGCAGCACGGCCGCCACCCTGCTCAGCCGTGCGCCCCTGACACCGGCCAACCTGCTGCCGGCGCTGGCCGGCGACACGCCCGCGCCGGAACTGAGCACCACCGCGCGCGCCATCAGCAGCGTGCTGGTGCAGGCGGAAAGCGCGCCCGGCGCGCCGCTGTCGCTGGTGGGCAAGACCCCCTTGATAGCCGCGCCCGGCGCCGATCCCGCCCAGGTGGCGCACAAGCTGCGCGACGCCGTCGGCAGCAGTGGCCTGTTCTATGAATCGCATGTGGCGGAATGGGCCGAGGGCAAGCGTCCGCTGGCCTCGCTGCTGCTGGAGCCGCAGATGCAGAAGGCCGCCCAGGGCGAAACCCAGAAAAGCGGCACCGACCTGGCCTCGGCACAACTGATCAATCTGCAGCTGCATACGCACGAACAGGCGCGCGTGCAGTGGCAGGGCGAGGCGTGGCCGGGCCAGAAGATGCAGTGGGATATCGCGAAAGATGCGCCGGAAGGCGGCCAGCACGATGGCCGCGACGGCGACGAAGAGGCCACGGCGTGGCGCAGCAGCGTGCGCTTCCAGTTTCCCCTGCTGGGCGACCTGGCCGCGCAAGTGGTGTTGCAGGGCGGCAGAGTGGCGATCCAGATGCAGGCCGGCAGCGAAGGCAGCGCCGAGACCCTGCGCCAGCATGCGGCGCGGCTGGAAGCGGCGCTCGACGCGGCGGGCTGGCCCTTGTCGTCGCTGACGATCGCCGGCAAGCCGGACGCCGCCGAAGCGCCGGACGCGGCGCCAGGAGACGGCGATGCTTGACGACACCAAGCGCAAGGTGCCGCAGACGGCCGTCGCCCTGGCCTACCAGAGCGGCGCGCCGGCGCCCAAGGTGGTGGCCAAGGGCAGCGGCCTGATCGCCGACCAGATCATCAGCACGGCGCGCGAGCACGGCGTCTTCGTACATGAATCGAAGGAATTGGTGGCCTTGCTGATGGATGTCGACCTCGACCGCCAGATCCCGCCCGGCCTGTATCGGGCGATTGCGGAACTGCTGGCCTGGTTATATCATATTGAATCTGCGAACGGCGGCCCCATCCCGCCGCCGCCCGACACCAGCTCTCTTCCCATCGATACATAGACAGGCATCAATGCAAGCACATATTATGGATTCCGGCCTCGAAAACTGGCATGACTTTGAAGTGGAATCGCGGCGGGAAATCATCGCCCTGTTACGCAGCATCGGCGAAAAGAACCAGCTGATCCGAATGCTGATCCACGGTGAATCCGATGTGTGCGTCACCTCGATCCTGGAAGTCGATGCGGAGCGCAACACCGTCATCCTCGACCGCTCCGTCAATGCCGACCAGAACCGGCGCATGGTGGCCGCCACCGGCATCTCGTTTGAAACCTCGCTCGACAAGATCCGCATCCTGTTCGCCAGCGCCCTGGTGGAAGAGTGCCAATACGAGGGTACGCCAGCCTTGAAGATTGCCGTGCCGGAAACCCTGATCCGCTTGCAGCGGCGCGAGTATTACCGCATGACGACGCCCGTCAGCAATCCCGTGCGCGTCTCGATTCCATTGCCGCCCGCGCTGGGCGGCGCCGACACGCTGTTCCCGCTGGCCGACATCAGCTGCGGCGGCATCGCCATCCTCGACAACAAATTGATGCTGGGCGAGACCATCGGCAGGGATTATCCGGGCTGCCGCATCGACTTGCCCGACGTCGGCATCGTCACCGCCACCTTGCAGATCCGCAACTCGCTGGACATGACTTTGCTCAACAATAAGCTGAACCGCCGCCTCGGCTGCCAGTTCGTCGACTTGCCACGCAGCATGCTCGCGCACGTGCAGCGCTATATCACGCGGCTGGAACGCGAGAGGAATGCACGCATGGCAGGGCTGGGTTGATATTCAAGCAGTGACCCAGAACGAAGACTGGGGTCGAACCTGATGGTCGGACCCCGCCGTTCGTGACATACACATATAAGAACCTTACACCTGCATATTCATGATCTCATGATAGGCAGCAACCAACTTGTTGCGCACCTGTACCGTGGCCTGGAATTCGATGCTGGACTTTTGCATCGATACCATCACGTCTGACAGGCTGACTTTCTCGTCGCCCATGGTAAAGCGCTGGCCCATGGCCGACGACGCCTTTTGCGCGCCGCTGACGGATTCCAGCGCGCCCTTGAACGCATCGGCGAAGTTCACCTTGGCTGCCGGGGCCTCGGTCTGGATTGCCGGCACTTTCGCTTCCGGCCGCGTGGCCGCCGACTTCAGCTGCGCGATCATCGCCTCGATCCTGCTGCTATCGATACCGCCTGTTTTCACCTTGCCTCCCGATTCTCGTCTATTCCTGCTTGTTGCTTCCAGAGAACAAAACCCTGGCCAGCAAGGCAACGCCGGGTACAATAACTTCCACCACGTGTTGCCAGGGTTCCACAATACCAGCGCAAAAGCCAGCCACTCGGCCGAGCAGGCGGCAAAAGCGCCTTCTATTTGGACGATTGAAGCGCGCGACAGTGGCGGATAATTCTGCATATCGCCCCTCCTCCCGAGGAAGCGGCCCCCACGCACCACCCGATAACTGTCAAACCACGCGCCCCGGAAGGCAATCATGGCTGTAGCCGAAGAAATCGATGTGAACCGCATACCACCGGAAGCAGCGCCCGCGCGCTCTCCCGTGGAGTCCGTGCAAGCCTTCGCCAAGACGCCGATGGGCAAGAATTTCCTGCGCGGCCTGGGCGTGGCGGCATTGATCGCCATCGGCGCGGCCCTCTACATGTGGAACCAGCCGCCCGAGTACAAGGTGCTGTTCTCCAACTTCACGGACCGCGACGGCGGCGCCATCACCGCATCGCTGGACCAGCTGGGCATCAAGCACAAGTTTTCCGAAGGCGGCGGCGCCATACTCGTGCCGTCCGAGCAAGTTCACGATGCGCGCCTGAAGCTGGCCGCGCAAGGCTTGCCGAAAGGCGGCAACGTGGGTTTCGAGCTGATGGAAAACCAGAAGCTGGGCGTGTCGCAATTCCTGGAACAGGTCAATTTCCAGCGCGCACTGGAAGGCGAACTGGCGAAATCGATCGAATCCGTGTCCGCCGTCGACACGGCCAGAGTCCACCTGGCCTTGCCGAAACCGTCCGTCTTCGTGCGCGAACAGCAAAAACCGACGGCTTCCGTGCTGCTGAACCTGCATCCAGGCCGCGGCCTGGACCAGCTGCAGGTGAGCGCCATCGTGCACCTGGTGGCGTCCAGCGTGCCGGAATTGCTGCCGATCAATGTCACCGTCGTCGACCAGGCGGGCACCTTGCTGTCGAACCAGGAAAAGGACAAGGACCGCGCCAACGGCATCAAGAGCCTGGACCCGAACCAATTGAAGTACGTGCAGCAGTTGCAGCAAAGCGTGATCAAGCAGGTCGAATCGATCCTGCTGCCCATCGTCGGCGAAGGCAATGTGCGCGCCGAAGCGACGGCCGACGTTGATTTTTCGCAAAGCGAGCAGGCGGCCGAAACCTACAAGCCGAACTCGCCGCCGGAAGCGTCCACCATCCGCAGCCAGCAAACGAGCGAATCGACGGGCGCCGGCAATGCCAACCCGTCCGGCGTGCCCGGCGCGCTGTCGAACCAGCCGCCTGGCGTGGCCACGGCACCGCTGACGGCCGAAGCGCCGGGCGTGGCGGCCGGCGCGCCGACGGCGCCGACGCAAAAGGAATCGACGACGAATTATGAAGTCGACAAGACCGTGCGCTACGAACAGAAATCCATGGGCGGCCTGCGCCGCCTGTCGGTGGCCGTGGTCGTCAACTACCGCCGCGTCATCGGCAAGGATGGCAAGGTCACGGTAACGCCGATTTCCCCTGCCGAAATGGTCCAGATCAACAATCTGGTCAAGGAAGCGATGGGCTACAACAAGGATCGCGGCGACAGCTTCAGCGTGGCCAATTCGCCGTTCGACGGCATCGACCGCGCGCCGGAAAGCAAGCTGGAGTGGTGGCGCGACCCGGCCAACTTGCCGCTGGCCAAGGAATTGGCGAAATTCCTCATCACGGCCCTGATCCTGCTGTACATTTTCATCAAGATCGTGCGCCCGATGCTGCGCCCCGTGATGCGCAAGATCGACGATTTCGGCGCGCCGCCGCCCGTCGTCGAGCCGGAACTGGCCAAGACGGACGAAGAAAACGAAGTCCTGCTCAGCGAAGCCGAGCTGGAAGAACTGGAAGAAGACACGGCCCGCGGCTACCGCGAAAACCTGGCGATGGCCAGGAAACTGGCGCAGGAAGACCCGCGCGTGGTGGCCAACGTAATCAAAGCATGGGTAGGCAATAATGACTGAGACAACGGGACTGCAAAAAGCGTCCATCCTGATGCTGGCCCTGGGCGAGAGCGAAGCGGCCGAAGTGATGAAATTCCTCGGCCCGCGCGAAGTGCTGAAGCTGGGCGCCGCCATGGCCACCATGAAGGGCATCGCGCACGAGCAGGTGGTCGAGGTGCTGGACGACTTCCGCGCGCAGACGGAACTCAATTCCACCGTCGGCCTCGATTCGGACGAATACATCCGCCAGGTGCTCACCAAGGCGCTGGGCGACGACAAGGCCTCCGTGCTGCTGTCGCGCATCCTGGGCGGCAAGGACGCATCCGGCATCGAATCGCTGAAGTGGATGGATTCGCAATCCGTGTCCGAGCTGATCCGCAACGAACACCCGCAGATCATCGCCACCATCCTCGTCCACCTGGAACGCGACCAGGCTTGCGAAATCCTCGGCCACTTTACCGACCGCCTGCGCAACGACGTGGTCTTGCGCATCGCCACGCTGGACGGCGTGCAGCCGGCCGCCTTGCGCGAACTCAACGACGTGCTGACGAAACTGCTGTCGGGTAACGAAAACATCAAGAAATCGTCGCTGGGCGGCGTGCGCGCGGCGGCCGAGATCTTGAACTTCATGAGCGGCGAGCAGGAAGGCTCCGTCATGGACAATATCAAGAACTACGACAACGACATGGCGCAAAAGATCATGGACGAAATGTTCGTGTTCGACAACGTGATCGACATCGACGACCGCGGCATCCAGCTGCTGCTGCGCGAAGTGCAGTCGGAAATGCTGATCATCGCCCTGAAAGGCGCCTCGCAAGAGCTGCGCGACAAGATCTTCAAGAACATGTCGCAGCGCGCCGGCGAGATGATGCGCGAAGACCTCGAGTCGAAAGGCCCCGTGCGCCTGTCGGAAGTGGAATCGCAGCAGAAACAGATCCTGCAGATCGTGCGCCGCCTGGCGGACGAGGGGCAGATCGTCCTAGGCGGAAAAGGCGAGGATTCGTTTGTCTAATTTAATTCCCAAAGAGCAACAAACCGCGTACCAGCGCTGGGAAATGACCTCGTTTGGCGACGAGCGCCCCAGCGTGGTGGCCGCGCGCAAGCTGCTCGAACCGGAACCCGAGCCGGAGTTCGATCCGTTTGCCGAGCTGCACGAGGAAGAGCTGGCGCCGCCGCTCGAATACCCGACGCAGGAAGAACTGGACGCCATCCGCGAGGAGGCGCGCGCCACCGCATTCGAGGAAGGCCGCGCGGCCGGCTATGCGGAAGGCCATGCGGCCGGGCACGCCGACGGCCACGCGCAATCCTATGCGGAAGGCAAGGCCGTCTCCGCCGTGGAACTGGCGCACCTGCAAACCATCGCCGTCGACTTTGGCACGGCCGTGCAGCAGGCCGACGAACTGATCGCCAATGACGTGATGGAGCTGGCCTTGCAGCTGGCCAAGGGCATGCTGAAGACGGCCTTGCCCGTGCGTCCCGAGCTGATGCTGCCCGTGGTGCGCGAAGCCATCGAATACTTGCCAGTCCTGCAACAACCAGCCTTGCTGATGCTCAATCCAGAAGATGCGCAAGTGGTGCGCGACGGCATCGGCGACGAGCTCGACAAGGGCGGCTGGCGCGTCATCGAAGACCCGAGCGTGGAACGCGGCGGCTGCAAGATCGACACGGCCAGCAACCAGATCGACGCGCAGACGTCCACCCGCTGGCACCGCCTGACGCATGCGCTGGGCAAAGACCTGGACTGGCTGGCGCCGTGAGCGAGCCCGTCAAAGGCCCTCCTGCCCACGCGGCGCGCTGGCGCGCCTACCTGAGCGACTGTTCGGCCGTGGTCGGCTTCGTCGAGCCGATGCAGGTGTCGGGCCGGGTCACGCGCGTGGCCGGCCTCGTGATGGAAGCCGTGGGCCTGCGCCTGGCTGTCGGCGCCGCCTGCACCGTGCCGCTGCCGAATGGCGGCCGGGTCGAGGCGGAAGTGGTGGGCTTCGAAGGCGACCGCCTGTTCCTCATGCCGCAAAGCGACGTCGAAGGCATCGTGCCCGGCACGCGCGTGTTTTCCGTCGAACCGGCCATCCCCCGTCCCGGCAGCGTGGCCCATCCGCGCCGCCGCCCCAGCGACCGCGCGCGCCACCTGCCCGTGGGGCCGCAGCTGCTGGGCCGCGTGCTCGATGGCGCGGGCCGCCCGCTCGACCAGCTGGGTCCGCTGCACACGACCGACAGCGCCCCCATCAACGTGCGCCCCGCCAATCCGCTGGGCCGCGCGCCCATCGTCGACACCCTGGACGTGGGCGTGCGCTCGATCAATGCCATGCTGACCGTGGGCCGTGGCCAGCGCATGGGCCTGTTCGCGGGTTCCGGCGTAGGGAAAAGCGTGCTGCTGGGCATGATGGCCCGCTACACGGAAGCGGACGTGATCGTCGTCGGCCTGATCGGCGAACGGGGACGCGAGGTGAAGGAATTCATCGAACAGATCCTCGGCGCCGAAGGCCTGGCCCGCTCAGTCGTCGTGGCCGCGCCGGCCGACACGCCGCCGCTGATGCGCCTGCAAGGGGCCGCCTATGCGACGGCGATTGCCGAGCATTTCCGCGACCAGGGACAAAACGTATTGTTGATCATGGATTCGCTGACCCGCTACGCCATGGCGCAGCGCGAAATCGCCCTGGCCATCGGCGAGCCGCCCGCCACCAAGGGCTATCCGCCATCCGTCTTCGCCAAGCTGCCCGTGCTGGTGGAGCGGGCCGGCAATGGCGAGGAAGGCGGCGGCTCGATCACGGCCTTCTACACCGTGCTGACGGAAGGCGACGACCAGCAGGACCCGATCGCCGACTCGGCGCGCGCCATCCTGGACGGGCATATCGTGCTGAACCGGCGCCTGGCCGAGGCCGGTCACTATCCGGCCATCGACATCGAACAGTCGATTTCGCGCGCCGCCCACTCGATCACCACGCCCGAGCACCAGCAGCAGGCGCGCAAGCTGAAACAGCTGTATTCGCGCTATGAACGCAGCCGCGACCTGATCAGCGTGGGCGCCTACAGCGCCGGCACCGATCCCGTGCTGGACCAGGCCATCGCCCTGCATGAAAAGATTGAAGCGTTTTTGCAACAGCAAATCACGGAGCGGGTCAGCATGGACGAGAGCTTGGGGCAACTTACCGCTCTATTCGACTGATTAGGGCTTGCACACGGGGAATATAATCAGTCATGGCCTCTCCTTCCCAACTTGCCACCCTGATCGACCTTGCGCAGCGCGAAACGGACGACTGCGCCAAGCGCCTGGGCGCGGCCCTGAAAGCGCTCGACGATTGCCGCGAAAAGCTGGACATGCTGTCCGGCTACCGCGACGACTATGCCAAGCGCTTCGAAGCGAGCATGAGCAACGGCATCACGCCCATGGCTTACCGCAACTTCCAGGCCTTCATGGTCAAGCTCGACAGCGCCATCCTGGGCCAGCAGCAAGTGGTCGAGCATGCGCAGGCGCGCAGCGAGAATGAAAAGATGCGCTGGCAACTGGCCGAACGCAAGCGCATGTCGTACACCACCCTGAACAACCGGGCACAGGAACAGGCGCTGAAGCTGGAAAACAAGCGCGACCAGAAGGCAATGGATGAGCACGCGGCTCGACAAGCCTATTACAAACGCTAAGCAACACAGAGGCAGCACCATGCAAACCCTGCAAAACCCGATTTCCCAGATTGTCTCGCCGAATGCCACGCCTGGCCCGGCCAACCGCGCCCAGCCGTCCAATGGCGGCAGCGACGGCGACTTCCAGCGCACCCTGAACCGCCAGATCGAACAGCGCCAGGCCAGCCGCAATCTTGCGCAAGCGCAAACAGCACCGGCCCGCCCTGCTCCCGTCCCTGCGCCGGCCCAGGCTGCCGCTCCTGCGCCGGCCG
Source organism: Janthinobacterium sp. GW822-FHT07H10 (assembly GCF_058798675.1). Lineage (NCBI taxonomy): Bacteria > Pseudomonadati > Pseudomonadota > Betaproteobacteria > Burkholderiales > Oxalobacteraceae > Janthinobacterium > Janthinobacterium sp. GW822-FHT07H10. The sequence continues at coordinate 22,740 of NZ_JBXAKS010000020.1, forward strand.
CCAAGGCGCCAGGCAGCGAAGCCAAGCCGGTGCAGCAGCCAGCCGAACAAACCACCGCGCCCGATAGCCAGGCCAGCTCCGCCAATGAAGCAACGACGCCCGCGCCGGCAGCCAAGGATGGCAGCGAGGCCGAGGCCAGCGTGCCAGCCACCGCCGCCGCTGCGGTACCGCCGCCAGCCGACCCGGCCGCCGAGATGCTGGCCCTCGTAGGCAGCATCCAGTTGGCCATGCAGACACCGGCAGCGTCTGCCAAGGCGACGCCGGAACTGGCGCCGCGCACCGGCGTCAAGGCCGACGGCAAGAGCCTGGCGGCCACCGCCCTGCAACTGGCTGGCCAGGGCAGCGGCAAGGCCGCAGCCGCCGCGCAAGCGGACGGTGGCGACTTCGCCGACAGTCTGGTCCAGGCCCAGGGCAAGGCGGCCACCACGGCGCAGCCTGGCGCCAGCCTGCCCGGCGCCAGGGGCGAGGCGGGCAAGCTGGCCATCGACGCCCAGCTGGCGGCAACCGTCAAGGCGGGCAGCGCCATGACCGAAGCACTGCCGAAGGAAGCGCCTGCCGACCTGAGCCGCCTGGCGGCGACCCTGCAGCCAGGCGCGCTGCAACAGGCGGCCGCGGCGGCAGCCGTGCCGGCGGACAAGCTGGCGGGCCGCGTCGGCACGCCGGCCTGGGACCAGCAGCTGGGGCAGAAAGTCGTGTGGATGGCGGCCGGCGGCGACCAGAGCGCCACCCTGACCCTGAATCCGCCCGACCTCGGCCCCTTGCAGGTGGTCTTGACGGTGACCAATGACCAGGCCGACGCGGCCTTCATGTCGGCCCAGCCCGAGGTACGCCAGGCGCTGGAAGCGGCCATGCCGCGCCTGCGCGAGATGATGAGCGAAGCGGGCATCGCCTTCGGCAGCGCCACGGTCTCGGCCGGCACGCCGGAACAGCAAAACCATGGCAACGGCGAGGCGTCGGACGGACGCCGCGGCAATGGCCAGGGTAGCGGCGTCGCCGGCGGCGAGATCGCCATCGCGCCAGCCACGGGCACGCGCGGCAGGGCGACCCTGGGCGCCGTGGATACCTTCGCCTAGCGGCAATTCGTCGCCCGCAGGCCACAGCGGCGGCCCGCGCTGGAACTTTTCGTGCAGAAACATCGAGTTGAGGGCGCTTCCGCCCTCTTTTCACTGCATCCTTCTGCGCAGAATTTGCCGATAATGACATAATGGCGTCGTGATCCACTTCCATGCACTCGAGTACCATTGAAAGCAAATCCAAAAATGAAAGCAGATCCGAAAGCAGACGCAGCCCTGGCACCGGCCGGCGCGTCAAAAAAGAAGCTTCTGATCATAGTGCTGGCCTCGGTTCTAGTGGCTGGCGGCCTCGGTGGCGGTGCGGCCTGGTATTTCTTGCATGGCAAGTCCGACAAGGCTGACACCAGCTCCAGCAAGAAAAAACAGGTGTCGAAGGCGGGTCCGCCCGTGTTCGTGCCCATCGATGCCTTCACCGTCAACTTGCAGCCGGAAAATGGCGAGCAATACCTGCAGATCGCATTTACCCTGCAGGCGAGCAGTCCCGAAGAAATGGATTTGATCAAGCTGAACATGCCGAAGGTGCGCAGCCGCCTGTTGCTGTTGCTGTCTGGCAAAAAAGCCTCGGAACTCAATACCGTGGAAGGCAAGCAGCAACTGGCGGCGGAAATCATCGGCCAGGTGAACCAGCCGTTCGAGGACAAAGGGCCGGAGCAGGACGTGACGGACGTATTATTTACCGCATTCATCATTCAATAAGCAGCCATGGCCGATAATTTCCTCTCCCAGGAAGAAGTCGATGCCCTTCTGAAGGGTGTCAACGGAGACCAGGACGACGCGCAGGCGCCGGAAGACGTCACGGGAGTTCGTACCTACAACCTGGCGACCCAGGAGCGCATCGTGCGCGGCCGGATGCCGACGTTGGAAATTATCAACGAGCGTTTTGCCCGTCTGCTGCGCGTGGGGCTGTTCAACTTCCTGCGCCGCAGCGCGGAAGTGTCGGTCGGCTCCGTGCGCGTGTCGAAATACAGCGAGTTCATCCGTAACCTGGTGGTGCCGACCAATCTGAACCTGGTACACATGAAGCCGCTGCGCGGCACGGCCCTGATGGTCTTCGATCCGGGCCTCGTGTTTTTGCTGGTCGACAACCTCTTCGGCGGCGACGGGCGCTTTCATACGCGCGTCGAAGGGCGCGACTTTACGCAGACGGAGCAGCGCATCATTCTGCGCATCCTCGATATCGTCTTCGAAGCCTATACCAAGTCGTGGGAGCCGGTCTTCCCCGTCGAGTTCGAATATATCCGTTCGGAAATGAACACGCAGTTCGCCAACATCGCCACGCCCAACGAGGTGGTGGTAGCCTCCACGTTTACGGTGGAACTGGGCTCCGTTTCCGGACAAATCCACTTCTGCATGCCATATTCAATGATCGAGCCGATCCGCGATTCGCTGACCTCGAGCCTGCAGGGCGAGGCGCTGGAAGTGGACAAGCGCTGGATCCGCCTGATGACGCAGCAGATCCAGATCGCCGAAGTCGAGCTGGTGGCGTCGCTGGGCACGGCGCGCGTGTCGTTCGATGAAATCCTGAACATGAAGGTGGGCGACATCATTCCGCTCAACATCCCGGAACTGATCGCCGCCACCGTCGACGGCGTGCCCGTGATGGATTGCACATATGGCGTGTTGAACGGACAATATGCGCTGAAGGTTGAAAAGTTGCTGGCCAATGCCGACAACATGAACAATCATTAAATAATTGCAATAGATAAATACCCGGGTCGCGCTGCGGCCCACATCTGTACAACAGGAGAAACACATGTCTGACAACCAAGACGACCAAAGCGCGGAAGACGATTGGGGCGCGGCCATTGCCGAGCAGGCCAAGGCGGAAGCCGAAGCGCTGCAGAACCAGGCCGCCAATACGGCCAGCGCGGCCAGCGCCGCCGTGTTCAAGGACTTTTCCAAGCAGGCGTCGAAGTCGGAAACGCACAACGATATCGATTTCATCCTCGATATCCCCGTGCAGCTGACGGTCGAACTGGGCCGCACCAAGATCGCCATCAAGAACCTGCTGCAACTGGCGCAGGGTTCCGTGGTCGAGCTCGACGGCCTGGCCGGCGAGCCGATGGACGTGCTGGTCAACGGCTGCCTGATCGCCCAGGGCGAAGTGGTGGTGGTGAATGACAAGTTCGGCATCCGCCTGACCGACATCATCACGCCGTCCGAACGTATCCGAAAACTCAATAAATGAAGCCTGGCCTGTTGATTTCCACCATGCTGCCGCTCGTGGCGGCATGCTGCATTGCCCAGGCGGCGCCGGCGCCCGCTTCCATCCCGACAGCAGCGCCGGCGGCCAGCGCCGCCGTCGCCAGCACGCCTGCCGAGGGCGCAAGCGGGCAAGCCGGGGCCGTCCCCGCGGCTGCGGCTGCGGCCACCACCTCGCCTGCCGCCGCCGCCCTGCCCGCCATGCCGCCCGGCGCGCCGATGACCATGGCGCCCACGTCGTCCGCCGGCAGCTTGCTGCAAACCATCTTCGCGCTCGTCTTCGTGCTGGCCCTGCTGATCGGCCTGGCCTGGTTCATGAAGCGCTACGGTCCGAAAGCCATGGGCGGCAATGCACGGATGCGCGTCGTCAGCTCGCTCAACCTCGGTGGACGCGAACGCATCGTGCTGATCGAAGTGGCCGACCAGTGGATCGTCGTCGGCGCCTCGCCCGGCCGCGTGAATGCGCTGGCCACCATGCCGCGCCAGGAAGGCGACTTGCCGCAACTGGCGACGGCGCAAAACGGCCCCGCGGCCGCCAATTTTTCCGAATGGCTGAAACAGACCATCGAAAAGCGCAATGGGAAATAAACACGCAATGACGCAGGCGAAACAGGCGCTGGCATTGCGCGATATCAAGACTCCGCTGACCTGGCTGCTGGCTGTCGCCGCGCTGGCGCTGCCGCTGTGGGCCCTGGCCCAGCCGGGCATCCCCGCGTTTACCAGCACGCCGGCGCCGGGCGGCGGCCAGAACTATTCGCTGCCGGTGCAGACGCTCATCCTGATGACGTCGCTCACCTTTTTGCCGGCGGCGCTGTTGATGATGACCTGCTTTACGCGCATCATCATCGTGCTGTCCCTGCTGCGCCAGGCCATCGGCACGCAATCGGCGCCGCCGAACCAGGTGCTGGTGGGACTGGCCCTGTTCCTCACCCTGTTCGTCATGGGCCCCGTGTTCGACAAGATTTATACGGATGCCTACCAGCCTTACCAGGAAAACAAGATCAGCATGCAGCAGGCGATGGACAAGGGCGTCGAACCGCTGAAAACCTTCATGCTGAAACAAACGCGCCAGGCCGACCTGGCCCTGTTCGCCAAGATGTCGCGCTCGCCAGACTTGCAAGGCCCGGAAGACGTGCCGCTGCGCATCCTCGTACCGGCCTTCGTCACCAGCGAACTGAAGACGGCGTTCCAGATCGGTTTTGCCATCTTCATCCCCTTCCTCATCATCGACATGGTGGTCGCCAGCGTGCTGATGTCGATGGGCATGATGATGATGTCGCCGGCGACGATCTCGCTGCCGTTCAAGCTGATGCTGTTCGTGCTCGTCGATGGCTGGCAGTTACTGCTGGGCTCGCTGTCACAGAGTTTTTACTAGGATAGGACTGCGATGACACCCGAAAGCGTCATGACCCTGGGCCGCCATGCGATGGAAATCACGCTGATGGTGGCCGCGCCCATGCTGCTGGTCGCCCTCATCATCGGCTTGATCGTCAGTATCTTCCAGGCCGCCACGCAGATCAACGAGGCGACCCTGTCCTTCATCCCCAAGCTGGTGGGCATTTTCATCGCCATCGTCGTGGCCGGCCCATGGATGCTGTCCGTCATGCTCGACTACATGCGCCAGGTCTTCACGGGCATCCCGAACCTGGTGGGCTAGTGCAGCCGCTGTTGCCATGCTGACCCTGTCCAGCATTGAACTGAACACGTGGATCGCAGCTCTGCTGTGGCCGCTTAGCCGCATCCTTGGCCTGATCGCGGCCGCCCCGCTGTTCGGCAACGCGGCCGTGCCGGCCACCGTCAAGGTCTCGCTGGGCGTCATGCTGGCCATGATCATCGCCCCCACCGTGCCGGCATTGCCTGCGGTCAATCCCATGTCGCTGGCGGGATTGCTGATACTGACGCAGGAAATGCTGGTGGGACTGGCCATGGGCTTTTCCATCCGCATCGTATTTTCCGCCATCGAGATGGCCGGCGAAATCAGCAGCCTGACCATGGGCCTGGGCTTCGCCTCGTTCTTCGACCCGCAAACCAAGGGCAGGTCTTCCGCCATCAGCCAGTTCCTCGTCATGCTGGCCACGTTGATGTTTTTGACTGTCAACGGGCACCTGGTCTTGCTGGCGGCGCTGGCGGAAAGCTTCGTCAGCCTGCCGATTTCATCGAGTCCGGTCAGCGGCGGCGGCTTTCAGCAGCTGGCCGCCTGGGGCGGGGAAATCTTCCGTTCCGGCTTGCAAATTTCCCTGCCCATCATCGCCGCCCTGCTGCTGACCAACGTGGCACTGGGCATTTTGACGCGCGCCGCGCCGCAGCTGAACATCTTCGGTATCGGCTTCCCCGTCACCCTGGGCGTGGGCTTGCTGGTGATCGGCATGGTGCTGCCCTACCTGGCCACGCCATTCCAGAACATGTTCCTGCGCGGCATAGAAACGGCACGTCTGCTGCCGCGCGGCTTCGCCACGCGCGACCGCCCGCCGCCGCCCGTGCCGCCGAATCCCCTGCGCCCCGCGCCGCCGGCCCAGCCAGCGCCGCTGCCCGCACCGTAAGGCCGGCGCTCAGGGCTGGTCGCTGCTCAGCGCAAAACGCCAGCGCCGCAGGTCCACGTTCAGGCGCAACTGGTGATGCCTGACCAGATAGCGCACGCCGACCAGGGCCGCCGCCAGCCCCGACAGGGCGCCTATGCCCAGCGCCCAGCGCGGGCCGAAGGTATCGGCCACCCAGCCCACGATGGGCGCGCCCAGCGGCGTGCCGCCAGCCGAGATCGCCAACAGGATGGCCATCACGCGGCCCCGCATGGCGGGCGCCGTCGACAGTTGCACGCTGCTGTTGACGCTGGTGGTAAAGGTTTGCGCGGCGATGCCGATCACCACCAGCACCATGCCGAACAGCCAGTAGTTGGGCATCACGGCCGCCAGTGCGCAGGCAAAGCCGAACAGCGCGGCCGCACCCAGCAGCAGCGCCAGGGTGGGCCGGCCCCGTCCCGCCGCCAGCAGGGCGCCGGCCACGGAACCGCAAGCCATCACGGAACTGAGCACGCCATACTGGCCGGCCCCCGCATGGAAGGCCGTCACCGACATGGTCGACAGGAAAATCGGGAAATTCAAGCCAAAGGTGCCGATCAGGAACAGCATCAGCAGGATGGCCATCAGGTCGGGCCGCTGGCGCACGTAGCGGAAACCTTCGCCCAGGCTGGCGCGCGTGGCTTTCAGGCGCGGCGCGCGGCGCAGCAATTGCACGCGCAGCAGCAACAGCGAACCGATCACGGCGGCAAACGAGACGGCGTTGATGATGAAGACCCAGCCGCTGCCGACGCTGCTGATCAGCAAACCGGCCACGGCCGGGCCCAGCATGCGCGCCGCATTGAACGAGGTGGAATTCAGCGCCACGGCGTTCGTCAAGTCTTCCTCGTCGACGATCTCGGAAACAAAGGTCTGGCGCACGGGCGAATCGAAGGCCGTCACGCAGCCCAGCAGGAAGGCAAACACATACACATGCCACAGTTGCACCAGGCCGCTGATGCACAGCACGCCCAGGCCCAGCGCCAGCAAGCCCATGGCCGCCTGCGTGAACAACAGCAATTTTCTCCGGTCCAGCAGGTCGGCCGCCATGCCCGTCAGGGGCAGCAACAGCAGCTGCGGGCCGAATTGCAAGGCCATGACGATGCCGACGGCGCTGGCATTGTGCTGCGTCAATTCGCTCAGCACCAGCCAATCCTGCGCCGTGCGCTGCATCCAGGTGCCGACATTCGACACGAGGGCGCCGCCGGCCCAGATACGGTAATTGGGATTGCGTAGCGAACGGAATGTGTTTTTCATCTGGGCGTGCGGGCTCCTTGCCGGGGTCGGGGTGAATGGTTCAGCGGATCACTGCGCCAAACGTTTGAGTAATGCCACCGCCTTGTCCAGTTCGGTGACTTCCTGCGGCGTGAGCCGCGTTTCAATGGTGCGCGCCAGCCAGTCTTCGCGCGCGGCGCGGCTGGCCGCGATCCAGGCGCGGCAGCTGTCCGTCAGGGTCAGGATGGTCTGCCGCCCGTCGGCCGGATCGGGCGACCCCGTCACCATCTGCGCTTCCGTCAGCGCCAGCACGGTGGCGGCCATCGACTGCGGACGCATGCCTTCGGCGCGCGCCAGGCTGCTGGCGGTGGCCGGGCCGTCGCGCTCGAGACGGCTGAGCACAGATGCCTGCGACATGCTGACGTCGCCCAGATGCGCCTCTTCGCGCAGGCGGCGGCGCAGCTTGCCGATGAGAATGCGCAATTCGCCGGCCAGTTGCAGCACTTGTTCGTGTTCGTCTTGTGGAGTAGGCATGGGAAACGGGTAGTGGATCAACAGGCCCTACTATAACAGATATGCAGGTAACCTACACAGTTTGCCTGTACAGGCTACCTGACCATCTTGTCGAAGTGGCTCTCCTGCGCACGCAAAAAAGCCGGGGCGGAAGATGCACTCCCTGCCCCGGCTCCCCGGTCTCCGCACTGAAACGGATGGCTTAGCTGATGTAATTGAACAGCGACAGTCCCGAGATGGACGTGAACGACTTCTGCGCCGCCTGCAGGGTGATCTGCTGCTGGCTGAACAGGGAAATCGCCTTCACCATGTCCAGGTCCTGCAAGCCCGACAGGGTGCTCGCGTACTGCAGGTCGAGGTCGTCGCCGGCGCTGTCGAGGGTATCGAGCTCCTTCAGCCGCGAACCGACTTCCGCGCGCACCGACAGCACATTGTCGTAAGCCGTGTCGAGGATATTGTGCGCCGCGTTCAGGCTGGCCGTCAGGCGCGCCTGGCCGGCGTCGCCCGTGGCCGGCTGGCCCAGCGCGCCGATCAGGTTGGTGATCGTGGTAAAGATCGATTCCTTGCCGCTCGGCTCCAGGGTGAACTTGTCCAGGTCGGCCGGCTTGCCCGCGATATTGACTTGCTGGCCGTCGAAGTTGATGGCGTCGCCCGCCTTGTAGGCCACCGGCACGGCCGGAGTCGGGATGGTCTGGCCCAGGGTCACGTCCGTCACGGTATAGGTCGTCTTGGCGTCGGTGCCCGTGCCCGTCACCTGGAAATCGATCGAGTACTTGTGCCCCGTCAACTTGGTGGGATCGGTGACGGTGCCGCCGGAAATGATGCCGGCGCCGCCGCGCGTGAAATTGCCTGGATCGGGCGCCGTGGTGAACTTGCCGTTGCCCGTCAGATTGTTCTCGAACACGGTCGCGCCCGAGTCGCTGGTGGCCAGGTAGCGCGCCGAGCCTACCTGCAGCTCGCGCTGGCCCTGGTCGCCCACATAGGTGGCGCCGCCCGGAGTCTGGCTGAACGGCTGGGTGGACGATTTGTAGCCGGAAAACAGGTAGCCGCCCGCATTGTCGGAAGTGTTGGCGATGCCCAGCAGGTCGGTCAGCCGGCCTTTCAGCTCCGTCGCCAGGCTCTGGCGGTCGATATCCTTGAGCGCCGGATTGCCGGCCTTCAAGACCAGATCCTTCACGTCGGCGATCAGCGAGGTGGTGCTGGCCAGCGCCAGCTCTTCCTGCGAGAGGAAATTCTTGGCGTTCGAGCGGTTCGTCACGAACTGCGTATTGATCGATTGCGACTGCGTCACTTCCAGCGCGCGCGCCGAGGCGATCGGGTCGTCGGCCGGCGTCAGGTTGCGGCGGTTGGCAGACAACTGCATCTGCGTGCGGTTCAGCGCGCCCTGCAGGTTATTCAGCTGGGAGCTGCCCGTTTCATAGATCATTCTGGTACTGATGCGCATGATGCTGCCCTTCCTGATGGCGGCGGCGCTACAAGCCGCCGCTTAAATCGCTGAATCTGAATAATGAAGAATTAACGTCCGAGACCGATGACCACGTCGAACAGGGTGCTGGCAATCTGCATGACCTTGCCGCACGCCTGGTAAGCCTGCTGGTAGCGCAGCAGGTTGGCCGCCTCTTCGTCGAGGTTGACGCCGGACACGGCTTGCTGCTGTGTACTCGTCTGTTGCAACAACGCCAGGCTGGCCAGGCCGCTGACCTGGACTTCGCGCGTCTTGTTGCCCACGAAGCTGACGGTTTCCGCGTACGAACCCTGGAACGTGGCCTTGCCGCCGTCGAGAATATTTTTCGTCTGCAAGCTCGCCAGCAGCGCCGCATTGCGGCTGTCGCCCACGCCGCCCGAGTTCGGCGCAATGGTGAATTTGTCGCCCTGCGCCGGCGCGCCCGTCATGCTGACGTTGATGCCGCCGAAGTTGAAGCTGTCGCCTTCCGTGTACGGAATGTTCGCCGTGCCGGCCGGATACGTGGTGCTGCTGCCGTTCAAGCCTTTCACCGTCACGGCCTGGCCTGCCGGGAAGCCCGACAGCGAGCCGCTGACCTTGTCGTAGGTCAAGGTCACGGTGCTCGTAAGCGCGTTGCCGGGCGTCAAATAGGCCTTGTCCACGCTCCCCAGGCCAAGCTTGCCGCTACCCGTGTTGCTGACGGGCGCGCCCGTGGCGATCGGCGCGCCGGCGGCCAGCTTGTTGCGGTCGGTAATCAGCACGCCGAGGCCGGCAGCGCCGTTGGCGGTCGGCCTGACCATGAAGTTGTCGCCTTCGGCGGCCGTGCCCGAAATCGAGAAATCCACGCCATCGATGGTTTGCGGCACGGTTTGCGGATACGGGTTGATGGTCGTTTTCGCGCCGTCGCTCTGGCGCGTCACGACATAATTGCCGCCGTCATATCTCACGGCGTAATCGCTGCCCGTCAGCTTGGTCGGATCGCTGACCTTGGCCGACAGCGCCGTCGTGCTCGATGAATTGTTGCGGTAATCGGCGCCGATGACGGGATCGGGCACCTTGAAAAAGTCGCCGCCCATGTCGCCATTCAAGTCCTGGCCCAGCTTGTGCTGGTCATTGAAGGTGGCGGCCAGGGCGATGGCGACCTTGCCCAGCGAATTCTGGATACGGTCCAGGCTGCCGCTGCGGAATTCCAGCAAGCCGCCCAGCGCGCCACCGGTCAGCGAACTTTCCGACAGCTTGGTGACGGTAGAGCCCGTGACATAGCCGACGTCCAGGCGCTGCGGGTCCGTCGGCGAAGGCGTGACGGCCAGCTCAAAGTTCTTGTCGCCCACCACCAGCGGCTGGCCCGAGCCGATCGACACGGTGATCGTGTTGTTCGAGCCAGGCTGGACCGTAGTCTTGACGTATTTGTTCATCTCCGTGATCAGCTGGTCGCGCTGGTCGAGCAAATCGTTGGGCTGGTTGCTTTGATTGACGGTCAGGCTGGCGATCGAGTTATTCAGCTCGGCGATCTGCTTGGCGTAGGAATTGATCACCTTCACATTCGAGGTGATCTGCGAATTGACGCCGTCGCCGATTTCCGTCAGGCGCGCGCTGAGGCCCTGGAAGCGCGAGGCCAGCGAGTTGGCGCTCGACAACAATGCCTGGCGCGACGACACGGACGAGGGATTCGAGCTGAAATCCTGCACGCCCTTGAAGAAATCGGCCATCGCCGGCGACAGCCCGGCCGTGGGGTCGGCCAGCAAGTTGTCGATCTGGCTGATCTGCGTGTAATACGCATCGAGCGAACTGGTGGTCGCCTGCGCATTGTTCACCTGGGCGGCCATGAAACTGTCGTACTGGCGCTTCACTTGCGACACTTCCGTACCATTGCCCACGAAGCCATAACCGGCATTGTTGAACTGCGCCGTCTGCTGCAGCACCACCTGGCGGTTGTAGCCGTCCACGTTGGCATTGGTGATGTTATGCCCGGTCGTCGACAGGCCCACCTGCGCTGCAAGCAAACCGCTCTTACCGATGCTGAGTAGATTCGAAGTCATGGTGTCTTATTGGTTACCCTCAAAAGTATTTACGGCAGCCGCAGCGAAAACTTGAAGCACGCGGCCTGCACAGGATATGGCGGCGGCTTAACCAACCAGCGAATTCTTGATAATTTTTGTCAATTTGGCAGCGTAATTCGGGTCCGTCGCATAGCCGGCCTTTTGCAAGCCGTGGGCAAACGTGCTGGCGTCGCCGGCGCTGGCCAGCACTTTTTCATAGCGCTTGTTGTTCGTAATCAATTGCGCGTAATCCTTGAAGCTGTCCGCATAGCTGTCATAGGCGCGGAATTTCTCCACCTTGCGCTGCGCCTTGCCATTCACATACTCGGTGGTGACGGCTTCCGTGACCTTGCCCTTCCAGTCGCCGGACGCCTTGATGCCGAACAGGTTGTGGCTGCTGCTGCCGTCGCGGGCGATGATTTCGCGCTTGCCCCAGCCCGTTTCCAGCGCCGCCTGGCCCAGCATGAACTTGGCCGGGATGCCGGTGGCGCGGCTGGCCTCTTCCGCATGTGCGCCCAGCTTTTCCTGGAACGCGCGCACGTGCGGCGCCTGCGTGGCGTTGGCCTTGTCGCTCAGGGTCTTGCCGCCCGTGGCACCGCTCGCGCCCTCGGTGAGCGCGCCCTGCTGCTGGCGGAAGGCGGCCAGCGCCTGCGCCATGCTCGAGGAACGGGGCGACGGCGCTTCGGCGCCATCGGCGGCCAGCGCCTGGTTCGACGACGACAGCTGGCGGATCAGCACGTCCGCCAGGCCCGTGCCGCGCTTGGCCAGGTTCTGGCTCGTCTGCTGGTCCAGCATCGAGGTGTACATCTTGCTTTGCTGGCTATCCATGATGCCGTCCTGCGGCGTGGCGTCGCGCATGCTTTTCATCATCATGTTGATGAACATGGCTTCGAATTGCGTGGCCGCCTCTTTCAGGGCGGCGGGGTCGCGCGCCTTGGCGGACTGGCGCAAGCCATCCATGCCCTTCACGTCATAGGCGGCGGTATTGCTGAGGTCGGTTTGGCTGATCATGGCATGTCCATCAAATGATTTCAAGTTCGGCGCGCAGCGAACCGGCCGCCTTCATCGCCTGCAGGATGGCCAGCAAGTCTTGCGGCGAGGCGCCGATGGCATTGAGGGCTTTCACCACGTCGGACAGCGAGGCGCCGCCCTTGACCAGCATGACCTTGCCCGGTTCCTTCTTGATATCGATCTGCGCCGTCTGCGTGACCACCGTGCGCCCGCCCGACAGCGGTGCCGGCTGGCTCACCTGCGGCTCGACATTGATGGTGACGGACAGGTTGCCGTGCGAAATGGCACATGTTTCCAGGGTCACGGACTGGTTCATCACCACCGAGCCCGTGCGCGCATTCATGATGACCTTGGCCGCCAGGCGGGCCGGGTTGACTTCGATGCTTTCCAGCTGGCCCAGGAACGCCACGCGCTGGTCGCTGCCGCCCGGCGACTGCACCTGGATCACGCGCCCATCGAGCGCGGCGGCCGTGCCGGTGCCATAGCGGCTGTTGATGGCGTCGACCACGCGGCTGGCCGTGGCGAAATCGGTGGCGTTCAATTCCAGGCGGATCGTGTTGTTGGCGCCCAGCGCCGAGGCGACTGCGCGCTCGACGGTGGCGCCGCCCGAGATGCGCCCCACGCTCAGGTGGTTGATGACGACGGAGCTGCCGGCCGCCTGCGCGCCCACGCCGCCCACCAGCACGTTGCCCTGCGCCATGCCGTACACCTGGCCGTCGGCGCCCTTCAGCGGCGTCATCAATAAAGTGCCGCCGCGCAAGCTTTTCGCGTTCCCCATCGACGACACCGTCACGTCGAGCAGCTGGCCCGGCTGGGCAAACGCGGGCAAGGCCGTCGTCACCATCACGGCGGCGACGTTCTTCAATTGCAAACTCGTGCCTTGCGGCAAGTTGACGCCTTGCTGCTGCAGCATGGCCGCCACGCTCTGGATGGTGAACGGCGTCTGCGTGGTCTGGTCGCCGCTGCCGTCGAGGCCGACGACGAGGCCATAGCCCATCAGCTGATTCTGGCGCACGCCGGCGATGCTGGCCAGGTCCTTGATGCGCTCGGCCTGCGCCACGGGCGCCAGCAGGGCGCCAGCCAGGCCGCAGACGAGTAAAAGGCGGGGGAAGGTAAACGTGGCCATGATCAGAACGGCAACAGGCTGAGGAAGAAGCGCGACGCCATCGAGGCCATTTCGGCGCGGTCGATCTGGCTGTTGGTGCGGTATTCGACGCGCGCGTCGGCCACCTGGGTCGACGGCACGACGTTGCCCGTGCCGATGGTGTCCGGATTGACCATGCCCGAGAAGCGGATGAATTCCGTGCCCTTGTTCATGGCGATCTGCTTTTCGCCCGCCACGATCAAATTACCGTTTGGCAATACCTCGATCACCGTCACGCCGATCACGCCGGAAAACGTGTTGCTGGCGGACTGGTTGTCGCCATCGGCAAATTTCGTCGCGCCATTCGCCGAGACCGTGCCGCCCAGGCGGCCCTGGGCGAAGCCGGGCGTGCTGAAACCCACGCTGCCGGACTTGTTGCCGGAACTGGCGCCCGCCTTGACGGCGTTCGTGCGCTCGGTGATGGCGATGGTCATGGTGTCGCCCACATGGCGCGCGCGGCGGTCTTCGAAGGCGGGACGGTAAGTCGACGGCTGGTAGATCGAGCCATTGTTGACGACCACGGGTTCCGGCATCGGCGCGCGCGTGGTGGTCGGGTACTGCACGATCGAGGTGGGCGTGATGGCGCAGCCGGACAACAGGACTGCGGACAAGACGGCGATGAGGGGGTATTGCATGACGAACCTCCGCTGCCATCCGGCGGCGGATGGCATGACGACTAAAAAAAAATTAAAGCTGAGAAAGCTTCTGCAGCATCTGGTCGGATGTGGTGATGGCCTTGCTGTTGATCTCGTAGGCGCGCTGCGTCTGGATCATGTTGACCATTTCCTCGGCCACGTTGACGTTCGACGTCTCGATATAGCCCTGCATCAGCACGCCGGCGCCGTTGGTGCCCGGGGTATTGGTCTGCGCCACGCCGGACGCGCCCGTTTCCATGTACAGGTTTTCGCCCTTCGACTCGAGGCCGGCCGGGTTGACGAAGGTGGTCAGCTGCAGCGAGCCGATCTGCGATGGCGCCACCGTGTCGGGCAGGGTGACGGAAACGGTGCCGTCGCGCGCCACGGTCAGGCTCAGCGCATTGGTCGGCACGGTGATGGCGGGCTGGATGACGAAGCCTTCGGAAGTGACCAGCTGGCCGTTGCTGTCGGTCTGGAACGAGCCGTCGCGCGTGTAGGCGGTGGCGCCGTCCGGCATCAGCACCTGGAAGAAACCGGTGCCGTTGACCATCACGTCGCGCGAATTGCCCGAGGCCTGGGGATTGCCCTGGGTATGGATGCGTTCCGTGGCCACCGTGCGCACGCCGGTGCCGATCTGCAAGCCCGATGGCAGCTGGGTTTGCTGCGAGGACTGCGCGCCCGGCTGGCGGACATTTTGGTAGAGCAAGTCTTCAAACACGGCGCGCGACTTCTTGAAGCCCGTGGTGCTGACATTGGCCAGGTTATTGGCGATCACGTCCATCTGCGTCTGTTGCGCTTCCAGGCCGGTCTTGGCAATCCAAAGGGAACGAATCATGATTTTTCTCCAATAACAGCGCTAGTCAGCCCTGTAGACTATTTCTATGTGACCATTATGCGGCTGCCCCCATCAATTCAAAGCGAGGATCTGGGTGGCTTTCGCCGCGTTATTCTCGGCATTCTTCAACAGGCTCATTTGCGTTTCGAACTGGCGCGCCAGGGCGATCATGCTGACCATGGAGTCGACGGGGCTGACATTGCTGCCCTCGAGCGCGCCCGTCGTCAATTTGACGGCCTGGTCGGCCTGGGCGACGGCGCCATCCTTCAGGCGGAACAGGCCGTCGTCGCCGCGCACCAGTTGCTGCTCGGGTGGATTGACCAGCTTGATGCGTCCCAGCACCGTCGACGGGCCGGGCGGCACGTCGGTGGAAATCGTCCCCACCGTGCCGTCGCTGGCAATCGCCACCGTCACGCCGGGCGGTATCGCCATGGGTCCCGTATCGCCCTGCACCATCAGGCCGGCCTGCGTCTGCAGCATGCCGTTTTCATTGAGTTTCAGGCTGCCGTTGCGCGT
Source organism: Janthinobacterium sp. GW822-FHT07H10 (assembly GCF_058798675.1). Lineage (NCBI taxonomy): Bacteria > Pseudomonadati > Pseudomonadota > Betaproteobacteria > Burkholderiales > Oxalobacteraceae > Janthinobacterium > Janthinobacterium sp. GW822-FHT07H10. Next base: position 37,919 of record NZ_JBXAKS010000020.1, read on the forward strand.
GTAGGCTTCGGAACCGTCGGCCGACTGCACGGCGATCCAGCCGCCGTTTTCCACGGCCACGTCGAGCGCGCGGCCCGTGTGCTGCATGGGACCTTGCGTGAAATCGGAGCCGACCGTCGAGTCGACGACAAAGGCGCGCGTCGGCATCATGCCGTCGGCCACCACGGGCACGGCGCGGAACGAGTCGAGCTGGGCGCGGAAACCCGTGCTGGTGGCGTTCGCCAGGTTATTCGCGGTGGTCGCCTGCTTGTCCAGGATGTGCTTGGCGCCCGAGCCGGCGGTGTAGATGAGACGGTCCATGTGTTTCTCCGTACAAAACGAAAACTGGGGTCAGACCCCGGTACTACTGCAACATCTAGGGTGCCTCGGGAAGCGTAGCGAGCGGTTCAATACCGGGTTGAGTAGCGCAGCTGTACGGAGGTACAGCGAGCAACGCCGGCCCGGTAGTGAAACGCGCAGCAGCTTAACGAGGCGCCCCCACGTTAACGCAGGTTCACCAGCGTCTGCAGGACCGAATCCTGCGTCTTGATGGTCTGCGCATTCGCCTGGTAGGCGCGCTGCGCCGTGATCATGTTGACCAGTTCCGCCGTCAAATCGACGTTCGACACTTCCACGGCCGAGGCACGCAAATTGCCCAGGGTACCCGTCTTGGGCTCGCCCGTGATGGGCTTGCCCGAAGCCGAGCTTTCCACCCAGGCGTTGTTGCCCAGCGGCTGCAGGCCGTTCGGGTTGGTAAAGTTGCTGAGTACTACCTGACCCAGGGCGCGCGTCTTGCCATTGTTGTACTGGCCCTGGATGACGCCGTCGTCACCCACGACGAAGCGGCTCAGCTGGCCGGCCTTGTAGCCGTCCGCTTCCGTTTTCTTTTCCGCCGTGACGGTGCCCAGCTGGGTAGACTTGGTGAAGTCGACCTGGACCGACAGGGTCGCATTCGCGCCCGTGGCCGGGAAGATCGGCAGGTTAACGGTGACGGGCAAGGTTTGCGGCGGCGTCAGGGCCAGCATGGCGGCCCGGTCCAGGCTGCCGACCGTGTTGAAGACCAGCGAACCGGTCTTGACGGCTGGCACCACGGTCACGGCGCGGATGGCTTCATCGATCTGGTCCGGCGTGCGGCTCGAATTGACGCCATTCGGCACGGCACTGCCGTAGGTGGCGGCGATGGCGGCCAGTTGCGCCGGCGTGGCGCCCGCGGCGGCGGCGGCGGCCGAGACGGCGGCGCCGGCCGCGTTGCCATAGGCGACGGCGGCGGCTGTCACATTGGCCGGCACCAGCGGCACGGCCGTGGCGGCGGCCTGGTAGGCGGCGCGCGCAGCCAGCGAGGCAGGGTCCGTCTGCAGGGCGGCCGCGGCCTTCATGCTCGTCACTTCCGTGCCGTCTATGGCCGAGTAGACATCCCAGGTGTTGGTGCCCGTCTTGACGTAGAAATTCGACATATTGTGGGAATTGCCCAGCGAATCGAAGACTTCGACGGGAAACGACTTGTGGTACGACGTGTCGTCCGTCGACTTGAACGGCACCGTGGTCGGCATCGCCGTATTGGAATTGAGGTTGACTTCCGTGCTGATCTTGGTCGTTGCCTGCGGCTTCATGTCCGACTGGTCGATCTGCAGGGGCACGACGGCGCCAGCGACGATCTTGCCGTTGACGTCGGCCGGATAGCCGGTCAGCTGCGCCAGCTGGGCGTTGACGATGAAGCCGCTCTTGTCGACCTGGAACTGGCCGTTGCGCGAATACTGGATGGCGCCGTTGACGCTGGTACGGAAGAAGCCGCCGCCATTGATGGCGATGTCGAGGGGATTCGACGACGATTCCAGGTTACCCTGATTAAATTGCTGGGCGATTTGCGAAACCGACACGCCGATCCCCGCCTGGTTGCCGCCCACGCCATACAGCGAGTTGGCATAGATGTCGGCGAACTGCGCCTGCGATTGCTTGAAACCCACGGTCGACGAGTTGGCGATGTTGTTGCCGATGACGTCCAGCGATTTGGCGGCGCCATTCAAGCCGCTCAGGCCTTGTTGGAAAGACATTGTGTTCTCCTGGTAGAAATTAGGGGTAGAGGGTCACGCTAAGGGGAAGCGGCTTACAGAATCTGTTTCACGTCGGCCATGGTGATGCTGCCCACGCCCGGCACATTCAATTTCACGCCACCGGCGCCCGTCGACACGCTGGCGACCGAACCGAACATCAGCGCCGTCGCATCCTTGAGCTTGGTGCCGCCGCGCGAGGCCTCCACGGCGAAGGTATAGGCGCCGTCGGCCAGCACGATGTTCTTGCCGTCCTTGTCGAGATCGGCGGTAGAGCCGTTCCAGCCCAGCGGCAAGGTGCCCGCCGCCTGCGCGCCCAGGTCGATCGAGTGGACTTCCTTGCCATCCTTGTAGATGATGACCTTGACCTTGTCGGCCGGCGTGGCCAGGTCCACGCCCAGCAGGGCGGCACTCTTGCTCAGGTTGATATCCTTGCCTGCCGTCAACACACCGTGGCCGATGATGTTGGCCGCCTGCATGGATTCGGCTTGCTGGTAGCTGGCTTTCAGGGTTTCCAGGGTCGTGTTGAGCTTGTTGACGCCCGTCACCGTGGACAGCTGCGCCAGCTGGCTGGTCAGTTGCGCATTGTCGAGCGGGTTCATCGGGTCCTGATTCTTCAGCTGGGTGACCAGCAGGGTCAGGAACTTGTTCGTTTCCGCCTCGACACTGCCGGGATCGGCCGTGGTCTTCTTCGGATTCATCGTCGCCATCAGGTCGGTGGTGACGGTGTTGCTGGTATCGATGGTTGCCATAATGGTCAGTCAGCCTTATTGGCCGATGGTGAGGGTTTTCAGGAGCAGCGACTTGGCCGCGTTCATGGTTTCCACGTTGGTCTGGTACGAGCGCGACGCCGACAGCATGTTGACCATCTCGTCGACCGTATTCACGTTGGGCATGGTGACGTAGCCCTTCTCGTCGGCCAGCGGATTCTTCGGGTCGTAGACCAGCTTCATCGGCGACGGGTCTTCGATCACCTTCTGCACCTTGACGGCCGTGGCGCCATTGGCCATGGGCACGGCTTCGAACACCACCTGCTTGGCGCGGTAGGCTTCGCCACTGGCGCTGGTGGCGCTGTCGGCATTGGCCAGGTTGCTGGCCACCGTATTCAGGCGCTGCGCCTGGGCGCTCATGGCCGAACCGGAAACATTGAAGATATTAAATAGCGACATGATTATTGCCCTCCCTGGATGGCCGTCAGCATGCCCTTGATCTGCGAGTTGAGGAACGTCACGGCGGCCTCGTAGCGGATGGCGTTGTCGGCAAAGGCATTGCGCTCGAGGTCCATGTCGACCGTATTGCCATCGACGGCGCCCTGGGCCGGCGCGCGGTACAGCAGCGGCGTGCCGTCGGCCAGCGTCTCGACCTTGCCGCCCGCGCTGCCCCCCACGGCGGCGGCGACGCCCTTGCCCGGCATATGCTGCGGCGCCGTGCCCTTCAGGGCGGGCGGCACGCCATCCTTGCGCGCCATCGCCCCTTTCAGGGCGCTGGCGAAATCGACGTCGCGCGCCTTGTAGTTGGGCGTGTCGGCATTGGCGATATTCGAGGCGAGCAATTCCTGGCGCGTCGAGCGCAGGCTCAGCGCCGTCTCGTTGAAGCGCATGTAATCGTCGAGTTTCCCTATCATGTCAGGCTCCGGAAAGATCTGCCACTGGCGCCCGAGATGGCGGAAGGATGGCGGTATAGTGATGACAGGAAACATAGTACGGTGCCCACCGGCAAGACCATCGCCGGATCAGACCGCACTTTTACCCCCTAATCCGCGCTTCGAACGGGCCGCCGCGCCCTATCATGGCAATATTCCAGAGGCCTATCACCATGAAAACACCGCTTGCTTTCCTTCTCGCCCTTGCCGCCGCACTGGCCGCCGCCGCGCCGCTGGCGCAGGCGCAAAACGCTGGCCGCCAGATGCCGGAAGCACTGCGCGACAGCGTGGAACAATTCCTGCAGGTACAAAGCAATGGCTTGCCCGGCAAGGTGACGGTCACCGTCGGCGCCGTCGATCCGCGCCTGAACCTGGCCGCCTGCCCCGCGCCGCAAGCGTTCATGGCCCCCGGCGCGCGCGCCTGGGGCAAGACCACCGTCGGCGTGCGCTGCACGGCGCCGGCCAGCTGGACCATCTATCTACAGGCGAACGTGGCCGTCGTCGGCGACTACGTGGCCAGCGCCGTGCCGCTGGCGCAGGGACAGGCCATCGACGCCAGCCAGCTGGTGACGATGCAGGGCGACCTGGCGGCATTGCCGGCAGGCATCGCCACCGACATGGCCCAGGTGGTGGGCGCCAGCACGAATATCTCGCTGCCGCCGGGCACGCCGATGCGCCTCGACACCCTGCGCCGCAAGCCCGTGGTGATGCAGGGCCAGCTGGTGCGTGTCGTTTCCAGTGGCAATGGTTTCCAGGTGGCATCAGAAGGACGCGCCATCGGCAGCGCCGGCGACGGCCAGGTGGTGCAGGTACGCACCCAGGGCGGCCAGCAGATCAGCGGCGTGGCGCGCGCCGGCGGCCTGGTGGAGGTGGCTTTCTAGATACGGATGGACAGCGATATTGTGGTCTGGCGCACTAAAGTTTCGGAAGAAGGTGCCGATAATGACACATATCCCGGAGTTTTTTGACTTCGACCAGACGAGGATCACGCTGTGAAAATTACCGACAACACCATTAAAAGCAATCCCGGCCTGCCGGTAGCGCCCGCGAATACCTCGGGTGCCCGCAATGCCGAGAAAGCGCAAGCAACACCGACGACGTCGGACAATGTACGCCTGTCGCCGCAAGGACAGGCATTAGCGGCCAGTGCAACTGCCGGCAGCGGCGCCGTGTTCGACACGAAAAAAGTCGAACGCATCAAGCTGGCGATCGCCGACGGCCAGTTCCAGGTCAACTCTGAAAAAGTGGCGGACGGTCTCTTGGATACAGTCAAGGACTTGCTGCACTCACGAAATAGATAGGTTTCCCCCATGCAATCAGTGACTCCGTTTTCCAGCCTGCGCGACGAGCAAGAGCTCATGACCACATTGCTGGCATTGATGAAAGAAGAACAGCTGCATCTGGTTGCGGCTGACATCGATGCGGTTGCGGAGATCACCGTGCGCAAGACGGCACTGATAGGACAGTTGAGCCAGCTGGCGGCGCAACGCCACCAGGCCCTGGCGGCGGCCGGTTTCATGGCCGCCGAAGCCGGCATGGAAGACTGGCTGGTCGGCGCCGGCATCGCCGACGCGGCGCCCCTGTGGAAAGCCTTGCTCGAGACGACGCGCGAAGCGAAGGAACAGAACCGCCTGAACAGCCTGCTGGTCAACAAGCACATGCTGCACACGCAAGGCGCCCTGAACGCCCTGCGCCCCACGGCCCAAAGCGGCAATTTCTACGGCCCCAGCGGCCAACCGACGACGAATACGCCGAACCGGCGCGTCGTCATCGGCTAAGCCAAACACCCCGACACGGCACTACCGCGGCAAGGCGCGCGCCCCTGTCCGTTCAAGCGGGCGCGGGACGCCCCGCATGCTGGCGAAATTTCGCCGCGATGGCTTGCGCCTTCGCCGTGGCGGCGGCCTGCTGCGCCGGCGTCAGCTCATCCTGCAGCCAGTGCCAGTATTCATCCTGATACGGATTGGCGATGCCGGGCGCCAGCAGTTCCCCATACACCATGCGCAGGGCCAGCAGGTAGCCATACGCTTGCGGCGCGTCCTTGCGCACCACGTCGCCATCGCGCAGATACGCCATCATCAGGGTCGAAACGCTGCTCAGCTCGCCCTCGTCCGCCTGCGCCGTCAGCTGGGCGATGGCCTGGCGCTTCCATTCCTGCACGAGCGGGTCGTCGGGACGGTTGCGCAGCGCGCTGCGGTCGCCGAACGGGCCTTCCGACAGGAAAATCGTGCTGGCGCCCGGCACGCCCGCCTTCGCGGCGGTGGCCAGGTAGGCCAGGCGCTCGTCGCGCTGGCGCTGCGTCAAGCCCGCACATAGCTGCTGCTGGGCAACCTTCTCTTCCGCCGTCATCTCGCGCCCCAGTTCGAACTCCATGCCCGGCAAGCGCCCCTCCCGCAGGAAGACCATGCAGTCGTCGATCAGATTGAAGGCGGCATACGCATCTTCCGCCCTGCCGCTGGCGGCCAGCCGCTCGAGCCGCTGCGCCAGGGGGATGACCAGGGCTGCCTCGGCCGCGGGGACGGAGGCATCGACAGAAAAATACGAGGCCAGGCTGCGCCCCGGTGGCGCGCCGGCAGCAGCGGTGGCGGTGGCCGCTGCCGGCGCGCCGCCGTCGGACGCGGGCCAGTACGCCAGCGCCAGCGCGGCCGCGGTGGCGGCGATGGCGATGCTGGCAAGTGTGCGATTCATCATGAGGTGGCGGGCGGGGTCGGGAAGCGCACGTTACCACAGGCGCGCGGCACCGGCCCGCACCTCAGCCGCCGGCCTGCTTCGCCCGGTGGCCCAGCTTGAGCAGCGCGGCCAGGATGGCGTCCACGTGGTCGCCCTGCACTTCGATGACGCCATCCTTGACGGTGCCGCCCGAGCCGCACTGCGTGCGCAGCTGCTTGCCCAGCAGGGCCAGCGCGATGGCGTCCAGCGCCAGGCCTTTCACCACGGTGACGCTCTTGCCGCCGCGGCCCTTGGTCTGGCGCGACACGCGCACGGCGCCGTCGCCCGCCGGCGCCGCTTTCGCTGCGGCCTTGCATGCGCACTGCGCCAGCGGCTGGCGGCAGGCGGGGCACATGCGGCCCGTTTCGGTGGAATACACGAGGCCGCCCTGGGAACTGCTTTTCATGATCGAGAGATAAAAGTGGGGAAAGGCCCCGATTGTACCAAGCGGCAGCGGGCCCCCGCCCCATCCGGCGGCGCGCTGCCGGCCGGCGACGCCATCAACGCACGGTCACGAAGACCGGATTCGAATAGAACCACAGGCTGCGGTAATTGCGGTCGTTGATGTCATTGAAGCGCTGGGTGCTGTCCGTGGCCCCCGTGCGCTGGTCGGCCAGCGGTTCGCCAGCCTGCGTCAGGCCGGCAACATCGGTCCCCAGATTGGTGCCGCGCAGGCGGAAATACTGGTTCTTCGCCGCCGTGGCCTGGTAGCTCACGCTGTAGTAGCCGTCCGCCCCGAGTTTCCAGTCCGCGCTGGTGAAGCGCTTGAGCACGCGCGTGCTGGCATTGCTGGCAACGTCGTAGGCTGGCGTGCCCGCCACCGCCTTCGCGCCGACATCGCCGACGATCATGTCGACATGGTCGACGACGGGCTTGACGTTGGCGGCCACGCCGCTGTCGACCGGCTTCTCGTAGTTGTTCCTGGCCGGGCTCTTGAAGCGGATGGTAACCGTGACGGTGTCGCCGTTGCCGACCTTCAGCTCGCCGCCCATCTCCTTGCGGTCGTCCTTGCTGGCCAGGTTGAAGTCCAGTGCGTTGATCAAGTCGCCATAGGTGGAAAACATCTTGCCCGAGCGCAAACCGGCCAGCAAATCCTTCGCCTGCGGCGCCCCTTGCGCGCTGTTGAACACATAGTTCTTCGCATATTCGCCGGGGAAATAGCCGCTGCTGTTGCCGCCGACGATCTTGAAGTGCGTATCCGAGTCGGTCAGGTTCCAGATGCGGCGGCCCTCGCCCAGCAGCGCATCCCATGGCCCGCCCAGCTTGGCCACCACGTAGTCGACACCGCCATACACGCGCAGCAGCGCATTGTCGTCCGTGTAGGCGGCCGTATAGCCGCCGCGGTCCGGCTCCATCTGGTTGCCGACCATGCCTTCGATGGCGAACATGATGTTGGGGGCGGCATCGTTAAAAGCGCGCAAGTCGGCGATGCTGTAGCTGCCCTTGTTGCGCGACGGGTGGTTGATGACGGCGTAGCTGGTTTCCGGATAATTCTGCCTGAGCCAGTTGATCGCTTGCAGCGCGTCGGCAGCCGTCTTGTTGTAGCGCGCCTCGCCATATTTGCCTTTCCATGCGGCGACGTCGGCGGCGTCGAACATGCTGGCGTCGCGCGTGGTGAACAGGTATTCGAACTCCTTCATGCCCCGGGTGCTGGCACTGAGCTTGTCCTTGCCTTCGAACAGGCCGATGCCGATGTGATCGTGGGTCGGCATGTCCCACTCGAAGCCGGAAAAGACCAGCTTGTCGGCGTAGGCGCCGCCCGCCTGCAGCGCCTGGACGCGCGGGATTTCATGGCGTTCGGCAGCGATGGACATCGGAATGGGCGCCGGCAGCGGCGCGCCCAGCGCATCGCGCGTGGAAACGCGCAAATGGTTGGACAGCGCCATCCAGTCGAGTCCATACGTGGTAAAGGCCTTGGCCAGCACCTTGTCCAGCGTCTGGCTGACATCCGCATCGGCCGATTGCGTGGTGTGGGTGTGCAGGTCGCCGGCGATCCAGCGGCCGGCGGGCAGCGGTGGCACGCTGCTGTCCGGGCCGCCATCGCCGCCGCAGGCAGCGACGCTCAACAGGATGGCGATGGCCGAAGGAAGCAAGGTTCTGGAGTAAGACATGGGATTGACCTGGAAGCTGAAAAGAAGGGCGACAGCCTAGCAGTCCAGTATGACCAGCCCATGACACGCACTAGGGCGCGAAGCCGCGCCGGCAGGAAGGCCAGGCTTAGCACACCTAACATAGAACACCTAACAACACCTGCTGCGCGTCGCGATTTGCGCCCGCCGATGCTCACGGCCTCGGCGGCCCAGTGCAAGGCACAGCTCCGCTTCTCGGGCCAACAGGGGCGCCGAGCCTCGCTGCCGCTCGCGACGGTTTTGTCAGGCCTTGTCAGTTGGCCGGCGGCGCCGTCGGCACTTCCGTCACCGTCTCGGGGATGCCCGAGAGGATGGTCACGGCGACGCGGCGGTTGCGCGCGCGCCCTTCCGGCGTGGCGTTCGGCGCCACGGGGATGTTGTCGGCGTGGCCGACGGCCGTCAGGCGCGTGGCTTGCACGCCGCTGGCGATGAACAGGCGCACCACGGCGCTGGCGCGCGCGGCCGACAGTTCCCAGTTCGAGGCGAAGTTCGAATTGCTGATCGGCTGCACATCGGTATGCCCTTCCACCTGCACGTCGTGCGTGTCGTCCTTGAGCAGCACGGCCACGGCGCGCAGGGCCTGGTCCGATTCCGGCGTCAGGCGCGCCGCGCCCGGGTCGAACAGCACGCTGGCGTTGATTTCCACGCTGACGCCACGGCTCGTCTGCGTCACGCGCACCTTGCCTTCCTTCACCAGCGGCGCCAGGGTGGACGTCAGGTCCTGCGCCAGGCGCGTCATGTGCTCGCGCTCGCGGCGGATGGCTTCCGTGCGGCGCTTCAGGGCGGGATTCGGCAGCGGGATCGCCTGCGGCGCTTCCATGAGGATGGGCGGCGCGCCCTTGTCCAGGCTGAAGGCCTGGCCGATGGCGCTCTGGAAGACGCGGTACTTGCCTTCGTTGACTTGCGAAATCGCATACATGACGACGAAAAAGGCGAACAGCAGGGTGATGAAATCGGCGTACGAGATCAGCCAGCGGTCCTGGTTGTCCGGTTCCTCGTCATACTTCCTGCGCGCGCGCCGCATCATGGTCAGTGCTCGTGCAGGAGGCTGGCCACGCGCTCTTCGATGATGCGCGTATGGTCGCCCGTGGCGATGTCGTACAGCACGGCGGCCGTGATTTCATACTGCAGCACGCGGCGCGAAACGATGGCCTTGAGTTTATTTGCCACCGGCAGGAACAGCAGATTGGCCAAGCCCACGCCATAGATGGTGGAGACGAACGCCACGGCGATGCCGCCGCCCAGTTTGCTGGGGTCGGTGAGGTTTTCCATCACGTGGATCAGGCCCAGCACGGCGCCCAGGATGCCGATCGTGGGAGAATAGCCGGCGGCAGATTCCCACACCTTGACGGCCTGGCGCTCGGCCATCTCGTAGGCGGAGATTTCCACGTCGAGCAGCTGGCGCAGCTTGTCGGGCGCGATACCGTCGACGATCATGCGCAAGCCCTTGGCGTTGAAGCGGTCGGCCGTGTTTTCCATCAGGCGCTCGAGGGCCAGCGGGCCGTCGCGGCGCGCCGTCAGGCTCCATTGCCCGATGTCGCGCGCCAGCGCGGCGCGCGTGTCCGAAGGCGGCAGGAACACCCAGCGCAGCATTTCCAGGCCGCGCACGAAGGTGCGCAAGCGCGTTTGCAGCAGCACGGCGCCGAAGGTGCCGATGACAACGATGGCGAAGGCGGCCGGCTGCAGCAGGGAGGCCATCTTGCCGCCCTCCAGTGCCTGACCGACCAGGAGGCCCGCCAGCGCCAGCGCCAGCCCGATTACGCTGGACCAGTCCACGCCTGCTCCCTCAAGGTTGCGCGCAGGCGCGCGACGGCCTGGGTATGCAGCTGCGAGACGCGCGATTCCGATACGCCCATCACCGCGCCGATCTCCTTCAGGTTCAGCTCTTCTTCGTAGTACAGGCCCATGAGTATTTTCTCGCGTGGCGGCAGCGCGTCGATGGCATCGATCACGGATTGCCGGAAATCGGTATCGAGCAGGGACCGCAAGGGGTCGCTGTCCTCGTCCACGCAATGGCGGTCGAGGAAGCTGTCATTGCCGTCCGGGTCATGAAAATCTTCGTAGTACACCAGCTGGTGGCCGCCGCCGTCGCCCAGCATTTCCTGGTAGTCGGCCAGCGACATTTTCAGCAGTTTCGCCACTTCCGACTCCGTCGGCGGGTGGCCCAGGCGCTGCTGCAAAATGCTCATCGCCTCTTCGATCTTGCGCATGTTCTGGCGCATGCTGCGCGGCAGCCAGTCGCTGGTGCGCAGCTCGTCGAGCATGGCGCCGCGGATACGCAGCACGGCATACGTCTCGAACTGCGCGCCATGCGTTTCCTCATAGCGGCTGATGGCGTCCAGCAGGCCGATCATGCCGGCCTGGATCAGGTCATCGACCTCGACCGAAGGCGGCAATTTCGCCTTCATATGGTGCGCCAGACGCTTCACCAGCGGGATATGCTCCGTCAGCAAATAGTCCTTGTTCGATTTCCCTTTGACCGTGTACATAGGCTGCTTATTGTTTTATCGTCTTATCTGGTGCTACGGTTGGATTCAGGCGCTGAAATGGTGTGCGCTCCCCGTCTGGTACAAGGTGGTGCCCAGCACCGGCGCCGCCGAACGGACCAGGCGCTCGGCCAGTCCGCGAAACGCCACCGAAGCTCCCGCCAGCGGAAACGCGTCGACCACGCTGCGGCCCAGGCGCGCGGCGCGGTGCAGGTATTCATCGGCCGGCACCGAGCCCATCGACGTCAGTTTCACGGCCAGGTAGCGGCTCGCCGCCTGCGCCATATTATCGTATACCACTTTTGCCTCGGATTCGGAAGCGCCGGTGACAAGAATGCCGAACGGACGCCGTCCCAGCTCCTGGTTCAGTCGCTTGATCAGGCAATAGGCCGCCTTGATCGAATTGGCGCTGTTCGACACCTGCACCACGATGTCGGACGAGGCCATCAGCGGCACGGGGAAGCATGCGCCCTCCTCGGCCACCACGCCGTCGACCAGCACGATGCCGCTCTGGCGCGCCATCACTTCGAAGGTCTTGCCCAGGCGGCGCGTGTCTTCGTCGCCCGCATAGTCGCTGCTGTCCATCAGGTGGTTGCGCGCGCCCAGGTGGGCCACGCCGAAGCCCTGCGGCACCTGGTGGATCACCTGGTTCAGGCCGCACTGCTGGCGCGCCACGTCGAGCAGGCTGGCGCCGTGCGCCAGTCCCAGGCGCGAGGCGACGCCGTCGCTGCCGCCGCTGGCGTCGACCAGCAGCACTTCATTGCCGCCATACGCGAGCGAAGCGCCCAGGTTGACCAGCATGGCGCCCTTGTCGTCCTGCGGCGTGGCCGACAGGAACGTCATGACGCGCGGCTGCGGGCCGGCCAGCATGCGGCGCAGGCCTTCGGCCTGGTCGAAATCGAAATTAGCCAAGGTGCACCCCGCGCGCTTCATTGTTGCGGGCGGCGGCCTGCGCCATCAGCAGCGGCAGTTCGGCATCGGAAAACTGCGTCGCCGCCGTATCGCGCTTGAGCTTGAAGGCGCGGTCGATCAGGTAGGCGCGGTCGGCCAGGTGCAGGTCTTCCGGCACGCGCTGGCCGTTCGACACATAAAACAGGTTCAGCTTCTGGCGGATCACCACGTCGAGCACATTGCCGATGGACGCCGCCTCATCGAGCTTGGTCATGATGCAGCCGGCCAGGCCGCTGCCCTGGTAGGCGCGCACCACTTCATTGAGCGTTTCCTGCGTTGCCGTCGAATTCAGGCACAGCAGGCGCTTGACGTCGGCGCCGGCGCCCGACAGCATGGCCACCTGCTCCGTCACCATCTGGTCGCGCTGGCTCACGCCCACCGTGTCGATCAGCACCGTGTGCTTGTTCTTCAATTCCTTCAGGGCGATGCGCAAGTCCGCCTCGTCCTTCACCGAGTGCACCATCACGCCGAGGATCTTGCCGTAGATGCGCAGCTGTTCGTGCGCGCCGATACGGTAGGCGTCCGTGGTGATCAGGGCCAGCTTTTCCGGGCCGTGGCGCATCACGCAGCGCGCCGCCAGCTTGGCCGTGCTGGTGGTCTTGCCGACGCCGGTCGGGCCCACCAGCGCGAATACGCCGCCCTGCTCGAGCATGGCGTCTTCATTGGCGACAGTATTCAGGTTACGGCTGAGCACGGTCTTGATCCAGCGCATGCTTTGCGCGCCGTCCAGGCCGGCGGGCAGCTTGTCGATCAGGTAGCGCGCCAGGCTGGCCGAGAAGCCGGCCGCCAGCATTTCGCGCAGCACGACGGCTTTTTGCGGCTCGCGCTGCTGCGTCGAACCCCACGAGATTTCCGCCAGCTGGGTTTCCATCATGCCGCGCATGGCGCGGATTTCATTCATCATGCCGCTCATCTCGGCGGCGGCGTTCTCTTTGACGTGCGCCAGCGCGCTGGCCATCATCTGCTGCATGCGGGCCATGTCCACTGGCTCGGACGATGCCTGGCGCGGCGCGGCCGGGCGCTGGGCCGGGGCGGCCGCGCGCTGCGGCGTGGCGAACTGGGTCTGCAACTGGGGACGCGGCTGGGCCATTTCCGAGGCGGCCGGCGGCGATGCCAGCGAGGCGGCATCGTCATTGGCCAGCGCGAGGATTTCCACCACGCCATCGGCCTGGCGGTTCGACAGGATCACGGCATCGGGGCCGAGCGCTTCGCGCACCTTGCGCAGCGCATCGCGCGACGAGGCGCCCGTAAATTTCTTCACATTCATGGCCGGCCTCCCGAGGCGGGGGTGGCGCAGTACTGGCTGAACGGTGTGACCATCATCGACTCCTGTTGCTTGAGTGCTGTCTTCCACATGGACACAGATCACTCGGACAGTTTCCATTATTAGCGATGCACTGGGGAAATGATCGAAGGAACAGGACGGGAAAGTACCCGTTATTCAGTTTGCCGTGAGGAAATTGAGGTGCGGCAAGTAAAAAACGGGGCCGTTCGCGCCGGAACGGCCCCGCCTTGCTTATCAGGCAACTACTGCGCACCCACCAGGCTGGTGACGCGGATGGTCTTGGTTTCCGGCACTTCCGCATGCGACAGCACCTTCAGCTGCGGCAGGGCGCGGCGCAGGAAGCGCGACAGCAGCGCGCGCAGCGGCGCCGGCACCAGCAGCACGGGCGTCAGGCCCAGCGCTTCCTGCTGCTGCGCGGCCAGGCCCGCCTGGTGGGCGATGGTGTCGGCCAGGCCAGGCTCGATGCCCGCGCCATCGCCGCCATTGCCCATCGCCTGCATCAGCAGGCGCTCGAGGCGGCTGTCGAGCGTCATTACGGACAGTTCGGCCGCGCCGGGGAACAGTTGCTGCACGATGGCGCGGCCCAGGGCCACGCGCACCAGCGCCGTCAGGTCGTTCGGATCCTGCGTGTGCACCGTGTGCTCGGCCAGGGTTTCGATGATGGTGCGCATGTCGCGGATGTGCACGCCTTCCATCAGCAGGTTCTGCAGCACTTTTTGCAGCGTCGACAGCGACAGCATCTTCGGCACCAGGTCCTCCACCAGGCGCGGCGCATCCTTGCCCAGGTGGTCGAGCAGCGCCTGCACTTCCGCGCGGCCCAGCAATTCGGAAGCGTGCGAGGTGATCAGGTGGTTCAGGTGCGTGGCCACCACGGTGCCCGCATCGACCACCGTGTAGCCCATCGACTGCGCCTGGTCGCGCAGGCTGGCCTCGATCCACGTGGCCGGCAAGCCGAAGGCCGGGTCCGTCGTGGACAGGCCGGGCAAGGTGCCGCTGGCCATGCCGGGGTTGATCGCCAGGAACTGGCCATTGAATGCTTCGCCAACCCCCACTTCCACGCCCTTGAGCGTGATGCGGTAGGCCGACGGTTTCAATTCCAGATTGTCGCGGATATGCACGGGCGGTGCCAAAAAGCCCACTTCCTGGGCGAATTTCTTGCGGATGCCTTTGATGCGCTTGAGCAATTCGCCGCCCTGCGTCTTGTCGACCAGCGGAATCAGGCGGTAGCCCACTTCCAGGCCCAGGGTATCGACGGGCATGATGTCTTGCCAGCTGGCCTCTTCCTGCTCGGGCGCCACCGTGGCTTGCTGCACCTCGGCCGGCTTTTCGGCCGCCTCTTTCGCCTGCGTGCGCTTCTTGCTGATCAGATACGCGGAACCGGCCAGCAGGGACGCCAGCAGGATGAAGACCATGTTCGGCATGCCGGGAATCAAGCCCATGCCGCCGATGATGCCGGCCGTGATGTACAGCACTTGCGGTTTCGCAAACAATTGCCCCACCAGCTGGGTACCGATGTCCTGCTCGCTGGCCACGCGCGAGACGACGATACCGGCCGCCGTGGAAATGATCAGCGAAGGAATCTGCGCCACCAGGCCGTCACCGATGGCCAGCAGGGTGTAGTTCTTGAGCGCATCGGCAAAGCCCATGTCGTGCTGCAGCAAGCCCACCAGCAAGCCGCCGACGATATTGATGACGGTGACCATGATGCCGGCGATGGCGTCGCCGCGCACGTATTTGCTGGCACCGTCCATGGCGCCATAGAATTCCGCTTCCTGCGCCACTTCCGTGCGGCGGCGGCGCGCCTCGTCTTCGCCGATCAGGCCGGCATTCAGGTCGGCGTCGATGGCCATCTGTTTACCCGGCATGGCGTCCAGCGCGAAGCGGGCGCCCACCTCGGCGATACGGCCCGCACCCTTGGTGACGACGGTAAAGTTGATGATGGTCAAAATGATGAAGACCACGATACCGACCGTGTAGTTACCGCCAATCAAGAAGTGACCGAACGCTTCGATCACCTTGCCGGCCGCGTCGGCGCCCGTATGGCCTTCCGTCAGCACCACGCGCGTGGACGCCACGTTCAGCGACAGGCGCAGCATGGTCGACACGAGCAGGATGGTCGGGAAGGCCATGAAGTCGAGCGGCTTGACCGTGTACAGCGCCGTCAGCAGCACGATGATGGACAGCGCGATATTGAAACTGAAGAAGATGTCGAGGATGAAGGCGGGCAGCGGCAGCACCATCATCGCCAGCAGCATGATGATGATGATCGGCGCGGCGAGGCCCTTGCTGGCGTTGCCTTTCAATCCGCTCAACCAGGCTGGCATGGTCAAACCGTTCATGGTGCACTTCCTTTATTCTTGTCTGCCGCGTCTGCTGCGGGCGGTATCTGCGATGCGGGGTTCTGCGGGTCGAGCTCGGGCGGCACATCCAGTTTCTTCGGCTTGTCGGGACGCTCGCCCTGGCCCTTGCCGTAGCTGCGCAGCTGGAACACATACGCCAGCACCTCGGCCACGGCGCCGTACAGCGCTTCGGGTATCTCGTCGCCGATCTCCGTGTGCTTGTACAGCGCGCGCGCCAGGGCCGGCGCTTCCAGGATGGCGACCTTGTGCTCGCCGGCCAGTTCGCGGATCTTCGCCGCCACCTCGTCGATGCCCTTGGCCACCACCTGCGGCGCGCCGCGCGAATTCTCGCCGTATTTCAGCGCCACCGCATAGTGCGTCGGGTTGGTCACCACCACGTCGGCCGTCGGCACGTCGGCCATCATGCGGCGGCGCGACATTTCATGCTGCATCTGGCGGATTTTCGCCTTGATCTGCGGATTGCCGTCCGATTCCTTCGACTCTTGCTTGACTTCCTGCAAGGTCATCTTCATCTTGTTGGCGTAGTGCCACATCTGGTAGGGGCCGTCGATGGCGGCGATCAGGCCCAGCGCGCCGACGATCAGCAAAAAGGCCGTGATCAGCAAGCTGATCAGGTGCGCCGAGCCGGCGCGCAGCGATTCGACCGACAGGCCCAGCACGGCATCCTTTTGATGCTGCATCACCAGCCAGGCGACGACGCCGACAACGATGGTCTTGGCGACGGCCTTCAGCAATTCCACCAGGGCATTCTTCGACACCATATTGCCCAGGCCGCGAATCGGGTTGAGCTTGCCAAAATTCGGCGTAAACGCCTTGGAACTGAACAGCCAGCCACCGACCAGCACGGGCGAGGCCAGCGCCACGAGCATGATGGCCGCGGCGTATGGCAAACAGGTCAGCAGTACCGAGCCCACGTCATAGCCGATGCGCAACATCATCGCATCGGGATTGAGTATCTGTTCACGGTCGAGTGTCAGCCCGGACACCATGACGGCCGTCAGCCGGCGCACGATGGCGTCGCCGGCAAACCACAGGCAGCAGCCGGACGCCATCAGCACCGTAAACGTGGCCACTTCACGCGATCGCGGAACGTCGCCTTCCTCACGCGCCTGCTCGAGGCGCTTCGGTGACGCGGCTTCGGTCTTTTCTGCGTCGCTGTCTTCCGACATCAATCAACTCCGGTGAAGTCCTGCGGCCTGGCTAGGCGCAATACGGACTGGGCATGTCGCATTATCGGTTCCAGCGGGCCCACGCCATCGGCGGAACAGGGGGGCATTTCCCCGGCATTTCCTTTGCCTAGATGAAACAAGGCGCCGCAGGCGCCACGTCAAAGGAGACCGAAAAATGGCCAGGACAAGGCGCAGCCCCGAAGACAGTACGAATGTACGGCGAGGGACTGCAACGCCGTCATGGCCATTTTCTCGGGGGCCTAACGATTTTTTCTCGCCTCGGCTTGCTTTACGGTTTGCTCAATCGCGCCAAACAGCGACTTGCCGTCATCGCCCAGCATTTCCAGTCGAACGACATCGCCAAACAGCAGGAACGGCGTGCTGGCGACGCCATCGGCGATCATCTCCTGGTTACGTCGCTCAACGATACTGGAAAAACCCTTCTTGATTTCCTTGTTGGCGACGCCGCCCGCACTCACCACGCCGCCGGCGCGCACGTTGCGCGTCTGGCACAGATGGGCCAGCAGCTGCGGATAATTGAAAGCCATGTCGGCGCCCGCATGGGGCTGGCCCGACAACTTGCCATTCAGGCTGCAGCGCAGGGCGTAATGCACCTTGCCGCCGCGCCAGGCGTCGCCCAGCTCGTCGGGCGTGATGGCCACGGGAGAACATGCCATGGCCGGCTTCGCCTGCAGGAAGCCGTAGCCGCCGGCCTGCTCGTCGGGCGCCACGTTGCGCAGGGTGATGTCGTTGACCAGCATCAGCAGCTTGATGTTCAGGTGCGCCTGGTCCGGCGTGGAGCCCATGGCGACATCGTCCGTAATGGCGGCGATGCCCGCTTCGTAATCGATGCCCCACTGCTCGTGCGCCAGGGTAATGTCTTCGTGGGCGCCGAGGAAAGCGTCGCTGGCGCCCTGGTACATCCTTGGAGCGTCGCGCAGATTGGCGGGCGCTTCCGCCCCGGCGGCCTTGCAAGCCCGTTCGGTCTGCTGCAGGTAAGCGGCGCCCGCCACGCGCAGGCTGCTGCGCGGCAAGGGCGCCATGCAATTGGCGGGATCGAAGTCGAAGGCACGATGGCCGCGTCCGCTATTGATGGTCTGGTACAGCAAGTCCAGCTGGGGTGCGATGAAGCTCCAGTCGTCGAGCGCCTTTTGCAGGGTCGAGGCGATGCCGTCGGCCAGATGCGCCGTTTTCAGGTCGCGCGAGACGACAGCCAGCTGGCCATCGCGCGTGCCATCGTTCAGGGTAGCTAATTTCATGTGCGGGAAACTTCGTCAAATGCAGGCAATAGTGGGCTAAAGACGCCAAAAAGCCGGGAAATCACGGCATCTGGCGATTAAGGAGAGAGGTGGAGCTTCAGGCAGAACCATCGCGAGCGGCAGTGATTTGCGGCCGAGAAGCGCAGCCGTGCCAGTGCACGGCGAGCATCGCCGGCCGCAAAGCGCGACGCGCAGCAGCTTAGGCCAGCTGTTTTCAGGCCAGCAGCGCCAGTTGTTCCGGCGTCAGATAGCACCACTCGCCTTCGGCGATGCCCAGCGATTCCAGGGTCAGGCTGCCGATGGCGGAACGGTGCAGCGCGCTGCAATGGTTGCCGGCGGCGGCCAGCATGCGCTTGACCTGGTGGTATTTGCCTTGCTCGAGCACAATTTCCAACTGGTGCTCGCCACGCTTGACGCAGACCAGGGCCGCCAGCGGCGCCGGTTCGTCATGCAATTGCACGCCAGCCAGCAGCAGGGCCACCAGCTCATCCGTGACGGGCTCTTGCGTGGTGGCCTGGTAAATCTTCGGAACGTGACGCTTCGGCGACGATTGCGCATGGATAAATGGGCCATCGTCGGACATCAGCAGCATGCCGGTCGTATCGTGGTCGAGCCGCCCGACGGGCTGCACTTCACGCCAGGTGAACTGTTCCGGCAACAGGGTCAGTACGCCGGGATGGTGACTGGGCTTGCGCGAGCACTCGAAATTGGCCGGCTTGTACAGCGCCAGGTACAGGTGCTGGCGGTAGACCCACTCTTCCTCGAAGACGTGCAGCACCAGTCCATCGGTCTCGACGGTGGTGCGGTAATTGGTCTGGGTGATGCCATCGATGACGACATCGCCATCGTCGATAAGGGAACGGCAATATTTACGCGTGCCAAAACCCTGCGATTGCAGGATGCGGTCTAGGGATAATTTACTCATGGGCGTGACTTTACCAGAAGCGGCTGGCAGCGTGAAGATTCGCCAGGGGGGACGGCAGAAGCAAGCTCAAGGCAGGTGGCGTGCGGCGCCCCTTCCGCAGCGGCTGCCGCCGGCGATGCTGTCGGCGCCACCTGGCGCGCATCGCCGTCCACGTTTCGTGCATCACCTGGCGATCGTCGGATGCTCAGCAGCGGGCATGACGGCAACATGCCGCGGCGACAATTCCCCGCTACTCGCATCCAGTACGCAGCGAATAAAGGGACAATCAGCTGGCTATCACATAAATAAATTGCCCCTTGCACGTCTTATCGCCGTCGTTTATCACGACACCAACTTTTACGCCAGAGACCAAAGAAGTCAGCAAGGTCGCATAGATCGCTTTATTATTTGCCTGATCGGCCTTGGACCATTCGATGCGGGCACCGGCAGGACAGGATGCGCTGCCGCCATCAAGCTGGAAAAATATAGTCCCGGGAAGATAAGTCGCTTCCATATTCATCACCTTGCCAGTCGCGGTCTCTAAGGCGCAGGCATTGGATATCGAAAAAGACAAAAAACACAAAGCCGCAAAAAATTTTCTCACAATGCATCCTGAAATAGGGCAAACCCGGAATTTACAATCCAAACAACTATTCCATCTCCACAACAACTGCGTGGCATTCGGAATTCGGCCCATTCGTCAAGGTGTAATTCACACGGCTTAATTTTCTTCCTGCCAATTTCGCCGCCAGCACTTGCGCATACATGGATTTCTTATCTGAGGGAATATAAATCAGCAGATAGGCACACTGCGCCGCCAGCGGCTCCTGAATGCGGAAATACGGAGTTGGCCCATGCACACCGACAGTAGTGATCGTCACATTCGCCGCATCGAACGACACCCCTTGTGCATGCGAGGAAGCCGACATCAAGGACAGCGACAGCAAAGCCATGCTTTTATAAAAATTGGAACTTTTAACGAAATTGGAAAATTGAAACATTCAATGCACCTTCCCTATAGACAAAAAATCATCCGGCCAAGAGCGGCACGGCACCAAACAAAAAACTAACAGTTGAACAGGATGGATCAATAAGCAGTGCATCGCGGAGTACTTTTCCCATCAACGGACATGGGCTCATTTTATCCAGTGACAGCCAGGAGAAAAGGCTCTCTTGTGTATCCCCAGCCTTCAAGATGGCAATCTGCACTGCCGTAACACAACAACTCGGCAACGTGCGTCAACCGCCCTTTATTTCGAAATTGCCTGCACGATGTCCCGGCATATCCTGTTCGGCCACCACCACGCTTTCAAACCGTATGAAAGTGGCAGCAACAATGAAAGCGGACGCGGGATTTGATATCGCTGAAATGATTCAGAACCAGAAAATAGATTTTCATTACGCATACGATCAACAAAATCGGCATGCTAATTAAATCGGCAACATTTTCACACCTGCAAACCAGGATGTCAAACAAATAAAAATTTCCATCGCTGGCAAATAATGCATCTGCGTTTCCTCATTCGGCATGCAACGGTCAGACAGTGCATCGCTGACTCGCACAAGGAGGGCAGCAAGGAAAAAAACCCAACGCCCGCAAGCGGCACGGTGCCAGCTACCCTGCCGTTTAATACTGTTTTAAATACAATAATTACCAGGCACGTCATTCGATCGCCGCACAAAAAATGCATGACAATGTGTCTGATGAACGATTCCTTTGAGATAGATCAAGCGCTCGGAATATTGCATTGATAGACTGAAACTTCGTTAGGAATCCGCCTAACGTGCTTTAGGAATTTCGGCAGTAGCCACGAACGACCGGGAAGGACATCGTATGAAGCACACCGACACCATTGCCTTGCAAGGCAGCATAGACGACATGCGCCGCCGTATCGCCACCGAACAGGATGCGATGCATAAAGTTAACCTGGCCGTGGCGCGCTGGCGCGGCGCCCGCCCCTCGCGGGAAGAGGCCTTCGTGGCCGGCGACGACGCGCCGATGGCGACCAGCCAGATGCGCTGGCACGCGGAGGCGCAATGCCATTTCATGTGCTGGCTGGAACAGGGCGGCTTTGCCCAGGCCGACATGCTGAGCGAGAACCAGGACGCGGCGCCCGCGCCAGCCTCCGCCCCATCGCCGATCACAAAGGAAACCATCGCGCAGGCTAAGCAGTCCCTTGCCCCGACCTTGCCTGCGCACTGTAACGACTGCGCCGCCTGAAGGCGGCCATGCCCGGCCACCCATGCCCTGCCCTTGCATGCATGCCACTCCACCCCGCGCGCCATGCGGCGTTGCGGTCGTCAGCAGCCGTACCCTCATCGATAGCGCCAGCGATGGCGGCACACAAAAGGAAACGGCGGCATTGCGCCGCCGTTCCCAAGCCCCAACGGGACTTTAGTGAGGAATGTAAATTCACTCAAAACCACATCTGCGATGCGGCGAGTAGTTCCAGGACCTGCCAATCAAAGTACTGACAACATAGTTGGATATATCGCCCCTCCTTGAAAAGAACTACCGCTTCACTATAGCCCAAGCAGGTCGATTTTCAAGGCAAATCAGCATCTTATTGCAAATCATTCTCAACTGGATTGCCAAGCTGATACGAGAGATATCCTCAACGCAACGCCGGCTGCGCCTGCTGCACGGCCGCCTTCATGGCCCCCGCGCCCATGGCTGCGCCAAATTTTTTCAGTACCCGTTCCGGCAAACCTTCGTGCTGCGTGTAGTCGACGATGTCTTCCGCCTTGACCACGTCGCGCGCCACGCTGTCGACCGTGCCGAAGTCATCGGCCAGGCCCATCTCGACGGCTTTCGCGCCCGTCCAGTACAGGCCGGAGAAGGTGTCCGGCGTTTCCTTCAGGCGCTTGCCGCGGCCCGTGCGCACCACTTCGATGAACTGCTGGTGGATTTCATCGAGCATGCCCTGTGCATACGCCTTGTGTTTTTCCGTCAGCGGGCTGAACGGATCCATGAAACCCTTGTTCTCGCCAGCCGTCAGCAGGCGGCGCTCGACACCGACCTTTTCCATCACGCCCGTGAAGCCGAAGCCATCCATCAAGACGCCGATGGAACCGACGACGCTGGCCTTGTTGACGTAGATGCGGTCGGCGGCGGCGGCGATGTAATAGCCGCCCGAGGCGCACATTTCATCGACCACCACATACAGCGGCTTGTCCGGATAGCCCTTGCGCAAGCGCTGCATCTCGTCGACGATCATGCCGGCCTGCACGGGACTGCCGCCCGGACTGTTTATATGCAGCACCACGGCGACGGAACCGCTGTCGGAAAAGGCCTTGTCCAGCGCGGGGATGACGACGGCGGCCGAGCCGCTGCCTTCGGACTCGATGGCGCCGCTGATGTCGATCAGGGCCGTGTGGCGGCCCAGGGTTTCGCTGTCGTCCGCGCTGTTGTAGTCATAAAACACCCACAGGGCGAACAGCACGATCAGCAGGCTGAAGACCTTGAAGAAGACGCTCCAGCGGCGGTGCGCGCGCTGCTCCTGCAAGGTCGCAAACACCAGCTTTTCCAGCACGTCGCGCTCCCAGTGCCCTGCAGGGGCGCCGTTGCCGGCGGCTGGCGCGCTGCTGTCCAGCTTGTCATTCGTGTTATCGCTCATAGTTCACTTTGCTTAAATTGCAGGAAGGCGGCGCCCGGCATCAGGCCGGCACAGGCCGCACATAATCGTCAGGCTGCCAGTACAGCTGGCCATCGCGCTCGGCCACGGGAATCGGACGCAGGCGGCCGCCCTTGCAGGGGCCGCCCGCGCAATAGCCGCTGTCGGGCACATAGATGGCGCCATGCGTAGAACACATCAGATACAGGCCGCTGGATTCGAAAAACTCGCCTTCGGCCCAGTCCAGCTCGATCGGCACGTGGGCACAGCGGTTCAGGTAGCCGTACGGCTTGCCGTCATAACGCACGACAAAGCCGGTGGTGGTTTCGCCGCCGGCCAGGACGGGAAAGCGCACGCCCTTGCCCCCCTCGGCCACCGCGTCGGCGGCGCAGATGAACACGTCGACAAGGTCACTCATCATGCGTGCTCGCTCAGCCATTGATGCAGCTCGGTCACCGTGGCCGCCGAATACAGGGGCTTGCATGCCTGCAACTGCTCGACAGGATGCGCACCATACTCTACGGCAATACCGGCCGCGCCCGCATTGCTTGCCATCAATAAATCATGGCTGGTGTCGCCGATCATCACGGTACGGCGCATATCCTGCCCCAATTCGCGCGTCAGTTCCTGCAACATGGCCGGATGGGGCTTGGAAAAGGTTTCGTCGGCGCAACGCGTCGCGTCGAACAGCGACAGCAGCTTGACGGCGTTCAGCGAACGGTTCAGGCCGACGCGGCTCTTGCCCGTGGCGACGGCGAGGAAATACGCCTGCTGCGACAAGTCCTGCAGCATGTCCTGTACGCCAGGAAACAGGGCCAGCTCGTGGTCGCGCGACAGATAGTGATAGCGATAACGCTCCGCCATGCGCGCATGGTATTTCGGCTCGACATCGGGCATCACCAGCTGCATGGCTTCCTGCAAGCCCAGGCCGATCACGTGCGAAGCCAGCAACTCGGTGGGAACAGGCAAGCCCAGGTCTTTGGCCGACGCCTGGATGCACTTGACGATGGTGGAGGTACTGTCTATCAGCGTACCGTCCCAATCGAAGACGATCAGATCAAATTGCTTTCTTGCCATGTTTCCCGACGACATAGCCGCCGGCTCCTTGAGAATGAATAATGGCCTGACTATCTTGTGGATAGTCCCGGCCACACTTAACGTGGGGCAACGGCCAACGGTTTGCCCAAGCTTACCAAGAAACGCTGGCATTCGGCAGCCAGCGGCGCGTTCAAGGTCATCGTCTTGCCCGTTTCCGGATGCGTGAACGTGATTTGATGCGCATGCAGGAACATGCGTTTCAGGGCGCCGCGCGTGCTGTCGGCTTTCAACAGGGCACGGTTGAGGGCAAAGTCGCCATATTTATCGTCGCCGGCGATGGGGAAGCCGGACGAAGACAGGTGCACGCGGATCTGGTGCGTGCGTCCCGTCTTCAATTCCGCTTCCAGCAAGGCGAAGTTGTGATATTTATGCAACAGCGAAAACACCGTGTGCGAGGCCAGGCCATCGGCCTGCACGGCCACCCGGCGCTCGCCTTCGGCCGTCGTATATTTATGCAATGGCAACTTGATATGCTGGCGCGCATTCTTCCAGTCGCCGGCCACCAGCACCAGATAGCGCTTGTCCGTGACGCCGTCGCGCATCTGCTCGTGCAAGTTGGTCAGCGCGGAACGTTTCTTTGCCAGCAACAACAGGCCGGACGTGTCGCGGTCCAGGCGGTGCACCAACTCGAGGAACTTGGCGTCGGGACGCGAAGCGCGCAATTGCTCGATCACGCCGAACGACACGCCCGAGCCGCCATGCACGGCCACGCCGGCCGGCTTGTCGATGACGAGCAGCTGCGCATCTTCGAAGATGATGGCAAATTCGGCGGCCGGCGCGCCCGTGGGCGCCTTTTCGGCCACGCGCACGGGGGGAATGCGCACCACGTCGCCGGCGGCGAGACGGTACAGCTGATCGATACGGCCTTTATTGACCCGCACTTCTCCCGATCGCAAGATCCGGTAGATGTGGCTTTTAGGCACTCCCTTGCACACTCTTAATAAGTAGTTGTCGATGCGCTGGCCTGCTTCTTCCTCGGCGATCGTTACGAATTGGGCTTGCGGCTGAACCGGGGGTGTTGAAGGGGGAACAACATCATTTTGACTCTTCATTTACTATGTCTTCCCAGAAATCTCTCTAAGTCCTTCATTTTGAATATATAATTGTTTTTGCTGCGGCCCTGGCTGCTGCGAGTGTAAGAATAAAAGCACATTTTACACAGGGGCGTCTCCACCGGCCTCGCCAAATTGCAAATTCGGTGGAAAAAAATGTATATGCACCATCCCTGCGCGAATCAAGGTTGCACCGTAGTTGTAATCGGATAACGCGTGGAGATGCTGAAGAGAGTGTATTGGATTATAAGGATAAGTACCCGTTAGCGCGACTTATCGAGTCGGGCTCGCGGGTTGATGAAGTTGATAACGCTTGCCGTTTTCGCCAAACCCCGTATGAGGCCACAATACTGAGGGTTGTCGATGAATAGGCTGAGGCCAAGCCTCGCCATCGCGATCCCTGTAATGAGCCGGCTTACGATTTGGCTCTGAATTTGCTGACCACCTGCATTCTCTGCCCCCGGCATCCGGGCTGCTTCAGATGAGTTGCAGGTGTCCTGTGCACTCGGCATGACGATCGACCTCACCGCGCCCTGTTGCGGCCGCAACGTATACCTCGTACACGTTGTTGCTCCGCACGCTAAGGCATTCCCCCCGCCAACACTCCCGTTCTCGCATATATCCCTGTACTTTCGCCGCTTCCCCGGAAGCGGCTTTGAGATGGCCTACGGGTCGCGGAGTTATAAAAATGAAACGCATGTTGTTTAATGCCACGCAGCAAGAAGAACTGCGCGTAGCGATTGTCGACGGACAAAAACTGATCGACATCGATATCGAGACAGCCGGGCGCGAACAGCGCAAATCCAACATCTACAAGGGCGTGATCACGCGCATCGAGCCATCGCTCGAAGCGTGCTTCGTCAGCTATGGCGAAGACCGCCACGGCTTCCTGCCTTTCAAGGAAGTTGCCCGCACGTACTTCCGCGAAGGCGTGGACGTGCGCAATGCCTCCGTCAAGGAAGCGCTGCGCGAAGGCCAGGAAATCATGGTCCAGGTGGAAAAAGAAGAACGCGGCAACAAGGGCGCCGCCCTGACCTCGTTCGTTTCGCTGGCCGGCCGTTACCTGGTATTGATGCCGAACAACCCGCGTGGCGGTGGCGTATCGCGCCGCGTGGAAGGCGAAGAGCGCCAGGAATTGCGCGAAACCATGGATAAACTGGACTTGCCAGCTGGCATGTCCGTGATCGCCCGCACGGCCGGCATCGGCCGCAACGTCGATGAACTGCAGTGGGACTTGAATTACCTGATGCAACTGTGGCGCGCCATCGAAGGCGCCGGCAAGTCGGCCAACGGCGCCTTCCTGATCTACCAGGAATCGTCGCTCGTCATCCGCGCCATCCGCGACTACTTCCAGCCCGACATCGGCGAGATCCTGATCGACACCGACGAGATCTACGACCAGGCGCACCAGTTCATGAGCCACGTGATGCCCGACATGGTGCACCGCGTAAAACGCTACAGCGACGACGTGCCGCTGTTCTCGCGCTTCCAGATCGAACACCAGATCGAAACGGCCTACAGCCGCACCGTGCCGCTGCCATCGGGCGGCGCCATCGTCATCGACCACACGGAAGCCCTGGTCTCCGTCGACGTCAACTCGGCCCGCGCCACGCGCGGCTCGGACATCGAGACGACCGCCTTCAACACCAACTGCGAAGCGGCCGAAGAGGTGGCCCGCCAGCTGCGCCTGCGCGACCTGGGCGGCCTGATCGTCATCGACTTCATCGACATGGAAGTGGCGAAGAACCAGCGCGAAGTGGAACAGCGCCTGAAAGATGCACTGCACCATGACCGTGCCCGCGTGCAAATGGGCAAGATTTCGCGTTTCGGCCTGATGGAACTGTCGCGCCAGCGCCTGCGTCCTTCGCTGTCCGAAGGTTCGCACGTGACGTGCCCGCGCTGCTCCGGCACCGGCCACATCCGCGATACGGAATCGTCCGCCCTGCAGGTGCTGCGCATCATCCAGGAAGAGGCGATGAAGGAAAACTCGGCCACCATCCACGTGCAAGTGCCCGTCGACGTGGGCGCCTTCCTGCTCAACGAAAAGCGCGGCGAAGTGCTGAAGATCGAGAACCGCCACCGCATCGCCGTGATCCTGATCCCGAACAAGCATCTGGAAACGCCGCACTACAAGCTGGAACGCATCAAGCACGACGATCCGCGTCTGGAAGACAGCCAGGCCAGCTACAACCTGGCCGAACACGCTGAAACCGACATGGCTTACAGCAAGCGCCAGAAGGAAGAAGCCAAGCCGCGCCAGGAAGCCGTCGTCAAGACGATCACGCCTGACCAGCCGGCACCGCTGGTCGAGCGCAAGCCTGTCGAAGCGAAACCAGCTCCGGTGGCCGCGCCTGCCGCGCCGCAAGGCCTGATCGCCAAGATCATCAGCTTCTTCACCGGCGCCCCGGCACCGGTGGCGCCAGCGCCAGCCCCTGTCGCCCCGGCCAAGCCGGCCGGCGCCGACCGCGGCGACCGCAACAGCCGTGGCCCGCGTGGCCGTGGCCGCAACGGCAAGCCGGGCCGCGAAGAACGCGAACCGGGCCAGGGCCGTCCAGCCCAGGACGACGCCGCGAAAGAAGCGGAAGCACTGGAAAAAGCGGCACGTCCGCCACGCCCGCCGCGTCCGCCACGCGAACCGCGTGAAGCGCGCGAGAATGGCGACACGGCAGCGGCACCGCGCGAACGCGGCGAACGTCCTGAACGCGCCGAGCGTCCGGAACGTGCCGAGCGCCCGGAGCGCGCCGAACGCCCGCCACGCCAGCCACGCGAAGCGCGCGAACCGCGCGCCGACAAGGCTGTTGTTGCTGAAGTGAAAGCTGAAGAGCTGGCATTGGTCGGCGCTGCCGCCAGCGCCATCAACGTGGTCGTGCCGTCAAACGGCCCCGAGTCCGACGCCGCACCGGCGAACTTGCTGAAAGCGCCGGCGAACGCCGGTCCTGAAGGCGAAGAGACGGAAAACGACGTCGAAGGCGAAGAACCGCGCCGCCGCCGCCGTCGTGGTGGCCGCAACCGCAACCGCCGCGACCGTGAAACGGGCGAGCTGATCGAATCGGCAAACGGCGAGAACGAAGGCCAGGATGCCCCGGTGATCAGCTTTACCGTGGCGCCAGCCAACGAAACCGACGCTGCTCCGGTCGCCGTGGTAGCTGCCGCTACCGCCGTCGTCGCCGTTGCCGCGCCAGTGGAAGCTGCCGTTGATGCGCCAGCCGTCGTGGTAGAAGTGGTGGAAGTGGCCAAGGTCGTGGAAATCGCCAAGGCAGATGCAGCAGTGCCTGCCGCTGACGTTGCCGAAGCGGTTCCTGCTGCTGAAGTGGCTGAAGTGGCCGCCCCTGCCGCCGTGATCGTGCCGGAAGCACCAGCCGAGGCCGTCGTTGCTGCAGCGCAAGCTGTACCAGCCGCTGCCGAGCCTGCTCCTGCCGCCGAGTACAGCTTTGCCGAGAAGGCCGAGGCTGCTCCGGCTCCGGCTCCAGCGGAAATCATCGTGGAAGCCGTGCCTGTCGTGGAAGCGGCACCGCTGGCTGAAGCGATCGCCGTGATCGAAGAAGCGCCAGTCGCCGAAGCGGCGCCTGCCGCTGTCGTGGCAGAAGCGGCCCCGGCCGTGGTGGAAGCCGCACCCGTGGCTGCCGAAGCTGCGCCAGCGCCTGCACCAACCCCAGCGCCTGCCGCGCCAGTGGCCGCGCCGCTGGACTTGAACGCGGTGCTCGGTTCGGCCGGCCTGACCCTGGCCGCCACCGATCCGGAAAAGCTGCGCCTGGCACAGGAAGCTGCCGCCAAGGCCGTCGCGCCCGTGCGCAAGCCACGCGAACGCAAGCCATTGCCGCCGCAATCGGATGAGCCGTTGATCCAGGTCAACACGCAGCGTCCATAAGCGCGCCGGGGTCACCCAGCCGCCAATGATGAAAGGGGAAGCTCAGGCTTCCCCTTTTTTTTATGCCCCGAATACCTACCCCAACCTACGCCAGCCAGACCGCCAGCCATGCTCCCTGACTCCACCACCGCCCCTCCCGCCGCCGTCAGCCTGCGCAGCGCCTTCTGGTACTGGCTCAAGCTGGGTTGCGTCAGCTTTGGCGGTCCCGCCGGGCAAATCGCCATGATGCATGCGGAACTGGTGGAAAAACGGCGCTGGATTTCCGAACAGCGCTTCCTGCACGCCTTGAACTACTGCATGCTGCTGCCGGGACCGGAAGCGACCCAGCTGGCCATCTACATCGGCTGGCTGATGCACCGCACGCGCGGCGGCATCGTGGCGGGACTGCTGTTCCTGCTGCCCTCGCTGTTGCTCCTGATCGCCCTGTCCTGGCTGTACCTGGCCTACGGCCACGTGAGCGCCATCGCCGGCATCCTGTACGGCGTCAAGCCGGCCGTCGTCGCCATCGTGGTGGCGGCAGGCTGGCGGCTGGCCCGGCGCACCTTGCGCAGCCCCGGTCTGGTCGCCATTGCGGCTGCCGCATTTGTCGCCATCGCCGCGCTACAGCTGCCATTTCCGCTGATCGTGCTCGGCGCCGCCCTGTTGGGCATGGCTGGCGGCCACTGGCTGCCCGGGCATTTCCATGCCGGCGCCATGCCGCATGGCGGCGCGGCCCGCTTCGGCCCCGCCCTGATCGATGACGACACGCCGACGCCATCCCACGCGCGCTTCAGCTGGCCGCGCCTGCTGGGCACGGCCACCGTGGGCGTGGCGCTGGCCTTTCTCACCTGGCTGGGCCTGGCGCTACTGGGCGGGCGCGAGCAGCCGCTGGCGCAGATGGGTGTGTTTTTCAGCAAGGCCGCCCTGCTGACGTTTGGCGGCGCCTACGCCGTGCTGCCCTACCTGGTGCAGGGCGCCGTCGAGCACTACCACTGGATCAGCAGCGCGCAGATGATGGATGGCCTGGCCCTGGGCGAAACGACGCCCGGCCCCTTGATCATGATCGTCGCCTTCATCGGTTTTGTGGGCGGCTGGAGCCAGGCGGCGGGCAGCGCCGGCGAACATCTGTGGCTGGCCGGCATCGGCGGCGCGCTGGTCGCCAGCTGGTTCACCTTCCTGCCCTCGTTCATCTTCATCCTCGCCGGCGCGCCCGTGGTGGAAGCGTCGCGCGGCAACCTGCGCCTGAACGCGCCCCTGACCGCCATCTCGGCGGCCGTGGTGGGCGTCATCGCCAGCCTGGCCCTGTTCTTTGGCCACCATGTCTTCTGGCAAGAAAGTCCCGTGCCGCACTGGGACTGGCTGGCCGTCGGCATCGCGGCGGCAGCTGGCGTGGCGCTGATCAAGTTTCAAATGGGAACCATCAAATTGCTGCTCGCCTGTGCCATCTTCGGCCTCGTGCTATCGTATCTGCCTTGAACGACTTAACGTAAGTGGCATCACCTTTCATGGCTGACAAGATTATCTTCCTCGCCGACGCCCGAAATGGGGTGCCGGCGATACCCGACCGGCTGGAAAGTCCCAGCGGCAACGTCGCCGACCGCCTGGGCCGGCCCCTGCACGACCTGCGCATCTCGATTACCGACCGCTGCAATTTCCGCTGCGTGTATTGCATGCCGAAAGACGTGTTCGACAAGAACCACGTCTACCTGCCGCACACGGACTTGCTGTCGTTCGAGGAAATCACGCGCATCGCGCGCCTGTTCGTCGCGCACGGCGTGGAAAAGATCCGCCTGACGGGCGGCGAACCGTTGCTGCGCAAGAATATCGAAAAGCTCATCGCCATGCTGGCCGCCCTGCGCACGCCGTCGGGCCAGCCGCTGGACCTGACCCTGACGACGAATGGTTCCCTGCTGGCCAGGAAGGCGCAAGCCTTGAAGGATGCGGGCCTGAACCGCGTCACCGTGTCGCTCGATTCGCTCGACGACGCCACCTTCAAGCGCATGAACGACGTCGATTTCGCCGTCGCCGACGTGCTGCACGGCATCGATGCGGC
>NZ_JBXAKS010000021.1:0-45012 GCF_058798675.1 Janthinobacterium sp. GW822-FHT07H10
GCCTTCAGGCGCGCCACGGGGGCTGGCGCCGCGCCGGCACCGGCATCGCCGAGACGGAACATGCCGACGGCCTGCGCCAGGTCCACGGCCTGCTCCTGCAAGCTTTCCGCGGCGGCCGCCGCCTGCTCGACGAGGGCCGCGTTTTGCTGCGTCATGGTATCCATGTGCGTGACGGCCGTGTTGATCTCGCCGATGCCGGCGCTCTGTTCGCGGCTGGCCACCGTGATCTCGCTCATGATGGCAGTCAATTGCTGCACCGAGGCCACCACCTGGTCCATGGTCTGGCCCGCCTCATCGACGAGCCTGCCGCCGGCGCCCACTTTCTCCACCGAGTCGCCGATCAGCTCCTTGATTTCCTTGGCAGCACCAGCCGAACGCTGCGCCAGGTTGCGCACCTCGGACGCCACCACGGCAAAGCCCCGGCCCTGCTCGCCCGCGCGCGCCGCCTCGACGGCCGCGTTCAGGGCCAGGATATTTGTCTGGAAGGCGATGCCGTCGATCACGCCGATGATGTCGACGATCTTGCGCGAGCTTTCCTGGATGCCGGCCATGGTGCCCACCACCTGCTGCACCACGCGGCCGCCCTTGGCCGCCACTTCCGAGGCGGACACGGCCAGCTCATTGGCCGCATGCGCGTTTTCCGCATTCTGCTTCACGGTCGAGGTCAGCTCATCCATCGAACTGGCCGTCTCTTCCAGCGCGCCCGCCTGCGCCTCCGTGCGCGACGACAGGTCGGCGTTGCCGGCCGCAATATCGGCCGACTCGCTGCGCACCAGGGTGCTGATGCTGCGGATCTGCACCAGCACGCTGGCGATCTTTTCCACGAACAGATTGAACGCCTTGGCGATCTGCGCCAGCTCATCCGTGCCTTGCGCATCGAGGCGGCTCGTCAAGTCGCCGTCGCCCGTGGCGATCGCTTCCATCGCGTCGCGCACCAGGCCCAGGCGGCGCAAGGCGCGCGCCACCAGCGCGCTCAGCACCGTGGCGGCCAGGGCCAGCACCAGCAAGGCCGTCATGGCCGAGGCGCGCAGCATGGAGCTCAGTGCCTGCGTCGCTTCCGCGCGGTCCAGCACGGTGGCCAGCAGCCAGTCGCTGCCCGGCACTTTACTTACGTGCAAGATACCGTCACGCGCGCCCAGGCGGATGGCGGCGCCCACACCGCTCTGCTCAATACTGCCTAGCGCCTGCGGGCTGAGGCCGGCATCGAGTTCGGCCAGCGGCTTCAAGGTCAGCTTGCCGTCCGGATGGGCGATGATCTTGCCGCCGCCATCGACGAGGAAGGCGTAGCTGGCCGGCGTCGGCTTGATCGAGGCGACGTTTTGCACCACCGCATCCATCATCACATCGGCCGCCAGCACGCCCGTCATGCTGCCCTTGCCGCCCAGCGGTTCGGCGAACGTCACCACCAGCTTGCCCGTGCTGGCGCCGATATACGGCGGCGTGATGACGGGCTTGCCGGCCTCGGCCGCCTGCTTGTACCACGGACGCGCCGTGGGATCGTAGTCAGCCGCGCGCTGGCGCTCCTGCGAAAACACGGCGTGCTTGTCGGCAAAGCCGATATACGCCATGTCGAAGGTACCGGCCTGCTCGGCCGCCTTCAGGGCCGGCAGCGGATCGGCGGCGGTGGCGCCCTGCTTGAGCGAAGCCACCACGGCCTGCTTGGAACGCAGCCATTCGGCGATCGCCTGCGCATGGCTGTGCGACAGCTGCAGCATCTGCGTGTCGAGCGCGGCCAGCGTACTGCTACGCGTGGTAAAGAAATTGGCGATGGCGACGGCCAGCATGGCCAGCACGACGATGGAAACGGCGATGGCGATCAGCCGCGCCTTAAGAGAGGACAACATGGTGCACCCGATAAGAAAGAGGAAAGGGGAAGGATGCGCCATGGTCGGGGAATAAGATTTTGTCGTCAAGCAATACCGACTCTCAATTACCCATAAACAACAATTGATACCATATATCAATCAAATGTCGCCGCGCAGCTTGCGCAGGGCCGGCGACTCGCCGCCCGTCGCCGCGATGCGAAAGCGCGCGAAGGCCTGTTCGAGGTCGGCATACCGGCGCAAGCCGCCTTCGCTGAACCAGCGCCCGCCGGGGATCTCTCCCCACTCGAGCGGCGTGGCCAGGCTGCCAGCCAGCGCCTGCGCCAGCAGCGGGGCCAGCGCAGCGCGCAGCGCCTCCACCTCCGCATCGGCGGGCGCCAGGCGCGCCAGCAATTGATCGAGTTCGGCGGCAAGCACCTGCAAGCGCGACTGGTCCATATTCCCTCCTCAGTTCTTGATGGTGCCGATCAGCACGGGCGCCGACCACAGGCTTCGGTTGGGCAACAAGTACTGCTGCGCCCCGCCCTTGCGCCGCACCAGGCCGCCCAGCTCCTGCGTCGGCGCCACTTCGCTGACGAACACGTTGACGGTGCCCTTGGGCATGATTTGATACACATCATACAGCGGTGCTTCGCTCTTCAAGGGCAAGCCGAAGCAGTCCGCCAGGCTGGCGCAGCGGCCCGAAGCGAGCTGCAATTGCGCGCTGGTGGTGAAATACGGCGAATACGGCGATACGTTCTGACCCTGCGGCACGATTTTCACGAGGGCGGCCGCCATCGGCTGCAAGGTCGGCACGGTGGCGCCGGAAGCGAGCTGCTCGAGCGCCCGCGCATAGATGGTTTCCGCCGGCGCCGCCGGGTCGGCCGCGCTCAGTTCGCGCAGGAACTGCCGCCCTTCCACGCTGTCCAGGTAGGGATCGATGGCCTGGCGCTGCAAGCCCATCGTCTTGAAAGTGCTGAGGTCATTGATTTCGCGCGCATGCACGGCGCGCAAGGCGTCGATGTCCTGCACCGGCATGGCCGGGGTGGCGGCCGCCAGCGGGATCGGCAGCGGCACCGGCGTCGGGTTGTCGTCGGCCTGCGCCCAGGCGCCGGGGGCAAGCGCGATCAGGACCGCGGCGGCCAGCCAGTAAGGTTTCAGCATGCTGCATCTCCTTGATAGTAGCGAACGGGGAAAGAACCGTACCGAATCTACAAGGAGCAAGACAGGCCAATGCGAGCTGCATCAAGGCCGGCGCGGATAGCCGCGCCGGCCAGTGCGCGCCTTCGATGCAGCGCAAACAAGATGCAAAAAAACCGCCAGGCTTGCGCACTGGCGGTTTTTGATCAGGCGGCCGGAGCCGCCTTCAGGCACAGCTGAACGACATTACGCGGCTGGCGCTTCGTTGCCTTCAGCAGCTTTCATCGACAGCTTCAGGCGGCCGCGGTCGTCCGTTTCCAGAACCTTGACGCGGACCAGCTGGCCTTCTTTCAGGTAGTCGGCCACGGCGTTGACGCGCTCGTTGGCGATCTGGCTGATGTGCAGCAAGCCATCCTTGCCTGGCATGACTTGCACGATGGCGCCGAAGTCCAGCAGTTTCAGCACGGTGCCTTCGTAGGTCTTGCCCACTTCGACGGAAGCGGTCAGCTCCTCGATGCGGCGCTTGGCTTCCTGGCCGGCTTGCGCGTCAACGGAAGCGATGGTGACCACGCCTTCGTCGCTGATGTCGATCTGGGTGCCCGTCTCTTCGGTCAGCGCGCGGATCACGGCGCCGCCCTTGCCGATCACGTCACGGATTTTTTCCGGGTTGATCTTGATGGTGATCAGACGTGGTGCGAAATCGGACAGTTCGGTTTTGACGTGCGGCATGGCTTTTTGCATTTCGCCCAGGATGTGCTCGCGGCCTTCCTTGGCTTGCGCCAGTGCCACTTGCATGATTTCCTTGGTGATGCCCATGATCTTGATGTCCATCTGCAGCGCCGTGATACCGTTGCGGGTACCGGCTACCTTGAAGTCCATGTCGCCCAGGTGATCTTCGTCGCCCAGGATGTCGGACAGCACGGCAAACTTGCCGCCTTCCTTGATCAGGCCCATGGCGATACCGGCCACGTGTTCTTTCATCGGCACGCCGGCGTCCATCAGTGCCAGGCAGCCGCCGCAGACGGAAGCCATCGACGAGGAACCGTTCGATTCCGTGATTTCCGATACCAGGCGCACCGAGTAGCTGAACTCTTCAGCTGCTGGCAGGGCGGCGATCAGCGCGCGCTTGGCCAGGCGGCCGTGGCCGATTTCGCGGCGCTTGGGCGTACCGACACGGCCCGTTTCGCCGGTGGCGAACGGAGGCATGTTGTAATGCAGCATGAACGAATCGGTGAACTCGCCCATCAGCGCATCGATCTTCTGGCTGTCGCGGGCGGTGCCCAACGTCGCCACGACCAGCGCCTGCGTTTCGCCGCGCGTGAACAGGGCCGAACCGTGGGTGCGTGGCAGCACGCTGGTGCGGATCGAGATCGGACGCACGGTGCGCGTGTCGCGGCCGTCGATGCGTGGCTCGCCGTCCAGGATCTGCGTACGCACGATTTTCGCTTCGATGTCGAACAGGATGTTGTTCACTTCGGCGCTGTCGATGGACGCGCCGCCGGCGGCAGCCGCTTCAGCGCTCAGGTCGGCGATCACTTCCGACGTCGCCGCTTTCAGCTTGGCCGTGCGCTCCTGCTTGTCCTTGGTTTGATATGCATCGTTGATCTTGGCGTTGGCGAAATGCGCGACGCGGGCGATCAGGGCTTCGTTTTTCGGCGCAGGCGCCCATTCCACTTCCGGCTTGCCGCCGTCACGCACGAGGTCGTGAATCGCGTCGATGACAACTTTCATCTGGTCGTGGCCGAAGACCACGGCGCCCAGCATGATTTCTTCGGACAACTGTTTCGCTTCCGATTCGACCATCAGCACGGCCGTTTCGGTACCGGCGACAACCAGGTCCATTTCCGACGTTTTCAATTGCTGAACGGTTGGGTTCAGGATGTACTGGCCGTTGGCGTAACCGACGCGCGCGGCGCCGATAGGACCGTTGAAAGGCACGCCCGATACGCACAGGGCAGCCGAGGCGCCGATCATGGCGGCGATGTCCGGATCGATTTCCGGGTTGACCGACAGCACGTGAATGATGACTTGCACTTCATTCAGGTAGCCTTCCGGGAACAGCGGACGGATAGGACGGTCGATCAGACGGGATGTCAGTGTTTCTTTTTCGGAAGGACGGCCTTCGCGCTTGAAAAAACCGCCCGGGATTTTACCGGCAGCATAGGTTTTTTCAACATAATCAACCGTCAAAGGGAAGAAATCCTGGCCTGGCTTGGCATCTTTGCGTGCCACCACCGTTGCCAGAACGACGGTATCTTCGATCGACACCAGCACTGCGCCGGATGCCTGACGTGCGATTTCGCCGGTTTCCAGGGTCACTTGATGTTGACCGTACTGGAAGGTTTTCGTAACTTTGTTAAACATGGGGTATCCCTTTTCTAATTGCCGACAGATTTTCAGGGGCTGTCGTTCACCTCACCACAGGCGGCGTAAAAATGCTGCCTTTACTTGTTACCACCTTTGCTACATTGCTGCTAAAACATGATATCGGTAAGAGAATACTTCACTTACGGACATAAATCCGGAATTCAAATGACAAAATGCCCGCGTCAGCGAACTGGCGCAGGCATTTCTGTATAAACCTTGTACGGCAAAAATTACTTGCGCAGACCAAGTTTAGCGATCAGGTCGCGATAACGGGTAGCGTCTTTAGCCTTCAGGTAGGACAACAGGCTCTTACGACGGTTGACCATCATGATCAGGCCGCGGCGGGAGTGGTGATCTTTCGAGTGGGCTTTGAAGTGGCCGTTCAGTTCGTTGATGCGAGCCGTCAGCAGTGCAACTTGCACTTCAGGGGAGCCGGTGTCGTTTTGACCACGTGCGTTGTCCGCGATGATAGCGGCTTTGTTGATGTTTTCTACTGTCATGATAAACCTTTCACATGCGGTGCACAGAGTCTGAACCCTATCCACCGTGAACTACGATTATTAAAATACTGGCCTATGCTGCCAACCAGACGCGCAAGTATATCGGAAAAATGCCCGCCTGTATCCTGCCGTGCGCGCTTTTCTCGGTGCATCATAGGGTTTTCCTGCATTTCAGGAGCGCGACCATGAAAAAACTGCTTAAATTAGCAACACCGCTGCTGTTTGCCGCGCTGGCCGGCTGCGCCAGCTGGAACGTCCCGCCGCCGCAGCCGGGCGAACCGCGCGCCGCCGTCGAGGCGCGCCTGGGCCGACCGACAGCCATCTACCAGCTGCCCACGGGCGCGGAACTCGAATACGCCACGGGTCCGTACGGCCAATACACGTATATGGCCCGCTTCGGCCCCGACGACAAGCTCATTTCTTACGAGCAAGTTCTCGACACGCCGGGCTTCGCCCGCATCAAGGTGGGCGTGTCGACGCAGCAAGACGTGCTGCACATCCTCGGCCGCCCGACGGAAACATCGTATCTGTCGCTGCCGAAACTGCACGTCTGGTCTTACCGCTACAAGGAATCGGGCGTCTGGGATTCCATGATGCACGTGCATTTCGACCACGACGGCATCGTGCGCATGATGATGAACGGCCCGGATCCGGCCAAGGAAGAGCGGCGCTTCTTCTGGTGACGCTTGCCAGCGCCCCTCTTACGGCTGGGGATCGATGCGCTCATCCTTCGCATGCAGCTTGTTCAAGGCCGACAAATACGCCTTGGCCGAGGCGACGATGATGTCGGGGTCGGCGCCCACGCCATTGACGATGCGCCCGTCGCGGGACAAGCGCATCGTCACTTCGCCCTGCGACTGCGTGCCCGTGCTGATGGCATTGACGGAGAACAAGACCAGCTCGGCGCCGCTGGCGGCCGCGCTTTCGATGGCGTTGACGGTGGCGTCGACAGGCCCGTCGCCCCTGCCCTCGCAGCTGCGCTGTTCGCCGCCGACGAGGAATTCCACGCGCGCCTGCGGCACGGCGCCCGTCGTCGATTGCTGCGTCAAGGAAATAAAACGGTAGTGCTCACTCTCCTGCGCCTGCTGCTCCTCGCTGACGAGGGCCATGATGTCTTCGTCGAAAATCTCGGATTTGCGGTCGGCCAGCTCCTTGAAGCGAAGGAAGGCCGCATTGACTTCCGCTTCCGATTCCAGGGCGATGCCCAGCTCGTGCAGGCGCTGCTTGAAGGCATTGCGGCCCGATAATTTACCGAGGACGATCTTGTTGGCCGTCCAGCCCACGTCTTCGGCGCGCATGATTTCATACGTTTCGCGCGCCTTCAGGATGCCATCCTGGTGGATGCCGGATGCGTGGGCGAAGG
This sequence comes from Janthinobacterium sp. GW822-FHT07H10, assembly GCF_058798675.1. Taxonomy (NCBI): domain Bacteria; kingdom Pseudomonadati; phylum Pseudomonadota; class Betaproteobacteria; order Burkholderiales; family Oxalobacteraceae; genus Janthinobacterium; species Janthinobacterium sp. GW822-FHT07H10. Next base: position 7,173 of record NZ_JBXAKS010000021.1, read on the forward strand.
CATTCGCGCCGACGACGGCCTTGTTCGGCTGCACGGCAAAGCCCGTGATCTGCGACACCATTTTTGACGCGGCGACGATCTGCGTCGTGTCGATGCCCACCGTCAAGTTGTAATAGGCGGCGCGCGTGCGCAGCGCCATCACCACCTCTTCCAGCGCCGTATTGCCGGCCCGCTCGCCCAGGCCATTGATCGTGCATTCGATCTGGCGCGCGCCGCCTATCATGGCGCCGGCCAGCGAATTGGCCACGGCCAGGCCGAGGTCGTTATGACAATGGACAGACCAGACGGCCTTATCGGAATTCGGGATGCGTTCGCGCAAGCGCTTGATGGTATTGCCGAAGATTTCCGGCACGGCGTAGCCCACCGTATCGGGAAAGTTGATGGTGGTGGCGCCCTCGGCGATCACGGCTTCGAGCACCTTGCAGAGGAAATCCTCGTCCGAGCGGCTGCCGTCTTCGGGACTGAATTCGATATCGTCCGTGAACTGGCGCGCGTAGCGCACGGCATTTTGCGCCTGCAGCAGCACTTGCTCGGGCGTCATGCGCAGCTTCATCTGCATGTGCAGCGGCGAGGTGGCGATGAAGGTGTGGATGCGCTTGCGCTCGGCGGGGGCCAGCGCTTCGGCGGCGCGGGCGATGTCGCGGTCGTTCGCGCGCGACAGCGAGCAGATGGTGGACTCGCGCACGGCGCCGGCAATCGCCCGTATCGACTCGAAATCGCCCTGCGAGGCAGCGGCGAAGCCCGCTTCGATCACGTCGACCTTCATGCGTTCGAGCTGCTTGGCGATGCGCAGCTTTTCCTCGCGCGTCATGGAGGCGCCCGGCGATTGCTCGCCGTCGCGCAAGGTGGTGTCAAAGATGATGAGTCGGTTGCTGGTGCTCATGGCTGCTCCTCGCTGAGGGAAAGAAGTGGCTACCGACCCACGGCCGCATCAGTGCTCCGGGTCGGTCTGGATGATGCTGACGGGCTTGCCCTTCGCCATGCGCCAGAAGAATACGGCGTAGCCGGACAAGCCATAGGCAACGAAAATCGGGAACAGCACTTTCGGCGGATCGATGGAAATGAGCGCAAAGAACAATGCCAGCAAGAACACCACGATGAAGGGCACGGACTTGCGGAAATTGACATCCTTGAAGCTGTAGAACGGCACGTTGGTGACCATGGTCAGGCCCGCGAACAGGGCGATGGTCCACGACACCCAGGCCAGCTGGTTGCCGGCGAATTCGAGGTCGTTCATGAGCAGGATGAAACCGGCCACCATGGCCGCCGCCGCCGGGCTGGGCAAGCCCTGGAAGAAGCGCTTGTCGACCACCTGGATATTCGTGTTGAAGCGGGCCAGGCGCAAGGCGGCGCCGGCGCAATACACGAAGGCGGCCAGCCAGCCCAGTTTGCCCATGCCGCGCAGCGACCATTCGTAGATCACCAGCGCCGGCGCGGCGCCGAACGAGACCATGTCGGACAGGCTGTCGTACTGGGCACCAAATTCGCTCTGCGTATTCGTCAGGCGCGCGATGCGGCCATCGAGGCCGTCGAGGATCATGGCGATGAAGATGGCCCAGGCCGCGTGTTCGAATTTCTGGTTCATGGCCATGACGATGGCGTAGAAGCCGCAGAACAGGGCTGCCGTCGTGAAGGCGTTCGGCAACAGGTAGATGCCGCGGCGGCGCAAGGTTTTCTTGCCTGTGCCATCGGCGGCCGGCTGGCGCGCGAATTTGCTGAAGCGGGACGCTTTGGAGACTGCGGGTGTGCCGTTCTTGCCTCTACGACGGGGGAAGTTTGCCATGTTGTTCCATATCTTGTGTACTGCCGGGGATTCGGTGCCAGAATGACGGGCGCACGGCCATTACACCATGCGCGCGCCGATCTTGCCATTATAGAGGAGCCGCCGCCAAAGAAAAGCGCGGCGGCGTCAAGCTGGCAATATTGATCCCGAATCAAGCCTTATTTGAACTTGACCTTGGCCACCAGCCCCATGTTCAGGGTCGTTTCGCCCGGTTCGAAGCTCGGTTCGGCCACTTGCTCGCTGTAATGCATGGCATCGGCGCTCATGTTGCGCGCACCGGCCACGTTGACGCGTTGCGTGTAATTGCCCGAACCTTCGAAATCGATGGTATCGATCACGGCGTCATTGACGTTGCGGCCCATGGCGCCGGCGATGCCCGCCACGCGCTGCTGCAGGTTGGCATAGGCGGCGGCGATGCGCTGGTCATCGAGCTTGCGCACGGTGGCGGGCGCCAGGCCGAAGTTCAGGCGGTTCAGGGTCAGCACGCCTTGCGCCGCGGACACGGTTTTCGGCAGGGCGGCCAGGTTCGTCGTCGTTACCTGCAGGTATTGCCCCACTCTCCAGCCCGTCGGCACCTTGGGCTTGGCAACGCTGCCTGGCGGCAATGGCGCCGTTTCCGGGTACACGGCATACGTGTAATAGCCCTGGGTCTTCAGCACGGCTTGCGGATCGGCTTTCTTGACGATGGCCACGCCCTGGTTCATCTTCTGGTTCACGCGCGAGGCGGCGGCGGCCTTGTCCTTGTCCTGCTCTTCGATGGCCAGGGTGACGGTCACCTGGTCGTTCGCATGCACCACTTCGCCATTCGCGGGCACCACCACCAGCGTGCCGGAGGTAGGCAGGCTTTGCGCCTGGGCGGACAGGGCAACGGTAGCGACGGCCGCAGCCAGCATCGATTTCATGACGGTCATTTATTTCTCCTAGGGAATTTTTACGAGACGCATGGGTCGGTTCGCTTGAACCGGCAAGCCCATGGCTTTTTACCAAGATATTCTAGCGCGGAAAAGATTGCTCTGTCGCAAGGACCACAAGCTCTTCCGCACTGCCGCGGCCGCAGGGTGCGGCGCGCGGGAGGGATCGCATCGCTTACTTGAATTTCACCTTGCCGACGACACGCATGTCGAGCGTGGTTTCGCCCGGCTCGAAGCTCGGTTCGACGACGGCGCTGTCGTCGGCCATCTTGGCGCTGCGCATCATCATCGGCGCGGCGGCAGGACGGCTTTCGCCAGCGTAATTGCCCGAACCTTCGAAGTCCACCGTATCGAGCACGGCGTCGGACACGTTGCGGCCCATGGCTTTCGCGATGGCGGCCACGCGCTCGTTCAGGTTCTTGTACGTGGCGGCGATGCGCTGGTCATCCAGCAGGCGGATGGTTTCCGGCTTCAGGCCGAAATTCAAGCCGTTCAGGGTCAGCACGCCTTGCGCCGCCGACACGGTCTTTGGCAGTCCAGCCAGATTGGCCGTCGTCACTTCCAGGTACTGGCCCACGCGCCAGGCCGTAGGCAAACGTGGCTTGGCCACGGCGCCGGCCGGCAGCGGACGCTCTTCCGGATACACGGGATACGTATAGTAGCCATACGATTTCAGTGCCGCCGATGGGTCGGCCTGCTTGACGATGGCGATACCCTTGTTCATCTTCTGGTTGACGCGCGAGGCGGCGGCAGCCTTGTCCTTGTCCTGCTCTTCGACGGCCAGGGTAGCGACCACCTGGTCATTGACATGTTTGACTTCGCCAAACGCGGGTACGACCACCAGGGTGCCGGAAGTTGGTAGGGATTGGGCTTGCGCGCTCAGGGCAACGGTGGCTGCGGCGGCAACAAGTACGGATTTCATCACGGTCATGGGGGACTCCTAGTTGGTTACAGTGGCTGACAAAAAGGGATGCGGCACTGTGATCGGCTGCATTCCCCTTGAGAAACTTGTCAAACTCAGTACATTCTAACGCCCCAACCATTCCTGTGGCGCAAATTAACAAATCGTCACAAAATGTGCCGGGCAGTCACATCTGCTCACATTTTAATAACAACGTTATTTTATATAACATTGATATCAATGTCCCGCCACGACGCCGCCGCTGCGCCGGCCCGGCTTGAAACTGTAGCGGCGGGCGCGCCAGGCGATGGCCAGCGCAGCCAACAGCAAGGCCAGCATGGCCCATGGGAACGAGGCCGCGCCATAGCCGTCCAGCAACATGCCGCCCGCCAGGCCGCCGCCCGCGATGGCCACGTTCCAGATGGTCGCCACCATCGCCTGCGCCACGTCCATGCCGTCGCCGGCCGCGTCCGCCGACGCCGTCTGCAGCAGGGTGCCGGCGCCGCCGAAGGTGATGCCCCAGATGGCCATGCTGAGATAGATGACGGCCGGCGAATCCATCGCCAGTCCCAGCGCGATCACCACCAGGGCAAAGGCGGCGATGCTGCCCAGCACGAGCTTGCGCAGCCAGCGGTCGATCAGCTGGCTGATCAGCCAGATGCCGGCCAGGGATCCCACGCCATACACGAGCAGCACCAGGTCGACGCGCGGGCGCAAGCCCGACGGCGCCAGGAAAGGCGCGATATACGTATACAAAATATTGTGCGCGAGCATCCACACGACGATGACGGCCAGGATGGGCCGCACGCCGGGCGTCATGAACACCTGGCGGATCGACAGGCGCTCGCCATTCTTTTGCCCCGGATAATCGGGCACGGCCACGAACACCCAGGCGATCAGCACCACGGCCAGGCCCGACATGATGCCGAAGATGCTGCGCCAGCCCAGCACGCCACCCATCAGGGTGCCCAGCGGCACGCCCAGCGACAGGGCCAGCGGCGTGCCGATCATGGCGATCGCCATCGCCCTGCCCTGCTGCTCGACGCTCACCATGCGCCGCGCATAGCCGGCCATCAGACCCCAGGCCAGCCCGGCGGCCATGCCGGCCAGGAAACGCGACACCAGGGTCAGAATGTAATGCGGCGACAGGGCCGTCACCGTGTTAAAGATCAAAAAGCCGACGATGGCCAGCAACAGCACATTGCGCCGGCGCCAGCCGCTGGTCAGCGCCGTCAGCGGGATGGCCGTGAGGATGGAGCCGATGGCGTAGACGGTGACCAGCTGGCCCGTCATGACTTCGGAAATGCCGAGGCCCTCGGCGATCTGCGGCAGCAGGCCGGCCGGCAAGGTTTCTGTCAGGATGGCGATAAAGCTTGTCATGGCCAGGGCCAGCAAGGCGGCCACGGGAAGGCGATTGGGAATGGGAGATTCAACGGCACCGGATGGCGGCACTGTCGCGGTAAAACGGTCAGTCATATGGGTCCTTCTGGTTGCGCAGGCGATGGGCGCCCGGCGTGGTACGAAAAGCGTGATGCGCGTTGCGGTCGGCAGAAACCGAAACAGATGCGGCGGCGAATGCCGCTGCAAAGGAAGGGCGGTATTGTATAGGAGAGCGTCACATTGCGTGCGCGCAAGAAAAAAAACAGGTTCCCGCAAGAAAACCTGTTTTCCTCCATGCCATCCGCTGCCGCAAGTCCGGTCTTATTGCTCTCGGCGCAGGAAAGCCTGGATGGCGTCCACCGTCGCGGCGGGCTGCTCTTCCATCAGCCAGTGTCCCGCATCGGGTACCACCAGCTCCGTGACGTTGGTGGCGGCATTGCGCATGACGACGGCCTCGTTGGCGCCGAAGGACTTGGCGCCGCCGATCGCCAGCACGGGCATGGTCAGCTTGGTCGCCATCGAGCGCAGATTGTCTTCGGCATCTTGCGGTATCGCCAGAAATTGCGCGAAGGCCGCATGCATGGCGCCCTTGCGCGCGTACAGCTTGGCGTAATGGCGCCGCGTTTCTTCGTCGATCCGGGAAGGCGTGCCGGCGAACTCATTCCAGAAGCGGTCCAGGTAGATGCGCTCGCGCCCCGCCACCAGGCGCTCGGCGTCAGGACCGCCAAACGAGAAGTGCCACAGCTGCGGGCTGCGCACGATCTGTTCCCATGGCGGAATGCCGGGCACGGGCGCATCCATCACCACCAGCCGGCGCGTCTTGTCCGGATAGCGGGCCGCATACGCGTAGGCCACCATCGTGCCGATATCGTGGCCGACCACGTCGGCGCGGTCGATGCCCAGCTTGTCGAGCACGGCGCGCATGTCGGCCGCCTGCGTGCGCTTGTCGTAGCCGCCGGCCGGACGCGAGGACAGGCCCATGCCGCGCAGATCGGGGGCCACCACCGTGTGCGTGCGGGCCAGGGCCGCCGCCAGCGGCGCCCACATGTCGCCCGTGTCGCCAAAGCCGTGCAGCAACAGCACGGCCGGGCCGGTGCCGCCCACGCGCACGTGGATCGTGCCGTCGGCGGTGGCGATGTCCATGGTCTTGAAGCTGCCCGGATAGGCGGGCACGGCCGCCTGGACGCCGGCGCTGGAAAATACTGTCAGAACGGTGCTCAGAAACAGGCCCAACAGACGGGTTGGGAGCGAAGCCAGGGCTATCGTGTACACGTGCGCCTCCTGATCAAGATGATGCCGAAACCGGCAGCAATCAGGGTAACACCGGCAGGCGGCGCTACCGCGCAGTATTTATAACAATCCAATATGCATCAATGCGCGGCAGGCCGGAAGCGTCCGCCATTGCTGACGAAAAAAAGCCGGCTTGCGCCGGCTTTTCATGGTGAATCAGGAAATTTGCTTAGTTCTTCGACTGGTCGACCATCTTGTTCTTCGCGATCCAAGGCATCATGGCGCGCAGTTTCGCGCCCACTTCTTCGATCTGGTGCTCGGACGTCAAACGACGGCGCGAAATCAGGGTCGGTGCGCCCGCCTTGTTTTCCAGGATGAAGCTCTTCGCGTATTCGCCCGTTTGAATGTCTTTCAGGCATTGACGCATCGCATCCTTGGTGGCCGACGTCACGACTTTCGGACCGGTCACGTATTCGCCGTATTCGGCATTGTTCGAGATCGAGTAGTTCATGTTGGCGATGCCGCCTTCATAGATCAGGTCGACGATCAGCTTCAGCTCGTGCAAGCACTCGAAGTAAGCCATTTCCGGCGCATAACCAGCTTCCGTCAGGGTTTCGAAGCCGGCCTTGATCAGCTCGACGGCGCCGCCGCACAGCACGGCCTGTTCGCCGAACAAGTCGGTTTCGGTTTCTTCACGGAAATTCGTTTCGATGATGCCGGCACGGCCGCCGCCGTTGGCCGAAGCGTACGACAGGGCGATATCGCGGGCGATGCCCGATTTGTCCTGGTACACGGCGATCAGGTGCGGCACGCCGCCACCCTGGGTGTAGGTGGCGCGCACGGTGTGGCCTGGCGCTTTCGGCGCGACCATGATGACGTCCAGGTCGGCGCGCGGCACGACTTGGCCGTAATGCACGTTGAAGCCGTGGGCGAAGGCCAGCACGGCGCCCTGCTTGGCGAACGGCGCGATGTTTTCGTTGTAGACCTGGGCGATGTTTTCATCCGGCAGCAAGATCATGATGACGTCGGCCGCTTTCACGGCGTCATTCACTTCGGCCACTTTCAGACCGGCCTGCTCGACCTTGGTCCACGAAGCGCCGCCCTTGCGCAGGCCGACGGTGACGTTGACGCCCGAATCGTTCAGGTTTTGTGCGTGCGCATGGCCTTGCGAACCGTAGCCGATGATGGCAACGTTTTTGCCTTTGATCAAGGAGAGGTCAGCGTCTTTGTCGTAAAAAACTTTCATGGTATTTCCTATAATTTGATGATGCGTTGTATGGGGGTGCGGCCGTGGCCGCCTGCTGCAACTGATATTTTTTATACTTTGAGGATGCGTTCGCCGCGGCCGATGCCGGAGCCGCCCGTGCGGACGGTTTCCAGGATCGAGGCGCGGTCGATCGAATCGATGAACGCGTCGAGCTTGACCTTGTTGCCGGTGAGCTCGATCGTGTACGTCTTTTCCGTGACGTCGATGATGCGGCCGCGGAAGATGTCGGCGGTGCGCTTCATTTCCTCGCGTTCCTTGCCCACGGCACGAACCTTGATCAGCATCAACTCGCGTTCGATATGCTGGCCCTCGGTCAGATCGACCACCTTCACCACCTCGATCAGGCGGTTCAAATGCTTGGTGATCTGCTCGATGATGTCGTCCGAGCCGCTGGTGACGATGGTCATGCGCGACAGGGTCGAGTCTTCGGTCGGTGCCACGGTCAGCGTTTCAATGTTGTAGCCGCGTGCCGAGAACAGGCCCACCACGCGCGACAGGGCGCCCGCTTCGTTTTCCAGCAAGACAGAAATAATATGGCGCATGATTAGAGATCCTCCGAGCCGAGCATCATTTCGGACAGGCCCTTGCCGGCTTTCACCATTGGCCACACGTTTTCGGACTGGTCGGTAATGAAGTTCATGAACACCAGCCTGTCTTTCATGCCAAACGCCTCTTTCAGGGCGCCGTCGACGTCGCCCGGTTTTTCAATTTTCATGCCCACGTGGCCATATGCCTCGGCCAGCTTCTCGAAGTCGGGCAGCGAATCCATGTACGACTCGGAATAGCGCGAACCGTAGTCGATCTCCTGCCACTGGCGCACCATGCCGAGGAAACGGTTGTTGAGCATGATGATCTTCGGCGTCAGGTGATACTGCTTGCACGTGGCAAGTTCCTGGATGCACATCTGGATCGACCCCTCGCCGGTAATGCAGGCAACGGTGGCGTCCGGATTGGCCATCTGCACGCCCATGGCGTACGGCAAGCCGACACCCATGGTGCCCAGGCCGCCGGAATTGATCCAGCGGCGCGGCTTGTCGAAGCCATAGTATTGCGCCGCCCACATCTGGTGCTGGCCCACGTCGGACGTGATGAAGGCGTCGCCCTTGGTGATCTGGAAGACTTTCTCGACCACCGATTGCGGCTTGATGACCAGGTCGGACGTCGGGTATTTCAGGCATTCGCGGCCACGCCATTCGGCGATCTGCTTCCACCAGTTCGAGAGCGCGTTGACGTTCGGCTTGGCCTCGGCCGCGTCCAGTTGCGCGAGGAATTCGATCAGCACATCCTTGACGTTGCCGACGATGGGAATATCGACCTTCACGCGCTTGGAAATCGACGATGGATCGATGTCCACGTGGATGATCTTGCGCGGATGCGAGGCGAAGTGTTTCGGGTTGCCGATCACGCGGTCATCGAAACGGGCGCCGATGGCGATCAGCACGTCGCAGTTCTGCATCGCCATGTTCGCTTCATAGGTGCCGTGCATGCCGGGCATGCCGACATACTGCTCGCTCGAGGCACGGTAGCCGCCCAGGCCCATCAAGGTGTTGGTGCAAGGGAAACCCAGGCGGTCGACCAGCTTGTTCAGCTCGGGGGCCGCATGCGCCAGGATCACGCCGCCGCCCGTGTAGATCATCGGACGCTCCGCCTGCAGCAGCAGTTGCACGGCCTTGCGGATCTGGCCCGAGTGGCCCTTGTCGACGGGACGGTAGGAACGCATCTCGACTTCCTTCGGATAGTCGAAATGGCATTTGTGCATGCTGATATCCTTCGGGATATCGACCAGCACGGGGCCGGGACGGCCGGTGCGGGCGATAAAGAAGGCTTTCTTGATCGTCGCCGCCAGGTCCTTGACGTCCTTGACGAGGAAGTTGTGCTTGACGACGGGGCGCGTGATGCCCACGGTGTCGCATTCCTGGAACGCATCCTGGCCGATGGCGTGGCTCGGCACCTGGCCGGAGATGACCACCATCGGAATCGAGTCCATGTACGCGGTCGACAGGCCCGTGACGGCATTCGTGACGCCCGGACCGGACGTGACGATGGCGACACCGACTTTGTTCGAGCTGCGCGAATAGGCATCGGCGGCGTGGATCGCGGCCTGCTCGTGGCGTACCAGGATATGCTGGAATTTGTTTTGCTGGAAGATGGCGTCGTAGATGTAGAGTACGGCTCCGCCCGGATATCCAAAGACGTGCTCGACGCCCTCTTCAGCCAGACAGCGCACGACAATTTCTGCGCCGGTGATCGGTCCTGTTGCGGAACCTGTTGCAGGTCCTGTTGCTTCGGTATTCATGAAACATTCCTTTCAAGGTCCATTGGAGATTGATCGGATGTTCTTTCCTGACGAGGTACGCCTAACGCAACAGTGCTCCTGCTTCCCTTTTCATGCGGTCACGACATTTCTTTGGGCACCCATAGATACCTTACAAAACAACGCTTAACGCAACTCGTTTGGCCGGAGTTTCTGTGGCGCCTGTACGAACCGCTCGCGCTTGTGGCGCGGGTTAGAACAAACTGCCTACAAATGAAAGCGCGTCGTGCCGCGGATGGCGTTGTGTGCCGGTCGCGACCTGACCATAGAGCTTTGGGGTGTTCAAAGCGTCCCATACGTTATCGCGTTGCACCATTATGGTCAAGGAAAATGTCGGCCTCGCTGCTTTTTTGCTCACACGACGTGCAAAAACCCTGCGGAAACGCACATTTTTTGCTAGCATGCGCTCAGTTTGCAAAAAGCATACCAGCCTCCCTTCAGCCCACAGCCCACGTAGCCGCTAGCTCGCCCCATACCGCATGGCAACAGACAAAGAATTATCCGACTTTCTAGAAAATGTCGAGCGGCGCGCTTTCAAGCAGGCCGCCTACGCGGTCCGCAAGGAAGAATCAGCCCTCGACATCGTGCAGGATGCGATGATCAAGCTGGCCGAGAAATACGGCGACAAGCCGGCCGCCGAATTGCCGATGCTGTTCCAGCGCATCTTGCAGAACACCATCCTCGATTATTTCCGCCGCGAAAAGGTGCGCAACACCTGGGTCAGCCTGTTTTCCGGCATGAAGTCTTCGGGCGACGAGCATGATGATTTTGATATACTTGATACTTATGAATCGGAACAGGGTTCCAGCGCCGCCGAATCCTCGGCCGACCAGGTCGAACGCGCGCAAATCCTTGATTTGATTGATGCAGAGGTACAAAAACTGCCCGCACGTCAACGCGAAGCCTTCCTCATGCGTTATTGGCAGGACATGGATGTGGCTGAAACAGCGGAAGCGATGGGTTGCTCCGAAGGTAGCGTGAAAACACATTGCTCTAGAGCTACCCACACGCTCGCCGAATCGCTGAAAGCCAAGGGAATAAAATTATGAACACCGACGATCTCAATTTCGCTTACAAAGTGCGCCATGCACTGAACGAAAAACTCGACGACCTGCCCGCATCGGCCACCGATCGCCTGGCAGCGGCACGCAAGCTGGCCCTGTCGCGCAAGAAGGCGGACGCGCCCGCCGCCGTCACCGCGCGCCAGAACGTGTTCGCCGGCATCGCCAGCAGCCTGTTCGTCGAGCCGCTGTCCTGGCTGGGCCGCATGAGCGTCATCATCCCCCTGCTGCTGCTTGTCGGCGGCCTGGCCGGCATTTACCAGTTTGAGCAAGAACAACATGTTGCCGAATTGGCAGAAATCGATGCGGCCGTGCTGTCGGACGAATTGCCGCTGTCGGCGTATATGGACCATGGCTTCAATGCCTACCTGACGAAACGCGAGCAATAAGCATGGCACGCATCAGCGTACGCAACGGCTGGATCGCCGCAGGCATCGGCCTGGGCGCCTGCGCCCTGGCCGGCGCTTCCTGGGTTGGCGCGCAGCAACATGCGGCGCCGCCCGCAGCCCCCGTCGTCGTCGCACCGGCAGCCAAGGCGGGCGACCCTGCCGCCAAGCCGGCCGCGCCACGCGCCGGCAGCAAGGCTGGCGCACCGCAGAGCACCGACAAACTGCAGTGGAACAGGCTGTCGCGCGCGCAGCAGGAAGCCTTGCAGCCGCTGGCCGGCGAATGGAACAAGCTCGACGCCTTGCGCCGCCAGAAATGGCTGGACATCGCCAACCGCTACGCCTCGATGAAGCCGGACGAACAGGCGCGCGTGCACGAGCGCATGCGCGAGTGGATCAAGCTGACGCCCGAGCAGCGCCGACTCGTGCGTGAAAATTACACGCGCACCAAGAAAATTGATCCAGGTCAAAAGTCCGCACAGTGGGAGCAATACCAGCAGTTGCCGGAAGATCAAAAGAAAAAACTGGCGGCCGAACCCGTGCCGAAAAAGCCGCTGGGCAAAGTCCCCGCGCTCAATTCGACTACCACCAAGCCGGCCGTGATCATGGCGCCCGCCACGCCCGTGACCGTCGCACCGGCGGCACCTGCAGCGCCGGCAAGCGTGGCGCCCGCATTGCCGGCGGCGGCCTTGCCCGCCACTGCGCCAGCCGCGCTGCCGCCTGCCGCCAGCCCGCCACCGAACGCCGTGCCCGTCACGCCACCCACCACGCCTGCCCCACTGCCAACCAATGCCAAATAGCACGCCTGCTGCCAGCAACACTTCCCTCCCGAGTATCAAGCGCCGCCTGATTTCCATGGTGTATGAGTCGCTGCTGGCCCTGGCCGTGCTGTTTCTGCCATTCCTCGTGTTCGAGCTGGCCGTGCAGGGCGCGCACACGCCGTTGACAGAACACATGCGCCAATGCCTGGCCTTCCTCGTCATGGGCGCGTATTTCATCCACCAGTGGAGCCGCGAAGGGCAGACGCTGGCCATGAAGACGTGGCGCCTGAAAGTGGTGCTGCCGGGCCACGCCCATGTGCCGCTGCGCGTGGCCGCCTGCCGCTACCTGCTGGCCTGGATGTGGCTGCTACCTGCGCTCGTGGTGTCGTATGCGCTGGACTTGCAGCACTGGGCGGCACTGGGCGCCATCGGCATCGGCATGCTGGCCTGGTCGGCCACGGCCCTGTTCACGGGCAATGGCCAGTTCCTGCACGACAAGCTGCTCGGCACGCAGATCGTGCAATTGCCGGCGCCAGCGAAGAAGTCGAAGAAAGTCGCCGCCTGAGTTTTCAGGCGGCTTGACCTGGGTCATTGAAGCGCCACAGGGGCTCTGCGATCATGGCATGCCATGAATAATACAGCCCCCCTCCCCCACACCCGTTTTGCCAAATACCGCGCGGAAGTCTGCAGCGAAGACGAAGTCAAGCAACTCGTGCATACCTTTTATGCGGCCGCGCGCGATGACGCCATGCTCGGCCCCATCTTTGCCGCCGAGGTCAAGGATTGGGACGCCCACCTGGCCACCCTCGTTGATTTCTGGTCCGGACTGCTGCGCGGCACCATGCGCTACCACGGCAAGCCGCTGGCCCAGCACGCGCAGATGGAACAGCTGACGCCATGCATGTTCCGCCGCTGGCTGACCTTGTTCTTTGCCACCACGGAAGCCATGGGCAACCCGGCCCTGCAAGAGAAGGCCGACACCATCGCCTTGAATATTGCCGAACGGCTATGGAAAAGCTTTGCGGAAAGCCACGCCATCACGGCGCCGCAGCTTTAGAAGCGCTCGTAGCCCTGCAGATAGCGCCATTGCCCGGCAGGCATGGCGCCCATCGAAATGCGGCCGATGCGCAAGCGCTTCATGGCCACCACGTCCAGGCCCACCATCTTGCACATGTGGGCGATCTGGCCTGGCTGCACGTTTTTCAGGGCGAAACGCAGACGCGTTTCATTCTGCCAGCTGACCTTGATCGGCGGCAAAGGCTTGCCATTGAAGGGCAAGCCATGGTTCAGCAGCGCCAGGCCGTTTTCCATGATGTCGCCGGTCACTTCGACGATGAATTCCTGCTCCACCGTTTTCGCCTCGTCGACCAGTTTGCGGGCGACGCGGAAATCCTGCGTGAACACCAGCAGGCCGGAAGCCATGGTTTCCAGCGGATTGGTGATGGTCAGGCCGATCAGGTGGCGTTTCAGGAAGCGCGTGACGGAGCTGGGCGCAACGTTCTCAGGCGTGAAAATCTCTTCGGGACGCAGGCAGCTCAGGGCCGGCTTGCCTTCCGCGCCCACGCCGCCATTGATGCCGGCCGGCTTGTGCAGCAAGATCGTCACGGGCGGCATTTCTTCCAGGGTGGCGTTCGGCAGCAGCACCACGGTCTGGTTGTCGGCCACGCGCGCGCCCGCCTCTTCCACCAGCACGCCGTCGACCGTCACCCAGCCGCCCTCGATATACAGCTCGGCCTCGCGGCGCGAACAGGGCACGTCTTCAGACAGGCGCTTGGCCAGGCGGACGGTGGGCATTGCAATTGGTGTGGTCATGGGGGGATGCGCAAAAAGCAAGAGGAGGAGAAAGCCGGTATTGTAACCGACTCGCTCCTCCCCTTTTACGACTTGCGCTGATGACTGTCGGCTTACGCTGCTGATTGTCGGATTACGCTGCGCTAATCCGATCTACCCGACCATGTGCGGCGCTGTAGGTTGGCTTAGCGGCTTGCCGCGTAAGCCAACAATCAGGCTTGCGCCTTCGCCAGTTCCTCGGCAAAGAAACGGTGGCCCATCTCTTCCAGGCCTAGGGTCTGCAGCACTTCCTGCAGGCGCTCGGTCGGACGCTGGCGCGGCAGGTTCTTGTAGCTGGCGATGATCAGTTCATTCTTCATCGAATGCTCCCAGCCCACCAGCTCCGTCACGCTGACCTGGTAGCCATGGGCTTCCAGCTGCAGGCAGCGCAGCACGTTGGTGATCTGGCTGCCGAACTCGCGCGTATGCAGCGGATGGCGCCACAGTTCCGTCAAGACATTCTTGCCCAGGCTCTTACCCTTGTTCTTCTTCAAGACGGAAGCCACTTCGGCCTGGCAACAGGGTACCAGCACCATGAATTTCGCCTTTTTCTTCAGGGCAAAGTGAATCGCGTCATCGGTGGCCGTGTTGCACGCATGCAGGGCCGTGACGATGTCGATCTGCTTGGGCAGCAGCTTCGATTCCGTCGATTCGGCCACGGAAAGGGGCAGGAAGGACATGCCGGGGAACTTGAATTTCTTCGCCAATTCCTGCGAGCGCTGCACCAGCTCTTCGCGCGTCTCGATGCCGTAGATGTGCGAACCGTCGTTGCCATTCTTGAAGAACAGGTCGTACAGGATGAAGCCCAGGTAGGACTTGCCGGCGCCATGGTCGACCAGCGACACGCCGGGATGGTCGAGCTGCACTTCGCGCAGCAGCGGCTCGATGAACTGCGTCAGGTGGTACACCTGCTTGAGCTTGCGGCGGCTGTCCTGGTTCATCTTGCCGTCGCGCGTCAGGATGTGCAATTCCTGCAGCAAGGCGACCGACTGGCCATCCTTGATCTCGGGCATGTTGCTGGCGGCCGTGATGATGTCTTTCGGCGCAGGAGCCGCGGCGGCGGGCGCCGCGTCCTTAGCGCGCTTCATCGATCCACGCCATCTGTATCGCCTCGAGCACCTTTTCGCCGCCGCGCGTGTGGTCATCGTCGAAGCCGTCCAGCTCCACCACCCAGTTATGCAGGTCGGTGAAACGCACGGTCAGGGGATCGATGTCCGGATGCGCGTCGTACAGCGCCTCGGCGATCACGTGAATGTCGGACCATTTCATGTTAGTGGCTGCCTTCGCTGACCTGGTTGATCGTGTATTTCGGGATTTCGACGACGAGGTC
Organism: Janthinobacterium sp. GW822-FHT07H10; assembly: GCF_058798675.1. Classification (NCBI taxonomy): domain Bacteria; kingdom Pseudomonadati; phylum Pseudomonadota; class Betaproteobacteria; order Burkholderiales; family Oxalobacteraceae; genus Janthinobacterium; species Janthinobacterium sp. GW822-FHT07H10. The sequence goes on from NZ_JBXAKS010000021.1 coordinate 22,327, forward strand.
GGCCTCGGCCACGATGGACTGGCACGACAGGCGCGACACGGCTTCCAGGCCCCAGGCCTTGTCTAGCATGTCTTCTTCCAGTTCCGTCGCCTCGTTCAGCGATTCGATGCCCTCGCGCACCAGCACGTGGCAAGTGGTGCAGGCGCACGATTTTTCGCAGGCATGCTCGATGTCGATGTCGTTTTCCAGCAGGATGTCGCAGATGGACTTGCCGGCAGGGGCTTCGATGACGGCACCGTCCGGGCAAAGCTTGGCGTGCGGCAGAATGACGATTTGGGGCATATTACCTCTACAATTTCAATGATTTGGGGCGCTGCCGCAGCAATGGCACACGGCGCGCATGTCAACACTATTACAACACCTGACAAAACCGTAGCGAGCGGCAGTGATTTGTGGCCGAGAAGCGCAACCGCCTCCAGTACGGTGGGCATCGCCGGCCGCAAAGCGCGACGCGCAGCAGGTTTGGCCAGGTGTCCTCACACGACCTGGTCGAGCGATTTACCGGTCAGGGCCGTGCGCACGCTGCGGTCCATGCGGCGCGAGGCGAAATCCTCGGTGCCGTCGGCCAGCGCCTCGATCGCCAGCTTCAAGGCCTGGTGGTCGATGGCGCCGCTTTGCGACTGGGCAATGGCGTCGCGCACCTGCTGCATCAGGCCGTCGACGGCGGACCGTTCGGCGGCGTCCAGCAAGCCGCCGTCCTCGTCCAGCGCCGACTGCGTGGCCAGCACGATGCGTTCCGCTTCCACCTGCTCTTCGCGCAGGGCGCGCGCCACCATGTCGACGTCGGCCGAGGTGTAGGAATCCTGCAGCATGCGCGCGATGTCGTCGTCGCCCAGGCCGTAGGCCGGCTTGACGCTGATCGACGCTTCCACGCCCGAGCGCAGTTCGCGCGCCGAGACGGACAGCAAGCCGTCCGCATCGACTTGATACGTGATGCGGATGCGCGCGGCGCCCGCCACCATCGGCGGAATGCCGCGCAGTTCAAAGCGCGCCAGCGAACGGCAGTCGCTGACCAGTTCGCGCTCGCCCTGCAGCACGTGCACGGCCAGCGCCGTCTGGCCATCCTTGAAGGTCGTGAATTCCTGCGCACGCGCGCATGGGATCGTCGAATTGCGCGGGATGATCTTTTCCACCAGGCCGCCCATGGTTTCGATGCCCAGCGACAGCGGGATCACGTCCAGCAGCAGCCAGTCGTCGCCGGCGGCGCGGTTGCCCGCCAGCAAGTTGGCCTGGATGGCGGCGCCCAGCGCCACCACTTTGTCCGGGTCGATGTTCGCGTGCGGCGTCGTGTGGAAGAATTCGCTGACGGCGCGCTGCACGTGCGGCATGCGCGTGGCGCCGCCCACCATCACCACGCCGTCGACGTCGTCCGCATCCACGTTCGCGTCGCGTAAGGCCTTCTTGATGGCGTTCATGGTCTTGCCCACCAGGTGCTGCGTCATGGCGGCAAAATCGGCCGCCGTGATGCGCAGGTGGATTTCCTCGCCCGAGTTCAGGGCCGCGTCGATCAGCGTTTCCGGCTTGCTCGACAGCAATTCCTTGATTTCGCGCGCCTTGACCATCAGGATGGCCGTGTCTTCGTCCGACAGCGGCGCCAGCTTGGCCTGCTCGCTGATCCAGCAGAACAGGCGGCGGTCGAAATCATCGCCGCCCAGGGCCGAGTCGCCGCCCGTGGACAGCACTTCGAAGACGCCCTTGCTCAGTTTCAGGATCGAGATGTCGAAAGTGCCGCCACCGAGGTCGTACACGGCGTACACGCCTTCGGAGGCGTTATCGAGGCCATACGCGATGGCGGCGGCCGTCGGCTCGCTCAAGAGGCGCAGCACATTGATGCCGGCCAGCTGCGCCGCATCTTTCGTGGCCTGGCGCTGGGCATCGTCGAAATACGCCGGTACGGTAATGACGGCGCCCACCAGGTCATCGCCCAGCGAATCCTCGGCGCGCTGGCGCAGGGTGGCGAGGATTTGCGCCGACACCTCGACCGGGCTTTTCACGCCGGCCACGGTTTTCAGCTGCACCATGCCAGGCGTGTCCTGGAAGTCGTAGGGCAGGTTTTCCGCGTAGGCGATATCGGCCAGGCCGCGGCCCATGAAGCGCTTCACGGAGACGATGGTGTTTTTCGGGTCGGTGGTTTGCGCGGCCAGGGCCTTGTAGCCGATGTTCGCATGGCCGTTCGGCAGGTAACGCACGACGGATGGCAGCAGCGAGTGCCCTTCTTCATCGTTGAGCACCTCGGGAATGCTGTTGCGGACCGTCGCGACCAGGGAATTGGTGGTGCCAAGATCGATGCCGACGGCCAGGCGGTGCTGGTGCGGCGCGGTCGACATGCCTGGTTCGGAAATTTGCAGAAGTGCCATTGTATTCGTGCCTCGATTAATTTTGTGCGTAGTGCAGCTGATGCATGGCGTGCATTATAAGACGCGCGCCAGACTGGCGCTTGGCACGCAGGTCAAGCTATCGGCCGGTCAGGCCTCGATGGCCTCATAGGCAAAACGGACTTCCTCGCCGAATTTGTCGAGGAACATCAGGGCGCGCACGCTTTGCGCCGCGTTCACATAGTCACCACCGTCGAGCTGGGCGGCCACCTGGGCCAGCAGGGCCTTGCGTTCGCCGCGCAGCTGGCGGTCCAGCGCGTCGAGCGCGTCGGCATCCTTGCCGGCGCGCGCGTCGCCCAGTTCCTCGCGCCATTCCATCTGCTGCATCAGGAAGCTGACCGGCATGGCCGTGTTCGACTCCGTCTGCAAATCGACGCCATTGAGTTCGCACAGGTACTGCGCGCGTTTTTGCGGGCTTTTCAGGGTCTGGTAGGCTTCATTGGCGCGTGTCGCCCACTGCATGGCGACGCGCTTTTCGGCGCTGCTGGCATTGATGAAACGGTCGGGATGGACCTTGCCCTGCACGTCGCGGTAGGCCGCGTCGAGCGCGGGCATGTCGAGCGCGAACTGGGCCGGCAACTGGAATAATTCGAAGTGGTTTTGCATAGTCTGTCGGTGGTCGCTGTACCTCAATCGATGGGTACAGCGCACCGACCGGGGTGATACTTGCGTCTTAGATGCGGAAACTTTCGCCGCAGCCGCAGGCGTCTTTTTCGTTCGGATTGTGGAACTTGAAGCCTTCGTTCAAGCCTTCGCGCGCGAAATCGAGTTCCGTGCCGTCGATGTACGGCAGGCTTTTCGGGTCGACGAAGACTTTCACGCCGTGCGATTCGAAGACGCTGTCTTCGGCAGCCGCTTCATCGACGTATTCCAGCTTGTAGGCCAGGCCCGAGCAGCCCGTGGTACGCACGCCAAAGCGCAGGCCCACGCCCTTGCCGCGCCGTTCGATATAACGGTTGATGTGCTTCGCCGCTTTTTCGGTCAGTGTGATCATGTATTTCTCCGCAACTGCCCCGGCCTTGCGGCTGGGGCGGGCTGCCAACGTTTAAGCTGCTGCCGGGTGACGGGTCTTGTAGTCAAGCACTGCCGCCTTGATGGCGTCTTCCGCCAGAATCGAGCAGTGGATTTTCACTGGCGGCAGGGCCAGCTCTTCCGCGATCTGCGTATTCTTGATCGACAAGGCTTGATCCAGCGTCTTGCCCTTGACCCATTCGGTCACCAGCGAGCTCGAGGCGATGGCCGAACCGCAGCCATAGGTCTTGAATTTCGCATCTTCGATCAGGCCATCGGCGCCGACCTTGATCTGCAGTTTCATGACGTCGCCGCAAGCGGGCGCCCCCACCATGCCGGTGCCGATGGTTTCATCACCCTTGTCGAAAGCGCCCACGTTGCGCGGGTTTTCGTAGTGATCGAGTACTTTGTCCGAGTAAGCCATTTTGATGCTCCTTAAATATTCTTGCCGGCCCCGATTGAGGCCAGGGTGTTGGTTAGTGGGCAGCCCATTGGATCGAGTTGATATCGATACCTTCCTTGAACATGTCCCACAGCGGCGACAGGTCGCGCAGCTTGTGCACTTTCGATTTCAGCAGGTTGACGGCGAAGTCGATGTCTTCCTCGGTCGAGAAACGGCCGATGGTGAAGCGGATCGAGCTGTGCGCCAGTTCGTCGCTGCGGCCCAGGGCGCGCAGCACGTACGATGGCTCCAGGCTGGCCGAGGTGCAGGCCGAACCGGACGACACGGCGATATCCTTGATCGCCATGATCAGCGACTCGCCTTCGACGTAGTTGAAGCTGACGTTCAGGTTATGCGGCACGCGGTGTTCCATGTCGCCGTTGATGTAGACTTCTTCGATCTCCTGCAAGCCTTTCGCCAGGCGGTCGCGCAGGGCCTGGATGCGGCCGATTTCGCTGTCCATTTCTTCCTTGGCGATGCGGAACGCTTCGCCCATGCCGACGATCTGGTGCGTCGGCAGGGTGCCCGAACGCAGGCCGCGCTCGTGGCCGCCGCCGTGCATCTGCGCTTCCAGGCGCACGCGCGGCTTGCGGCAGACGTACAGCGCGCCCACGCCTTTCGGGCCGTAGGTCTTGTGCGCCGTGAAGGTCATCAGGTCGACCTTGGTTTTTTGCAGGTCGATGACGACCTTGCCCGTCGCCTGCGCGGCGTCGCAATGGAAGATGATGCCTTTCGAGCGGCAGAATACGCCGATCTCGTCGATAGGCTGGATCACGCCGATTTCGTTGTTCACCAGCATGACCGACACGAGGATGGTGTCCGGGCGCACGGCCGCAGCCAGCTGCTCGACGGTGATCAGGCCATTGTCCTGCGGTTCCAGGTAGGTGGCTTCAAAGCCGATGCGTTCCAGTTCGCGCACCGTGTCCAGCACCGATTTGTGCTCGGTCTTGACGGTGATGATGTGCTTGCCCTTGGTCTTGTAGAACTGTGCCGCGCCCTTGATGGCCAGGTTGTTGCTTTCCGTTGCGCCGGAAGTCCAGATGATTTCGCGCGGATCGGCGTTTACCAGTGCCGCCACGTGGCCGCGTGCCTCTTCCACGGCTTTTTCCGCCGTCCAGCCATACATGTGGCTGCGCGACGCCGGATTGCCGAACTGCTCGCGCAGGTAAGGAATCATCTTGTCGGCGACGCGTGGATCGATCGGCGTGGTGGCCGAGTAATCCATGTAGATCGGGAAATGCGGTGCGGTTTCAAAGTGCACTTGGCCTACGTTTTTTTCAGGGGCGTTCATCAATAACTCCAATGCAATCAGCAACTTAGTATTTTGTATTTATCAACCGAGGGCGGCGTGATTACGGTGCATCACCATCACGCTTTGCTCGGCATTCTTTTGTCTCTGCTGGTCGACCAGGTCCTGCAGCGACACAGAATCCAGATAATCGACCATTTTTTCGTTGAGTGTGGACCACAATTCATGCGTCATGCAGCGCGCGCCCGTGGCCGCGTCAGCGCCATGGCAATGTTCCTTGCCGCCGCACTGCGTTGCGTCCAGCGGTTCGTCGACGGCGATGATGATGTCGGCCACCGTCACCTTGTCGGCGCGGCGCGCCAGGCTGTAGCCGCCGCCGGGACCACGGATCGATTCGACGATCTCATGCCGGCGCAGCTTGCCGAACAGCTGTTCCAGGTAGGACAGGGAAATCGACTGGCGCTGGCTGATGCCGGACAAGGTGACCGGACCCTTGCCCTGGCGCAGGGCAAGATCGATCATCGCTGTCACGGCAAAACGGCCTTTTGTAGTCAGACGCATACATCCTCGGTTCAACTAGTTTAAAATATTGCGGTTTTTCAACTTCCCTAACCCCGAGTAGTTGAATGATTTAGTCAAGTATAACAAATTCGGCGGGGTTTGTCAGAGCGCCCCTCGATGACCACAGGGCTGGCAGGGGCATGGCAGGCCGCGCCAGGCGCGGCGGCATCAGGAAAACAACAATCGGAAAATCGCCGGCGTCACGGCACCGGGCAAAACCGTCGCGGGCGGAAGGGAACGGCGGCCAAGGAGCGCAGGCCAGCACGGGCGCCGACGTGGCGGGCATCGCCGGCCACCCATGCCGACGCGCAGCAGGTTTGGCCAGGCGTCATCAGCCGCGCAGGGCGGCGCGCACTTTCATCAGTTCGAAACCCAGCAGGTTCAAGCCGTCCCAGCGGGACGGATCGGCGATGCGCGGATTGTCCGCCGCCAGGCCCACGCCCCAGATGCGGTCGACGGGGCTGGCTTCGACGATGATGCGCTCGCCCGTGCCCAGCAAAAACTTGCGCAAGGCGGGCTTTTGCGAGAATTTGGCAAAATTGCCATCGAAGACGATGCCGGCGCGCGCCGCCTCCCACACCTTGGCGTCGAAATTGGCCACCTCGCGCCCCAGCTTTTTCACTTCCGACGGCCGCCCGGCCGCCACGATGCGCGCCTGCACGGCCGTATCGCCGAACAGGGCCGCCTTTTGCGCCATCATGTAATGCTCGGCCGTCGCATACGTCACGCCCGCCAGACTGAACGGCGAGGGAAACCACTGGCTGAAACAGCTTTTATCGGCCACCTGCGGCTGCGCCGGCGTGTGGCCCCAGAAATACAGATAGTCGGGCACGCCGCCGGCGCCTATCCATGCCTTCAATTCTTCAACGTTACTAATTTGCATATTCCCCGGACTTCCGCCAGACAGGCGCTAATTCAAGCTCAAGCACGCAATAGCTGCATCGGGCCAAACAGGGCCTGCATTTCGCCATTGCCGATAAAGGACAGATTATACGGATGTTCGGCCGTCACCTGCGGCAAGGATGCGGCCACCGGCAGGCGCTTGACGAGTTCGGCAATCTTGCCCCACAGCACCAGCTGCGGCAGATCCGCGCCACCCTGCCGCGCCAGCGCCTCGAGCACCACCTGCAGGAAGGGCAGCCAGCCGCGCGCATCCTGCACGGGCGGCACATGGGCGCGGAACACGAGGGCCGCGTTGAGCAGCAAAAAGCCCTGCTCCGTCATCTTGCGCTGCAGGTCGGGCAAGGTCTGGATCACGCCGCTGCCGGGCAGCAGCGCGGCGGCGGCCACGGGCGCCATGGCGACGCCGGACGTGTCGCCGCCCTGCAGCTGGCCATCGGCCGCCAGCAGCATCTTCATGAAGTTGCGCAGCGAGGTGGCGCGGTTGACGGGCTTCGACAGGCCCGTGGCCGACCACAGGCTGCCGACGGCGCCATCCATGAAACACACGCCCGTGGCGCTCTCGGCGCGCGGATATGGCCCCTCGCCCACCAGCACATGGCGCACCTGCGCCAGCGGCAGGGCAAAGGCAGCGAACAGCCGGCCCTGCGTGGGCAGGTAATCGTCGACGGCCAGCGCCGGCAGGTAGGCAGGATCGGCCGCCATCACGGCGTGCAGGCCGCGCAGCAGGATGGGGCGCCAGGAAGCATGCGCCAGGGACAGGGCGTCGGCGATGCTGGCGGGGAGTGTGGGAACGGTCATGGAACTCGTAGTCGATTGCGCAAACGCAAATTGTAGCGCACCGCCAGGCCAACCTTAACGAAAACACAAAGTTACGCCCATGAAGAATGTCGCTCGCAGAATAAAAAAGTCCCGGCCTGTTGCCAGGCCGGGACTTGCTTTCGCTTGCGCTTGCTTTGAATCAAGCCCATGGTTCAAAGGGCGGCACCCCGCCTGCTCGACGCTATTCGGCGTCCGGCTGCTGCGACGGATGGGCGGCGGCAAACGCGGGCAAGCCGCTGCAGTGCGCGTGGATGCGTGCCACGCGCGGGTATGGCGCCAGGTCGATGTCGAAGCGCTGCGCATTGAACACCTGCGGCACCAGACAACAGTCGGCGATGCTGGCGGCGTCGCCATGGCAGAACAGCTTCATTCCGGCCGCATCGCCCTGGACCAGCAGCGCTTCCACGGCCGCCAGTCCCTCGGCCATCCAGTGGCGGTACCATTCCTGCTTGGCTTCCTCGGACAGGCCCAGCGTATTTTTCAGGTATTTCAGGACCCGCAGATTCGTCAGCGGATGGGCGTCGCAGGCGATCGCCAGCGCCAGCGCGCGCACGCGGGCCCGCCCAGGCGCATCCGCCGGCAGCAGCGGCACGCCAGGGCGCGTTTCATCGAGGTATTCGAGGATCGCCAGCGACTGCGTCAGGATGGCGCCATCGTCGTCGAGCGCCGGCACCAGCGCCGACGGATTGACGGCGCGGTAGGCCGGCAGCAGCTGCTGGCCGCCATCGCGCAGCAGGTGCACGGGGATGCTGTCATAGGCCACGCCCTTCAAGTTCAGGGCGATGCGCACGCGATAGGCGGCCGAACTGCGGAAATAGGTGTACAGCTTCATGGGACGCCCTCCCCTCAGGCGCGCGCGGCACCGGCGTACAGGGCCACGGTCTGCTCGATGCTGCCGAAGATGCTGGCGCCGGCCGCGTCGCGCATCTCGATGCGCACCGTGTCGCCGAATTGCAGGTAGGCCGTCTTCGGCGCGCCATGTTCGATGGTTTCATACATGCGCACCTCGGCCAGGCAGCAATAGCCCACGCCGCCGTTGTCGATGCTGGAACCGAACAGGCTGCCCTGCTTGTTCGACACGGTGCCCGAGCCAACGATGCTGCCGGCGCCCAGTTCGCGCGTTTTGGCCGCATGCGCCACCAGCTGCGCAAAGTTGAACGTCATGTCTTCGCCCGCATTCGGCTTGCCGAAGGGCTTGTCGTTGAGGTCCACCAGCAGCGGCAGGTGCAGCTTGCTGTCAGCCCAGTCGGCGCCCAGTTCGTCCGGCGTGACGGCGACCGGCGAAAACGCGCTGGCCGCCTTCGACTGAAAGAAGCCGAAACCTTTCGCCAGTTCGCCCGGAATCAGGTTGCGCAGCGAAACGTCGTTGACCAGCATCACCAGGCGGATAGCTTTCGCCGCCTCCGCCACGCCGGCGCCCATGGCGACGTCGCCCGTGACGACGGCCACTTCCGCCTCCAGGTCGATGCCCCACTCTTCCGACAGGGCGAAGATCGGGTCGCGCGGACCGATGAAACTGTCCGAGCCGCCCTGGTACATCAGCGGATCCGTGTAGAACGAGGCCGGCACTTCTGCGTTGCGCGCCTTGCGCACCAGTTCTACATGGTTGATGTAGGCCGAACCGTCGGCCCACTGGTAGGCGCGCGGCAGCGGCGAGTGGCATAGCGTTGCGTCAAACGGCTGGGCGTCCGGCGCCTGGCCCGCGTTCAGGGCGGCGTAAGCCTGTTCCAGCCGGGGCGCGACGGCGTCCCAGTTGTCGAGCGCCGCCTGCAGGGTCGGCGCGATGGCGGCCACGCGCTGGTACTGGCGCAGGTCGCGGCTGACGAGGATCAGGGCACCGTCGCGGCTGCCGTTTTTCAGGGTTGCGAGTTTCATGGTTTTCCTTGTGTGGCGTAGTGTTCAGGTGTCGGATGGAGCAGGCAGGCGGCGCTCAGGCGGCGGCCGGCGCGTGCATCCAGGCGGCGTGCTTGGGCGCGCGGCGCGTCTGCGACCATTCTTCCAGCATTTCCCATTTGACGGCGTCCAGTTTGGCCATCATCTCGGGCGTGCCCACATTGGCCGCCAGCTCCAGGCGGTGGCCGTTCGGGTCGAAGAAGTAGATCGACTGGAAGATGGCGTGGTTGACGGGACCCAGCACTTCCACGCCGCCGGCCACCAGGCGCGCCTTGGCGGCCAGCAGTTCGTCCATGCTGGCCACTTCCAGCGCCAGGTGCTGCACCCAGGCCGGGGTATTGCGGTCGCGGTCCATCGGCGGCTGCGTCGGCAATTCAAAGAAGGCCAGCACATTGCCCTGGCCGGCGTCGAGGAAGACGTGCATGTACGGGTCCGGCGCCTTGGTCGACGGCACCAGGTCTTCGGCGATGGCGAGGACGAAATTCATGTTCAAATGCTTGACGTACCACTCGACGGTTTTCTTCGCGTCGATGCAGCGGTAGGCGACGTGGTGGATTTGCTTGATCTTCATGCTGTCTGTCTCCAATGGATGCGCGCGCGGCGCGATGGCTGGCGGTTTTTTCAGTTTTCACCATTAGAATCGAGTTCCAGCTATCATACAAACAATATTTAACCATTGATTTATCGGATTATCTTATGAGTCCCAGCCTGCGACAGATGCGCGCTTTCGTCGCGCTCGCCAAGACCGGCAGCTTTACCCTGGCCGCCGAATACCTGCACGTGACGCAGTCCGCCCTGAGCGGCTTGATCAAGGAACTCGAAAGCGTGCTGGGCGTGCGCGTCGTCGAGCGCAGCACGCGCAGGACGCAGCTGTCGGAAATCGGCCGCGAGCTGTATCCGCTGTTTGAAAAGATGATCGAGGATCTCGACGGCGCCATGGCCGGCATCGCCCAGCGCAAGGCCCTGAAGACGGGCCTGGTGCGCATCGCCGCGCCGCAGATGATGGCGTGCACCCTGCTGCCGGAAGTGATCGCCGCCTACCGCGAGGCGCACCCTGACGTGCAGCTGCGCCTGGTCGACTGTCCGGTGGAGAATGTGTCGGCGCGCGTCTTCAGCGGCGAAGTCGATTTCGGTATCGGCCCCGAACGCGACCCGACGGCGGAAATCGGCGCCCAAGTGCTGTTCGAGATGCCCTTCGTGCTGGTTTTTCCCGAGCAGCACCCGCTGCGGCAGAAAGAGCGGGTCACCTGGGCCGATGTGGGCGACTACCCGTTCATCTCGCTGCAGGGTCAGTTCACGGAGCGCCTGCTGCGCGACATGCACGGCAGCTTCCGCGACCTGTCGCTCAATCCCTACAACGAAGTGACCTTCATGACGACGGCGCTGGCCATGGTCAGCGCCAACCTGGGCATCACGGTCTGCCTGCCGTACGCGGAACCGATGGTCAAGCTGTATCAACTGCACATGCGCGCGCTGCACGAGCCGGAACTGACGCGGCGCTTTTTCGTGTACACGAAGACGGCACGTTCGCTGTCGCCGGCGGCCGAAAGCTTCATGGCCTTCCTGTTCCAGTTCGTCGAGACGCACGAGTGGAATGTGGGAGCGAACGGCGGCGCACGCGACGCCCTGCCTGCGGGCGGCGCGGCCGGCGCACCTTTATAATCCACCATCGCCCTTTCACCGCTTACGCCATGACCCAGCCTGCGCACAACGACCTGTCGCCCATCGACGCCGCCACCATCGCCATCAACCAGCGCATGAACACCTTCGACGGCCATGCACAAGTCTGGCTGTTCGGCTATGGCTCGCTGATCTACAAGGCCGACTTCCCTTACCTCGAGCGGCGTCCCGCCAGCATCAAGGGCTGGACGCGGCGCTTCTGGCAAGGTTCGCACGACCACCGCGGCACGCCGATGGCACCGGGCCGGGTCGCCACCATCGTGCCGCAGGCGGGCGCCGTGTGCGACGGCATGGCTTACCTGATCACGCCCGAAGTCTTCGCCCACCTCGACCACCGCGAAAAGAACGGCTATTTGCGCCTGGCCACCGAGATCACCTTCGACGATGGCAGCAAGGTCGATGGCCTCGTCTACATCGCCAATGAAGAAAACGCCGCCTTCCTAGGCGCCGCGCCCGAACTCGACATCGCGCGCCAGATCGCCCGCTCGGCCGGCCCCAGCGGCCCGAACAGCGACTACCTGCTGCACCTGGCCAGCGCCCTGCGCGAACTGGGCAAGAGCGACCCCCACGTCTTCGCCATCGAGCAGCATTTGGCGCAGATCAAGGACGGCACGGCAGACAGTGCCGGGAACTGAAACAATAGAACCAGGGTCAGTCATCTGATACAGCTAACGCGCCATCATGGCCAAACGGGCTGCTAAAACGGAAAATTGGAGCCTGCACGCCAGGGAATTCTCCAAAGATGATCCGGAACAACACACGAAGCACGTGGCCAGATAGCCTTCGACACCACGCAGCAAATACTGACGGCTGCCCTCAAAGGCTGCGACCTGCCCTAGGCCCTGGAAGACGCGATCGCGCAGCACGCGGCCGTCGCTCATATGATCACCATGCTGGCAGACTGCTGCACCGCCATTCCTGCCTGCCTACCGTCTGGCCTGAACTACCTAGCCAGCGGCAAGCGATGCTTGCGCTATCGGGTCCAAAGATCGAAATTCAGCAACACGATTCCTACGCCGAAATAAAATTCCAATATTTATCAAGCCTTCACTATTGAGCTATTTTTGTTGCAGAAGCCCTAAGTCTCATCGTTTTATTTATATGCAAGTTGTCCTGCATATTAATGAATGTTAAGGTGGCAACTCCCTCAGCCATCATGCTCACTTATGAAACCTATTTATGTTGCTCTCATGTTTTTGGGCCTGACTGGTTGCGCAACATCGGAGAAATTTTCTGCAAAGATGGACGGATTCATCGGTCAGCCGGAAATATCCGTGATATCGACGTATGGTATCCCCCAAAGCAATTACACTCTACAAGATGGATCACGTGTTATTCAATACACCCGTGGATCAGATATTATGCTGCCTGGCGCCATCACGGTGCAGCCGGTAACAACTAATACAAGCGGAAATCTAACGCTCAATCAAGGCATCCGACAAACAACTGGAAACTACGCACAACAATCCACGACCTATGTTCAGAGCCAAGGGCCAGCAAGCAATATTTCTTTTTCGTGCACGGTAATGTTCACACTAGATGCGAATGGGATCGTAAGGCGTTGGAGTGCAAAGGGGAACCATTGCATCTCCCAATAATCATGATCAAACAATGTCGAAATGTAGTTAACCCATGACAAAAAAATGCCGCCAGTTACCACTCAAGCGATGCGTTTTCTGATCTTCTCATAATTGTTACGATCCAGTTCTATATTGGTTTTCCCTAAAACAAATCCAGCTGCCCCGCATTGCTCCCTTTCGCCTTGGCGCCCAGCGGCGGCACCACCAGCGGACGGCGGAACTGGGTGCAGTCAAGCTGCTTGAAGCGGCCTCCCCTGCCATGCAGACCCAGGCGGTGCACGGCCTTCTCGAAGCGCTGGCGGATGAGGTCGGCCCATACGCCCTCGCCCTGCATGCGCGTGCCGAAGGCGCTGTCGTAATCCTTGCCACCACGCATTTCGCGCACCCTGTTCATCACGCGCTGGGCCCGTTCCGGGAAGTGCGCTTCCAGCCATTGCTGAAACAGGGGACTCACTTCCCACGGCAGGCGCAGCACGACGTAATGGGCGTGGATGGCGCCCGCGTCACGTACGGCTTCGAGCAATTGCTCGATTTCCGGTTCCGTCACAAAAGGAATGATGGGGGCGATGCTGACGCCCACGGGAATGCCCGCGTCCGTCAAGGTGCGGATCGTGCGCAAGCGCCGCGCTGGAGCGGCAGCGCGCGGTTCCAGCGTGCGCGCGATGGCCGGGTCGAGCGTGGTGACGGTGACGGCCACGGCGGTCAGGCGCTTGGCCGCCATCGGCGCCAGCAAGTCGATGTCGCGCTCGATCAGCGAGGATTTGGTGATCAGCGCCACCGGATGCTCGCATTCGTGCAGCACTTCCAGCACGCGCCGCGTCAGTTGCCGCTCGCGCTCGCACGGCTGGTAGGCATCCGTATTCACACCCAGCGCGATCGGTTCCGGCACATAGGACGGCCTGGCCAGTTCGCGCCGCAGCAATTCCGGCGCATTCACCTTGGCATAGATGCGGCTTTCGAAGTCGAGACCCGGCGACAGGCCCAGGTAGCTGTGCGTGGGACGGGCAAAGCAATAGATGCAACCATGTTCACAGCCCCGGTACGGGTTCAGGGACACATTGAACGGCAAATCGGGCGAAGCGTTGCGCGTGAGGATGGTGCGCGCCTGCTCGTCGTTGACCTGCTTCTTCCATGGCGCGACACCCTCCCCTTCAGCGTCCGCGTCCGCGCCAGCCACGCCCCAGCCGTCATCGAAGCCGTCGCGCGCATGCACTTCGTAGCGTCCTTGCAAATTTGATACGGCGCCACGCCCCTTCAGGGCTTTCAGCGACTGGGGCGGCAACATGGCTTGCCCGGCGAAACTGTCATCATGCTGTGGAATGATTGCTTTCATGAACGGCCCCATCAACTGTATATACGTACAGTATACTATGCCGCTCGCGGGGCAAGATCAAGGGCTGCCGTGATGCTCTTTCAAGCTTTTTCACCGTGCGGTATGACATAACTCAACTGCTGCGCGACAAAACCGTCAAATGCCGTGATCAAAGGAACAAAACGCGGCGCGTCCTGCTCTAACTGCATCAGGGCATAGCAAGTCGCTTCCAGGGTCGACAACTGGTCTGGTGCGTGCGCCTTGCGGATCAGGTAGTGGGAGGCTGGCGTATCGCGCAACGGCAGGCGCGGCATTTGTTGCAACAGGGGATTCAGGTACAGCATCTTGCGGCTCTTGCGCCATGTGCCATCGAGCACCACCAGCCGCAGCTGTGACGGGTCCAGCAAGGTAGCCGGATCCAGTGCGGGCGGCGGTGCGATGCCCAGCGAACGGTCGCCAGGCGTGTCTGGATACAGCAATATGTTTTGTTTGCCAGCGAGCAATGTGACGAGGGTGCCGGGGGCGAACTGCTCTCCGGTCAGCAGGCGGCTGTTGGGCAGGCTCAGGTGCAGCAGGCGGGCGCTGCCCTTGGCATTGTGTACCTCCAGCGGGTGCTGGAGAATCAGCACTTCCACCGCGTGGGCAACGGGGGAAGTCCAACGGCAGATACAGCTGGCTGCGGCGCGCAGGCAGACCGGACAGCGTGCGCGTTTGGCGGGGTCGGTTCGCCTGGTGGCGTCAGCTGGCCTGGTGACGTCAGCTGGTCTGGCAGCTTGCGTCGGGGATGGCGCCACGGCTTGCGCCAGGGGGGGCGCCAGTTTGCTGGCGTCCGCTGGTTTGGCGGCGTCCACTTGCGTGGCGGCCGGGGTCTGGGAGGATGGATGGTTGCTGCTGGTGGTCATGGCGGAGCACGTTCGCGGGGTTCTTCAAGCCGCGATTGTAGCGCCCACGCCATGCCGGCGGAAATGTTGGCGCGAGGTACAGCTTAAAACAACTGTAAAACAACTGCTAACCAAACGACTGCTAACAAGCACTGGCAACAAGCACTGCCAGTAACTGCTAGCAACCGCTGGAAACTGCCAGCAGGCGATGCACGCCAACTCGATTCAAGGCAACGGCTTAGCACCGCCTAAAACACTTAAACACTCAAAACAACACTTAAACACTCAAAACCGCTTAAAACTCTTCCCACTCGTCGGCGCCCGAAGCGACCGGCGCGCGCGGGGTGCTGGTGCGCGCCGCGTCCGGCCTTGCTACCTTTGCCGGGCCGCCAGCGGAGTGGGCGACGAAAGTGGCGGTGGAACCCGCGGCGCCACCGGTCACGGCCCGTCGCGCGGCGGGCTTGACGGCAGACCTGGCAACAGGCTTGGCGGCAGGACGGGCGGACACGTTCGGGGACACGCTCGCCGACACATATTGCTGCGTAGCATCGAGCTTGAACAGGCCCACCACGTCGGCCAGCTTGGCGGCCTGCTCCTGCATGGATTCGGCCGCCGCGGCCGCCTGCTCCACCAGCGCCGCGTTCTGCTGCGTCACCTGGTCCATCTGGCCGATGGCCTGGTTGACTTGCTCAATGCCGGCGCGCTGCTCGTCGCTGGCGTCCGTGATCTGGTTCATGATTTGCGTCACATGGCTGATGCTTTGCACGATTTCATCCATCGTGCGGCCCGCCTTGTCCACCAGTTGCGAACCAGCCTCGACCTTTTGCACGGAATCGTCGATCAAGCCCTTGATTTCCTTGGCCGCCGCCGCCGAGCGCTGCGCCAGGTTGCGCACTTCGCTGGCCACCACGGCAAAGCCCCGGCCCTGCTCGCCGGCCCTGGCAGCTTCGACGGCCGCGTTCAGGGCCAGGATATTCGTCTGGAAGGCGATGGCATCGATGACGCTGATGATGTCGACGATCTTGCGCGAGGAATCATTGATCGAGCCCATGGTGCTGACCACTTCCGACACCACCACGCCGCCCTTGCTGGCGATTTGCGAGGCGTCGATGGCCAGCTGGTTGGCGCTGCGCGCATTGTCGGCATTGAGTTTCACGGTCGAGGTCAGCTCTTCCATGGATGAGGCCGTCTCTTCCAGCGAGCTGGCCTGCTCTTCCGTGCGCGAGGACAGGTCGAGGTTGCCGGCGGCGATTTCGCTCGACGCCGTGCTAATGGAATCCGTGCCGGCGCGCACCTGGCCGACGATGCCGACCAGCTTGTCATTCATGTTCTTCAGCGCATGCATCAATTGCCCTGTCTCGTCGCGGCTTTCCACCACGATATGGCTGGTCAGGTCGCCGGCCGAGACGGCTTCAGCCACTTCCACGGCGCGCGTGATGGGGCGCGTGATCGAGCGCGTAATCCAGTAGGCGCAGGCGATGCCCAGCAGGATGGCGGCCACGCCAAGCGAGATCAGCAGCATGCGGCCGTTTTCATAGCGCGAGCGGATCTGCGCGGCCGTTTCGTCGAGCAATTTGGCTTCCAGCACTTCCAGTTTCTTCAGCGACGCCAGGTAAATGTCGCGCTTGACGGCCATGTCGCCTTCGTACAGGCGCTTGCCCAGTTCCAGGTCGCCTGCGTTCTTGGCCTTGAACACGTCCTTGCGCACTTCCGTGTATGCCTTGCGCGTACTCAACACTTCCTGGTACAGCGCCTGCTCTTCGGCGCTCAGCTGGCTCTTGCCGATATCGTTCTGAATTTCCGTGGCGCGCGCGGACGAAGCTGCCATTTCCTTCTCGAACTGTTTCTGGTGCTCGGGGTCGCTGACCTTCCAGGCGGCGGCCGTGCGCGCCGCATTGACCTCGATGACCTTGGTCCACTCACCGATCAGGCGCTCGTTGCGCACCTTCACGTTGACCAGCTGATCGGTTTCCTTGCTGGCGCTTTGCATCTGCACGATGCCCACCACGGTCAAGGAAGTCAGCAGCAGCAATACGGCGGCAAAGCCACCACCGAGACGCACGCCAATCTTGAGGTTTTTCATTACGAGATTCCTATCTGAAAGAACAATGCACGGATGCCGCCGGTCAGATACCGCTACAACTCACTATAGCAAGCATTTGCCGCCAGACAATCGCGAATGGGACTGGGGGACGCAGTTCTGCCCGGCGCCGTGGCGCCGCACACGCACTACTTTGGTGCTGATTGTGAGTGAATCAGGGTGGCATTGCAAGAAATAACATGCAGAAAAGCAACAACCAGAAGGCGGGATGCCGCCGCGTATGAGCGGCAGGCAAGAATACTCAGTTTTGCTTTACATAAATCAATTTTGGCGTGTCGAAACCCAGGCCCCTAGCCTTCTCGATCAGGCGCCGTTGCAAGGCGGGGTCCATGGTGGGCGTGCGCGAGAGCAACCACAAGTACGATTTATCGGGACCGCTGATCATGGAATAGGTGTAGCCGTCCTGGTCCAGGTCGAACACCACGTAAGCACCGTAGAAGGGGCCAAAAAACGACACTTTCAGGTAGCCCACGTCCTTCCTGTCGACGAAATAGGCCTTGCCTTCCGCTTCCTTCCACGCCGCGTCCGTATCCTTGTAGCCACGGTTGACCACTTTCAGGCCGCCATCCTGGCGCAGGCTGTAATCGGCCGTCACGTGGCTGAGTCCGCGCTCGAACGAGTGGTCGAGGCGTGCGATCTCATACCATTTCCCCAGATACTTGCTCGTGTCGAAGTGGCTAACCGGCACAACATTCTCGGACCGGCCCACGCAGCCGGCCAGCACGAGCACGCTCAGGAACAGCAATTTTTTCATGGTTTTCTCCGTCATGGTGCATCAGGGTTGCAGCGCGCGCTCGACGATGCGGCGGATCGCCCCACTGTCCTGCATGCGCGCGATGGCGGCATTGAACTGGTCGATAAAGTCATCGCGATAGGGATAGGCGCCCGGCTGGCGCTGCGTAAAACCCAGGTGGCCTTGCTGGCCGGCCAGCTGCGCCGTTTCATGGATCGCCTGCATCGGCGTGCCGGCCTGGCCAGCGCGCCGGATGCGCTGCAACTCCCACTGCGCCGAGAGGCGGTCGCTGACATAGCAATCGATGCGTCCGCGCATCAGCTTGAGCAAATTCGTGCGCGTGCCCTTGGCCGCGTCGAGCACGATTTGCCCCGAGCGCAAGGCCGCCGTCAGCCCCGCGTCGCCCAGCAGAAAACCGGCGTTGACGCCGATGTGCAGGCCGGCGTAATCGGCGGGCCACTGGCGCAGCGCACGTTTCGCCACCACGTCCTGATTGCAGAACACCACCAGCTGCTCCATCAGCAGGGGTACGGAATAGCGCACATACGGCCGCTCGCTGCGCCACGAATACGGCGGATACAGGCCAAACGCGTCGCCCGTCTGCAGCATCAGCACGCCGCGCTTCCAGGGCACGGGGCGCAGCTGCACGCGGTACTGCGGCATGGCTTGCACGGCTTCGCGCACGATGTCCGTATAAATGCCTTTCAGCTGGCCGTTTTCGACATACGAATACGGCGGATAGTCGTCGTCGCCATACAGCACCACGGGCTGCGGCGCGGCGGCCCACGCCACGGGGCCGGCAGCGGCGCACAGGCAGCACGCGGCAGCTAAAAAGTATCGTCGGAAGGGCAGTCTGGGCATGCCGGCAGGGTAGCATGGAAGGCGCCGGGACCATCATCCGTTTGCGCTGCCCGTGCCCAGCATGTCGTCGAGCTGCGCCAGCGTGCCCTGGTCCTTGACGACCGCGCGCAGCCACAGGTGCAGGGGCAGCTCGCCCCAGCTGGCCGCCTTGTCGGCCAGGTAGGCGACGGGGCTGTGCGGCTCCGTACGGCGAAAGAACTCGGCCACCTGGCGCAGCTGGGCCAGCGCCTGCTGGCGCTGCGCGATGACGTCGCCGCCGGTGCCGCTGGCGGCGACGGCGCCTGGCGCAGTAGCCGACGGCGCGCCGGAGAAGTGTGCCTCGGGCGCCAGCGGCGCGATGAAGTGGATGGCGTTTTCCAGCGCTTCGCGGGCGGCGCGAAAGCTCGGGCCGTCCGTGCCGAAGCGCGCATCGACGCTGCGCTCAAGCGCCAGCAGCGACTGCATGCAGTACTGTGCATCGGCCAGCAAGGCATCGGCAAAGGCGCGCGTGTTTTTCTGCCGCGCCGCCTCCATCTGTGCCAAGGTCGGCCCCTCGTCGTGGCGCAGGTCGCCCCAGCCCTGCTCGGGCACGGCCGCAGCGGCTGCGCGCTGGCGCGCCGCGTCGAAATCCTGCAGGGAAAACAGGCCGTCGGCGCCGGTAGTGAGGGGCATTTCGCGCACCAGCTGCGGCGTGCGCGACAACAGCCAGAACAGGTTGCCGATGCGCTGTTCATGCTCGCCTTCTTCTGCCAGCGGATACAGACCGTCCCAATAGCGTTCGCACAGCCCGGCCAGCAGCGCATAGCCATCGCCCAGGCCGCGGAAATGGCGCGTCTTGGCGTGCGCCTCTGCCAGCCACACGGCCACGCGCAAGTCCTTGCTGTGCGAGGCGATCAGCTGCTCGCAGCGCGTCGCCACGAACGGCCAGTCCGCCTCCTTCAGGGCCACCACCCACTCGCCCTGGTCCAGGCTCGGGTCGTCGTGCTGGCGCGCCCGCGCGATGGCGTCGAGCTCCTGGCTGAATGTGAGGTCGCCGCCGCACGGCTGCACGGCATTCACGGGTTGCAGCAACTGGTCGAGATTGAACATGGCACGCTCCGTCAGCTAGGCCTGGACTACTTGATCGTGTATTTGAACTGCCCCTGCTTGCTGGCGCTGACGCGGATGCTGGCCAGCGGTTCGCCTTCCGCCATGCGCGCCAGCACCGCGTCGGCAATCGCCGGCAGCACGCTGCCGTTGAGGATATGGTCGACATTGCGCGCGCCCGAATCGACCTCGGTGCAGCGCGCCAGCACGGCCTCGACCAGCGCCGCGTCGTGGCTGAACTGCGCCTGGTGGTTGCGCGCGATGCGCGCGCCTATCCTCGCCAGCTTCAGGTGGATGATCTCGGCCAGCACGGCGTCGCTCAAGGGATAGAACGGCAGCACCTTCAGCCGGCCCAGGAACGCCGGCTTGAAATGCGCCACCAGCTGCGGACGCACCAGTGCTTCCAGCGCGGCCGGCGTGGGCAAGGCGTCGTCCGCGCGGTTCAGGCAAGCGGCCATCATGGCGCCCGAGCCCAGGTTCGAGGTGGCGATGATGATGATGTTCCTGAAATCGACTTCGCGCCCTTCCGCGTCATCGAGCACGCCCTTGTCGAACACCTGGAAGAACAGTTCCAGCACATCGGGATGGGCCTTTTCCGCCTCATCGAGCAGCACCACGCTGTAGGGCTGGCGCCGCACGGCTTCCGTCAGCACGCCGCCTTCGCCATAGCCGACATAGCCGGGCGGCGAGCCTTTCAGGCCGGCCACGCTGTGCGCCTCCTGGTACTCGCTCATGTTCAGGGTAATGAGCTTGCGCTCGCCGCCGTACAGCAAGTCGGCCAACGCCAGCGCCGTTTCCGTCTTGCCCGTGCCGGACGGCCCCGTAAACAAAAACACGGCTTGCGGCTTGTGCGGGTCGTCGAGGTTGGCGCGCGCCGTGCGCACGCGCTGCGCCACCGCGTCGATGACGTGCTCCTGCCCCAGCACCCGTTCGCGCAGCGCCACATCCAGCGCCAGCACGCTGCGGATGTCGTCCTTGACCATCTTGCCCAGCGGGATGCCGGTCCAGCCGGCGACGATGCCCGCCACCACCTGCGCGTCGACTTCCAGCGGCGCCAGCGGCGCTTCGCCCTGCAGCGCCGCCAGCTCCTCCTTCAATGCCAGCAGGGTGGCGGCGCCGTCCTCGCCCGGACGTTCGCCGCGCAGCTGCAGGCGCAAGTCGCCGATCTGCGCCACCAGCGCCTTTTCGCGCTCCCAGCGCTGCGCCAGCGCCTTGACCGCCGCCTGCCCATCCTCGTGCTCGCGGCGCAGCTGCGCCAGCCGCGCGGTACCCGCCTTGCCGGCGACTTCGCCATCACCGGCCTCGCGCTCCAGCGCGGCGATCTCGACGCCGATGCGCTCCTGCCGCCGGCCGGCGTTTTCCAGCTGCGCCGGCGTGGCGCTCTGGCCCAGCGCCACCTTGGCGCACGCCGTATCGAGCACGCTGATGGCCTTGTCGGGCAGCTGGCGCCCGCTGATGTAGCGGTGCGACAGGCGCACGGCGTCGACGATGGCCGCATCGCGCACGCGGATGCCGAAATGGCGCTCCATCAGCGGCGCCATGGCGCGCAGCATGGCGCAGGCGATCTCCTCGCCCGGCTCCTCCACCTTCACCACCTGGAAGCGCCGCGCCAGGGCCGCATCCTTCTCGAAGTATTTCTTGTACTCGCTCCAGGTGGTGGCGGCGATGGTGCGCAGGCCGCCGCGCGCCAGCGCCGGCTTCAGCAAGTTGGCCGCATCGTTCTGCCCCGCCTGGCCGCCGGCGCCGATCATGGTATGCGCTTCGTCGATGAAAAGGATGACCGGGTGCGGGCTTTGCGCCACCTCGTCGATGACATGCTTCAAACGGCTCTCGAATTCGCCTTTCACGCTGGCGCCGGCCTGCAGCAGCCCCATGTCGAGCGCGTGGATATGCGCCCCCTGCAGCACAGCCGGCACGTCGCCCGTGGCGATGCGCAGGGCCAGGCCTTCCACCACGGCCGTCTTGCCCACGCCCGCCTCGCCGGTGAGGATGGGATTGTTCTGCCGGCGGCGCAGCAGGATATCGACCGCCTGGCGTATCTCCGCTTCGCGGCCGATCACGGGATCGAGCTTGCCGTCGCGCGCCAGCTGCGTCAGGTCGGTGGTGTACTGGTCCAGCGCCGGGGTTTTCGCCGCCAGGACGGCGACGGGGTCGGCGGGCGCCACGGACAGCGGATGTGTCGCCGGGCCTTCCTCCTCGCCGGAACCGGCCGTGAGTCTGTCCGCATGGTGCTTCAGCTGTTCGACGCTGAAGCGGGCGAACAGTTTCGAACCGCGGTACGCAAGCTGCGCCAGTTCCGGTTCCGTCAGCAGCGCCAGCAGCAGGTGGCGGCTGCGGATGGGGCCCGGCTGCGCCGTGTCCAGCGACGCGATCAGCCAGGCGTGTTCGAACAGCAGCGGCAGATGGGGCGAGAACACGGGCGTGCGCGCGCTGCCCGTGCGGAAGCCGCCGATCTCGCGCCGCAGGTCCGCCTCCAGCGCGGACAGGCTGATCTCGCTGCGCCGTGCGATGGTAACGAAATCGCTGCGTTCCTGCTCCAGCAGGGCCAGGAACAGGTGCTCGATATCGACCTCGTACTGGCCCAGACCCACGCAGATACTTGCGGCGCGCGTGGCGGCCGTGCGCGCCGTGGCATTCAGCTTGGCGATCAGGGTTTTCAGGTGATTGCTCATGCGGCGGCTCCCTTGCGGTGGATCGAATAGCGCAGCGACGACGGCTGCAGCACGGCGTCGAAATTGACCATCTCGCCGCCGGACGCCACGGCCAGGGTGGCGCTGATGACGAAGCCGACGCGGTTGATGGCGCCCGCCTCGCGTTCCAGGCGCGCGCGCACGTTGCGCAGGCGCGGCTCATGGCGCTCGATGGCCGCCTTCAGGGCGGCGCAGATGCGCGCGCGGTCTTCGCTGCTCGACAGGCACATGCCGGCAAAGTCGATCAGGCCATAATTGACGATGGAGGCCGCGCATTCCGGATACGCGTCGAGCGCGCCGGGCGGCAGGGCCACGCGCGTGTTGAGCAAGTCTTCCAGGTCGCGCGCCACCGCGTCCTTGAGCTGCTCGAGCGACAGGCGCCCCGCCGCGCCTTCGCCCATCAGGCGGTCGAACAGGCCCGCTGCATAACTGTCCATGCATGCTCCCGAAAGTCGGGGGGGGGGGGGGGGGGGGGGGGGGGGGGGGGGGGGGGGGGGGGGGGGGGGGGGGGGGGGGGGGGGGGGGGGGGG
>NZ_JBXAKS010000022.1:0-40196 GCF_058798675.1 Janthinobacterium sp. GW822-FHT07H10
CAGCGGCGGCCCCGCCGCCACCGCCACCGCCGGCTGCGGCGGCAACCAGGCCCAGGCCGCCAATCGCGCCCAGGGCGCCGAGTCCGCCCAGGCCGCCAGCAGCGCCCGCACCGGCGCCTGCACCTGCGCCAGCGCCAGCGCCAGCCGATGCGCCGGCGACGTCGACGACGCTGCCGCTAGGAATGGCGCCCGCTCCTGCCCCGGCTCCCGCGCCTGCACCCGCAGCACCGCCATTGTTGTCGCTTTGTGGCGTGCCCGTATTGGCCGTTCCCGTGCCGCCTGCCTGGCCCGCTGCGGCGCCACCACCACCGGCTGCTGCCGCCGCGGCTGCCACGGCCGCTGCGGCGCCGAGGGCGCCGGCCGTGCCATTGCTGTCGGCGCTGCCGGTGACTTCGACGACGTTCTCTGGTGGCATGGTCTGGTCGGCCACGGCGCCTCGCGCCAGCTCTTCCTCGTCGTATTGTTTGCGCTCGCCATTCTTGGCATTCGCGGCTTTTTTGACGGGCGTGGCGAGCTTGGCGCCGGCGGCTTCGGCATTGACGGGAACTTGTGCTGGATTTTGTGCGGTGGCCATTTGAAAATCTCCGGAATAGGTTATGTGTTCGTTAAATTTTTTAAGATATTAAAAAATTAATAAATATAATTTGTTTCCATGGTTTCTCCGGCGTGGCTTGGGCCGTGATCGATCTTGGGTACTGCTGATGCGTATGGTGGCAAGTAAAACATATTTGAATAAAAACCGCTGGGAGAAAAGTGCGGCTATTTCAAAATAATAAAAATGTTATTTTTGCATTTGTTTTTCGGCTCCTTCATTTTCCCGTTTTGCGCGGCACCGGGGACTGGCTTGCCTGGCGATATCCACTGTCGGGATGCGGATGTTTTTCTATCTCCGCTCTTGCTGTCACTCTGATGTTAGTTTCAATTTTGAAACATTCAATTTCATTTTGATCATTCGCCATGGCTCTATTCTTTCAAGCTTTGCTGAAGGAAACAATCACGGATTGTCACGAAACGGAGCTTTTCAGTTGAATCCGCTGCCAGGTTCCATTATTTTCGCGACTTTCCTTGAAAAACCGTCTCGCTATCAAATTGGTAGTTGTTGTTTTTTGGTTGGTGATTATTAAATTTGATCGCCAATAAAATGCGATAGAAATAATTATTTGTAATTTCAATATCGAATAATTGCTATCGAATCAATAGTCTTTATTTGCGAAGGGAAATTCTTGATAATCACTATCGGAAGCGTAGTGAGATACGCCGGCGGGCAGGAGGGAGGGATGAAATAGAAAACGCCCCGGCGGGCGGGGCGTTTTTGCGGCGCAGGGGAGGGGCGGTCAGCCTTCCTCGCGCCAGCGGCGCAGGCGGATGGCGGCGTACAGCAGTGCCGCGCCGGCCGCGGCACCCAGCCAGACGGCTGGCAGGGCCAGGCTGGACCAGGAATTGCTGAACACGTCGAGGCGTGTCATGTGCGAGCCGCCTTCTGCCAGGGCGCGCATTTGCGGCAGCAGTTCCGGTTCGAACAGATACCAGCTGCCGGGCAGGATGCCCAGCAGGGCGCGTCCGATGACATTCATCTGTATCCAGCTGACGTCGCTTTCCGTCAGCGTCATCTTGCCGGCCCAGACCGTCAAGATCAGCAGCAGCAGCGGCACGCCGACAGCCCACAGGAAGACCTTGGACTTGGCCCAGCTCGATACCATCAGCAACCAGCCCACGGTGGGCAAGGCCCACAGGCAATACACGGGCAGCAAGCCGAACACGCGCAGCGGTCCCAGATACAGGCCGGGCGAGCTGGCCAGGTCGGCAAACACGTGGATGCCGTTGGCGGCCAGCACGCCGCTCAGTATCAGCACCAGCGCCAGCGAGGTGATGCTGGCGGCGGCGGCGACGATTACCGGCGCCACCAGCAGGGCGATGATGGCTTTCGACAGCACCGTCTGCGCATCCGAGATGGGCAGCGACTTCCAGAACAGCACGCTGCGGTCGCGGCGGTCGTCATGCAGAGCGCTCAGGCAATAGAAAAACACGAGGAAACCCAGCGCCAGGAACAGGGGCGCGGCCGCGTACGTGTAGTTGTTGGCGACGGCGTCGATGATTTCCGTGCGGCGCGGCCCGAAGGTGCGGGTATTGAAGATGGCGCTCCAGGACACTTCCTCGCCATTGATGGTCAGCGCCGTGCGCGTCTTGGTCTTGGCGATGGTGCCGATCGTCATCAAGGCGCCCAGCAAGGTCATGACGATGCCGATCACGGCTGGCGTCCACAGCAGCATGCCCTTGTGCTCCCACAGCTCGCGCCGCAGCAGCCATTGCATTTTTTTCATGGGGGAAATGCTCATTGGTACGATCCTTTCATGGTCGCGACAAACAGGTCAGCCAGGCTGGGAGTGCGCAATTCGCCGAGGGCGGCCAGCTGGGTGCGGGCGACGCCATCGAACAGCATCACGGACTTGCCGAACACACTGCGCTCGCTGATCGGCTGCAGGGCGCGCGCCGGGTTGACGTGCTGCGGGCCCACCATCACCTCGACATAGCGTTCACCCACTTCTTCCATCGTCGAGGCCAGCACGATCTTGCCGTCGCGAATGAACATCAGGTCGCTGAGGATGTGTTCCACCTCCTCGATCTGGTGGGTGGTGATGACGATGGTCTTGTTTTCATCGAAATAGTCTTCCAGCAGGTTCTGGTAGAACTGCTTGCGGTACAGGATGTCCAGGCCCAGGGTCGGCTCGTCGAGCACCAGCAGCCTGGCGTCGATGGCCATCACCAGCGCCAGGTGCAGCTGCACGATCATGCCCTTCGACATGGCCTTGACCTTCATCTTCGGCGCCAGCTTGGTATGCGCCAGGTAGCGCTCGGCCTTGCTGCGGTCGAAGCGCGGATGCACGCCGGCGACAAAGTCGATGGCGTCGCGCACGCGCAGCCAGCCCGGCAGGATGGCGACGTCGGCGATGAAGCAGACATCGTCCATCAGCGCGTCGCGCTGCAGGCGCGGATCGCGCCCCAGCACCGACAGCTCGCCATCGAAGCCCGTCAGGCCCAGGATGGCTTTCAGGGTGGTGGTCTTGCCCGAGCCGTTAGGCCCGATCAGGCCGACGATGCGTCCCGGCGCGATATCGAAGCTGATGCCGTCGACGGCCACCTGCTTGCCGTACTGCTTGCGCAAGCCGCGCGCGCTGATGACGCTGTCGTTGTTCAATGCATTCATGCGCCTTCTCCCTTGACGCCGTCCTGGCGGCTGGCCAGCAGCAGTTGTTCCAGATTCAGGCCCAGTTGCGTAATGCGTTCCAGCATGGCCGGCCATTCTTCGCGCATGAAGCGCTCGCGTTCACTGGCCAGCAATTTGTCGCGGGCGCCTTCCAAGACATACATACCGAGTCCTCTGCGTTTTTCCACCAGGGCATCGTCGACCAGTTCCTGATAGGCGCGCGAGACCGTAATGGGATTCAATTGATAGTCGGCCGCCACCTGGCGCACCGAAGGCAAGGCGTCGCCGGACTGCAGCACGCCATCGAGCATCATGCCCACTACCCTGGCCTTGAGCTGGCGGTAGATGGGACTATTGTCATTCCATTCCGCGCTCATGGGATGCGCTCCGACAAGGGCGGAGCGGGACGGCGCGTAAAAAGTGCTGTAGGCATCGAAGCTCCGTGATTTATTGAGTTGGTGTTGTAGTTAACTATAACAGTGAAAATTCAAATGTCAACAAAATCATGTTTTTCTATCCATGAGGAAACTATAATGTTGCGTCTTTGAGAATCTTACTTGATAACTTCTGGCGAATATCATCGCCAGTCACCATGAAAGCAGCAATGATCAATCGATATGACGAGTTGCATAAACTGTTCAGGCGCGCCGGCTGCGGCGTCGCCCTGTTGGCCGTACTGAGCGCCTGTGGCGGCGGTTCCGGCGGTGGCACGGCCACGCCGCCGCCTGTACCGCCGGTCGACACGCCGCGCTACCTGCTGGGCGGCACGGTCAGCGGCCTGCTGCCCGGCGCCAGCGTCGTGCTGGCGAACGGCACGGATAAGGTGACCGTCACGGCCAACGGCGCGTTCAGCTTTGCCGGCAAGCTGGCGGCGGGTGCCAGTTACGATGGCAAGGTCGACAGCGCCTCCGCTGGCCTGGGCTGCAGCATCGCGCAAGGCGCGGCGACGATGGGCAGTGCGGATGTCAGCACGCTTGCCGTGCGTTGCCTGCCTATCGTGCTGGCCGGCGTGCAGGAGCGTATCCAGCGTATCGATGGCATGGTGCAGGATGCTGCGGGCAATTCTTACTTCACCGATTCGTCCACGCAGGTGATCCACAAGCTTGCCCCCGACGGCAGCCTCAGTATTTACGCTGGCATGCCGGGCAAGACGGGTGCCGTCGACGGGCCTGCCGCCAGCGCGACCTTCTACATGAGCGGCGGTCGCGCACCGCTGGCGATCGACGGCAAGGCGAATCTGTACGTGGCCGACAGCTGCAATGGCCTGGTGCGAAAAATTACGCCTGCCGGGGTGGTCAGTACATTGGCCGGGAAGCGCCGCGCCAATTGCAGCGGGCCGCAGGAGGGGCCGGATGGCGATACTGCATACGCCGATGGCGCGGGGACGCAGGCGCGGTTCGGATGGATCACCAGCATGGCCATGGACCGCAACGATGATGTGCTGCTCGTCGATGACGGATCGGCGCCGGTTCGCCGGGTGACGCCAGCTGGCGTGGTCAGTTCCATCAATGTCCTGTTTGCCGAGCCGAATGGCCTGCCAAGGGCAGGACTAGCGGGGCAGATAGCGGTCGATGCCAACGGCGTCATTTACTTGAGCAACAGTGGCGGCAGCAAGGTCTACCGCTTTGATCGTGGCGTGGCGACCCTGGTTGCTGGAAATGCGAGAACGACTGGCTATGATGGCAAGGGGGCGAATGCCAGCTTCCGGGGCGTGCGCAGCATGATGTTCGAGCGCAGCGGCAATTTGTTGCTGGCCGACCGAGACGCCATCCGCCGCATGACACCCGATGGCGAGGTGACGACGGTGGCGGGGCGCGTGGTGCCCGACGCGACAGGGAAATATCTCGACTGGAAAAATCTGGCGCTGATATCGAGCGAGGATTCAGGCGCCATGCTGGTCTTCGATTCCAGCCTGCAACGGCTGAACCGGGTGGATGCCGGCAACAGGATTGCGACCGTGCCTGTCATGCTGAGCGATGCCGGATCGGCGGACGGCGTGGGCGCTGCAGCTCGCGTGGGCAATGTCAGGGCATCGACCATGTGCAGCGACCCCGCGGGGAATGTCTATCTGCTCGATGCGGCCAGCAAGGTGCTGCGCCGGCTGGCGCCAAATGGCAAGCTCGAGCTGTATGCGGGGATTGCCGGCCACGCCGGCAGCGACGACGGCGCGCGGCTCAGCGCGACCATGGCCAGCCCCGTGGCGATCGCTTGCGGTGCGGATGGGGCCGTGTATGTTGCCGACAGGGCGCCGGATGCGCCTGCGTTTAATTTACGTAAGATCAATAGCGACGGGGTCATGTCGACCATCGAGCAATTGCCGGCTGACACCAATGGCCTTCAGCAGTATATCCTGGCGATTGACAAGGATGGCTATATTACATGGATGGAGACCTTCGGCGAGGGCATTTACCGGCGCCCGCCCGGCGGCGTATTTTCCTTGTTCGTGTCCTTTGACGCGCTCACGCGCGCCCTCGGCGATCGCGATCCCGGCCCCCAATCTGTCCTTCCCTACAGCATTGTGTTTGACAGCAAAGGGGAGATGTATTTTGATGACTACTATCATCAGGTGATATTCAAGGCGAATCGTTCCGGCAGCGTGACCGTGTTTGCCGGCACCTTGTACTCGAGTAAAAATATCGACGGTGCGCCTGGCGTGGGCAGCCTGTCATTTGCGGGCATGCCCAGCCTGGCCATCGACAAGGCCGACAACCTGTACGTCAGCGGCCAGGATGGCGTGCGCAAAATCAATCCGGCTGGGGTTATTTCCACACCGCAGCTGGCATGGGGCAATCCCATCGTGGACATCGTAGCTTTTGGCAATGGCACGTTGTACGGCTATACCGCCCGTGCCATCGTCCAGACGCCTTTGCCTTAGGCCCGGCTATGGGCAGGCGCGGCTGGCAAGTCCGTCAGCCGCGCCTGCAAGTCCAGCGCATTGAACAGGGCGGCCCCGGCCGCTGTATTATCGAAGATGCACCAGCTGGCTGCCTGCGCCGGTTCGCGCAGGCAGCCAGCCAGGCTTGCCAGGTATGCTGGCGGGTAGTCGGAGTAGTAGATTGTCGGGCTGCCGTGCAGGCGCAAATAGGCCACTTCCGTCGTCGGCACGTGCGGGCCAGGCTGGCCGGCGGGCGGATCGGCCTGCACGCGCGTGATGCGCTGCAGCGTTAACAGCCCGGTCGCGCCTTCCTCGAACCAGCTGGGGTGGCGCGCTTCGCACGCGAGCATGCCGCTGAAGCGCTGGCGCAGCGCACTGAAAAATGCGGCGGTCACGGCCGTATCGAATTGCAGGCTGGGCGGCAGCTGCACCAGCACGCAACCCAGTTTTGTTCCCAGTTGCAACACTTCCCCCGCAAAGCGATCCAGTTCCGCCGCGCCATCGCGCAAGCGCCGTTCGTGCGTGATGCTGCGCGGCAATTTCACGCTGAAGCGGAAATGGTCGGGCACGCCGTCGGCCCAGCGCGCGTAGGTGGCGGGCTGGTGCGGGCGATAGAACGAGCTGTTGATTTCCACGCAGGACAGGACGCGGGCGTAGCGCTGCAGGTGGCTGCCTGCGGAGGGGAAGTGGCTGGCGGCGGCACTGGAGATGCTCCAGCCGGCCGTGCCGATGTAATGCGTGTGCATGGCGCCATTACAGCAGGGCCGGGCGGGCGCGGCTATCGGACAAACGCCCGTGGCGCGGTCAGCGGCCGCCTAGTCGATGATGTCGCCGTTGAGGTCGTGGCGCGTGATGTTGCCGCGCGCATCGATGGCGATCCAGCCGCCGCGCGGCCCTTCCGGCGGCGTCACGTCGCATTCCCAGTCGGGCAGCACATAGCGCAAGGTGTCGTCGACTTTATGCAGGGCAGGGCGGTGCGTATGGCCGTGGATCATCACGGTACTCGCGTGTTCGGCAAATACTTGCGCCACGGCATCGGGCGTGACATCCATGATGTCCATGGATTTTTCGCCATTGTGCTCGCGGCTGCTCTGGCGCAAGCCGTCGATGATGGCCTTGCGCTGCGCCAGCGGCATGGATAAAAACTGTTTTTGCCAGGCCGGCTGTCGCACCATGGCGCGAAACTCCATGTACTTGACGTCTTTCGTGCATTCGGCGTCGCCATGCAGCAGGACGATGCGCCGGCCGGCAATGGTGGCCACGTGCGGTTCGCTGAGCAGGGTGGCGCCGGCCGCGGCGGCAAAGCCGGAGCCGACGAGGAAATCGCGGTTGCCGGCGATCCAGTACACGTGTACGCCAGCATCGCTGACGGCGCGGATGGCAGCCGTCATGCGCGCATTGAACGGGTCTTCCAGGTCATCGTCGCCAGCCCAGTATTCGAACAGGTCGCCTAATAGATACAGCGCTTGCGCATATTGCGCATGGTGTTCCAGAAAGGAAAGAAAGGCGGCGCTGGTGCGCGGGTGCGAGCTCTGCAGGTGCAGGTCGGAAATAAAGAGTGCGGCAGGCATTGTCATCGTTCAACGCTCCCAAAAAGTGATGTACATGGAGAGGCGCAAACGCTGCAATGCCTGTTATTCATGGTGCCAGAGCCGAATTAAGCGGCTTCTACTTTCTCGATGATGACGTCGGTCACCGGCACGTCGGCGAACATGCCGGCGCGCGAGGTTTTCACGGCGCGGATGGCGTCGACGACTTCCTTGCCATCGGTGACTTTGCCGAACACGGCATAGCCCCAGCCGTCCTGGCCTGGGTAGTCGAGGAAGCTGTTGTTCTTGATGTTGATGAAGAACTGGGCCGATGCCGAGTGCGGATCCGACGTGCGGGCCATGGCCAGCGTGTAGGTATCGTTTTTCAGGCCGTTCTTGGCTTCGTTTTCGACGGTGGTGTCGGCAGGCTTCTGTTTCATGCCTGGTTCGAAACCGCCGCCCTGGATCATGAAGCCGTCGATGACGCGGTGGAAAATCGTGTTGTCGTAGTGACCGGCTTTCATGTAGGCCAGGAAGTTGGCAACCGTTTTCGGCGCTTTTTCGGCGTCCAGTTCAGCGGTGATCTTGCCCAGATTGGTGGTGATGATGACGGAGGTCATGATGATCCTTAATAAATTGGATGAAAAGTTGATTTGGGCCGTGGCATGCCACGGCGGCATGCGGAGACCGCAAAAACGCTATTTTACAGTTTTGCGGGCGCTGTCTTGAGTAAAGTCGCCGATTCGATCAGCACGGGGGTGACGGGCACGTTCTGGTGCGGCCCCTTGTCGGCCACGGGCACGGCCTTGATCTTGTCGACCACGTCCATGCCGCTGACGACTTTGCCGAACACCGTATAGCCGAAGCCGTCGCGGCCAGGATAGTCGAGCGCGCCGTTGTCGTTGACGTTGATGAAAAATTGCGCCGTGGCCGAATGCGGGTCGCCCGTACGCGCCATGGCGATGCTGTAGGTGACGTTTTGCAAGCCGTTTTGCGCCTCGTTCTTGATCGGCGCCTTGGTGGCTTTCTGTTTCATGTTCTTGTCGAAGCCGCCGCCCTGTATCATGAAGCCATCGATGACGCGGTGAAACACGGTTCCCTTGTAGTATCCGCTTTTGACATATTGCAAGAAGTTGGCCACGCTTTTCGGCGCTTTTTCCTGGTCCAGTTCCAGCACGATCTCGCCCATGCTGGTTTTCAGGGCCACGTGCGGCGTGGGATCGAGGGCTGCCGACGGCGTTGCAGGCGTGGCCGCGACGACGGCGCCGCCCAGGGTCAGGCTGGCGAACAGGGTGCAGAAGCGGGCCAGGAATGGCAGGCGTTTCGATTTGGTTTCTTGCATGGAGGCGTCCTTAATCGTTATTTTTCTCTAAACTTGCTTTAATTGTAAAGAAGTGAAAATTCGGTTGAACATCGTAAAAACCTGATTCATATCGGGCCAGTATGGTTTTTATCAATGTTATACTTGACCGCTAACGCCCTAATTCTAACAAACAAGAACAACAATATAGCGGGTCGTACAGTCTCGGCGCACACGGCAGTTCAGTGGCGCGGCACCCCTGGTGTCCGCGCCTGTCTGTCGTTTTGCCTGGCTGGCGGCCGCTCCACTTGCAAAGTACGATGAGCAATCTAAAGATTTACAACACCCTGGCTCGCGAGAAGCAGGTATTCGTCCCGATGGAAGCGGGCAAGGTACGCATGTACGTCTGCGGCATGACCATCTACGATTATTGCCATATCGGCCATGCGCGCATGATGATGGCCTTCGACGTCATCTACCGCTGGCTGAAGGCGTCCGATTTCGACGTCACCTATGTGCGCAACATTACGGACATCGACGACAAGATCATCCGCCGCGCCGTGGAAAACGGCGAGACGATCTCGCAGCTGACGACGCGGTTCACCCGCTACATGGATGAAGACACGGCCGCGCTGGGCATCTTGACGCCCGACCATACGCCGCGCGCCACCGAATACGTGCCGCAGATGCTGAGCCTGATCGAGCAGCTGGAAGCGAAAAACCTCGCCTACCAGGGCGTTGACGGCGATGTCAACTACGCCGTGCGCAATTTCCCCCACTACGGCAAGCTGTCGGGCAAGTCGCTCGACGACCTGCGCGCGGGCGAGCGTGTCGACGTCAACACGGGCAAGCGCGATCCGCTCGATTTCGTGCTGTGGAAGTCGTCGAAGGAATCCGAGCCGGAAGAAGTCAAATGGGATTCGAAGTGGGGCAAGGGCCGCCCGGGCTGGCATATCGAGTGCTCGGCCATGTCGTGCGCCTTGCTCGGCGAACAATTCGACATCCACGGCGGCGGCGCGGACTTGCAATTCCCGCACCACGAAAACGAGATCGCCCAATCCGAAGGCGCGTTCGGCCATACCAGCGTCAATTACTGGATACATAACGGATTCGTGCGCCTGGATAATGAAAAAATGTCCAAGTCGCTCGGCAACTTCTTCACCATCCGCGAAGTGCTGCAAAAGTACGACGCCGAAGTGATCCGCTTCTTCATCCTGCGCGCGCATTACCGCAGTCCCCTCAATTATTCGGACGTGCACCTGGATGATGCGCGCCTGTCGCTGACGCGCCTGTACACGGCGCTGGCCGACGTGGCGGTGGAAGAGGGCGCGATCGACTGGAGCGAAGCGCACGCCGTGCG
Source organism: Janthinobacterium sp. GW822-FHT07H10 (assembly GCF_058798675.1). Taxonomy (NCBI): domain Bacteria; kingdom Pseudomonadati; phylum Pseudomonadota; class Betaproteobacteria; order Burkholderiales; family Oxalobacteraceae; genus Janthinobacterium; species Janthinobacterium sp. GW822-FHT07H10. The sequence continues at coordinate 10,270 of NZ_JBXAKS010000022.1, forward strand.
CGTGCGCGAAGCGATGGACGACGATTTCAACACGCCGCTGGCCGTGGCGGCCCTGTTCGACCTGGCAACGGAAGTGAACAAGAGCAAGTCGCCGGCCCTGGCGCGCCAGCTGAAAGGCTTGGCGGGCGTGCTGGGCTTGCTGGAGCGCACGCCGCAGCAATTCCTGCAAGCCACCGTCGGCGCCGCCGGCGGCCAGGACGAGGCGGCAGGCATCGAAGCGGCCATCGCGGCGCGCAGCGCGGCGAAAAAGGCGCGCGACTTTGCCGCATCGGACAAGATCCGCGCCGATCTGTTGGCTGCGGGCATCATTCTCGAAGACAAGCCTGACGGCTCGACCAACTGGCGCCGCGCATGATGCCAACGTCCAGGGACAACGGGGAAGCCCCGGTAGCGGCGCAGGTGATCCAGGTGCCGCACTACTGGGAAGAGGCGAAGATCGAGCTGATGAAGCGCGACCGCATCATGAAAAAGCTCATCCCGCAATTTGGCGACCTGCACCTGGTCGGCCATAGCGACCCGTTTACCACCCTGGCCCGTTCCTTGGTCGGGCAGCAGATCACGCCCAAGGCGGCGGATGCCGCCTGGAAAAAACTGCTGCTGGCCTGCCCGAAATGCACGCCCTCGCAAGTGCTGAAGGCAGGCGCCGAGCAACTGGCCGCCTGTGGCTTGTCCAAACGCAAGACCGAATACATCCTCGACCTGGCCGACCATTTCAAGGCCAAGCGCGTGCACGCCAGCCAGTGGGACCAGATGGATGACGAAGCCGTCATCGCCGAGCTGGTGCAGATCCGCGGCATCGGCCGCTGGACCGCCGAGATGTTTTTGATATTTAATTTGCTGCGACCGAATGTCTTGCCGCTCGATGATCCTGGCCTGATCCAGGGTATCAGCGTCAATTATTTCTCCGGCGAACCTGTTTCCCGCAGCGATGCGCGCGAAGTTTCCGCCAATTGGGAGCCGTGGCGCACCGTGGCGACGTGGTATCTGTGGCGCAGTCTCGACCCTGCAGCCGCCCCTGCCGCATCCGATACAGCCCCCGGCGCACCAGCCGGTACGGTAAAATAAACATAGATGACGCCGCGCGCCCTGGCGCCGTGGCCGGTAAAACCTGGAGGTACAATGACTAAAACGACTTTCCTCAATTTTGAACAGCCGATCGCGGAACTCGATTCCAAGATCGAAGAGTTGCGCTTCGTGCAAGACGATTCGGCCGTCGACATCTCGGAAGAGATCGACCGCCTGGCCAAGAAGAGCCAGCAGCTGACCAAGGATATCTACGCCAAGCTGACGCCTTGGCAAGTGGCGCAGATCGCGCGCCACCCGCAGCGCCCCTACACCATGGATTACGTGAATGAAATCTTTACCGATTTCCACGAATTGCATGGCGACCGCAGCTACGCGGACGACCTGTCCGTCGTCGGCGGCCTGGCCCGCTTCAACGGCCAGCCATGCATGGTCATCGGCCATCAAAAGGGCCGCGACACGAAAGAGCGCGCCATGCGCAATTTCGGCATGCCGAAACCGGAAGGCTACCGCAAGGCCATGCGCCTGATGAAAGTGGCTGAAAAGTTCAACCTGCCGATCTTTACTTTTGTCGACACGCCAGGCGCCTTCCCCGGCATCGACGCGGAAGAGCGCGGCCAGTCCGAAGCGATCGGCCACAACCTGTACGTGATGGCGGAACTGAAAGTGCCGCTGATCGCCACCATCATCGGTGAAGGCGGTTCCGGCGGCGCACTGGCCATTGCCGTGGGCGATGCCGTGCTGATGCTGCAGTACTCGACCTATGCCGTGATTTCGCCGGAAGGCTGCGCCTCGATCCTGTGGAAGAGCGCCGAACGCGCGTCCGACGCGGCCGAAGCGCTGGGCCTGACGGCGCACCGCCTGAAAGCCATGGGCCTGATCGACAAGATCATCAACGAACCGCTGGGCGGCGCCCACCGCGATCCGAAACAGATGGCCACCTTGCTGAAACGCGCACTGGCCGATACCCTGCGCCAGTTCCACGGCATGAAAACCAAGGACCTGCTGGCCGCGCGCCACGAGAAGTTGCTGAGCTACGGCAAGTTCAAGGAAACCACGCCGAGCGAGTAAGCCGTCGCAGGTCGGCGTAGGTCGGCTTAGCGCAGCGTAAGCCGACAAGACGTAAGCCGACAAGACAGTAAACCACCAGGGACAGGCAGGTAGCCGAACACACTCGGCTATCCACCTGTCCCTCTTTGCATTCCCGGAGTCCGAATTGAAAAAGCAACAAACCGCCACCGTGCCCGATATCTTTGCCCGCGCGCTGGACGCCTGTGCGCTGCCAGCGGGCAGTCCCGTTGGCATTGCCCTGAGCGGCGGCCTCGATTCCGCGGCCTTGCTGCACCTGGCGCATGCCTGGGCGCAAGAGCAGGGCGCAATCCTGCACGCCTTCCACGTGCACCACGGCCTGAGCCCGAACGCGGATGCGTGGCTGGCCCACTGCGAACACGCGTGCGCCGGCATGGGCATCGCCTTCGAGGCACGCAAGGTCGCGCTGGAAAAAAATGCGAAGACGGGCACGGAAGAGGCGGCCCGCAAGCGCCGCTACGCAGCCCTGGGCGAGCTGTGCGCCACGCATGGCGTGCGCCTGCTGCTGACGGCCCACCACCAGGATGACCAGGCCGAGACGGTGCTGCTGCAATTGCTGCGCGGCTCGGGCACGGCGGGCTTGTCCGGCATGGACGGCGCCAACAGCGCGCCCGAACTGCTGGGCAATCCGGACCTGGTGATGGCGCGTCCTTTGCTCTCCGTGTCGCGCCGGCAACTCGAAACGTATGTGGCGAAACATGCGATCGCGCACATCCACGACGAATCGAATGACGATCCGCGTTTCGCCCGCAATGCCCTGCGGCATCAGGTGATGCCCGTGCTGGCGCAGGCGTTTCCCGGTTTCCAGGAACGCTTCGCCCGCAGCGCCCAGCATGCGCAATCGGCGCAGCGCCTGTTGACGGAGCTGGCGACGCAGGACTTGTCAGATTGCCTCGATGGCGATTGCATCGAACTGGCGAAATTGCGCGCGCTGAGCATGGACCGCTGCTACAACCTGCTGCGCCACTGGTTCGGCACGCGCGGCTTGCGCATGCCGTCGACGGCGTGGCTGGCGGAAATGCTGGCGCAACTGCTCGAAGCGCGGCCCGATGCGCAATTGCTCGTCACGCATCCCGAATGCCATGTGCGGCGCCACCGCGACCGCCTGTATTTGACGCCGAAGCTCGACGACCTCGCGGGCATGCGCGACAGGAGCGACGCGAATATCCCGGGCCTGGAAAAAGCCAGCCAGCAATTTGCGTGGCGCGGCGAGGCCAGCCTGGCGTTTCCTGCCTACGGCGGCGTGCTGCATTTCGATGCCGTGGCGGAGGGTGGCCAGGGCATCGATATTGCATGGTTGCAAGCTCAAGCCTTGACCATCGATTTCCGCCAGGGCGGCGAGCGGCTGAAGCTGGCGCTGAACCGTCCCACCAAGAGCTTGAAATACCATTACCAGGCCTTCGACGTGCCGGCCTGGGAGCGCGAACGCCTGCCCCTTGTCTGTGCGGCGCAACAATTGCTGTATGCAGCTGGTATTGGCCTCGATTGCCATTGCCTGAGTCTGCTGGATCGTCCACGCGTGACCTTGCGCTGGCAGTCCTGCTGAGCGCAGGGACGGCTGCCACGGCCACTCCCGGGGTGGCCGGCAAGTGGCTGTTCAAGCCAGCTGGACTGCATGGATTGGTTATTTCCATATGTGTAATTGGTATGAGCTAATGCGCTTTTTAGCTTGTTATTTTGCATTGCGGCATGTAGAGTAAAGCCCTCCTTTTTTATTCTTCTTGAGCGGAAACTTCACTCTTATGGCTTTAATCGTCCACAAATATGGCGGTACGTCGATGGGCTCGACTGACCGTATCAAGAATGTCGCCAAGCGCGTTGCCAAGTGGCACGACGCTGGGCATCAAATCGTGGTGGTGCCATCCGCCATGTCGGGCGAAACGAACCGCCTGATTGGACTGGCCAAGGAAATCATGGATCAACCCGATCCCCGTGAACTTGACATGATCGCCTCGACAGGCGAACAAGTGTCCGTCGGCCTATTGTCGATGGCATTGCTGGCGATCGGCAAACAAGCCGTATCCTATGCTGGCTGGCAAGTCGCGATCAAGACCGATTCCGCCTTTACCAAGGCACGCATCCAGTCGATCGATGACGAAAAAGTCAAACGCGACCTCGATGCGGGCAAGATCGTCATCATTACCGGTTTCCAGGGCGTCGACGAGAACGACAATATCGCGACCCTGGGCCGCGGCGGTTCCGACACCTCGGCCGTGGCGATCGCCGCCGCCATGAAGGCGTCCGAATGCCTGATCTTCACGGACGTCGACGGCGTCTACACGACCGACCCGCGCGTGGTTTCCGAGGCGCGCCGCCTGAAGACCATCACCTTTGAAGAAATGCTGGAACTGGCTTCGCTGGGTTCCAAAGTGCTGCAAACGCGTTCGGTGGAATTTGCCGGCAACTACCGCGTGCCCACGCGCGTGCTGTCGTCGCTGACCGACCCGATGTTGCCGCTGGAAATAGAAGCCAATTCAGGCACCCTGATTTCGTTTGAGGAAGATACAAACATGGAACAAGCAGTCATCTCCGGCATCGCCTTCAACCGCGATGAAGCCAAAATCACCGTGCTCGGCGTGCCCGACCGTCCAGGCGTGGCGTACCACATCCTGGGACCGGTGGCGGACGCGAATATCGAAGTCGACATGATCATACAGAATCAGTCGGTCGACGGTAAAACGGACTTCACCTTCACCGTCTCGCGCGGCGAGTATGCACGCGCGCTGGCCGTGCTGGAAGCGAACCGCGAATCGCTGGGCGCGGCCAGCATCACGGGCGACGCCAAAGTGTCGAAACTGTCCGTCGTCGGCGTCGGCATGCGCAGCCACGTGGGCGTCGCATCGCAAATGTTCCGCACCCTGTCGGAAGAGGGCATCAACATCATGATGATCTCGACTTCGGAGATCAAGATTTCCGTCCTGATCGATGAAAAGTACATGGAGCTGGCCGTGCGCGCGCTGCATAAAGCGTTCGAGCTGGAAAAAGCTTAAAAATGTAAAAATATTGCCCCACGCCCTTGACCAAAGGGGGGGCAGTCGATATTATGACGTTCGTCGCTGCAGCGCAGTTAGCTACAGAGACATAGTTGAGTAATCAGCTAGGAGACGTGGCCGAGTGGCCGAAGGCACATCCCTGCTAAGGATGCATACGGCTTATACCTGTATCGTGGGTTCGAATCCCACCGTCTCCGCCAGTACAATAAAACCCGCTGCTTCGAAAGAAGCAGCGGGTTTTTTCATTTCAGCCTTGCGGAGACGCGCAAAGCGCCTGCGCGCTTTGCGCGTGGGATGCGAAGCCTTGCGCGTACTCGCGCAAGGCTCCCCGAATCCTCATGCTGCCGCGCTGCGCGCGCACGTTGGCCGCGTGGCGGCCAACGCCGTCCCCTCATCTCCGGCACTGGCGGCCAGCGCCCCATCAGCATCAGCCTCAGCCTCAGCCTCAGCCTCAGCCTCAGCCTCAGCCTCAGCCTCAGCCTCCAGTCCGCAGCGCCGTCCCCTCGCATCCGGCGCTGGCAACCAGCTCCGCCGCCCCAGCCCGTAATCCCCCCACCCATAAATACAACATGTGATTTAGTGTGAGTATTGACTCTTTGTCATTATGCATAATGGCAATGTTACTAATAAAAACTATGCATGCCCAGCCATGCTTCCATTGCCGAGTCCAATCGAGGAGTTGCCATGTCCCATCGTCTTCCCAGCAAGTACGTGTTGCTGTGTCTTGCCGCCATGCCGTTCGCTTGCAGTGCCGCGTTCGCCGCGGAAACCAAGGTCAACCTCACACTCGATCGCAGCCTGAAGTCCGTGCCGGACCTCGAGCTGCGCCTGCTGCAGGAACCGCCAAAGCTGAAGGCGCGGGCCAGGCCTGTCAGCCGCGCGGCGAGCAAGCGCGACGAGTACGAGAAGTCGTACGACCTGTACATCCGCTATGCCAACGGCACCATCTATAACCCGACCACGGCAAAGCATGACAAGGTGCGCCTGCGCTCGTACCAGCAGACGAGCGGCCTGGCGCTCGACGGTCGCGACGAGAATGCGGCCACCTTCATGGCGCCCACGGTGGTGATGGCGCCGGGACAGACCGTGCGCTTCAAGCTGCACAACCAGTTGCCGGTGCTGCCAGCCGAGCAGTGCGCGACGAGCGATATCAACGCGCCGCGTCCGCGCGGCTGCTTCAACGACACCAACCTGCATTCGCATGGCTTGTGGGTCTCGCCCTCGGGCAATAGCGACAATGTGCTGATCTCGATCAAGCCTGACGTGGATTTCGAGTATGAATACAATATTCCCATCGACCATCCTGCCGGCACGTTCTGGTATCACCCGCATCAGCATGGCGCGACGGCCATGCAGGTTGCCAGCGGCATGGCCGGTGCGCTGGTGGTCGAAGGCGACCGTTATCCGACCGCCACCGCACAGGGCGACCTCGACGTCATACTGAAACAATTCCAGCCCGACGACGGCAGCGGCAGCGCCGGAGAAGTGATGCTGTTGCAGCAAATTCCGTATGACTGCCCCAGCAACAGCCTGGCACCACCGAAGCCGTGCGACAAGGATGCGGTGGGCGTGCTCGAGGATTTCGGCCAGGTTGAAGACCCGGATGCCTGGTTGATGTCGGGCCGCTATACCTCCGTCAATGGCAAGGTGCAGCCGGTGCTGAAGATGGATACGCAGCGGCTGTACCGCTGGCGCCTGATCGACACGGGCTTCCAGGCTTCCGTCGTATTGCGCATCCGGCGCGCCAATGATCCGCAAAAGCTGCTCCAGGCGCTCAGCGTGGCCAACCAGGACAAGGACGTGATGGAGTTGTGCGATGGCGAGGACATCACGCAATTCGAGGTGGCCAGCGATGGCTTGACGCACGACAGGATCATTGCCAAGACCCTCAACTACCTGCAGCCGGGCTACCGCAGCGATATCCTGTTCTCCCTGCCGAAGGCGGGCGCGTATTGTGTGTATGCGGAAACCAATCTCAACAACTTGACGCAGATGCATGACGTGAACAACACGCGCCTGATCAGCGTGATCGCCGCCGAGACCAGCACCAGGGCCGCCGCCCGCGCCAAGGCGGGCGAGTCGCCGCGCGACTTCCTGCTGGCCGAGTTGCGCAGCGCCGTCAAGCGCCTGCCCAGCGCGCAGTTGCCGAGCAACCTCAAGACCGACATCCTCAATGACCTGAACAATGGGCTCAAGCTCACGAAATTTGTCCCGCACAAGGCTTTCAGCGACAAGGAGCAGGAAGCCATGCGCAGCGACAAGAAGGAGTATGTGACCTTCAATATTGCGAAGGTGAAGGACGAGTACCGCTTCATGGTGGAGGGCAAGCCGGAAGATTCGCCGACGCCCGACCTGAAGTATGTCTATCATCCGCACCGCATCGACCACACGCTGGTGCTGGGCACGCAGCAGATATGGGAACTCGCTTCCAAGAATGGCAGCCACCCCTTCCATATCCACGTCAATCCCTTCCAGATCATCAGCATCGTCAGGACCGACAAGGTCGAGGGCAGCGAGGCTCCGCCGCCGGTCGATCCGCAATACAAGGACCTGGTCGGCACGTGGAAGGACACCTTGCTGGTGATTCCCAAGCACAAGATCGAGATCGCCACGCGCTATCAGCGCTACATCGGCGAGTACGTACTGCATTGCCACATCCTCGAGCATGAAGACCAGGGCATGATGCAAAACGTCAAAGTCGTGCTGCCCGATGGCAAAGGTGGCGGCGACGCCGGCGGACACGGACACTGACCGTTCCTGGCGGGAGCGCCGGCCGCGTTCCCGCCTTTCCCAACCTGTCCCTGGAGCCTGGCGCATGTTACGCATGAAAACCTCTATCCTTCCCATACTGGCCTGCCTGCTGTGCTCTGGCGCCGTTGCCGGTGCCGAAACGGGCGCCCTGGCTGTCGCCCGCTGCGCCCCTGAAGCGCGGGCCCAGCTGGAGCAGGGCGGCGCGCGCGTCGTGCGCTACCGCAAGAATATCGACGAACTGACCCCGGCCGAGCTCGACGCCTTCAAGCATGCGGTGAGCGAGATGAAACGCAAGAGCCAGGAAAACGTGTATGACCGGCGCGGCTTCCTGTGGCAAGCCTGGGTGCACAACTGCACTTCCGTCGACGTCTTCAATGACCGCCAGGCGGCTTTGCCAGGGGACAGGCTGAAGCAGCTGCTGGGCGATCCGACGCGCAACAGCTGCGACATTGCCTACTTCCTCGACAAGGTGGCGACCGAGGACAACGCCCATGAGGAATTCCCGGGCGAGTGCGAGCACCAGAAGAACACCTTCCTGCAATGGCACCGGGCGCAGCTGTACTTTTATGAGCAAGCCCTGCAGGCCGCCGACCCGAACGGCGAACGGGGGCCGAGCACGCGCGATGTCGCGCTGCCGTACTGGAATTTCACCCGCAAGCCCAGCGGCGTGCGCTATCCGCAAGCCTTCGAGGATGTCGACTCGCCCTTGTACGATGCGACCCGCAAGAAAGAGGGGCTCGATAGCTCGCTGGCCACGGCCTCGCCCAACTTGCTGGCCTACCAGATCTACTACATGGATTGGGCCGATTTCGGCGGCGACGAATACGGCAGCCTGGGCGGCGGCAACCTGGAGACGAAGATCCACAATCACATGCACGCCACCTACATGGGCGGCAATATGGGCGACAACGTCACGGCCGGCCTGGATCCGCTGTTCTATGCCTTCCATAATTTCCTCGATTACAGTTTCGAGAAGTGGCTCGACGAGCATGGCGACGCCGGCATACGCGGCAGCGGGCGCACCAGCTACATGCGCAGCGAGCAGGATGCCAGCCTGCCCCGGCCCGTCGGCTGGAGCGCCGGCAGCGGCGATGAGCAGCGCAGCGATTCGGGCGACTACGCGGCCAACATGGGGCGGGCGGATCTGTACTTCGACACCATCCGGCAGGGCTATGGCTTCCAGCCGCGCTATGGCGGCGAGTTTGCCCGCAAGAAGGACATCCAGGCCCTGATCGACCGGCACCAGCAGGCGGGTTTTGTCTTCGGCAACAACCAGAAAAGCCTGTTCGCCGCCTTGCTCAGCGACGATGCGGCCGACGGCACGGTCGCCAGGCCCGACCTCACCGTGACCAGCGCCTACAGGATACCGGCGCGGCGGGTCGCAGGCGACAAGCGGGCCAACATGGTGCTGGACCGCGCGCATGCCGACGAAGATTACAGTTTTCAGGCCGATATCTATTTGCATCCCGCCAGCGTGGTCGCGCGTATCGGCGAAAAATCGTTCCGCGACCGCTACCTGGTCACCAGCAGCAGCCATTGGGCCTTGTCCGGCGCACACCAGCATGACAAGTATGCGATCGAAACGGATGTCACCGGCATCGTCGACAGCCTGGTCCCGAAAAAGCGCAACCAGGCCTGGCGCATCACGGCGGCCATCACCACCAATGACAAGGGCCGCGGCCTGATACGGCAGGGAGATTTTTCCGCGCCGGTGGTCAGGATCGTCGACCGCCGCAAGCCGGCCGAACCCACGTATGAGGAGAGCAAGCCATGAGCGAACGGACCAGTTTCAAACGCGATGTGCAGGGCCTGTTTTCGCGCTATGTGGCCGACATGAGCAAGGTCAAGCTGTCGAACTCCGAATCGACGGGCGTGCAGCGGCTGTACCTGAACGACTATGCGAGCGTGAAGGCGTTTGCCTGGCAGATCCAGGTGGCGATCCACGGTTACGACTACGACAGCCGCAATGAGAAATGGCTGGTGGAGGCCGGGCACCGCCTGCGCAAGCCGGGGGGCAGGGAAGGCCAGTATGTCATGTCCGCGCCGCACCCGATGCCGCCGGACGGCAGGATGCCGCAGGAGGGCATCGATATCTTCGACCAGTGGGTCAGGGACGGCATGCCGCCGTGACGCGTTGACCAACCGGCACAGACACCCTTGATGATCAGGAGTTCAGCATGGCATACACAGGTTTGAGAATTCACCCGGCCATTGGCATCGCCCGCGTCGGCAACAGCGAAGAATACTATCTGGGACCGGAAAGCCTGGCCGGCATGCCGCTCGATGGCCAGGAGGGTACGGGCGGCCTGCCGATCCGGCCCGGCACGGAAGACACGACCATCCTCAGCACCGAGTTGCGCGACGCCGGCGGAAAACTCAAGCGGCAGGCCGCCCGCTTCCGGATTTACCAGTATGCGTTCGACGCAGCCGATGGCGTGGAAACCTATCCGCTCGGCCGGCGGGGGGCGGCGGCCGAAGTGGCCATCGGCAGCATGGTCGATGGCAAGATCGTCAAGGACATCGTCTGGACCGTGCACCTGGCCAACAAGAAAGCCAATAGCTGGAAGGGCGGGGACGGCGTGGCGCCGTTCGAAAACAGGCGCGCGCCGCCCCTGCGCAATCCGCGCTTCGGCGAGAGCGACTCGCCGCATTTCGGCACGCCGGCCGACCCGCTGCGCCTAAAGCTGCTGGTCATCGACGCCGGACCGCGCACCGTGCAGGCATCGCGCCAGTCCGTGCAGCAGTTCGACGCCGCCACGCCGCCGTCGTGCGCGGATGCGGCCAGCGGCGCCGTGCGCAGCCTGCCCGACTATCCCGTCTCGTTCCCGCGCGGCGGGCAGCCAGGCGCGCCGGCGCACGCGCCTGGCGCCATCATCGCCTCGCTGGGCGCCATCAGCACGGAAAAGAATGGCCGCCTGCTGGTGCTGGGCGGCTATGGCAAGGCCTGCGGCTTTGATGCGCAAGGCAATTATGCGCCCGCCGCGCCCCTTGATGACAATGTCAACAACGACAACTGGTTCGACGACGTGGCCGATGGCCCCGTGACGGCCATGCTGCTCTTTGCCGACGGCACGGCGCGCGCCGTCGAGGGCAGCGCCTGGGTGGTGTCCAGCGACCCGTCATATGCGCCGCAAACGGCGAACGTCGTGTCCTTGTGGGACGACCTGTATTGCACCTGGCTGGAAAAGATGGCGCTGCGGCCCGCCGTCTATGCGGACGGCGCCTATCAAACCGGCTACCGCAGCGATTTCAGCACCGATGTCCAGCCCATCCTGCGCGCGGCCTCGCTGCAGCGGTGGACGACCAGCCTGCCGCCCAGGGCGATCAAGCAGCACGACTTGCTGGGCAAGATGAAGGCGGATGGCCTGACTTATCCGATCATGAATTTCATCCGCCATCCGGACCAGACGGGCGCGCCGTCGCTGCGGCCGCAAATGCCGCTGTCGCTGGGCGACGCGGGCAGCAGCCTGCTGACCCTGACCCGCGCCCAGTATTTTTTCATGGACCAATGGGCGCATGGCCGTTACCTGCCCGACAGCGGCAGTTTCCTGCTGGGCGCAGGCGAAGCGCTGGACCGCACCGTCCTGTTCAACTGCCTGGGCGGCCGCTACAGCCCCGGCATCGAGATGGGCTTCATCGTGCGCGACCCCGGCCTGTACCGGCAGGGATGGCGGCGCCATGACGGCGGCGGCCCGTTCCGCATCAATGGGCAGCGGCTCGATTACCAGGACGCCGTCAAGGACCAGCCCTTTCTTGGCACCGGCTATGTGCCGCTGCGCGGCGGCGAGGTGCAGCCCGGCGACCTGTCGAAGTTCATGGCCTTGCCCTGGCATACCGATTACAACTCCTGCGCCACGCATTTGCCGGATCCGAATCCCGGCGGCACGGTGCGCAATAACCAGCAGGCGATCGATGCGGCCACGGCGATCAAGGGCAATGGCTACAATACCTTGCTGTATTCGTCCTGGCCGGCGCAGCGGCCCGTGGCCGTCTACACCTATGACGACGTCGTCGCCAACGGCGGCGAACTGGCGACGCCGCGCTATTCCGTGCGCGGCCAGGGCACGCGGGCCGACGGCGTGCCATCGACGACGCCGGACAATGCGGAGATCGACCGGCCCGCCATGCATGTGGGGCGCTACCAGGACCGCGCGCAGTTCCTGCTGAACTGGCACCGCATCGGCGTGGTCGTGCAAGGCACGGCGATTGCGCGCAAGGACGGCGAAAAGGCCATCTGCAAGGACTACTACCTGGAAGTGGCGAGCCTGTTCGACGGCGACGAAAGCAACCTGGTCGAGTATTGGCGCAACACGGCCATCGACAAGGTGTATCGGCCCAATCCGCGGCCGAAGCCGAAATCCTGATGCTGGTGACAGCGCCGCATTCCGCTTCGGCTGCGCCGGCCAGGCAGCGCTACCGGGTCGCCATCATCGGCGGCGGCCCGGCCGGCTGCGCCTGCGCGCTGGCGCTGGCGCAGCTTGGCGTGCATGAGGTGATCGTCATCGAGGCCGGCGACTACACGCAGTTCCGCATCGGCGAAAGCATCCCGCCCGAGGCGAACCGCCTGTTCCAGGCGCTGGGTATCGCTCAGGATTTTTTTGCGGAAGCGCACGCGCCTTGCCATGGCAGCTGTTCTTACTGGGGCAGCGAGAAGCGCGGCTACAACGATGCACTGATGAATCCACTGGGCCACGGCTGGCACCTGGAGCGGACCCGCTTCAACCAGTTCCTGGCGCGGCAGGCCCGCTTGCGCGGGGCGGAAGTGCTGATGCACGCCAGCCTGGCCGCTTCGGCACCGGTGCCTGGCGGCGGCCATGGACTGGAACTGGCGCTCGGTGCGCCCGGGTCCTTGCGCCAGGCCAGCATCCATGCCGACCTGGTGGTCGACGCCAGCGGCACGCGCGCCGTCTTCGCGCGCCAGCGCGGCAGCCGCAAGGTCGACAGCCTGCCGCTGGTGTGCCTGGCCATGCGCTTCGCTCCGCCCGCCGGCGGCGGCGGGCACGCCGATACCGGCCTGACGCACCTGGAAGCGGTCGAACATGGCTGGTGGTATGGCGCCCATCTGCCCGATGCCACCTTGCTGCTGGGGTTTTACGGCGATGCGGCCACCGTCAAGGCGCAGCGCCTGCAGCAAGTCGGCCATTGGCTGGCATGGCTGGCGGCCGCGCCCAACACGGCTGCCCTGGCCCGCGGCATGGCGCCGCTGGCGGGCGGCGTGCAAAGCTTTCCCGCGCCATCGTACTGTCTCGACCAGCTGCATGGCGAAGGCTGGCTGGCCATCGGCGACGCCGCCTCGGCTTACGATCCCGTCACGTCGCACGGCATCGTCAAGGCGCTCGCCAACGGCATGGCGGCGGCCGGCGCCATCGCCGGCCAGTCCACGCTGGGCGATGTTGCGTACACGGTGACGCAGCGCTACGGGCAGTACCTGGCGCAGCGCCGGCAATATTACGGCTGGGAGCAGCGCTGGCCCGACGCGCCGTTCTGGCGCCAGTTGCACGCCGGCGCGGAGGCGCCGGCCGCCCAGGTCCGCGCCAGCGGCCCTGTCCCGGTGCGATAGCGGCCTTATCGCCGCTGCGCCTCGCGCTCCAGCGTGTCCTTGCCGATGATTTTCAGGCTGGCGCTGCCCTTGAATGGCAGCAATTCCTCGCTGTCGCCGGCCTGGATGTTGGTCGAAACGCCGATTTCGGCCGTCACGTCGACGAATTCCTTGCGGAACATGAGCAGTTCCGAGTTCTTGATGATGCTTTGCAGCGCAACCGACTGGCCCGGCGCGATTCTGGTGAAGGCGCGCTTCAGGGCATGGTTTGCCAGGCCCGTCTTCAATACCTGGCTTTGTTCGCTGGCGTTGTCGATGAGGCGCATGTTGGGTCCCCGCAGTTGCATGTATTCGAGCGGATAGCCGACTTCCCCGTTGCCGGTATTCTGGATGAGCACCTCGACGCGCATGTCGCCGCCCGTGAAAATGCAGGCCGGATTGTCGATGCAGCGGGCGCTGATGGAGAGGACGTCGTTCGGCATGGCGTTTCCTGGGAGTTGTAGGGACACTGCGAGCAGTGCGATTAGGAGCCGTTCAGGATGATATCGCATTTGATCTTCCGTCCTATTTTCGTCCGCAGCAACTCCTGCACTTCGATGGCGAGTTGCCAGGCGTGCCGGGGGCGCAGGATGATGGAGCCGGCCGAGTTCATGATGTTGGCAGCGGCCGGTTCCGGTTCCTCATCGTCCGACAGCGAGGGCACGGGCGCGTCCCAGCTGCCGTCCGGTTTCTTGTACTTGACGGTTTCGTCGTCGCCCGCCACGTACGAGTATTCGTCCGGCAAGCCATAGCAGTGGCCGAATTCATGCGCGTGCACCTGGCCATTGGTCGACGCCGATACGTCGATCACGGTGCCCGTCACGCCTTCGCGGTCGTAGCGCTTGTGGATCTGCATGATGTAATGCTCATTGCTCTCCACATAGACGACGCGGTAGACGATGGGCAGGATGCGCGTGCCGCATTCGGGGTCGCTGATTTCCATCTGGAATTTATTGTTCCAGTGGGCTTCCAGGCCCGCAGTGGCGATGCCCTTGACGTACTTGATGACGGCGGCGCGCTGTTTGGCCCGCGTTGCGGCCTGCTCGGTGCCCCGCTCGCGGTCTTCCAGCGCCTGGTCGGCCGGCTCGAGCACCGTGATCACCTTGACGCGCAATTCGGCGATGATGCCGGTGTTCGATTTCACGGGCACGTAGATCTTGTAGCGCACGGTGTCGAAATAGTTATGCGGCGCCCCGCTGGCGCCGAAGGTGTTGTTGTAGCGCGGGACGCTGGAGACGTCGATCTCCTTTTCATAGTCCGCGATCCAGCAGGCGGGCCGCTTGATCAGCACTTCCTTGCGCTGCTTGTTGTCGACCGGGCTGGTGCTTGACGTGGCGCTATCCTTGAATTTCGGTTCGGGTCTGGCCGGCGGGACGCGCTGCGGCGCCTTGCCCGTCGTGCCTGGCGCGGGAGCGCGGCCGGCCGGCGTTTTCGCCGGGGCGGGCGGCGCCGGCGCGGGATCTTCCGCCTCGGGCGCCTGGCCCGGCGATTTCAGCAATTCGATCACCAGCGCCTCGACGGCGGCTGCGGCGACCACGTGCGTCAAGCCCCTGGCGTCCGTCATGCCCGTTTCGTACGTGCCGTCGGCGCGCTTCACGCGGTAGGGCTGGCGCGGCATCAGTTCGCCCGTATCGCGGTCCTTCAGCACGAAGCCTTCGTCGAACAGTTTCAGGCGGCTGTCCGGCAGCGGCGGCAGGCCGGCGGCCGCGCTGGCGCCGCCGTTGAAGAGATGCTGGCCACCCTTGACGGTGAAGTTGCCCGGGCACTTGAAGGTGATGTCGCCGCCTTCGAGCGTGATCGACGATTGTCCCGCCTGCACGGTGATTTTCTGGTTGGCCTTGATCTCGATGACGTCGCTCACGGAGATCACCGTGATGGCCTTGTCGGCCAAAATCTCCAGCTGGTCGGTATGGGCTTGCAGCGAGACGGGACCGTTGCCCGCGATGGCCGAGATGCCGCCGTCCTGGCTGAACAGGGTGGCGGCATTGGCCGCCACCGAAGCCACCGTATGGCCGGCCGCCAGGTGCAGGTCCGTCTGCGCCGTCGCATGCAGGTGCTGGCCCGCGAACAGCACGGTCGAGGCGGGCGTGGCCCAGTTGATGCTGTTCGGCCCTTCCATCAGCACCAGCGGCTTGGCGTAGCGTTCCACGGGCTGGGCGGTGTCGGGCGCGCGGGCGCCGTTGCCGGCCTTGAAGGCTTCGTGGCCGCCCACGCTGCCCTGGTATTTGCCATCCTGTTTCGGGTCGATCTGGCTGGCCAGGTCCAGCTGCGCCTGGTTGGCATCCTTGCTCACCAGCGCATGCTGCTGGCCCGCCGCGGCGGCCGTTGCCTTGCTCAGCTCACAGGCGCCGCGCAGCAGGTCCAGCGCTTCCCGGGTGTCGAGCTGGGTCGATGCGACGCCGCTGCCCTGCCGCGCGCGCGCCGTGGCCGACAGCAGCAAGCCTTCGCCGGCGCGCAGCATGGCCCATGCGTCCGTGCGCAATTCGAAGCCGTGGCCGCGATAGGCGCCCCGTTGCGCCGATGCGGCGCCTTGCTGGACCAGGTAGCCCAGATTGAGTTCGGTGGCGGCGCTGCTCGACGCCAGCCGGGTGCGCAGCTGGCCCGGCGTATCGTCGAGCACCCACTGGTTGTAGCCGGCGCCGTCGAAGTTGCTGCTGTGGATACCCGACAGCACGCCGGCATGGTTGACATCGGCGTCGACGCCGGCCGCGTAGGGCGGCGTGTCGCTGCCCGTGTACAGCTGGGCTACCACCAGCGGGCGGTCCATGTCGCCTTCGATGAAGTCGACCAGCACTTCCGTGCCGATGCGCGGCGTGAATTGCGAGCCCCAGTTCGGGCCGGCCAGCGCCTCGGCCACGCGCACCCAGGTGCCGGACGCTTCATTGCCCGGCGCGTTGCCTTGCCGGTCCGTGTTGTGCGCCAGGCCGCCCGGATTGGCGGCGGCGCCGCGCTGCCAGGCAAACTGGATGCGCACCTGGTGGTCGCGGCCCGTGGTGGCCACGCTGTCGGCCAGGCCGACCACCAGCGCCGTCTGCGGCCCCAGCGCCACGGCTTGCGCTCTTTCCGCCGTGGCGCGCGGCACGATGGCCACGCTGCTGCGCACGCAGCCGAAGCGGTTGCGGTAGGTGCCGGCCTCGACCTGGCCGGCGATCCAGTCGGCCACGCCATCGAGGCTGGCGACCCTGGCCAGGCGCGACAGCGCGCCCGTCAAGCCGTCGCCGGCCGGGCCGGCAGTGTTGCGCGCCTGGTGCTCCACCCACAGCACGCTGAACTGGTTGGCGCCATCGGCGTACTGTGCGTGCTGCAGCAGGCGGAAGGCGTGGCCGGCGGCCAGCCGGCGCACGGCACCGGCGCCGTCAAACTGCTTGTTTTCCAGCTCCAGCGCCTGCAGCATGCGTGCGCCGTGCGGACTGGCCGCGGCCCGGTCGGCATGGCGCCGCTCGCCGGCGCCGTCATACACGGCCAGCTGCGGCAGCGTGCCCGCATCGAGGCTGGAGGCGTGTTCGGCGGCCGGCGCCGTCACTTGCTGCGGGTCCCAGCTGCTGATGCCGACGGCGTTCGATTGCACCTGGCGGCGCGCGCCGAAGCTGTCGATGGCGTCATCGCTGTCGCTGGCGCGCACGCCGTGAAAGCGCAGCTCGGCCCCGCCAGGCGTGTCGGGCGCGCCGGCCTTGCTGTCGAAGATCACCAGCGTGTGCCTGGACTGTCCCTGGCCTGCGCCGCCGTCCTGCGCGCCGCCCGGCTGCTCATGCTCGAAGCGCCAGTTCAAGCCCTCGAAGGCCAGTACCCGCGCCAGGAAAGCGAAGTCGCTTTCGCGGTACTGGGTCCAGACGGCGCGCGTGGCCAGCGGCTGGCTGATGTCGAAGCGGTAGCGCACTTGCGGATAGTCGGCCAGCAGCTCGCTGACGATGTCGCGCGCGTTCTTGTCCTGGAAAATATAGCAGTCGCGGCGCAGGTGCAGCAGGGCCAGCGCCGGTTCCAGGCGCAGCCGGTAGCGCGCCACGCCGCCATCGGCGCCGAGCCAGGCGCAATCCGTGCACAGGCCGTGCCAGGCGCGCTGGCTGCCGTCGGGCTGCAGCAAGGTGAGCGTCATTTCCTCGCCGATGAACGAGGCCAGGTCGAGCGACGCCGCGGTGCTGAGGGCGTCGACATCGAAGCGGAACAGTTCGTTGACGGCTTCGCGGCCGTCGAACTGCTCCGCCATCAGCGATTGCGCCTGCTCCGATGGCTGGGCCGTCGCCAGCGCGATCAGCCGCGCATGCTGGCTCAAGCCGGTGCCGAACTGTCCCTGCGGCGCGCCGCCGTCGCCCTGTGGCGTGTCGCCCATCACGGCAAGGTGATGCTCAGGTTGGCCACGCGCGGCGCCAGTTTGACGATATCCTGGTAGGCATGCATCTGCTCCTCGGTATTTTTCGCCAGCGTGGTGCGCAAGCCCAGGTAGCCGAGCGCGCAGATCAGCGCGAACACGGAGCACAGCACCCACAGCGGCACATTGTTGCGCAGCTTGTGGATGATCTGGTCCGGCCGTTCCGCATGCGGCGCGAAGCCTGTCTTCTTGCCTTTCATCTGGGCGATTTCATCGCCCAGGCGCGCCGTCAGGTAATTGAGCTTTTCCGGGCCTTCGAGGATGTAGCGGCCCTGGAAACCCAATAGCAGGCACATGTGGAACACTTCGAGCGCCTGCAGGTGGGCGCTGCCGCGCGCGCGCAGCGCTTCGAGGCGGATGAAGAAATTCTCGCCGGCCAGCTGGTCGCCGAACAGCACCAGCTGCAAGGGGCGCCGCGCCCATTCGTCGCGGATGCTGTAGGGCGAACGCAGGATGATTTCGTCGACGGCCGCGCAGAACGCGTACTTGGCCGCGTCGATATCGTCGGCCGAGGCACCCTGTTTCTTTGCGCCGCGGCCGAATTCGTCCAGGAACTGCGTCATCTTGGCGATGAAATCGGCATTGTCCTGCGGGCCGCTGCCGTTCTTCAGCATGAACAGCGCGTAAAAGCCGTCGTACATCAGGTCCATCAGCGTGTGTTCGGTGCCGGGACCGGCAAGCACGCTGGCCGAATAGGCAGCCTGGCTGCCGGACATCAGGGAAGGGGGAGCGGAGAGGTTCATCGTGTCATTTCTATGTCAGGAGGTGACGGCGACCAGCTCGAGCTTCAGGTCGCGCATGCCGGAGGGGACATAAATCAGGACCGATTGCGCCTGCAGCATGCGCTCGTACATCTGGCCCTTGGCCTCGATGGTGAAGTAGTACGCATCCGGGCGGACGGGCACGGCGGCCGGCACCTGCGGCGCATGCTGCAGGCGCACGCCGGGCAAGGCCGACAGCACGAACTTTTCCACGTCGTCGGGCGCGCCCACCTTGAAGCGCAGCGGCACCACGTCGACCAGCTCCATGCCCGGCATGTCGGCCGAGACGCCCAGGTAAAACGCGGTCTTGCCGTCGATTTTTTCCGAATCGAGCTTGCCGTGATGGTAGGACGGCTTGGTTTCGCTGAGCGCGATCGCAAAATACTTCGACGAGATCACCGTGTCGAGCAATTCGCGGATGATCGCGTGCAGCTGCGCAAACGGCGGCCCGGGATCGGCGTGCCGGTACGCCGGCAGGTCGGCCAGCGCATGGGTTTTCGAAAACGTCATCAGCGCGCCGGCCAGGCCCAGCAATTGCTCGTACAGGCGCTCGGGATGCAGGGCCGGATGGTGGAAGTAATGACTGAGCGAGGCAAAGGCCGAACTGGCCGTATGCAGCAGCCAGAACGAGGACATGTCGCCGGAGCGGAACTCGATCACGCTCTTGCTCGGCTCGCGATGGTGGCCATACAGGGCATTGACCTTGGCTTGCAGCGCGTCGATCAGGCGGCGCAGCTGCAGGAACAGCAGCGGTGCGCTGCGGATCGACAGGCTGGGCGGCACGAAGGCCGGGTCTTGCTCGAAGCCGCCCGTCGACAGGCGCCGCAGGCGCAGCAGCGGGAAGCTCACGTAGGAGTCGCGCGGATCCGATTCCGCCACCAGGCGCAGCGATTTCTTCAGGTAGGTGAGTTCGGCCTGCGCGGCCTGCGTGTACAGGTCCGGCGTGCTGAGATTGGCCTGGCCGTAGCGTGCCGCGCTGTTGGGCTGGCCGGCCGAGGCAAAGTTGCCGCCGAATTGCTTGAACGCGGGCAGGGCGGCGTAAAAGGTCACCGACTGCTGCGACGGCGGCAGGTTGCCAAGGTCGATGGCCTCGGGCAGCTCGTCGGCGCCGGCCGCGTTGTAGATTTCGCCGTCCTGGAAGATTAGCGACAGCTCCAGCAGCCGCAAGGTATGGTTGCCGAGCGCATCGCGGTCTATCTGCAGCTGGCTCACGCCCCATGCGTATGGATGCAGCGCCTTGACGCTCTCATGCAGGCGGTGTTCGTGATACTGGTCTTGCTGCTGAAAATGCTGGGGCCGCAAGAACAGGCCTTCGCCCCACAACAATTTGTTTGCAACGCTCATGGATTGCCCTTTTGCCTGACCAAGTGAGGCGTGGAGACCGGTTGACCCGTCCGCGCCGGCATGCCGCTACCGTGTTCTTGCCGCTGAAATCATCCACCCTTTGCATCGCACAAGGTGGTGCTTTTTTCGCAACTGAAAGCACCATAACATTATCCTGAGGAAGGGCGCGTACGGTACGTTTCCATAGCGCCCGCTGCCCGGAAAGCCGCATGAATAGTGAGTTTTCGCGTATTTTCTATTGAGCGCGATAAATATTCAAATCATGTTAGGCTCCGAAAAATAAATAATTAGCAACTATAAATTACAACTTTATTTTGATCGTCAACGCGTCTTCTTTGTGAGGGAAAGCACCATATGACACGATCGGTTTCGCTGCTCGCAGCAATTGCATGTGCCTTGACACTGAGTGCCTGCGACACCACGCCCGCGGCCAAGCCGGCCGTCATGGCGCCGCCCACGATGGACGAGATGATGTCCAAGGCGGCGCAGGCGGCCAGTAGCGGCAGTAACGAGGCGGCCTTGGGGCTGTGGCAACAGGCCGCCGTCGCTTTCCCGGCCGACAAGCAGCCGTGGGTGCGCATGGCGCAGACGCGCTACGAGGCGGGCCAGTATGGCGAGGCCATCCTGAATGCGCAGGAAGTGCTGGTGCGCGATCCGGCCGACAAGCTGGCCAACAGCGTGATCGCCATCAGCGGGCTGCGCCTGTCGACGCGGGCGCTGGCCGACTTGAGCCGCCAGAACAACCTGTCCGGCCCGTTGCGTGCCGAATCGCAGGACCTGGCCAAGCTGCTGCGCGAGAGCCTGGGCGAAAGCGTCCTCGTGCCGCCGCCGGAAAAGGCGCCGGCGCGTCCGGCGCGCAAGCAGCAAGGCAAGCGCAGCGCCGACGAGGGCAGCGCCAATCCATTCAATGCGCTCAAGTGAGCAGTGACTAGCCAAACGCCGCAGTTCAACAGGCGCATCGCCGATGTTGCCGATTCTTTTCGAAGGGGATGTCATGTCGAAGAAAGATAGTGTCCAGAAGCGCCTGCAAAAGGTACGCCCGCCGCGCGTGCAGATGACGTATGACGTCGAGATCGGCGACGCGATCGAGAACAAGGAGCTGCCCTTCGTGGTCGGCGTGGTGGGCGACTTCGGCGGCAATTCCGAACTGGAACAGAAGCGCCTGAAGGACCGCAAGTTCGTCGACATCGACCGCGACAACTTCGATGCCGTGCTGAAGGGCATCGAACCGCGCGCGACCTTCCGCGTGCCCAACGAGCTGAGCGACGCTGGCGGCCAGTTCGGCATCGAGCTCAAGTTTCATTCGATGAGCGACTTCCGTCCCGAGGCGGTGGTGGAGCAGGTGGAGCCGCTGCGCAAGCTGCTCGAGGCGCGCACCAAGCTGGCCGACCTGCGCAACAAGCTGGCCGGCAACGACAAGCTGGAAGACATCCTCAACGATGTGCTCAACAGTACCGAGAAGCTGGCCCAGCTGGAACAACACTCCCACGTCAGGAAAGACTGATATGTCCGCACAGATGACTCCCTCATTGACCGCCTCCGCCAGCACCGAGATCGACTTGCTCGACCAGATCGTGGAACAGAGCAAGGTGGCCAAGTCCAGCGTCGAGCATGCCCGCGCCAAGGACCTCATTTCCGAACTGGTCAGCCAGGTCATGGACGGCACGGTGGTGGTGTCGAACAACCTGGCGGCGACCATCGATGCCCGCGTGGCCGAGCTGGACCGGCTGATTTCCCAGCAGCTGAGCGCGATCATGCATGCGCCCGAATTCCAGAAGCTGGAAAGCAGCTGGACCGGCCTGCATTACCTGGTCAAGAACACGTCGACCGGCACGAACCTGAAGATCAAGATGATGAACGCGACCAAGCGCGAGCTGGTCAAGGATTTCCAGAGCGCGCTGGAATTCGACCAGTCGACCATGTTCAAGAAGGTGTACGAAGAGGAATTCGGCACGTTTGGCGGCGCCCCGTTCGGCACCTTGCTGGGCGACTTCGAATTCAGCCGGCAGCCGGAAGACATGTATTTCATCGAGCAGATGTCGCACGTGGCCGCCGCCGCCCACGCGCCGTTCATCTCGGCCGCCTCGCCGGAACTGTTTGGCCTGGAAAGCTACAGCGACCTGGGCAAGCCGCG
Source organism: Janthinobacterium sp. GW822-FHT07H10 (assembly GCF_058798675.1). Lineage (NCBI taxonomy): Bacteria > Pseudomonadati > Pseudomonadota > Betaproteobacteria > Burkholderiales > Oxalobacteraceae > Janthinobacterium > Janthinobacterium sp. GW822-FHT07H10. Next base: position 32,309 of record NZ_JBXAKS010000022.1, read on the forward strand.
CGACCTGGCCAAGGTCTTCGATACGGTCGAATACGCGAAGTGGAAATCGCTGCGTGAATCGGAAGATGCCCGCTATGTGGGCCTGACCTTGCCCCGTTTCCTGGGCCGCCTGCCATTCAACCCGGCCGATGGCGCCACCGTGGAAGGCTTCAATTTCGTCGAGGACGTGGACGGCACCGACCACCAGAAGTATCTGTGGTGCAACGCCGCCTATGCCTTCGGCACCAAGCTTACGGCCGCCTTCGAGGATTACGGCTGGTGCGCGGCCATCCGGGGCGTGGAGGGCGGCGGGTTGGTGGAAGACTTGCCGACGCATACCTTCAAGACGGATGAAGGGGAAGTGGCCTTGAAATGCCCGGCCGAGATCGCCATCACGGACCGCCGCGAAAAGGAATTGAGCGACCTGGGCTTCATCTCGCTCGTGCATTGCAAGAACACGGACTACGCCGCGTTCTTCGGCGCCCAATCGGCGCAGAAGGCGAAAAAATACAACACCGATTCGGCCAATGCGAACGCGGTGCTGTCGGCCCAGCTGCAATACATCTTTGCCGTGTCGCGCATCGCCCACTACATGAAGGCCATGATGCGCGACAAGATCGGCAGCTTCGCCGCCGCTTCCAACGTCGAGGATTTCCTGAACCGCTGGCTGATGCAGTATGTGTTGCTCGACGATAACGCCAGCCAGGAACAGAAAGCCCAGTTCCCGCTGCGCGAAGCGTCCGTGCAGGTGGCCGAAGTACCGGGCCGTCCCGGCGTGTACCGCGCCGTGTCCTTCCTGCGTCCGCATTTCCAGCTCGATGAATTATCCGTTTCACTCCGTTTGGTCGCGGAGCTTCCGCAGTCGACCAAATCGTAAGGCATTTTTCTTCCTACCCTTGAAAGGAATAACATGGCAATCGACGTTTACTTGCAAATTGACGGCATCAAAGGCGAATCCACGGACAACAGCCATAAAGATTGGATCGAATGCAAGTCGGTCCAGTGGCAGGTATTGCAACCGAAGTCGGCGACGGCATCGACGGGCGGCGGCCATACGGCCGAACGCACGGAGCACAAGGACATCGTCATCGCCAAGATGGCCGACCTGGCCAGTCCCTTGCTGCTGCAGACCTGCTCCTCAGGCAAAACCATACCGAAAGCCAAGCTCGAGTTTCTGCGCGCCGATGGCCAGGGCGAGCGCATCAAGTACTTTGAAATCGAACTCGAGAACGTGATGATCAGCAGCGTGGCTCCCTCGGTGGCCGCCGGCGACATTCTCGGCGAAGACTTGTCGCTCAAGTATTCCAAGGTCAAGTGGAAATACACGCAGCAAAAAGTCGGCGGCGGTTCGGGCGGCAATACTTCCGGCGGCTGGGACCTGTCGGCCAACAAGACCGTCTGACAGCGCCGTACCGCGCGCTCGCGCGCATGCCTGCCGTACCCGCCGCTGGCTGTCCAGGCCGCGGGTTGCGGGCCCTTCCCACCTCTTGATGCGGGATGCCTATGAAAGGTTTTACGCCGGGCCTGTTCGACCGCCTGATGGACACGCCCATCCATGGGGCTTCCAGCGGCACCATCTCGCGCCTTTCGCTCGAGGACCTGAAGGATACCGTGGCGCGCGACCTGGAGGCGCTGCTCAACACGCGCACGGTGCTGCCCGAGGCGCTGCTGAAAAAGTTCCCCGAATGCGGCAAGTCCATCATCACCTATGGCTTGAACGATTTCGCCGGCCTGAGCCTGTCGAGCACCGATGACCGCGCGCATATTTGCCAGTGCCTGGAAAAGGCCATCGCCCGCCACGAGCCGCGCCTGCGCAATGTGCGCGCTTCGCTGGAAATCCAGGAAGGTTCGATCAACCGCCTCAATTTCGCCATCAGCGCGCTGCTGGTGGTGCACGCGGCGCACGAACCCGTCAATTTCGACGCCATCCTGCAGCCTTCCAGCCTGCACTACACCATCAGCAAGGGGCGCCGCGCGGCGCAGACGGGAGCCTGACCTTGGAAGAACTGTTACCGTACTACGAGCGGGAGCTGGGATTCCTGCGCCGCTATTCGCGCGAGTTTTCCGAACGCTATCCGAAGATCGCCGGGCGTTTGCTGATGGGCGGCGAAGTGTGCGAAGACCCGCATATCGAGCGCATGATCCAGTCCTTCGCGCTGCTCAATTCGCGTATCTCGAAGCGCCTCGACGACGACTATCCCGAATTCACCGAAGCCCTGTTCGAGGTGCTGTATCCGCATTATCTGCGGCCTTTCCCCAGCTGTTCGATCGCCCGCATGGATTATGCGGCCGCGGCGGCGCAGCTGACGGCGGCCACCGAAATCGCCCGTGGCACGGAACTGACGACGCGTCCCGTGAAGGGCGTGGCCTGCACCTTCCGCACCGCGTATGCCGTCACCGTGGCGCCGCTGGCGCTCACGCATGCGGCGTTTTCCCCCATCATCGCCGCGCCGGAGCAGGCGCAGCTGCCATCCGGCGCCACCTCGGGCGTGAGCATGCGCCTCGAATCGACTGCCGGGCAGATCTCGCTGGCCCAGCTGGGCCTGCCATCGCTGCGCGTCTTCATCGACGGCCAGCCCTCGTTTTGCGCCGCGCTGCGCGATGCGCTGTTCATGCGCACCGTGCAGGCGTACGCCGAGGCCGACGACAGCGGCCGCTGGATCGCGCTGGCCGTCAATCCCGTCAGCAGCGCCGGTTTCGCCGAAGACGATGCGCTGATCCCGTTCGCGGCCCGCTCGCATCCGGCGTACCGGCTGCTGACCGAGTATTTCTGTTTTCCCGAAAAATTCAATTTCTTCGACATCGACCTGGGCGCGCTATGCGCCGTGCTGCCGGCCGGATGCCGCCGCGTTACCCTGCACCTGGCCCTGAGCGGCTTGCGCACCGACTCGAATACGGCGCGCCTGCTGGGCACCATGGCGACGCATAACCTGCTGCTCGGCTGCACGCCGGTGGTCAACCTGTTCCGCCAGCGCGGCGAGCCGATACGCATCACGCATACGGCCGCCAGCTACCCGGTGCTGGCCGATGCGCGCCGCGCGTATGCGTTCGAGGTGCACGCCATCGAGGCGGTCAAGCTGGTGCGGCAGACGCCACAAGGCGAGTCGGTGGTCGAATTCCGGCCGTTCTATTCGCTGCGCCACGGCGAAACGCCGGCCAGGGACGGACATTACTGGGTGATGCGGCGCGACGAAGTCATCGCCCACAAGAGTCCCGGCCATGAAACGGAGATCTCGATCGTCGATATCGACTTCGATCCGGCCGCCGTGGAAACGGATACGCTCAGCCTGGAACTGAGCTGCACCAACCGCGACCTGCCGGCGCAGCTGACCTATGGCTTGCACGGCGGCGACCTGTTCCTCGAGGGCGGCTCCAGCGTGCGCAGCATCAGCCTGCTGCGCAAGCCCACCGAGTCGCACCGATTCGAACGGGGGCGGGGCGCCCACTGGCGCCTGATCTCGCACCTGTCGCTGAACCACCTGTCGCTGGCCGGCAGCGGCCTGGAAGCCTTCCAGGAGATGCTGGCCCTGTATGACTTGCCGCGCTCGCCGACCTCGCAGCGGCAGATCCGCGGCCTGACGGCGATCGCCCACAAGGCCGTCAATGCCTGGCTGCCCGGCAATCCCTTCGCCTGCCTGGTGCGCGGCATCGAAGTGCGGCTGACGCTGGACGAGGAGGCGTTCGTCGGCAGCGGCATCCATGCCTTCGCCCAGGTCATCGACTGTTTCCTGGGACTGTATGTGCATGCGAACAGCTTCACGCAACTGGTGCTGGTGGCCAAGAAATCGGGAGAGGAGCTGTTGCGATGCAAACCACGAAGCGGCGATTCGAGCCTAGTGTAATCGAGCGCCTGTTTGCGCAACCGTACCGCTTCCAGTACTTCCAGGCGGTACGGCTGCTGGAGCTCTGGCTGCGGCGCAACGGCATGCCGCACGAAGGCGCGGTGGCCAACTTCCTGCGCTTCCAGAATTCCGTCTCGCTCGACTTCGCCCCCAGCCAGATCGAAGCGTTGCGGCCGGAGCCGCGCGGGCTGGCGACCGATGCCGACGCGCTGGGCGCGGCGCTGCGCAGTGCGCAGCTCAAGTATGTGCGCATCACGCCCGCCTTCATGGGTTTTCTCGGCGTCGCCGGCGCGCTGCCGGCGCACTACACGGAACGCATCGCCAGCCACCAGTTCGAGTCCAGGGACGAGGGGCCGCGCGCCTTCCTCGACACGTTTTCGAACCGCGCCCTGGCCCTGTTTTACGAAGCCTGGCGCAAGTACCGGCTCGAGCTGAAGTACCAGCTGGACGGCAAGGACCAGTTCCTGCCGCTGCTGCTGTCGCTGGCGGGGCTGGGCCACGCTTCGCTGCGCGAGCGCCTGTCCGGCGATGGCGTGCTGGACGAATCGGTGGGTTTTTTTGCCGCCGCCATGCGCCACCGGCCGCCTTCGGCCGTGATGATGGGCCAGGTGCTGTCCGAATATTTCGGCCAGCGCGTCACGGTCAGCCAGTTCATCGGCTGCTGGTACGACGTGCCGCGCGAGCAGCAAAGCACCCTGGGCGCGAATAACGCCGTGCTGGGCGCCACCGCGCTGGTGGGCGGGCGCGTGTGGCAGCGCGACCTGCGCATGCGGCTGACCATCGGCCCGCTGGCGCGCGCGCATTTCGACGCCTTCCTGCCCGGCGGCGCGGCCGCGCGGGCGCTGGAGAAAATGCTCGCCATGTTCACCAGCCTGTGCCTCGAGTACGAGGTGCAGCTGGTGCTGCGCGCCAGCGACGTGCAGGGCGTGCGCCTGGACGAGCCGCGCGGCGGCGGCAGGCTGGGCTGGGACAGTTTCCTCATCACGGGCGGCGAAGCGCAGGACCGCGCCGACGTCCGCTACGAATTGCACGCGCTTGCCTGAACCGTAACACCGATTCCGCCTCCCTTCCAACCCGACACAAGGACCGCTTCCCCATGAGCATCAACCTGAAGACGCTGATCAGCAAGCTGAATGACACCTGCCGCATTGCCGCCACGCGCGCCGCCAGTATCTGCGTCGGCCTGGGACAGTACGAGGTCGACCTGGAGCACGTATTCCTGGCCTTGCTGGAACAGCCGCGCAGCGATTTCGTGCTGATCGCGCGCCGCAGCGGCATCAGCGTCGGCATGCTGGAAGCGGACCTGCGGGCCGAGGTAGGCCGGCTGCAGACGGGGAACGCGCGCACGCCCGTGTTTTCGCCGCGGCTGCCGAAGCTGTTCGAGCACGCCTGGCTGATCGCCTCGCTCGACCTGCGGGCCGGACACCAGGCAAGCATCCGCAGCGCGCACCTGCTGCAGGCACTGCTGACCGAGCCGGAACTGGCGCAGCTCGCGTACCGCGGCTCGGCCCTGTTCCAGCAGTTCAAGCTTGACGAGCTCAAACACAAGCTGGAGCCGCTGACCGAGGGTTCGCAGGAGCTTGCGGGAGCCGCCGCTGGCGAAACGGTAGCCGACGGCGCGGGCGGCGACCCTGTGGGCGAACTGCAAGGCCGCGCGGCGGCATCGAAGACGCCGGCGCTGGACCAGTTCACGGTGAACCTGACGGCGCGCGCGCGCGACGGCAAGATCGATCCGGTGATCGGGCGCGACCTGGAAATCCGCCAGGCCATCGACATCCTGATGCGGCGGCGCCAGAACAACCCGATCCTGACGGGCGAGGCGGGCGTCGGCAAGACGGCGGTGGTCGAAGGGCTGGCGCTGCGCATCGTGCAGGGCGACGTGCCGGACATCCTGCAGGGCGTGGAAATCCACACGCTGGACATGGGACTGCTGCAGGCCGGCGCCAGCGTCAAGGGCGAGTTCGAGAACCGCCTGAAAAACGTCATCGGCGAAGTGAGTAAAAGCCCGCATGCGATCATCCTCTTCATTGACGAGGCGCACACGATGATAGGCGCGGGCGGCAGCGCCGGGCAGAACGACGCCGCCAACCTGCTGAAGCCGGCGCTGGCGCGGGGCGAGCTGCGCACCATCGCCGCCACCACCTGGGGCGAGTACAAGAAATATTTTGAGAAGGATGCCGCGCTGGCGCGCCGTTTCCAGGTGGTCAAGATCGAGGAACCGAGCGAGGAACTGGCGTGCGCGATGTTGCGCGGCATGGCGCCGCTGATGGAAAAGCATTTCAAGGTGCGCATCTTCGACGAGGCGATCACCGAGGCCGTGCGCCTGTCGCACCGCTACATCATGGGACGCCAGCTGCCGGACAAGGCGATCAGCGTGCTCGATACGGCCTGCGCCAGGGTGGCGCTGGGACAGCGCGCCACGCCGGCGCTGCTCGACAGCCTGGCGCGCCAGCTCGAACGCATCGATGCGGAAGCGTCGGCCCTGGCGCGCGAGGAAAGCGGCGGCGCCAGCCATGCGGCGCGCCTGAAGGCGTTGCGCGCGGCGCGCGGCGCCGCCGCCGGCGAACACGGGGCGCTGGCGGCACGCTGGGAAACGGAAAAGGCGCTCAGCGAAAAAGTGCGTGCGGCGCGCCAGGAGCTCGAGGACGCCGGTGCGGCCAGGCCGGAGACCAGGCCGGACGCCAGCCAGGCCGGCGACCTGCAGGCGCTGCTGCAGCAATTGCGCGCATTGCAGGGCGAGACGCCGATGGTGCCGGTGCAGGTCGATGGCCACGTGGTGGCGGAAATCGTCGCCGGCTGGACCGGCATCCCGCTGGGGAAAATGGTCAAGGATGATATTCGCACCGTGTTGAAGCTGAAGGACCTGCTGGAAGAGCGCGTGCTGGGCCAGCCCCATGCGATCGAGGCGGTGTCGCAGCGCGTGCGCACCTCGCGCGCCAACCTCGACGATCCCGACAAGCCCAAGGGCGTGTTCCTGTTCGTCGGTCCGTCCGGCATCGGCAAGACGGAAACGGCGCTGGCGCTGGCCGACGCCCTGTATGGCGGCGAGCGCAAGCTCATCACCATCAACATGAGCGAATACCAGGAGGCGCACAGCGTGTCCGGCCTGAAAGGCTCGCCGCCCGGCTATGTCGGCTATGGCGAAGGCGGGGTGCTGACCGAGGCCGTGCGGCGCAATCCGTACAGCGTGCTGCTGCTCGACGAAGTGGAAAAGGCGCATCCCGACGTCATGGAGCTGTTCTTCCAGGTGTTCGACAAGGGCGTGATGGACGATGCCGAGGGGCGCGAGATCGATTTCAAGAATACCATCATCATCCTTACCTCGAACGTGGCGTCGGCCACCATGATGCACGCATGCCTGAACCTGGCGCCCGAGGATGTGCCCACGCCGGAGCAGCTGGAGCTGGCCATCCGCCCGCAGCTGCTGAAGGTGTTCAAGCCGGCTTTCCTGGGGCGCCTGAAGGTGATTCCCTACTATCCGATCGGCGACGACGTGCTGGCCAGGATCATCGATCTCAAGCTGCGCAGGATCGCCGCGCGCGTCAGCGCCAACCACCAGGCCGAATTCAGCTACGACGAGACGCTGGTGGAGGCCGTGCTGGCGCGCTGCACCGAAGTCGATTCGGGGGCGCGCAACGTCGACCATATCCTCAACGGCAGCCTGCTGCCGGAAATTGCCGAATCCGTGCTGGCGAGGATGGCAGAGGGGCTGGCGATCAGCAAGATCAAGGTCAGCGCGGGCAAGCAGGGGCAGTTCAAGTACACGATCAGGTAGGCGCCAGCGGGCCGCCGCCTGCGGGCCCTGGGTGCTTACTGGCCGGCGGGCGGCGCAACGCCCAGCAGTTCCTCGATATGCGCGAGCGAGGCGCTGTCCTTGACCACGCCACGCAGCCATTCGTGCAGCGTCTGCTCGCCGGCGTCGGCCGCCTTGTCGGCGAAATACGAGACGGGGCTGTGGGGTTCCGTCTGGCGGAAGTACAGCGCCACCTGGCGCAGCTGCGCCAGGGCCTGGGCGCGGCTGTGGATCTCGCCCGGCGCCGCCGCAGGCAGCGGCAGCGCCGGCATGC
>NZ_JBXAKS010000023.1:0-39666 GCF_058798675.1 Janthinobacterium sp. GW822-FHT07H10
CGGGGTGGAGCAGTCTGGCAGCTCGTCGGGCTCATAACCCGAAGGTCACAGGTTCAAATCCTGTCCCCGCAACCAATTCGAAGCCGCTGATTCCTCGCAAGAGGGTCAGCGGTTTTTTCGTTGTGCGCGGCCGTTCACTGCGCGGCCTGGCGCGCATACACCACCAGCCGCAAATGGCGGTCCGCATCGATGGTCAGCGAGGTGTGCTCATGGGCGATCTCTTCGCCGTCGACCAGCAGCGTGCGCACGCCCGCGCATGGCGCATGCACGTCATGGCGGCGCCACCACAGCTTGAATTCCGGCGAGACCTTCTCCAGTTCCTCGAGCAGCGCATGGATGTCCGCTTCCTGCGTGGCGCGCGCGTAGTCGCGGCGAAAGCTCGACAGCATCAGCGGCGCCTGCTCTTCCCAGCCGACAAGGCGCTGGCGCAGCAGGGGATCGGTAAACAGCAGCCACAGCAGATTGCGGCGCGCGGCAGCATGCGCGCCGAAGCCGAACATGGCGTCGGCGTCCGCATTAAACGCCAGCACGTCCCAGCGCAGGTTGAGCACGTACGCCGGATGCGCCAATTCGTGCATCAGGCGGCGCACCAGCGGCGGCACCACGCAAAACGTCTTGCCCTCTTCGGCGGGCGGGCGCGCGTGCGCCAGCAGGAACAGGTGGCGGCGCTCGGCCGCATCGAGTTTGAGCACTTCAGCCAGCTTGTCGAGGAAGGCGCTGGAGACGCCGATGTCGCGCCCCTGTTCCAGCCAGGTGTACCAGGTCAGTCCCACGCCGGCCAGCGCGGCCACTTCCTCGCGGCGCAAGCCCGGAGTCCTGCGCCGTCCGCCGCCGGGCAAGCCCACGTCGTCGGGCGACAGGCGCGCGCGCCGCGCCTGCAGATAGGCGGCCAGTTCGTGGCGGGTACGGGCCAAAGTGCGCATGCTACGGTCTTTCCGGTGAGCCTGTTGCTATCAGTAATAGCATAAACAGTTAAATTGTAATTGTTTATATTGTATTCCAGAATGCCTGCTTTCTTCCTGAAGGCCATTCCATGTCCGATTATTCTTCCCCTGGCGCCGCGACGCCTGCATCCCGTGCCGCCGTGCTGCCCGCCGCCGTCCACCTGATCGCCATCGGTGCGTTTGCGCTGGGCATGGCTTCGTATGTGACGGCGGGCCTGATGCCGCTGATCGCCGGCGCGTTTGCCGTTTCGATGGCGATGGCCGCGCAGCTGGTGACGGCGTTTACGCTGGCCTACGGCCTCGGTTCGCCGCTGGCCGTGGCCCTGCTGCCGGGCCGTGCGCAGCGCGCCGGCCTGTTGTGGGCACTGGCCGTGTTCGTGCTGGCGAACGGGGCCAGCGCGCTGGCGCCCGATTTTGGCGCTTTGCTGGCCTTGCGGGCGCTGGCCGGCATCGCGTCCGGCGTGTATCTGGCGCTCGGCATCGCGGCGGCTGCGGCCGTTGCCGCGCCGGAGCAGCGGGGCAAGGCCATCGGCATGATCATGGGGGGCATGGCCAGCGGCACGGTGCTGGGCGTGCCGTTGAGCCTGTTGCTGGCCGAGCGGCTGGGCTGGGCCGCGGCACTGTGGCTGGTCGCCGCCCTCGGCGCGCTGGCGCTGGCCGGCTTGCTGTGCAGGTTGCCGGCCTTGCCGGCGGCGCCGGCGACCGCGCTGCGCCGCAAGCTGGCCTTGCTGGCCGATGGGCAGGTGCTGGCCATCTTGCTGGTGTCGCTGCTGGCTGCCATCGCCAGCCTGGGCATGTACACCTTCGTCGCGCCGCTGCTGGCATGGTCGACAGGCGGCGCCGCCCTGCCGGTGACGCCGTTCCTGTGGGCCTGGGGCCTGGGCGGCATCGCCGGCAGCATGCTGGTGGGATACCGGGCCGACAAGGTGGCGGCGCCGAAGCTGACGCAAACCATCCTGTTGCTGCTGGCGCTGGCCTTGTGCGCGCTGCCGCTGGCTGCGGCGTGGTCGGCCTGGCTGATGCTGGCGCCGATCGTGCTGTGGGGGGCGGCCGGCTGGGCCCTGCAAGTGCCGCAGAACCAGCAGCTGCTGGCCGCGCGCGCCGCGCAGGGCGATGGCAACCTGGCCATCGCCCTCAACGAGTCGGCGCTGTACCTGGGCAGCGCCATCGGCGCCGCCAGCGGCGGCCTGTTGCTGCTGCTGGACTGGCCCATGTGGCTGCTGGCGGCCGGCGCCGCCGTGGTGGCCGCCGCCGCGCTGCTGCTGCAGTTATGTCACGCGCGCAGCAGCTAAGCCCTCTTCGCCAGCTGCATGGCCACGGGCAGGGCGCGGATGCGCTTGCCCGTGGCGGCGAAGATGGCGTTGCACAGGGCCGGGGCAATCGGCGGCGTGGCCGGTTCGCCCACGCCGCCCAGTTCCATGTCCAGCGTGCCGGGCACCAGGTGCGTGTGGATCACGCGCGGCGCGTCGGCGGCGCGCAGCACGGCGTAGTCGTGGAAATTGCTTTGCTCGACCCGGCCATTCTTGAAACTGATCTCGCCGCTCATGGCCAGGGACAGGCCCATGATGCAGGCGCCCTCGATCTGCGACCGCACGCGGTCCGGGTTAATCTGCGGACCGCAATCCATGGCGATGTCGACCCTGGGCACGATGACTTCGCCGGCCGCGTTGACTTCCACCTCGATCACGGCCGCCACATAGGTGACGAAGCTGTAGGACACGGCCAGGCCCAGGCCCCGACCCTTGGGCAGCTTGCGGCCCCAGCCCGCCTTGGCGGTCGCCAGCTCGATCACGTGGCGCATGCGGCCTATATCCACCGGATATTTTGCCGGGTCCTCGCCATAGTTCCAGCCGTCCGACAGGTCGGCCGGGTTGATCTTGCGCGCGGGGCCCAGGAGCGCCAGCAGGTAGTCGCGGTGGTCGCGCCTTGCCGCATGGGCCAGTTCGGCCGTGAACGACTGGATGGCAAACGCGTGCGGAATGTTCGACACGGAACGGAACCAGCCGATGCGCGTGTGGGCCGGCACTTCCGGCACCTCGACGCGGATGTTGGGAATCGCATACGGCACGTTGATGGCAGACATGCCCAGCTCGGACGCCGACTGCGTCTTCGCGTCCAGCGCAAAGGTCGAACTGATGGTGGGCGCGGCCGTGCGGTGCAGCCAGGCCGTCGGCATGCCCTTCGCGTCCAGCGACGCTTCCAGCCGTTCGACGGACACCGTGTGCAGGTAGTCGTGCTGCAGGTCGTCGTCACGCGTCCACGTCAGCTTGACGGGCGCGCCATCCATGGCCTTCGACAGCAGCGCCGCCTCGACGGCGAAATCGGGCTTCGACTTGCGCCCGAAGCCGCCGCCCAGCAGGGTCACGTGCACGGTGACGTCGTCGAACGCCAGGCCCAGCGCCTTGGCCACGTTGCTGCGCGTCGCCTGCGGCGCCTGCACGCAGGCCCACACTTCCGCCTTGCCGCCGGCGATGCGCACGGTGGCGGCGGGCGGCTCCATGGTGGCGTGCGCCAGGTGGGGCAGGTAATATTCAGCACTGAGCTTGCGCGCGGCGGGGGCGGCGGCCAGGGTAGCCACGGTCTTGCCCTGGTCGCGCGCCGGTTTCGCCGGCTGGCGCACGGCCGCTTCCAGCGTCTCGCGGAAGGCTTGCGAATCGTAAACGCCATTCGGGCCGTCTTCCCATTCCAGCACCAGCGCTTCGCGCCCCTTGATGGCGGCCCAGGTATTTTTCGCGATGACAGCAACGCCGCCCAGCGGGTTGAACATGGCGGGCGGCGGACTGCCCGCCAGTTCCACGATGCGCAGCACGCCCGGCACTTTCAGGGCCGCCGTCTTGTCCACGCTCTTCAGCTTGCCGCCAAACACGGGCGGCCTGGCGATGACCGCATACGCCATGCCATCGAGGCGCGTGTCGATGCCGAAGTGGGTGTTGCCCGTGACGATATCGTGCAGGTCGATGCCGCGCGTGCTGGCTTGCCCGATGTAGCGCAGCTCGCCGGCCGCTTTCAGGCTGATGCGGGCGCGCGGCGGCACGGGCAGCCTGGCCGCTTCCTCGGCCAGGGCGCCGAACGACAGCGTGCGCCCGCTGGCCGCATGCACGACCGCGTGGTTGACGGCTTTCACCTCCGTGACGGGCACGTCCCAGCGCACGGCGGCCGCCGTTTCCAGCATCAGGCGCGCGGTGGCGCCCACGTGGCGCATGGCGCGGAACGAGTGGCGCATGCTGCGCGAGCCGTCCGTGTCCTGGCTGCCGTAGCGCGCCTCGTCGGCGGGCGCCTGTTGCACGCGCACCTGGGCCCAGTCGGCGCCCAGTTCATCGGCCGCCACCATGGGCAGGCTGGTACGGATGCCCTGGCCCATTTCGGAGCGGTGCACCACGATGGTGACGATGCCGTCGGTGCCGATCGACAGGAATACCAGGGCGTCGTCGACCACGCCGCCAGCCATGCGCGCGCCGCCGTATTTGACGGCATCGGCCGCCATCACGAGGCCGGAAGGACCCGCCACCAGGGTCAGGCCGGCCAGCGCGCCGGCGGCCTTGAGCCAGCTGCGCCGCGCGGGCGAATGTGCGGCAGGAGTGTCATGGATGCTCATTTGGCCGCTCCTTTCGCGCCGATGCTGGCCGACGCCTGCTTGATGGCCGCGTGGATGCGCGTGTAGGTGCCGCAGCGGCAGATATTGCCGCTCATCGCCTCGCGGATCTGCTGGTCGTTCGGTCTCGGCGTCTTGTGCAGCAGCGCCGTGGCCGACATGATCTGCCCGGCCTGACAGTAGCCGCATTGCGGCACGCCGTGTTCCTGCCACGCCTGTTGCAGCGCCAGGCCGACCTGGTCCTCGCCCACGGCTTCGATGGTGGTGATGCGCTTGCCGGCGGCGGCCGAAATCGGCGTCACGCAGGAGCGGATGGCCTCGCCGTCCATGTGCACGGTGCAGGCGCCGCACAGGGCCATGCCGCAGCCGAATTTGGTGCCGGTCATGCCCAGTTCGTCGCGCAGGGTCCACAGCAGGGGCATGTCTTCAGGCAGGGCAACGTCGTGCTGCTTGCCATTGATGGTCAGGGTCGTCATGGTTATTCCTCGGAGTGGGATGGTACGGGGACGCGTGACGGCCATCCGCCAAATGGATTAGCTCATCAGTACGGGATGGTAGCACCAGCCGCCCTGCGCTGCAGGAGATGGGGCCGGTGGCATACTGCGACTTCTGATATCGGAGTTTTCCATGGCACACATGACACCGGCACAAGGCTTGCCGGATATTCTCGCTCCCGGCTTGCAGGTAGTTTTTTGCGGTCTCAATCCCGGTGTGGACGCGGCGGCGGCCGGCCATCATTTTCTCGGCCGCGGCAACCGCTTCTGGCCGGTAGTGTACCTGGCCGGCTTCACGCCGCACCTGGTGGCGCCGCAAGACGATCGAAGCGTGCTCGCTTTCGGGCTGGGGTTGACGGCGGCCGTCGGGCGTCCCACAAGCCGCGCGGACCAGGTGGGGACGGACGAATTCGCGCAAGCGGCGGCGGGCCTGCTGCACAAGCTGGCATGGGTGCGGCCGGAGTGGGTCGCCTTCCTCGGCAAGGCCGCCTATGCCGCGATGACGGGGAAACGCCAGGTGGACTGGGGCGAACAGCCGGAGCGCTTCGGCGGCGCGCGCGTGTGGATACTGCCCAATCCCAGTGGACTCAACCGCGGCTATTCGAAGGAGCGGCTGGTCGACGCGTATGCGGAATTCAGGCGCGCTCAGCAGACATCCAGCTGACGCGCGCAGGCGCGGCGTGACGAGCGGGAAAGGCGCGCAGTTTCAAGGGCAGCGGCGCCTGTCCCTTGTGCAGCAGGCTGACGGGCGATGGCGCTCAGCCCTGCCTCAGCGAGGTGCTTCGAGCTGCGCGTAGACGGCGTTGGCGATCTTGCCCAGCTCCTGCTTGGGCAGGCCGGCCGACAGCGCGTAGCCGAGCTGGCCGTCGATCCAGTAAAACACGCTCAGTTCCTTTTCCTGCGTGTAGCGGAACGCCGTTTCCTGCCTGCCGGCCCGCTCCTTCGCCACATACAGGGTCAGGCGCTTGCCGCCGCCATCCTCGTACATGAATTGCGCCACGGGGCCGTCGCCGTCGCCAGGCAGCAGGCGACCGCCGATCAGCTGGTAGCCGAGCGGCGACAGCACGGGCGGCCGCAGCTGCGTGCCCAGGCGTTTCGACAGCCATTGCACCAGGTGGGCTTCCTGTTCCGCGCCCACTTCCACCGGGTGGCGCACCTCGGGCGTGTAGACGGCGTGCGCGATGGCGGCGCTGCGCGCCAGGGAAACGGAGGCGCTGGCGCTGGCCGTCGGGCCGTCGCTGCCGCCGCGCAGCAGCCAGCCGCCCGCGCCGCCAGCGACCACCAGCACGATGGCGGCCGCCGCCTGCATGGCGTGGCGCTGCCAGGCGCCGTTCGCCGCTGGCGCTGGCGGCGCGGTGGCGCTCAGCAGGGCTGCCGGCAAGGCTGCGTCCAGCACGGGATCGAACAGGGCGCGCAATTGCCGGTTCTGTTCGCGCCAGGCGTCCACCCTGGCGGCATCGTCCGGATGCTGGCGCAGGTGCGCTTCGAGCGCCGCGCGCTGTTCCTCGGGCAGCACGCCATCGGCCAGGGCATGCAGTTGCGCTTCGCTGATGGCTTGCGTATTCATTTCACGACTTTCAGGGTGGGCGCGCTGCCGCTGGCGGGACGGCCATCGAGCAGGGCGCGCAGTTTGTCGCGTCCCCGCGACAGGCGCGACATGACGGTGCCGACGGGGATGTCCAGGGTGGCCGCCACCTGCTCATACGGCATCTGCTCGAGCGCGACGAGCAGGATCACTTCGCGCTGCCCCAGCGGCAGGCGGGCCAGCGCCGCATCCATCTCGCCGATGGCGATCGACTGCCCCGGCGCCCGCTCCGGCGCGGGCAGCAGGGCGTCATCGTCGATATCCTGCAGCGCCAGACCGGGACGGCGCAACTGGTCCACATGCAGGTTGTGCATGATGGAAAATAGCCACGGACGCATCTCGCCGCCGCGCTGCCATTGACCGAGCTTGCGCCAGGCCCGCTCGACGGTATCCTGCACCAGGTCGTCCGCGTGCACATCGCCCGCCAGCGCGCGCGCATAGCGGCGCAGACCCGGCAGGCAGGCTTGCAGCGCGCGGCTGTCGTCAAATGCGGTCATCGTGGCGGCGGGCCGGGATGCTCAGGGCTTGACGATGTGCCACACGTTCTTGAAATTGTCGCCGGCCACGTCGCCCGGCTTCTTGTCTTCCTTGTACAGGTACAGGGGCTTGCCCTTGTAGGTCAGCTGCATGGCGCCATTGTCTTCGCGCTTGATGCTGCCGTACGGGGCGGCGGGTGCCGCTTCGGTGGCGATGACGGCGGGCCAGGCGACCAGGCAGCCGCCGCTGCAGGCGCTCTTGCCGCTGTCGGCGACATCCTTGTCGAACACATACACGGTCATGCCGCTGGCATTGACCAGCATGCCGTTGGCGGGCATGACGTCGGCGGCGAAGGCGAGCGGGGCGGACAAGGCGGTGAAAAGGGCGGTGGCGGCAAAAGTAGTAAAGCGCATGACGGTCTCCTTGAGGTTGTTGGGGGCTTGCAAGGGATAGACGCCTGCCGCCCGCCGTTTATTCCCGCTCGGGCGAACTATTTTTTTCCGCCGCGTGCAGGCTGGCCCACAGGTGGGCGGCCGCCATGGTGCGGTGCGGCGCGTACTGGCGCAACCACTGCTCCGTGCGCGCCATGTCCGGCTTGCTCTCTTCGCCGAGCAGCTTTTGCAGGGCGGCGCGGATGGCCACGTCGCCGTGCAGCGAGCAGTCGGCATAGCCGTAGCCGCGCAGCAGCGCGTAATTGACGGTCCACGGGCCGATGCCCTTCACGGCCAGCAGCGCCTGCGAAATGGCCGCCACCTCGCCCGATGCGTCCAGCTCCAGCGACAGTTCGCCATCGTCGACGAGACGGGCCAGGCGCAGCACGGTTTCGGCCTTGGCGCGCGAGAATTTGCGGCTAGTCAGATCTTCGACGGCCAGCCGGGCCACGTCGCGCGCCTCGGGGTAGCACCACAGGCCGCTGCTGTGCCGGCGCCCGGCCTGCAGAATGAACGTGCGGCGCAGGGCGATGGCGAATGGCAGGTTGATTTGCTGGCCGATGATGGCCCAGGTCAGCGCCTCGAACGGGCTGGCCGATTGCACGATGCGCAGGCCCGGGTTGACGCGGACCAGGGGCGCCATCAGCGGGTCGCCCGCCGCCAGCTGCGTGAACGGCTGCGGGTCGATGCGCAGGCCGAGGATGTTGAGCAGGGCGCCGTGCAGCCGTTCCCGCAGGCCCGCATCCGCATCGACATCGCCATCGATGTCGGCGCGGCAGATGGCCGCATCATGCGTGAACGCCACGTCCAGCACGACGGCGGCGCCGGCAAGCAGGATGCCCTTGCGCAGGCCCGTGGCGGTGACCTGTTCGGCCACTGCTTCCGCATCGCGGCTGTGGAAGGCGATGACGTCGTCGCGGCGGTAGCCGGCGGGCAAGGGGAGGGTCCAGTGCAGCAGGGTCATGGCGGTCCGAAAATCAGGGAAAGTATCACGGTGGCGATGCGGGATGCATCCTGTTTCTTGCTGTCTGGCACTAGCGCGCGCAGATGTCGGGCGTGGGCGGCGTCAAGGCCGCCGCGTGCTGGATCTGCAGCGTCTCGGGCACGCCATTTTTCACGGCCGTCAGTTCGGCCAGGATGGAAATGGCGATCTCGGCCGGCGTCTTGCTGCCGATGTACAGGCCGATGGGCGCGTGCAGGCGCGCCAGCTGCGCGGCGCTGACGTCGAACTGCAGCAGCCGTTCGCGGCGTTTGGCGTTGTTGGCGCGCGAACCGATGGCGCCGACGTAAAAGGCCGGGGATTTGAGCGCTTCCATCAGGGCCAGGTCGTCGAGCTTGGGGTCGTGCGTGAGGGCGACGACGGCGCTGCGGCTGTCGAGCTGCAGTTCCAGCACGAGGTCGTCCGGCATGGCGTGCAGCAGCGGCACGCCCGGCACGTTCCAGCCGCCGCGGTATTCCTCGCGCGGGTCGCAGACGATGACGTGATAATCCATGGCCATGGCGATTTGCGCCACGAAGCGCGACAGCTGGCTGGCGCCGATGATCAGCAGACGCCAGCGCGGGCCGTGCTGCGTGGTCAGCACCTCGTTTTCCAGGGTCAGCGCGGCGCCCGGCGCGGCGCGCCGCAGGGTGACGGCGCCGCTGCGCAAATCCAGGCGGCGTTCCACCAGTTCATGGGCTTCCAGGCGCGCCAGCAGCTCGGCCACCTGGCTGTCCGCATGCAGCGGTTCGATGGCCAGTTCGATGGTGCCGCCGCAGGGCAGGCCGAAACGGTGCGCCTCGTCGGCGCTGATGCCGTAGCTGACGATTTCCGGCTGCGTGCGCACGATGCCGTGCACGCGCACCGTGTCGATCAGGTCATCCTCGATGCAGCCGCCGGACACGGAACCGACCACCGTGCCATCGTCGCAGATGGCCAGCGTGGCGCCCACGGGGCGGGGGCTGGAGCCCCAGGTCTTGATGACGGTGACCAGCTCGCAGCGGTGCCCGGCGGCGAGCCAGGCGGCGCTGGTTTTCAGAACTTCAAGGTCGATGCTGTCCATGGGGCGCGAAGGTGGAATGCCGCGTGATGGCGGCGAACTATGGAATATACTACGCGTTCACCCAGCCTGCAGAAAGACGCTATGCCGCTAGAGAATCAACCGGAAGACGATGGCAATCCCAAGTTCGGCAAGCTGCTTGTCGTGCTGTTCCTGGCGGTGGTGTTCTGCGCCATCCTGACCTGGGTCATGGGCGCCTACTTCCCGAACTTCCCTGGCGCCTGAAGCAGCATCTGCTGTTCCAGGCGTCACGCTGATTACGGTTTCAGCGGTTTCTTCGCCGCCTGCTTCGCGCGCACGTCGATGACGGCGCGGTTGATGGCGGCCATGCGCGAGTTGGTGCCCGGATGCAGGGCCGTGTAGCCGTTGGCGACCGTGGCCGGCACTTGCGTGGCCAGGCGCTGCCAGAAGCGGGCGGCGTTGTCGATGTTGTAGCCGGCGCGCGCCAGCAGGTAGATGGCCAGCGTGTCGGCTTGCACGTCGAGTTCCTGCGGCATGGCCTTGATGCCGGCGGCGCCCGTCAGCATCGAGACGTCGGGCTGCACGGCACCCAGGCTGTCGATGATGCTGCCGGCCGTGCCGGCCGTGCGCTGGCTGCGCGCGTGGTCGAGGATGTTGTGCGCCATTTCGCGGGCGATGACGAAGGCGATGCCTTCGTCATTTTGCGCCGCATTGACCATGCCGCGCGTGAGCATGATGCGCGAGCCGTCCGAATACGCATTGATATTGTCCGCATTGCCCAGGGCGACGCGGAAGGCGCAGGCGCGCGTGACGGGAATCTTCAGGTCCTGCTGCTGGCCGTCGCGGGCGATGGTCATGTTCAGGCTGGCGCTTTTCGAGGCCAGCGGGCCGACGATGGCGCCGAACGGGCCTTCCGCCTTGGGGCCCGAGGGCAGCGGCTTGCCTTCGGCCGCCAGCAAGCCGTCGCCCTTGCGCAAGCCTGCGCGCGCGGCGCCGCTGCCCGGCAGCACGCCGGACACCTGCATCTGTTCGCCGTAGCCGAGCGCCGCCTGCGCCGCGTCGGCATAGATGCCCGGATACGAATACTTGTTCTGTGCCGTGAAGCCCAGCAGGTTGCGCGCATACGTCTTGCACAGGTCCGCATTGTTGATCAGCAGGGGCGCCGAGACTTTCGACAGCCGGTCCTGCAGGGCCACCATCTTCACCAGCTCGTCCTGCGCCGCCTTTTGCTGCGCCGTCAAGGCCGGCGCGTCGGGCGCCGGCACGACATTGAACGGACCGCTGACAGTCGTCGCCGGCGTGGTGCAGCCGGTCAGGATGGCCGCGCTGGCCAGCAGGAGGGGAGTGGCCAATCGGCGCAGCGAAGTCTGGGCTGAGATCAGATGGCGGAAACCTGGCATAGACTATTCCTTCTTGTAACTTCTGACAAAACCTGCTGCGCGGCGCGATTTGCGGCCTCCGATGCTTACTGTGCATACGCACAGCTCCGCGTCCCGGCCGCAGCTCACATCCGCTCGCTACGGTTTGTCAGTCGCTGTTAATGTTTGCCGGTGCTGCCGAAACCGCCAACACCGCGTTCGCTGTCGCCGAATTCCTCGACGACGTTAAAGCCCACTTGCAGCACCGGCACGATAATCAGCTGCGCCAGGCGCTCCATGGGATTGAGCGTGAATGCGCTCTGGCCCCGGTTCCAGGTCGATACCATCAGCTGGCCCTGGTAATCGGAGTCGATCAAGCCTACCAGATTCCCCAGCACGATGCCGTTCTTGTGGCCCATGCCGCTGCGCGGCAGGATCATGGCCGCATACGAGGGGTCGCCGATGTGGATCGCCAGGCCGGTGGGGATGAGCACGGTCTGGCCGGCTTCGATGGTGATGGGGGCGTCGATGCAGGCGCGCAGGTCGAGGCCCGCGCTGCCCGGGGTGGCGTAGGCCGGCAATTGTTCCTTCATGCGGGCGTCGAGGATTTTGATGTCGATATTTTTCATTGAAGCTTTACGATAAAACGGATGGAGGTTTATTTGAGCAGCGAATTCCTGGCGATGCGCTTGGAAATTTCCGAAATCAGCTGGCGTGCCAGGTTCAGTTTCGAGGCGCGCGGCAGCACGGTATGACCGTCCTCGTCGAAGAGGATGATGGTGTTGTCGTCCTGGCCAAAGGTGTTCTGGCCGATATTGCCGATCAGCAGGGGGATGCCCTTTTTCTCGCGCTTGGTCGAACCGAATTCCACCAGGTTTTCCGATTCGGCGGCAAAGCCCACGCAGTACGGATAGCCGGCCAGGTTGGTGCGCGCCGCCACGGTGGCGAGGATGTCGGGATTTTGCGCGAACTGCAGTTCCGGCACGGAACCGTCGGCCTGCTTTTTCATCTTCTGCTCGCTGGCGTTGACGACACGCCAGTCGGCGACGGCGGCCACGGCGACGAAGACATGCTGGCCGTCGACGTGGGCCAGCACGGCATCATGCATCTGCTGCGCGCTTTGCACATTGATGCGGCGCACGCCAAACGGCGCATCGAGGGCCGTCGGGCCGGAAATGAGCAGCACTTCGGCGCCCGCTTCGCGCGCCGCGCGCGCCACCGCATAGCCCATCTTGCCCGAGGACAGATTGGTGATGCCGCGCACGGGATCGATGGCTTCGAAGGTGGGGCCGGCCGTGACCAGCACGCGCTTGCCCGCCAGGACCTTCGGCTGGAAGGCGGCGATCAGCTCCGTCAGGAGCTGTTCCGGTTCCAGCATGCGGCCCAGGCCCACTTCGCCGCAAGCCTGTTCGCCGGCGGCGGGGCCGAAGATGGCGATGCCGTCGTCGCGCAGCTGCTGCACATTGCGCTGCGTGGCGGGGTTCTGCCACATTTCCACATTCATGGCCGGCGCCACCAGCAGGGGCAGGTGGGCCGGGCGGGCCAGGCACAGGGTCGACAGCAGGTCGTCGCACACGCCATGGGCGAGCTTGCGCATGAAGTCGGCCGAACACGGCGCGATCAGGATCGCGTCCGCATGGCGCGTCAAATCGATATGCGCCATGTTGTTGTCGATGCGCGCATCCCACTGGCTCGTGTGCACGGGGTGGCCGGACAGCGCCTGCATCGTCACGGCCGTGATGAAGTGGCTGGCCGCATCCGTCATCACCACCTGTACCGAGGCACCCGCCTTGGTCAGGGCGCGGCACAGTTCCGCCGCCTTGTAGCAGGCGACGCCGCCCGAGAGTCCCAGGACGATTTTTTTGCCGGACAATTCCATGCTGTTCTCCCGCTGTATTGATTGCTTGTCTGAGTTACTTGTTCACGCGGCGCAGTTCATCGATGACGAACAGGGCCGCGCCGATGCAGATGGCGCTGTCGGCGATATTAAAGGCGGGGAAATGGCCCCAGCTTTTCCAGTGGAAGTCGAGGAAATCGACCACGTGGCCGTACATCAGGCGGTCGATGGCATTGCCCAGCGCGCCGCCGAGTATCAGCGCCAGGGCCCAGCAGAACATGCGCTGGCCGGCGTGCTTTTTCAGCAGGTAGATGATGTAGATGGCCGCCGCCAGGGCGATGCCGGTGAAGAAATAGCGCTGCCAGCCGCCCTGGTCGGACAGGAAGCTGAACGCGGCGCCCTTGTTATACGCGAGCACAAGGTTGAAATACGAGGTGATGACCATTTCCTGCGCATAGCGGAAGGTCTTCAGGATCGTGATCTTGGTGATCTGGTCGAACAGGATGACGATGGCGGCGATACCCAACCATGGCACCAGCGACGACGAGGATGACGATTTCGATGAAAAACGGTTTTTAGTGGCCATATTTTTCCAGGGAAGATAAAGCCGCCGCCTGGCAGCAGGCAGCGGTTGGACAGATAGCATACAACGGCGGGCAAAATCGTAGCGAGCGGCAGCGGGGCCCGGCGCCCCGTTGGCCCGGGATGCAGCGCCGTACTTTAGTACGGGGCCGCCGAGGCAGCGAGCACCGCAGGCCGCAAAATCGCGACGCGCAGTCGATTTTGACGCCGTTGTTTAGGCGAAGCGGCGTTTCTCGCCCGCACCGAACAGGTTGCTGACGCAGCGGCCGCACAGGGTCGGATGCGCGGCGTCCGTGCCCACGTCGCTGCGGTAGTGCCAGCAGCGCTCGCACTTCGGCGCCGTCGACGCGGCCACGACCACTTCCTCGGCCGCTTCGTCGGCCACTTCGGCCACCGTTGCCTGCGACGTGATGAAGACGAACTTCAAGTCGTCGCCCAGGGTGGTCAACAGCTTGTATTTCATCGGCGCGGCCTTGATCGTCAGCTCCGCCTGCAGCGAGGAGCCGATGGCGCCCGAGGTGCGCAAGTCTTCCAGCTGCTTCGTCACATCCGTGCGCACGGCGCGCAGGGCCGTGTATTTCTCCAGCAGGTCGGCCGCGTCCGATACTTCCGGCAGCTGCCACCAGGTTTGCGTGAAGATGGTTTCATCGCTGGCGGCGTAGGCATCCGCGCCGGCGAAGACGGCCCACGCTTCCTCGGCCGTGAACGACAGGGCCGGAGCCATCAGGCGCAGCAGGCTTTGCGTGATGTGCCACAGGGCCGTCTGCGCGGAACGGCGCGCGTGCGAGGTCAGGCCCGTCGTGTACAGGCGGTCCTTCAGGATGTCCAGGTAGAAGCCGCCCAGGTCTTCCGAGCAGTACGTCTGCAGCTTCGACACGACCGGGTGGAACTCGTAGCGCGCGTAGTTGTTCTCGATCTGCTGCTGCAGCGAGGCCATGTTGGCGATCGCGTAGCGGTCGATTTCGAACAGCTCGGCCACCGGCACGGCGTCCGTGGCCGGATTGAAGTCCGAGGTGTTCGCCAGCAGGAAGCGCAGGGTGTTGCGGATGCGGCGATACGATTCCGTCACGCGCTTGAGGATTTCGTCCGAGATCGACAGTTCGCCCGTGTAGTCGGTCGAAGCGATCCACAGGCGCAGGATGTCGGCGCCCAGGGTGTCCGAGATCTTTTGCGGCGCCAGGGTATTGCCCAGCGACTTCGACATCTTCTTGCCTTCGCCATCGACCGTGAAGCCGTGCGTCAGCAGGGCCTTGTATGGCGGACGGCCATTCAGCATCGACGACACCAGCAAGGAGGAGTGGAACCAGCCGCGATGCTGGTCCGAGCCTTCCAGGTACAGGTCGGCCGGGAATTGCAGCTGCGTCGAGTGCGAGCCATGGCCTTGCGGGCCGCCCAGCACGGTCTGGTGCGTGGCGCCGGAATCGAACCACACGTCCAGCGTGTCCTTGTTCTTGGCGTAGATGGCCGCTTCGTCGCCGATCAGGTCAGCCAGGTCCAGCGATTGCCAGGCTTCGATGCCGCCCTTTTCGATCAGCTTGGCCACTTGCTCCAGCAGTTCCGCCGTGCGCGGATGCAGGTCGCCCGTTTCCTTGTGCACGATGAAGGCCATCGGCACGCCCCACTGGCGCTGGCGCGACAGGGTCCAGTCGGGACGGTTGGCGATCATGCCGTGCAGGCGCGCCTGGCCCCAGTCAGGGAAGAACTCGGTGTCGGCGATGCCTTTCAGGGCCGTCTCGCGCAGGGTGGCGCCGCCATCCTTCGGCGTCACGTCCATGCCGGCGAACCACTGCGAGGTGGCGCGGTAGATGATCGGCGTCTTATGGCGCCAGCAATGCATGTAGCTGTGGTCGAACATCTTGACTTCGAACAGCGCGCCCGCTTCCTTCAGGGCGTTGCAGATCGGCTTCGACGCTTCCCAGATGGTCATGCCGCCGAACAGGGGCAGGGTGGAGGCGAATTTGCCGTCGCCCATGACCGGCTTGATGATGTCGTCGTCCTTCATGCCGTGCGCCTTGCACGAGATGAAGTCGTCCAAGCCGTAGGCGGGCGCCGAGTGCACCACGCCCGTGCCGCTTTCCGTGGTCACGTATTCGGCCAGGTACAGCGGCGACAGACGGTCGTAGAAGGCGTCGCTGGCGTGCAGCGGGTGGCGGAAGGCGATGCCGCCCAGGGCCGCGCCATCGCAGGTAGCAATCGTCGTGCCTTCCAGCTTGAAGCGCGCCAGGCTGGCCACGACCAGGTCCTGCGCCAGGATCAGCAGCAGCGGCTGGCCATCGCGCTCGGTCTTCACCAGCGCATATTTGACTTCCGGGTGCACGTTCAGCGCCTGGTTCGACGGGATGGTCCACGGCGTGGTGGTCCAGATGACGATGAAACCGTTCTCGGTCGGCAGCGATGGCAGGCCGAAGGCGGCCGCCAGTTTTGCCGGCTCGGCGAATTTGAAGCCCACATCGATGGATGGATCGCGTTTTTCCGCGTATTCCACTTCCGCCTCGGCCAGGGCCGATTGGCAGTCGAAGCACCAGTTGACGGGTTTCAGGCCGCGGTACACATAGCCTTTCTCCAGCAGCTTGCCCAGCGCGCGCAATTCGTCGGCTTCATTGCCGTGCGCCATGGTCAGGTAGGGGTTGTCCCACTCGCCCAGCACGCCCAGGCGGATGAAGTCCTTCTTCTGGCGTTCGACCTGCACGTTGGCGTAGGCGCGGGCCTTTTCCAGCACGTCGGCCGTCGGCAGGTTCTTGCCGTGCAGTTTTTCGATCTGGATCTCGATCGGCATGCCGTGGCAGTCCCAGCCCGGCACGTACGGCGCGTCGAAGCCGGCCAGCGAGCGCGACTTGACGACCATGTCTTTCAGGATCTTGTTGACGGCGTGGCCCAGGTGAATGTCGCCATTCGCATACGGCGGGCCGTCATGCAGGATGAATTTCGGACGGCCGGCGGCGGCCTTGCGCACGCGCTCGTAGATTTTCTTGTCTTGCCATTGCTGTACCCATTGCGGCTCGCGCTTGGCCATGTCGCCGCGCATGGGGAACGGGGTTTCCGTCATGTTGACCGGGTATTTGCTTTCAGGCTTCTTGTTTTGCTTGGGCGTGGCTGGCTTGTTTTGGTCGGACATAGTCTTCTTTACTTGTATTGAATGATGTGTGGCGGCGGCGGGGGCCGCCAGGCGGCGGAGTTGGCCGGGGTCAAATTCGGTCGGTGGCGGTAATGGCGCCGCTGCGCTGCTCGAAATAGGCGCGCGCCTGGTTCGAGTCGCGCTCGATGGCGGCCGTCAGGGTGGGCAGGTCGTCGTATTTCTCTTCGTCGCGCAGCTTTTGCAGGAATTCCACGCGCACCAGCTTGCCGTAGCAGGACTGGTCGAAATCAAACACATGCACTTCCAGCAAGACGCGGCCGCTGTCGTCGACGGTGGGACGCACGCCCAGGCTGGCCACGGCCGGCAGCGGCAGCGGCCCCAGGCCATGCACCTGCACGATGAAGATGCCGGACAGGGCGGGGCGGTGCGCCACGCGCAGGTTGAGCGTGGGGAAGCCCAGGGTGCGGCCCAGCTTCTGGCCGTGGATCACATGGCCGGAAATGGCGTACGGATGGCCCAGCAGCTGCGTGGCCAGGGGGAAGTCGCCCGCGGCGAGGGCCAGGCGCACGGCCGACGACGAGATGCGCGTGCTGCCGTTCATCACGGTGGGCAATGTTTCTACGTGGAAACCATATTTGCGGCCCGCTTCCTGCAGCATGGCCACGTCGCCGGCGCGCCGGGCGCCATAGCAGAAATCGTCACCGACCATCAGCCATTTCACGTGCAAGCCGTCGACGAGGACTTTTTCCGTGAATTCCTGCGGCGTCAAGGCGGCGAACTGGGCGCTGAAGTGTTCGACGACGACGCGGTCGATGCCGGCGTCGTCGAGCGACTGCAGCTTGTCGCGCAGGTTGGCGATGCGCTGCGGCGCCTTCGACAGGTCGCCCGCGCGCTGCGCGAAGAATTCGCGCGGGTGCGGTTCGAACGTCATCACGGCCGCTTCAATGCCGAGCGTGGTCGCCGCGTCGCGCACGCGCGCCAGCAAGGCCTGATGGCCGATGTGGACACCGTCAAAATTGCCGATGGTCAAAGCGCAAGGCGCTCGTGCCTGGGCATTGGGAAGTCCGCGGAATACCTTCATAGGAATCTGATGAAAAACTGTGCCAAATGGGGGATTATACGGACTGTTTCAGGGATGCACAGCCGCAAGGGTGGGCCGAAGGGTAATTTCGCCCTTGAAATGGACAAAAAGCGTTGCCGGCAGGTGTGCTGGCAACGCTTTGGCAGGGATTCAGTGCACTCTCGACGTCGAACCCAGGCTTAGCAAGCGGCGGTGATTTGCGGCCGGGAAGCGCCGCCGTATCGGAGTACGGGGCGCCGGGCCGGTGAGCATCGCCGGCCGCAAAGCGCGACGCGCAGTCGCCTGGGGTCGATGTCGATTACTTGTTCATCAAGGCCCAGTAGCGTGCCAGGTCGGCCGCGCCATCCGTGCCCTTGACAGCTTTCAGGGCCGTCGAGGCGTTGGCTTTCTTGCCGGCGTGGACGTAGGCGATGCCCAGATGCAGCTTGGCTTCTTCCGCATACTTGGCCGTACCCAATTTCACGGCGTCGTTCATCAAGCCCAGGCCCTTGTCGGTCTGACCATCGTACACGAGGGCGAAGCCCAGCTTGCTCAAGCTGTCGGCGTCCTTGTTCTTGACGTATTCCGCTTCCGACTTGGCGGCATTGGCTTTCAGGTCAGCCTGGGTTTTCAGGGCCAGGTCTTTCAGGCGCTGGTGGCGGGCCGCATCGGTACCGGTGCCCAGCACGCCTTTTTTGTAGCCCTGCTCGATGATGCTCAGCGCTTCGCCTGGATTGCCTGCTTGCAGGGCCAGCTGGCTGATTTCCATGTATTCGGAAGGCTTGGTGAACAGGCCGTTGGCCAGGCGCAGGCGCTGGACGTCCAGGCCCAGGCGTTGCGAGAAGCCCGGCTTGCCCGAAACGCGGTTCAGCAGGTCAGCCCAGTAGCTGGTCTTTGGATAGCTGCCAGCCAGTTTTTCCAGGGTGGCCACGTAGCCGGCCTTGTCGTTTTGCTTCAACTGGATGTTGGCCAGCATTTGCAGGCTCGCTTCCGAGTTGCCGCCGCGCGATTGCAGCTCTTTTGCCGCTTCGGCGTAGTTGCCGCTGACGTAGTAGGTCTGGATCAGCAGTTCGCGCATCTGTGGATCTTCGCGGTCTTTCAGCGAGCGTTTGATCCAGGTGATGGTATTTGGCCAGTCCTTGGCGCGGTAGTACATACCTGCCAGGGCTTGCGTGAATTTAGGGGCTTCGGCGGCGCTCAGGCGGCCGGAATTGATGACGGCTTCGAATGCCTTGATGGCGGTGCCATTGTCGCCGGCGGCAGCAGCGGCCGAGGCGCGCACGCGTTCGATCTGGTAGCTTTCAAAGGCGGTCTTGCCGCCGACGCTGTCAGCTTCGCGCAGCTTGGCCAGCGCTTCCTTGTTCTTGCCGCTGCCAGCGAGTTTCTGCGCTTCTTGCAGTGGCTTGCCCACTTCGGCGCGCACGGTGTCCGCGGCATATGCCAGCGAGCCCAGGCCGATTACGGGAGTTGCTGCGGTAAAACCGATAGCGGCCATGACGAGGCCGAGATGAGCGAGACGAAACTTGGACATGAGAAAGTCTTTCAGTAAAAAGCGAATAGGCAGGAAGTCCTGCCTATTCGGATGTAAAGAGAACCTGATGCAACAGCTTACTGGAATTGCTCGTTGCCGACCAGACCGATTTTGGTCACGCCCAGACGCTGCGCCGACGCCATCACACCGGCGACGACTTTGTATTCCACCAGCTTGTTAGGACGCAGATGTACTTCCGGCTGGTCTGCTTGCGCAGCGATGTTGCTCAGCTTGGCTTCCAGCGTATTACGATCAGGAACGACCTGATTGTCCCACAAGATAGTGCCATCAAAATCGACATCGATCGTGACGACCACTGGTTCCGTTGTCGGTGGCGGCGGGGTGCCGACCGGCATGTTCAGGTTCACCGAGTGGTTTTGCTTAGGAATCGTGATGATCAACATGATAATCAGCACCAGCATCACGTCGATGAGGGGCGTCATATTCAGTTCCATCATTGGTTCCGGATCCGCGTTTGGCGAACTACCCGAACCGACATTCATACTCATAGTATTTCCTTTAAGAAGTCCAACGAAGCGCCGGGCGATGCCGCTGCCCGGCAAGCTCCTGCCAGTGGCGTCCCTGTGTGGCCGGGACGCCGCTGTCAGTCGCTATCAGCCCTTGTCAGGTGGTTCGGTGATGAAGCCGACCTTCTGGATCCCGGCACGTTGGGTCGTGTAAATAACCCGGCCGATCGATTCGTAGCGTGTTTCTTGGTCGCCACGAACGTGTACTTCCGGCTGCGGTACTTTCACTGCTTCAACTTTAAGATAATCGAACAGTTCGTTCGTGTCTTTCAGTTTCTTCTGGCCCAGATAGATCTCGCCATCCTTGTTGACAACGATGTTGACGTTTTCTGGCTTGCTTTGAAGGGCTTGGTTGGCCTCGATCGGCAGATCGATTTTCTGCAATTTGAGGACAACCGGACTGGTGATCAAGAAAATGATCAGCAAAACCAACATGATGTCGACGAGCGGCGTCGTGTTGATTTCTGACATTACTTGATCTTCATCTCCGCTGTCGGAGCCGACGGACATCGACATGATTCTTATCCGATCTTTTTAGCGCCGGCAGCACGGCCAGCTTCGCTGGTCGACATTGCGCCGGAGATCAGTACCGAGTGAACGTCGGCGCTGAACGAGCGTACGTCTTCCATTGCGGTTTTGTTACGACGAACCAGCCAGTTGTAACCCAGAACGGCAGGAACAGCGACCAGCAGACCGAAAGCGGTCATGATCAGTGCTTCACCAACTGGACCTGCAACTTTATCGATCGAAGCGTTACCGGTCATACCGATGTTGGTCAGCGCGCCATAAATACCCCAAACGGTACCGAACAGACCGATAAACGGTGCGGTCGAACCAACGGTTGCCAGGAACGACAGGCCATCTTGCAGACGCGATTGAACTTTGTCCGAAGCGCGCTGGATCGACATCGTCACCCAGGTCGACAGATCGATTTGTTCCAGCAGGGCGCCGTCATGGTGAGCCGTTGCCTTGGTGCCCGATTCAGCGATGAAGCGGAATGGCGAGCCTTCGGTCAGGGTTGCCGAACCGGCAGCGATCGAAGGAGCTTTCCAGAATTTGGCAGCGGTTTCTTTAGCTTGCTTGAAGATCTTCATTTGATCCATCAGCTTGGTGATGATGATGTACCAGCTGCCGATCGACATGATGGCCAGGATGATCAGGGTGGCGCGTGGCACGAAGCCGCCGTCCCACACTGCTTGCAGGCCGAATGGGTTGTGGACTTCTTCGGTTTTGGCTGGAGCGGCTGCATCAGCGGCTGGAGCGGCTGCGTCTGCTGCAGGAGCTGCTGCGTCAGCGGCAACTGGTGCTGGTGCTGCGTCTGCCGCTGGAGCGGAAGCGGCAGCCGATGCTGGCGCGTCAGCGAATGCCGGTGCTGCTACCAGAGCGGTCGTAGCGGTGACGGACAACAGAACCGCGGCAAAAAATGCGGACAAACGGGTATTCTTAAACATGCTTCCTCCAAAATTAAAAATAACAGATCGCTGAACGTAATGACAACGAAATCATAGTGTGAAACAGGGGATAACTGTCTCGGGTTTTAATCCAGCGACCAAACGTATTGCATTTGCTGCCAGCCTTGTTCCGGCTTGCCGTCAACTGTTGCCGGCTTAAATGTACAGCGGCTGATACCTTGCACCGCGGCTTTGTCCAAGTCTCTGAAGCCGCTTGACTTCACGATCTTCGAATCAGCGACCTTGCCGTCTACACCGATCAGGAACGACAGTGTCACCACACCGGTTTCCTCGTTGCGCTGCGACGACTTTGGATAAGCCGGTTTTTCGCAGACACTGAAGTCAACCACGGCCGGCGTACGCACCGATTTGGCTGGTCCAGGAGTTGGCGCAGGCTGTGCAGGCGGTGCTGGCGGTGCCAATACATTCGTGGCTGGCTTCACGGCAGTCGTATTTGCAATCACGTTCTGCTGTGGTGGCGGCTGCTGCACGTTCACCTCGACTGGCGGAATGAATGGCGGCGGTGGCGCCTTCATTTCTGGCGGCGGTGGTGGCGGTGGAAGATCCTTCGGTGGAGGCGGTTTGACTTCCTCGATAATCTTGGTTTCAACCGGTTCCATCATTTTGGTGACCAACCGCTTGCCCAAGCCCGTCACGATCCCGTAAGCCGCGAGAACGTGCAGCAGGACAACGATAGTGATGCCTGTGTAGTTCTTGGGACTTTTCTCGTTCGAAAAATTCATGCCTGCTTTCTCCAAATACCATCTCTTGTCTTGCAACTGAACCCCAAAATGACGACACAAAGCTCCAGCCGTATCCGGGACGTCGCCGAATTATACATACGAATTCTTTATTTTACACAGATTTTTAACGCCTAAAACCGGTTAAATTTTTGGCGCTTTTGCGCCCTGAAAACGTACTTGCTTATGTCATCTTTGCACGCTTTCGGACAGAAAAAAAGGCGGTCTTATCGGTTTTTTACAGCCGTTTCGGGCTACCACTGCTAAGTTCTCCGATGTGCCGATCTGGCGGAATTATATTTCGTGATATTCAATATGGAAACTGCTAAATTTGGAGAAAAATTTTTCTTTTTGGAAATATTTTGGCGCGGAACCAGACCACTTAGCCGTTCACGTGCACCAAGCGGGTGCATTACGGACTTTATCTAGGTCAAAAAAGAGCCTTTTGACGACCGTTACGAGGCCGTCTAGCCATACTGAATTCCTATGTAGGTATAGGAAGCGCTTATATTCTTGCTATTGATTATTATCAACAAATCATTTTATGGCCGGACAACCGGGTCATCGCGCCGGTTACGCTTTTCCCGACGGCAATTTAATGTGCCGAGCACGACGCCCTGCGGATCGACCGTGTCGAGGTGCACGTCGAAGCCCCACAGCCGGGCCACGTGCTTGAGCACTTCCGCCGCCTGCTGGTTCAGCGGCCGGCGCTGGAATTGCGTGTGGCGCAGGGTCAGGGCGCGGTCGTCGCGCGTATTCACGGACCACACCTGGATATTCGGCTCGCGGTTGCCCAGGTTGTACTGTTCCGCCAGCTGCTGGCGCACATAGCGGTAGCCGGCGTCGTCGTGGATGGCGGAAATGGCCAGCTTTTCATTCTTGTCGTCGTCGAGCACGGCAAAGAAGTGGAATTCGCGGATCAGCCGCGGCGACAGGTACTGGGCGATAAAGCTTTCATCCTTGAAATTGCGCATGGCAAAGTCCAGGCTCTTGCGCCAGTCGCTGCCCGCCATGTCGGGAAACCAGGCGCGGTCTTCATCGGTCGGGTGTTCGCAGATGCGGCGGATGTCGCTCATCATGGCAAAGCCCAGCGCATACGGGTTGATGCCGCTGTAATAGGGGCTGTCGATGGGCGGCTGGTAGACGACGTTGGTATGGCTTTTCAGGAACTCCATCATGAAGCCGTCGCCCACCACGCCTTCGTCATACAGCTGGTTCAATATGGTGTAGTGCCAGAACGTGGCCCAGCCCTCGTTCATGACCTGCGTCTGGCGCTGCGGATAGAAGTACTGGGAAATCTTGCGCACGATGCGCACCATCTCGCGCTGCCACGGTTCCAGCAGCGGCGCATATTTCTCGATGAAGTACAGCAGGTTTTCCTCGGGCTCGGGCGGAAAGCGCGCCACGGCCTTGCGCTGGTCTTCCTCTTCCTCCTCGTCCTCGCGGCGGGGCAGGGTGCGCCACAGCTGGTTGATCTGCGACTGCACATACTCTTCGCGCTCCTTCTGGCGCGCATATTCCTTGGCCATCGACAGTTTCGCCGGGCGCTTGTAGCGGTCCACGCCATAGTTCTGGATGGCGTGGCAGGAGTCGAGCAGCAATTCCACGGCGTCGACGCCGTGGCGTTGTTCGCATTCGCTGATGTAATTCTTGGCAAACACCATATAGTCGATGATGGCGTCCGCATCCGTCCAGGCGCGGAACAGGTAATTGCCCTTGAAGAAGGAATTGTGGCCGTATGCCGCATGCGCGATCACCAGCGACTGCATGGTCAGGCTGTTTTCCTCCATTAAATAGGCGATGCACGGGTTCGAGTTGATGACGATCTCGTAGGCCAGGCCCATCTGGCCCCGCTTGTAGCTTTTCTCGGTCGATAAAAAATGCTTGCCGAACGACCAATGGTTGTACGAGACGGGCATGCCGACCGAGGTGTAGGCATCCATCATTTGTTCGGCCGTGATGATTTCCAGCTGGTTCGGATAGGTGTCGAGGCCAAACTGTTTCGCCACGCGGCGGATTTCCTCGTGGATTTGCTCGATCAGCTCGAACGTCCATTCCGACTGCTCGGGCAGGGCGTTCGGGTGGCGCAGGCGCACGAACGGTTCGCCCGGAGTGTTGCTGGCGCGGTCAAAGGCTGCACTCATCATTTCACCTGTTTCTTGAACAGTTCGCGGAAGACCGGATAGATATCGGCCGGCGTGACGATCTTTTGCATGGCGAAATGGGCGTGATGGTCGAGCACGCCCGCGTATTGCTCCCACAGGTTTTGCTGCGGGCCGTCGGTGATCTCGACGTAGGTGTAGTACTGCACCTTGGGCATGATGGTGTTGATCAGCAACTGGCGGCACAGCATGGAGTCGTTGTCCCAGTTGTCGCCGTCGGATGCCTGCGCCACGTAGCTGTTCCATTGCCCGGCGCCATAGCGTTCGTCGATGATGTTATTGAGCAAGTGCAAGGCCGACGACACGACGGTGCCACCCGACTCGCGCGAATTGAAGAATTCCTGCTCGTCCACTTCCGCCGCCGCCGTGTGGTGGCGGATGAAGACCACCTCGATCTTGTCGTACGCGCGCTTGAGGAACAGATACAGCAGGATGAAGAAGCGCTTGGCCGTATCCTTGCGCGTTTCATCCATGGAGCCGGAAACGTCCATGATGCAGAACATCACGGCTTGCGTCATGGGCTTGGGCACCTTGATGCGGTTGCTGTAGCGTAAGTCAAACGGGTCGATGAAGGGGATGGCCAGCAAGCGCGTGTGCAGGTGGTGGATCAGGCGGCGCAGTTCCACCACCAGCGGGTCGCTGTCGGGCACGCCTTCGTGCAGCAGGGCCGCCAGGTCTTCCTCCGCCTGCGCCAGCTGCTTGCGGGCGCCGCCGCCGACGGCGATGCGCCGCCCCAGCGCGCCGCGCAGCGAGCGCAGCACGTGGATATTCGATGGCGTGCCCGACATGTTGTAGCCGGCGCGCTGGTTCTTGAATTCCGTGGTGGCCGTCAGCTGGGTTTTCACCATGTGCGGCAATTCCAGGTCTTCGAAGAAGTAATTCATGAACTCTTCGCGCGACAATTCAAAGATGAAGTCGTCTTCCGTCGTCTCGTCGCTGTTGCCCGCCTTGCCGCGCCCGCTGCCAGCGCCGCCTTTCGGCCGCGCGATCTGGTCGCCCTTCAGGTATTCCTTGTTGCCGGGATTGACCACTTCCCACACGCCGCCATGCGCGTGGCCGAACGACGGTTCGCCCACGTCCTTGACGGGGATGCTGACCTTTTCGCCATTCTCGACGTCCGTGATCGAGCGCCCCTTGATGGCGCGCCCCACGGCATCCTTGATCTGGCTCTTGTAACGCCGCAAGAAGCGCTCGCGGTTGACGGCGGACTTGTTCTTGCTTTGCAAGCGCCTGTCGATGAGGTATGTCAAAGGGTGCCTCCTTGCTTCTCGTCTTGCGCGTCCCGCCGTCTTGCTGGCGGGAACGCGCCCGCTGTCTGCGCTAGGATGACTTGCGTACGCGCAAGTACCATTCGCATAACAGGCGTACCTGCTTGGCCGTATAGCCTTTTTCCACCATGCGGGCCACGAAGTCGGCGTGCTTGTTGGCATCGTCGGCACTGGCCTTGGCATTGAAGGAAATCACGGGCAGCAATTCCTCCGTATTCGAAAACATCTTCTTCTCGATCACGGTGCGGAACTTCTCGTAACTGGTCCAGGCAGGATTCTTGCCGCCGTTGGACGCCCGCGCCCGCAAACCGAAGTTGACGATTTCGTTGCGGAAGTCTTTCGGATTAGAAATACCTGCCGGTTTCTCGATCTTCTCGAGTTCATTGTTCAGCGATTCGCGGTCGAAGCTCTCGCCCGTGTCCGGATCGCGGTATTCCTGGTCCTGTATCCAGAAATCGGCAAACGTCACATAGCGGTCGAAGATGTTCTGTCCGTATTCCGAATAGCTTTCCAGGTAGGCCGTCTGGATCTCCTTGCCGATGAATTCCACATAGCGCTGCGCCAGGTGCTCTTTTATATAGGAGAAGTAGCGCTGCTCGAGTTCCGGCGCGAACTGCTCGCGCTCGACTTGCTGTTCCAGTACATATAATAGATGCACGGGATTGGCCGCCACTTCGGAATTGTCAAAGTTGAACACTTTTGACAGGATCTTGAAGGCAAAGCGTGTCGACAGGCCGTTCATGCCCTCGTCGACCCCCGCGTAATCCACGTATTCGTGCATGGACTTGGCTTTCGGGTCCGTATCCTTGAGGTTTTCGCCATCGTAGACGAGCATCTTGGAAAAGATGCTCGAGTTTTCCGGATCCTTCAGGCGCGACAGGATGGCGAACTGCGCCATCATGCGCAGCGTGCCGGGCGCGCACGGGGCCTTGACGAGCGAGGAGTTGGCCACCAGCTTGTCGTAGATCTTGATTTCATCGGAAACGCGCAGGCAGTACGGCACCTTGACTATATAGATACGGTCAAGAAACGCCTCGTTGTTGCGGTTGTTTTTAAACGTCTTCCATTCCGACTCGTTCGAGTGGGCCAGGATGATGCCGTCGAAGGGGATGGCGCCGAAACCTTCCGTGCCCTTGTAATTGCCTTCCTGCGTGGCCGTCAGCAAGGGATGCAGGACCTTGATCGGCGCCTTGAACATTTCCACGAACTCCATCAGGCCCTGGTTGGCCAGGCACAGGCCGCCCGAATAGCTGTAGGCGTCCGGGTCGTCCTGCGCATAGTCTTCCAGCTTGCGGATGTCGACCTTGCCCACCAGCGAGGAAATGTCCTGGTTGTTTTCGTCGCCCGGCTCCGTTTTCGAGATGGCGATCTGCTTCAGCACGGACGGATAGCGCTTGACGACGCGGAACTGGTTGATATCGCCATTGTATTCATGCAGGCGCTTGACGGCCCAGGGGCTGGGGATGTTGCGCAGGTAGCGGCGCGGGATGCCGTAATCCTCTTCCAGGATGGTGCCGTCCTCTTCCTCGTTGAACAGGCCCAACGGCGATTCATTGACGGGCGAGCCTTTCAGGCAATAGAAGGGCACGTGTTCCATCAGCGACTTGAGTTTTTCCGCGATCGACGACTTGCCGCCGCCGACGGGCCCCAGCAGGTACAGGATCTGCTTGCGTTCTTCCAGGCCTTGCGCCGCATGGCGGAAATAGGAAACCACTTGCTCGATGACTTCCTCGGTGCCGTAGAACTCGCGGAAGGCGGGGTAGATCTTGATCACCTTGTTGGCGAAGATGCGCGACAGCCGCGTGTCGTTGCGCGTGTCGACCAGTTGCGGCTCGCCGATGGCGGCCAGCATGCGTTCGGGCGCGCTGGCATACGTCAGCTTGTCCTTCTTGCACAGGGCCAGATATTCGGTGAGCGACATTTCCTCTTCGCGGGTGCGCTCGTAGCGTGCTGCGTAGTTATCAAAAATGGTCATGTCAATGTCCTTTAATGTCAACCTGAATTGCCAGTCACCATGGCCGCCCGCCTGGCATTCGCCCGGGCTTGCCGCTTTAATTTTTCCTGTACCCCATATCGATTTTTATTGTTGTTTCAAGCCCGGCTGTCTTTGCGAGTCCGGATTGCCCGGACCAAAAAACTGGCGCTTGATGCCGTGTGCTGACGTGGCCAGCCGGCTTTTTTTTCATGTGCTGATAGCGCTTGATGCACCTACCCTTACCCCATGAAATTAATTATTGCTCTAAAGGATCAGGAAGTCAAAAGATATGTCGTAATATCCTTAATACTTGTGTGTAAATTGTTGATTTAATTGGATAAATCTTCAAATTTTTCAGCGTTTCCAATGAACTTTTTTCTGTCTCTTGAATCATCATACGACAATTCGCCAGCCTGTGCCGGGGCATGCCCGGCAGCGGTCGTTGTTGCCGTCACGGCGGCCCGGCGCCGGTGAGGCCAGCCATCTTGCGCTAAGATGCGTGCATGTTTGATGGCCGCCGTCACCGTGCATCTTCCGCACCGCGCCTGGCGCGCGCAGGCCAGCATTTTTATAGTCACCGTATAAGGAACACCCATGATGAACCCACAACTGCGCGCGATCGTGCGCGGCATGCCGAAAGCCGAACTGCACATCCATATCGAAGGCTCGCTGGAGCCAGAACTGATTTTCGCACTGGCCGAGCGCAATGGCGTGCCTCTGGGCTATGAATCGGTGGAACACTTGCGCAGCGCCTATGCTTTTACGGATTTGCAGTCTTTTCTCGACATTTATTACGCTGGCGCAAGCGTGCTCTTGAAAGAGCAGGATTTCTATGACATGACGCAAGCCTACCTGCGGCGCGCCGAGGCGGACAATGTCTTGCACACGGAAATTTTCTTTGACCCGCAAACCCACACGGCGCGCGGCGTGCCGATGGCCGACGTGATCAACGGCATCTACCGCGCCTGCCAGGACAGCCCCGTCAGCGCGGCCCTGATCCTGTGCTTCCTGCGCCATTTGAGCGAGGAAGAAGCGTTCGAGACACTGGCAGACGCGCTGCCGCACCGCGACAAATTCATCGGCATCGGCCTCGATTCCTCGGAAGTGGGCAATCCGCCCGAGAAATTCTCGCGCGTGTTTGCCCGCTGCCGCGAGCTGGGCCTGCACCTGGTGGCCCACGCGGGCGAGGAAGGACCGCCGGCCTACATCCGCACGGCGCTCGACGACTTGCAGGTCGAACGCATCGACCATGGCGTGCGCTGCCTGGAAGACGCGGAACTGACGGCCCGTCTGGCGCGCGAACAGGTCGCCCTGACCGTCTGCCCGCTGTCGAACACCAAGCTGCGCGTGTTCGACCAGATGCATGACCATAACCTGGTGCAACTGCTCGACGCCGGCTTGCTGGTGACGGTGAACTCGGACGATCCCGCGTACTTCGGCGGCTACATGAACGATAACTTCGACGCCATCTTCGATTCCTTGCCGCTGGGCCTGGCCCACGCCCAGCGCCTGGCGCGCAACGGCTTCATCGCCGCCTTCCTGCCGCAGGCGCAGAAAGACGTCTTCCTCGCCACCGTCGACGCCTACTTCGCGCAGCACGCCGCCGCCCACGGCGCCGCGCAATAACCTACATAAAGACCCGCCGCCCATGCTTCGCCTCTCCCTCAAAATGACCGGACGCGACTGGCGCGCCGGGCAACTGCGTTTCCTGCTCGTCGCGCTGATCGTGGCCGTGGCGGCCCTGTCGGCCGTCGGCTTCTTCGTCGACCGCCTGCGCGCCGGCCTGAACCGCGACGCGCACCAGTTGCTGGGGGCCGACCTGGTCATCAGCGCCGACCAGCCCGTCAATGCGGCCTGGCGCGCGCAAGCCGTCCAGCGCGGCTTCGTGCTGGCCGACACGGTGACGTTTCCCAGCATGGCGCAGGCGGGCGCGGGCGAGCAGTCTAGCTCGCAGCTGGCCTCCATCAAGGCCGTCTCGCCCGGCTATCCGCAGCGGGGCAAGCTGAAGATCACCACCAACCTCGGCGAGGCGCAGGATGCCGTGGGGCGGCCAACGGACCAGGTGCCGGCGCCCGGCACCGTGTGGGTCGATGCGGCGATTCTTTCCAGCCTGAATGCGAAACTCGGCGACACCCTGACCCTGGGCGACAAGGCATTCGTCGCCACGCAGCTGATCGCCAGCGAACCGGACCGTGGCGCTTCCTTCCTCAATTTCGCCCCGCGCGTGATGCTGCCCCTCGCTGACCTGGCCGCCACGGCGCTGGTGCAGAACGGTTCGCGCGTGTCGTACCGGCTGCTGCTGTCGGCGCCGCCCGCCAAGGCGGCCGAGCTTGCGCAATATCAAGCCTGGCTGGAAAACCAGATCAAGACGCAGGCCATCAAGGGCGTGCGCATCGAATCGCTGGAATCGGGCAGCCCGCAGATGCAATCGACGCTGGACCGCGCCGACCGCTTCCTGTCGCTCGTCGGCTTGCTGTCGGCCATGCTGGCGGCCGTTGCCGTGGCGATGGCGGCACGCCGCTTCATGCTGCGCCATCTCGACGCCTGCGCCATGCTGCGCTGCCTGGGCCTGACGCAAAACCAGGTGACGGCCATGTACGTGATCGAATTTCTCTTCGTCGGCCTGGCCGGCAGCGTCGTCGGCGTGGCCGTCGGCTTCGGCGGCCACCTGGTGCTGCTGGAGCTGCTGGGCAAGCTGGTGCAGAACGACTTGCCGCCCGTCTCCATGCTGCCCGCCCTGCAGGGCGTGGCCACCGGCATGCTGCTCTTGCTGGGCTTTGCCTTGCCGCCGATTTTGCAGTTGCGCAATGTTCCGCATAACCGCGTGATCCGCCGCGAACAGGAGCCGCCGCAGGCGCTGGCCGTGGCCACCTACGGCCTGGGCATCGCCGCCTTCGTCGTGCTGCTCTTGTGGCAGGCGGGCGACGTCAAGCTGGCCTTGCTGACGGCGGCCGGCTTCCTCGGCGGCTTCGCCCTGTTCGGCCTGGCCGGCTGGCTGGGCATCAAGTCGCTGAAGACCCTGCGCGGCGCCTTCAGGCACCAGGGCTGGCGCTTCGCCGTCACGTCCTTGCAGCGCCGTCCGGGCGCCACCGTCATCCAGGTGGTGTCGCTGGCCCTGGGCCTGATGGCCTTGCTGCTGCTGACGGTGGTGCGCGGCGACCTGATGGTGGCCTGGCGCAACGCCACGCCGCCCGACGCGCCGAACCGCTTCATGATCAATATCCTGCCCGAGCAAAAGGCGCCGATCGCTGCGCGCCTGGCCCAGGCCGGCGTCGCCAACGCCCCGCTGTATCCGATGATACGCGGGCGCCTGGTGGCCGTGAACGGCAACGCCATCACGGAAGACACTTACCAGGAAGACCGCGCCAAGGGCCTGGCCGACCGCGAATTCAACCTGTCGACGATGGCCGCCATGCAGGAGGAAAACAAGCTCGTGGCCGGCAAGTGGTTCGGCAATGCCCCGGGCGCGCCCGCCGAAGCGTCGGTGGAAGAGGGCATCGCCAAGACCCTGAAGCTGAAGCTGGGCGACAAGCTGCGCTTCGACATCGCCGGCCAGCCCGTCGAAGCGGCCATCACCAGCCTGCGCAAGCTGGAGTGGGGTTCGATGCGCGTCAATTTCTTTGTCATCATCAATCCGGCCGCCATGGCGGACACGCCGCAGACGTGGATCACGGCCTTCCACCTGCCGCCCGCGCAGGCGGACCTGGGCAACGCCCTGCTGCGCGAGTATCCGAATTTGACGGTGGTCGACGTGGGCGGCGTGCTCAAGCAAATCCAGGGCGTGCTGGACCAGGTGGTGACGGCCGTCGAATTCCTGTTCGCCTTTACCCTGGCGTCGGGCTTGCTGGTGCTGTATGCGGCGCTGATGGGTTCGCAGGACGAGCGCACGCGCGAGGCGGGCCTGCTGCGCGCGCTGGGCGCCACGCGGCGCCAGCTGGCGCAGGCGCAGCTGATCGAGTTTTCGCTCGTGGGGGCGCTGGCCGGCCTGCTGGCGGCGACGGGCGCGGCCGCCATGGGCTGGGCGCTGGCCACCTACCAGTTCAAGTTCACCTGGAGCTTTGCGCCCGGCGTGTGGGCCTTCGGCCTGCTGGCCGGCGCCCTGTGCGCGATCGCCGGCGGCTGGCTGGGACTGCGCAATGTCCTCAAGCATCCGCCGCTGCAGACCTTGCGCGAAAGCTAGGTTGCCAGCTACGCGCTGACGCTGTCGCCCGCGCCCGCGCGCAGAAATTGCGCGTAAGACATCACCGGCTGCCCCAGCTGGTGCGGCGGCACGTCGAACAGGGCCCAGAAATACGTCACGCGGCCCAGGCAGATGGTGGGCGCGGCGCAGTAGCGGAACCAGTTTTCGCCGATCTGCGCCGCATACATGCCGTCGCTGTCGGCGTCGGAAAAGTACGGGATCACGCGCATTTCCAGCAAGGCCAGCAGCAATGACTGGGGGGCGTCGTTGTCGCGCGCCATCTCGTACTGCGTGTGCAGGCTGCGTTCCGTCTCGATGATCATCAGCCGCGCCTGGCCGTCGCGCGTGAAGAAGAGGATGCCGCTGGGATTGGGGAAAATATAGAATTCGACAAAGCCATGGCGCCGGCACAGTTCGTGGACAACGGCGGCCAGCGCCTCGTCCTGCAGGAAACTGTAGTCGTGCAGCATCAGCAAGTCGCGCACCGTGTCCGATTGCTGCAGGAAGAATTCGCGCTGCAGGGCGACGATTTCCTGTTCCAGGATGTCGAGCGCGTCATCGTCGCTCTTCTTGATGTAGCGGTCGATCAAGCCCCGGTTGAAGGCCGTCACGGCCACTTTCTCGTCGGCCGCCCCCGTAAATAGAATCTTCTTGCACGGCAAGTCGCGCACGGCCTGGCAAAACTCGAGGCCGTTCATCTGCGGCATCGAATAATCGACCACCAGCACGGACGGCACGGCAAAGCGCTGCGCCTGGCCGCTGATGCGCCAGATGCGTTCGATGTCGAGCGCCACGTTGCACTGGTCGGGCGGCAGGTTTTGCGTGTCGAAATTGACATGCAGCGGCGTCTCGCCCAGCCGCGTGCTGTGGCGCAGCCAGTGCAGCGCGCTGCTGGTGTCGTGGAAGGTCTTGCGCGCCAGGCCCGGATCGAGCTGGAACGCCAGGCTTTTCAGGAAGGAATCGCTGTCGTCGATCAATACGGTCAGGGTCGGATGGGTGTAGACGGGCAGTTGCATGCGTCACCTCGCGCGGTGGATGGATGGAAAACGGTTGGGCCTGGGCGTGGCCAGCGGCTGCGGAAACTCCAGCACGAAGATGGCATAGGCGCCTTCGCGCGCCACGCAGCTGATGCGTGCATGCCACGCTTGCATGATTTGCCGGCACAGGGCCAGGCCGATGCCGCTGCCGTTGTGCGCGGGATAGGAATAGAAGCGGTCGAAGATCAGCGGCAATCGGCTGGCCGCGATGCCGCAGCCCGTGTCGATGAACAGCAGGCGCGGCACGGGACGCGCGCCATCGATGACGATGCGCACGCGGCCCTTGCCGGCGCGCTGGATGCCTTTCAGGGCATTGCGCAGCAAATTCAGCAAAATCACCACGCACAGCTCGGACTGGCCGGGAAAGCTGAAGTCGGTGCGCAGGTCGACCTTGACGATGTCGCGCTGCGCCGTGCTGGTGAACGGGTAGCGGCGCAGCACGGCGACGACGCTGTCGTGCATGGCCACCGTCTCGTTGGCCTCCAGCTTGCGGTTGACGGCGCTGGCGCTGAGCAGGAACAGGTCGATCATGTGGTGCATATGGCGCACTTCGAACTGGATGCGCGCCAGCGCTTCCAGGCTGGCCGCGCCCGGCTGCACGTCGTCGGCATCGCGCCGCAAGCCGCGCTGCAGGCCGCGCACGTTCGCTTCGACGCTGACGAGCGGCGTGCGCAATTCGTGCGCCACGCTGCCCAGGCCGGCCGCCAGTCCCGCCAGTTTTTCCTGCGCGCCCACATGGCGGCCCACCTTGACCACGGACAGCACGGCGATCGTGAACCAGTGCACGGGCAGCTGCTGCAAGACGTCGCGGCTGAGCAGAAAGGCGGGTTCGCCCACGACGGCAAACGCCAGGCAGGCCAGCAGGGTGCCGCTCAGGTAGGCCAGCATGGCGATGCGCGTATCGAAGTGGAACAGCACGATCAGCGCCACCAGCAGCGAATGCACCCACAGGGTCGAGGCGTGGTTCATCAGGAACATATACGTGAAGAAAAAGGGCAGTTCGAACGTCAGCCCCAGGAACAGGTACACGCTGAAGCCCGTATTGCTGAAGCGCCCCGGCCACAGTGCAGGCAGGAACAGCAGCGCCGCGATGGTGCGCAGCGGCAGCGACTCGTAGGGTTGCGGAAAGACATGCTGCCACAGCGCGTAGTACAGGGGCATGCCGAGCGCGCCGATGACGGCCAGCGTGCGCACCTGGGCGCGCCGCGTGGGCGTGTGTTCGATGGCGTCGTGGAAATGCAGGAAAGGCTGGAGGATCTTGCCTTGCCACCGTTTTCCGGAAGGGGACTGCGCATGCATCATGGTCGGGGGACGTGTTCGTTGAGGCGAATCAAGACAACATCATCGGCGTGTTCCTCCGGAAAAAGAGATATATCGCCATAACTGTTGAGATGGATCAATCACTTGCCGAATGGCTCGCGCATGTTGGACGCGGTAGTTCCCCCCGCAACCATTCCAGGAGTCCCCATGCCGAACGCCCTTTTCCCCCTGCCATCGAGCAACCTGCGCGCCGAACAACACTTGCCGGCCTTCGTGCGCGCGCGCATGGACGAGCACTATGTCGAGCGCATCGAGAAGCTGCTCGGTGGCGAACATTTACATGAATGGCAAGCCATGCCGGCCCGCGCGGTCATGTTGGCGGGCAATGATTACCTGAACATCGCCGGCGAGGCGGCGCTGCTGGCGGCCCAGTCCCGCGTCCTGCAGGGCGGCGGCGCCATGCTGATGTCGTCCGTGTTCCTGCAGGAAGGCAGCCGCCAGCACCGCCTCGAACGCAAGTTCGCGGATTTTCTCGGCAGTGAAGCCTGCGTGCTGGCGCAGTCGGGCTGGGCCGCCAATGTGGGCTTGCTGCAAAGCCTGGCCGGCCCCGGCATCCCCGTGTACCTGGACATGCTGGCGCACGCCTCGCTGTGGGAAGGCGTGCAGTCGGCGCAAGCCGTGCCCGTGCCGTTCCTGCACAACGATGGCGCCCACCTGCAGCGCCAGCTGGACAAGCATGGCCCCGGCATCATCGTCGTCGA
Source organism: Janthinobacterium sp. GW822-FHT07H10 (assembly GCF_058798675.1). Taxonomy (NCBI): domain Bacteria; kingdom Pseudomonadati; phylum Pseudomonadota; class Betaproteobacteria; order Burkholderiales; family Oxalobacteraceae; genus Janthinobacterium; species Janthinobacterium sp. GW822-FHT07H10. The sequence continues at coordinate 34,329 of NZ_JBXAKS010000023.1, forward strand.
TGCGCTGTACAGCACGAACGGCAGCGTGGCGCCGCTGCTGCGGATGGTGGAGATCGCCGAGCGCAGCGGCAGCATGCTGATCGTCGACGAATCGCACTCGCTGGGCACGCACGGGCCGCAGGGCGCCGGCCTGGTGGTGGAGCTGGGGCTGGCCGAGCGCGTGCATTTCCGCACTGCCTCGCTGGCCAAGGCGTTTGCCGGGCGGGCCGGGCTGATCACCTGCTCGGCCCGCTTCAAGGGCTATTTTCTGTCCGCCTCGCGCCCGGCCATCTTCAGTTCCTGCCTGCTCGAACATGAACTGGCGTGGTTCGACGCCGCGCTCGACTTCATCCGCGCCGCCGATGCCCGCCGCGCCACCCTGCGCCGCCACAGCGTGCAGCTGCGCCAGGGCCTGGCCGATCTTGGCTACAACGTCAGCGACGGCACGCAGCAGATCATCGCGCTGGAAGCGGGCAGCGAGCCCGATACCCTGATCCTGCGCAAGGCGCTGCAGCGGCACGGCATCTATGGCGCCGTCTTTTGCGCGCCGGCCACGCCGAAGAACCGCTCGCTGGTGCGCCTGACCCTGAACGCGGGCTTGCGCGAGGATGACTGCGCGCGCGTGCTGGCGGCCTGCGCGGCCATCCGCGAGGAAACGGGCATGGCGCGCTGGCCGTCGACGCGGCGCCTGCGCAAGCTGGCGCTGGTGTAAGGGGAATACGTCAGCCGTTGACGGGCTGGTTGCCGGCGATAGTGCCCAGCAGCATGGACAGGGGCGCCAGCTGTTCGGCGCTGGCATGGCCCAGCAATTCCTGGCCCAGCGCCTGCGCCGTCGCATTCGCGTGCGCCAGCAAGTCCAGTCCCGCGGCCGTGATGGCGGCATAGCCGACGCGCGCATCGCGCTGGTCGGCCTGGCGCGCCACCAGACCGATTTTTTCCAGCGGCATCAGCGAGCGCGTGATGCCGGACGCCGTCAGCGCCAGGCGCTCGGCCAAGTCGATGCGGCGCAGGCGCCCGCCGGGGGCGCGCTGCAAGTGGTACAGCAATTGATAATCGCCAAAGCTCAAGCCATGCAGGTTGCCCAGGGTGCTGTCGAAGCGGCGCACCAGCATGGCCTGGGCGCGCGCCAGGCGCAGGCAGAAGTCCAGCGCGCTGCCGCCGTCCGGCGGCTGGGAAGTGTGATCGGTCATGGCGGTCCTTTGTATAGCCTGCGTAGTGCTTGAGTGCGCAAGTGTAACGCATGGCCGCCGAGCGTCTATCGCGGCAGGGAGCGTCTGCTGCTGGCAGCGCATCAGGAGCCGGGGCACGACGTGAGGAGGACGCGTGGCGAGCCATGCGACGACGATCAACGCAGTCTCCGCTTCTGGCGGGCGGCAGCAGCGGAGGCATGCATCTACCGGGCTAGGCGCTTAATACAGTGCCTGCCCCTGTTCCAGCAGTTGCGCCCGGTGCAGCGCCAGCAGGGCGTCGAGCTCGGCGTCTGCATCGACTGCGCGATCGTCGGCCGGCTGGACGGTGTCGATGACGGCAAGGCGGAAGGCCGCTGCGCCATCGCGCCGCCAGTCCGCCTGCAGGCGTGCATTGCGGTGCGTGCCCAGCGCCAGTTCGAAGCGGTGCCGGTTCAGCGCGCCGGGTGCGTTGCGGCTGCGTTCGAGCAACACGCAGCCGCTGGGAAGGTGCTGCAGCGCGATGATGCCCAGCGCGGGCGCTTGTTGCCGGTAAGCGGCTTTCAGGGCTGCTTGCTGTGTCTTGTCCATGCTCGGGCTTTCTCAAGGTTGAAGGGCGCCGTCGGCTTGTCCGATGCGCGGGATGCCGGTCAGCAGGGCGGCGGCGATGGCCGTTGCGAGCAGCAGGGCGCCGCCGGCGCAGAACAGTTCGCCCACCGTGAGGTGGCGCAGCAGCGCGCCCGTGGCCGCCGCCGACAGCGGCGCCAGGCCCAGGAAAATGGCCATGAACAGCGCCATCGCCCGGCCCAGCATGGCTGGCGCCACGCGCCGCTGTATCCAGGTAAAGATGGCCACTTGCAGATAGCCGCCCAGCATCCCCGTGACGGCCAGCAAGGCGGCGCCTTGCCAGCTGCCGTCGATTTGTCCCAGCGCCATCAGCAGCACGGCGACGGCGGCATCGGCCAGCAGCAGGATGGCGCCGAAGCGGCGGCGCAGCCAGGCGCCGCTCAGGCTGGAGGCCAGCATGCCGGCCAGGGTGCCGGCGCCATGCGCGGCCATCAGCAAGCCCAGCGCCGAGGCACCGTGCAGGCGTTCGCTGGCCAGCACGGGCAAGGCCACTTGCAGCGGCCCCATGACGAAGAAGGCCACGACGGCCCAGTAGGCATAGCAGCTGCGCAAGGGGATGTCGCGCCACACCATGGCCAGGCCCGCCGCCATGTCGCGCCATACGCCTTGCGCTGCGGCGGACATTGCCGCTGGCCGCAAGGTGACTTGCTGCAAGGTCCACGCCGAGAACAGAAACGTCAGCGCATCGATGGCAAAGGCGGCGGCCAGCGCCGCCATGGCGGTTTGCTGCGCGCCATCGTGGGCGCCGAGCACGAGCGCCGCCAGCAGGGGACCAGCCAGCAGCGACAGCTGGCGCGCGCCCATCTGCAGGCTGTTGGCGGTCTGCAGTGCCTGCGGCGGCACGGCCTGCGGCAGGATGGCCGAGCCTGCCGGGATGCCGAAGGCGGTAGCGATACCGAGCGCCAGCGCGGCCGCATACGCCAGCGCGAGGCTGGCCTGGCCCAGCCACAGCAGCCCTGCCAGCAACAGCAGGATGGCGGCATTGACCAATTTGCTCGCCAGCATCACGCGCCCGGGCGAATAGCGGTCGGCGACCGTGCCGCCCAGCAGTATCAGCACGGCGCGCGGCGCGCCCATCAGGGCCACGGCGATGCCCAGGCTGAGGCTATCGCCGGTCAGGCACAGCACCAGCCAGGGCAGGGCCAGCATGCTGAACTGGTCGCCCAGCATGGAGACGAGGCCGCCGCCCAGCAGCCAGCGGAAGTTGCGATTGCGCATCAAGTTGGGGGTGGCGGAGGTTGGCATGTTCGTGCGCCCATGCGGGCAGGTGTTTAAAATTGAATGGTAGTTGATATAAGCTTGAGTAGTCAAGTATATTGCCATTTATTGTGGCAATGCTCGTGTGGCAATGCGGCCGGCGCTGCATGGGGCGCGATGCTTGCGCTATCATGGCGGCCATGACTGATACCACTGCCCCCACCCTGTACGAGACCATCGGCGGCGCTCCCGTGCTGCGCGACATGGTCGACCGTTTTTATGATCTGATGGAGCTCGAGCCCGAGTTTGCCGGCATCCGCGTCATGCATCCGCCGTCGACGGACGGCTCGCGCGACAAGCTGTATTTCTTCCTCACGGGCTGGATGGGCGGCCCAGATCTGTACATCGAGAAATTCGGCCACCCGCGCCTGCGCGCGCGCCACCTGCCGTACGCCATCGGCACGAGCGAACGCGACCAGTGGCTGCGCGCCATGGCCTGGGCCATGGAAGACACGGGCATTGAAGAGTCCTTGCGCGTGCGCCTGATGGAATCGTTCTATCAGACGGCCGACTGGATGCGCAACAAACCTGACTGATCCCATGAGCCCAATCGAGTTTTACAGCCTGCTGGGCGCCGTCGTCGTCGCCATCGTCCTGTTGCTTCTGCTCCTGCTGCGTCCGCGCGGCGGCGCCGGCGATGGCGCCACCACGCTGGCGCTGGTGCAGCAGCACCAGCAGCAAAGCCTGGAACGCATCGACCGGGTCGAGCGCGAAGTGCGGCTGCAGCTGCAGGCGTCGGCGCAGGCGACGCGGCAAGACCTGGCCGCCGGCCTGGCGCAATTCCAGGCGGCGACACTGCAGCAGCTCGACAGCCTGCGCACGCAGATGCAGGCGCAGGGGAAAGTCGGTCGCGAAGAGCAGGCGCAAAGCCTGGCGCGCTTCGCCGACAGCACCAACCAGACTTTGGCCCAGCTGACTGAATCGAATGCGCAGCGCATGCTCGAGGTACGTGCCACCTTGGAAAACAAGATCCGCGAGCTGCAGGCGGACAATGGCGCGCGCCTGGAAGAGATGCGCAAGACGGTTGACGAGAAACTCCATGCGACGCTGGAGACGCGGCTCTCCGCCTCGTTCCAGCAAGTGTCGGAGCGGCTGGAAAAAGTCCACCAGGGCCTGGGCGAGATGCAGCAGCTGGCGCTGGGCGTGGGCGACCTGAAGCGGGTGCTCACCAACGTCAAGACGCGCGGCACCTGGGGCGAGGTGCAGCTGGAAATGCTGCTGGAGCAGGTACTCACTGTCGAGCAGTATGCGAAGAACGTGGAAACCGTGGCCGGCAGCGGCGCGCGCGTGGAATTCGCCTTGAAACTGCCGGGCATGGTCGATGGCGGCGCGCCCGTGTGGATGCCGATCGACGCGAAATTCCCGAAAGAGCAATATGAACGCCTGGTCGAGGCGGCCGAGCGGGCCGATGCCGACGGCGTGGCCCTGGCCGGACGCGAGCTGGAGCGGGCCGTGCGCGGCGAGGCGAAGACCATCGCCGAGAAATACCTGGCGCCGCCGCAGACCACCGACTTTGCCATCCTGTTCCTGCCCACCGAGGGGCTGTACGCGGAAGTGATGCGCCGCCCCGGCCTGGCCGATGAATTGCAGCGCGTGCACCGGGTCAGCATCGCCGGGCCGTCCACCCTGACGGCCTTGCTCAACAGCCTGCAGATGGGCTTTCGCACGCTGGCGCTGGAAAAGCGTTCATCCGAAGTGTGGCAGGTGCTGGGCGCCGTCAAGACGGAATTCGGCAAGTTCGGCGACGTGCTGAAGCAAACCAAACTGACCCTGGAACGGGCGGCGAAGAATATCGAAAGCGCGGAAGTGCGCAGCCGCCAGATGGCGCGCAAGCTCAAATCCGTGGAAGCCTTGCCGGGCGACGCGGCTGCCCTGTTGCTGGGCGCGGCGGACGCCGGCCTGACCGGCGAGGCGGGCGACGGCGAGTAGCGCCTTCGCCTATGCCGCTGGCGCCTGCCGGCGGCGGCGCGCGGCATAGGCCGTCAGCGCCAGTCCCGCCAGCAGCATGGCCCAGGTTTGCGGTTCGGGCACGGCTGGCAAGACCGTCGGGCCGGTGGGCGGCAGCGTCGGCAGGATCACGGTGGGCGGCACGATGATGCTGCTGCCCGTCGACCCTGGCGGCACCACATAGCCGCCACCGCCGCCGCCGCCACCACCGCCCATGCCGGCCGGCGGCGCGATGCCGCCGACGGTGCGCACATAGTCGAAGGGCAGGAAGGGAATGCTGGCCACGGCCGGCGGCGCGACGCCGCCCGTGAAGGAGCCGCCGCGCAAGGCGTCGGGATTGTCGATCACGGGCACGCCGGGGG
>NZ_JBXAKS010000024.1:0-27653 GCF_058798675.1 Janthinobacterium sp. GW822-FHT07H10
CCCCCCCCCCCCCCCCCCCCCCCCCCCCCCCCCCCCCCGCGCCGGATGGATCAGGCCACGCGGTTCGCGGCCAGGTCCCAGCCGCCCGAGGTATTGCCGCCGGCGCCGCCCGTCACTTTTTGCTGCGTGTATTTCCACTTCACTTTCGAGAACTTGAAGCCCACGTGCTCGCCCAGGATATCGCCCTCTTCCACGTTGGGCGTGACGGCGCCGATCAGCACATTCTCGATCTCGATCTCGAAGTACTTGACGCGCTCGCCCTGGCCGTCGGCGCGCATGAATTCGAAGCGCGCCTTGGGGATGGTCTTGCCGGCCGAGCAGGTCTGCAGCAGCACCGGCGAGGACAGGTCGGCCAGCTTCGAGATGACGATGTCCTTGTGCTCGCAGCGTTCGGCCGTATGCCCGCCGCCTGTCGAGGCGGTGGCCGATTTCGGCTGCTCCACGCTCCAGCTGACCGATTTGCACTCGATCCATTCCTTGTGCTTGTCGTCGGTGGACTCGCCCTTGATGCCGTCTATCTGCAGATATACATCGATTGCCATGGTGTGCTCCTCTGGTTGAAAGGTGATCCTGGAATCAGGAATTGGTCGACTTCGGCAACTCCGCGACCAGTCGGAGCGAAACGGATAATTCATCGAGCTGGAAGTGCGGCCGCAAAAAGGACACGGCGCGGTACACGCCCGGGCGGCCCGGCACTTCGTGCACCTTCACGGACGCCTCGCGCAGCGGGAACTGGGCCTTCTGCTCCTGGCTGGCGTTATCGTCGAGCAGCACATACGTCATCAGCCAGCGGTTCAAAAAGTCTTCCACATTGGCCGCGGCCGTGAAGCTGCCGATCTTGTCGCGCATCATGGCCTTCATGTAGTGGGCGATGCGCGAGACGGCGAAGATGTACTGCAGCTGCGAGGACAGCACGGCGTTCGCATTGGCCGCGTCGCTGCCGTACTTGCGGCTTTTCTGCGCCGACTGCGCGCCGAAGAAGGCGGCGTACGCCGTGTTCTTGCAGTGCACGAGCGAGATGAAACCGAGGTCGCTCAATTCCTTTTCGCGGCGGTCGGTAATCGCCACTTCGGCCGGGCACTTCAGGGCGACGTCGCCTTCGTCCGTCCTGAAGGTGTGCGTCGGCAGGTCGTCCACCAGGCCGCCGCCCTCGACGCCGCGGATGGCGGCGCACCAGCCGAAGTCGGCGAAGGCGCGCGTCAGCTTGCTGCCGAACGCATACGCCGCGTTACACCACAGGTATTTCTGGTGGTCGCTGCCGTCGACTTCCTCGACATAGTTGAAGCCTTCGACGGTGGTGCCGTCGACGGGGTTGAACGGCAGGCGTCCGAGGAACCGGGGCAAGGTCAGGCCGACATAGCGCGCATCCTCGGATGCACGGAAGGCTTTCCATTTCGCGTATTCGATGGTGTCGAACACTTTCGCCAGGTCGCGCGGCTTGCCCAGGTCGCCGTAGGTTTCCAGGCCAAACAGTTCCGGCGCGGCCGAGGCGATGAATGGCGCATGCGCGGCCGCCGCGATGTGCGACATCTGCTCGATGAAATACATGTCTTCCGGCTGGCGCGAAATGGCGTAGTCGCCCAGCAGCGCCGCAAACGGCGCGCCGCCGAAGGTGCCGAATTCCTCCTCGTAGATCTTCTTGAACATGCTGCTCTGGTCGAATTCCAGCGCCGACTGGAAATCCTTCACCAGCTCGCGCCGGGTGGCGTTGAACATGCGGATCTGCAGGCGCGCGCCCGTGTCGGAATTGCCGACCAGGTAGTGCAGGCCGGTCCAGCTTTGCTCGAGCTGCTGGAACGGCGCCGCGTGCATGATTTCGCTGAGCTGCGCGGAAATCAGGCGGTCGATTTCCGCCACGCGCGCGTCCAGCGTGGCCGACAAACTGTGCGACACCAGCACCGTGCCATCGAGCACCTGCGCCACCAGTTCCGAGATCAGGTCGCGCGCGCGCGCATGCTCGGCACCGGACTTGGCGACCCGGCTCTGCTCGACGATCTGGTCCAGCAAGTCCGCTTCCGCGCACGCCGCCGGGGCGCCCGCCTGCATTTCTGCCTGTGCGCTCATCTCAATCCTCCTGGCCGCGGCGTTGCGGCGCCAGGGCCGCCAGGCTGTCGGTATTGTTCAACACCTCCGTCAGCAAGTCTTCCAGCTTGTCGTTGCCGGCCAGCTTGTTGCGCAGGTCGGCCAGCTTGGTGCGCGCCTCGAGCAGCTTGCGCAAGGGTTCGACCTGGCGCACCACCGATTCCGGGCGAAAGTCGGCCATCGAGCGGAAGTGTAATTCGACGGGGAAGGTGCCGCTGTCGTCGCTGAGGCGGTTTTCCACGTCGAAGCGCGCCGCCGGCGCCACGCTGCCCAGCACCTCGTCGAAGTTATCCATGTCGATGGCGACGAACTTGCGGTCCTTCAGGCGCTTCTTTTCACTCTCGGCATTGCCGCCGAAGTCGCCCAGCACGCCCACCACGAAAGGCAGCTCCTTGTTCTCGATCGCGTCGCCGATCTCGACGTCGTAGGTCATCTGCACGCGCGGCGCGCGCACTTTCTGCAGGCGCTTCTGCACACTGTCGGACTTGGCCATGTCATTTCCTTTGCAAAGTGTCGGGACGGCGCCAATTGCGCGCCGGGCAGGCGGGAAGTGCGGAAAGCGCCTATTTCAGGCCGCTGAACGGGTCGGCCGTGCTGCCGCCCTGCGGCGCCGTGTTTTTCGCCGCTGCCGGCGCGCCGGAGCCGCCCGCGCCGCGCTTGCCCGCCGCGGGACGCCTGGCCGGCGGCACCAGCACTTCCTCGCCGATGCTCACGCGCAGCAGCTTGGCCAGGTCCTGCGCTTCCGAACGCAGCGAGCCATTCAGGTTGTTTTGCCGCGACAGGTCGGCCAGGGCCTTGCCCGACAGGCGCAAGCCGCTGACGGCAACGATGCTGTTGGCGACCTTGTCCTCCGGGTCGCGCTCGAGCGCCTCGAGCGCATGGCCGATGGCGTTGCCGTACTGGCCGCGGTCGAATGTCATCTGCGCCATTTGCAGCCACGGCGCCTTGTCGGCCGGGAAGCTGACGCCGCCTTTTCTGAGCAAGGTCATGGCCCGCTCATACTGGCCCGCACGCGCGGCCGCATCGGCGTCGCCCATGACTTGCGCCAGGGTCGGCGCCACGGTCTGTTTGGGCGCCGGCTGCTCCGGCGTGGCGCAGGCGGCCAGCAGCAGGGCGCTGGCGAGGCAGGCAATTCGGCACATCGTGGTGGCTGGCTTCATCTGGGCACTCCTTCACGTGGAGGACGCTACCGCTGGGAACGATGGGCGGCGCCTTGGTGGAGGCCATTATTGATCGCCAGAATTTTTGCCAAATTGAGATTAATCAGCAAAGAAGAAGTTCCGCGCAGCGCTTGCCGGCAGCTGCATCTATGCTGATCTGGCGCAGCATCTGCGTCGATCGCGGACGGACTTTGCGCCAACGCAAGCGGGTCGCTGGCGCATGCGATTAAATGGCGGCAACACCTTCTTTCCACACGTCATATTCTGCGAAGGCCGGCCCATGCGATCTCCTCATCCATTACGCCCGCCATCGTGGCGCCTGGCACTGTGGCCAGTCATTGTTCTGCTGCCGCTGGCCGGCTGCGCGGGCGGCGCCATCGGCACGCTGGCCAACGCGGCGCTGCAGATGACGGGCATGGCCAGGCCGGCACCGGAACTGCCTGACGCGCAAAAGCCGCCGCGCAATGTCAGCATCCGCCTGCACGCGGCGCAGCGCCTGAACACGGATGCGCAAGGCCGGCCGCTGGCGCTGGTGGCGCGCATCTACAAGCTGCGCCAGAACGCCACGTTCGAGCAGGCGCCGTATGACAGCTTCCTCGACGCCCAGCGTGAAAAGGCCGCGCTGGGCGCCGACCTGATGGACGTGAAGGAAGTGCTGCTGGTGCCCGGCCAGCGCTACGAAGTACAGGAAAAAGTCAGCAAGGAAGCGTATTTCATCGGCATCGTGGCGCTGTTCCGCGCGCCGGCCGCGCAGCGCTGGCGCGCCACCTTTGCCGCCGCCGATGCGGAGCGCGGCGGCATCACCGTCGGCCTGCATGCCTGCGCCCTGAGCGTGGACGGCGGCGCGGACGGCGCCATGGCATCGCTGTCCGCGCTGCGCTGCCAGTAAGGCATTCCACCACTACCGCATACCGAGAAGGAGGACGACATGGGCATGGCAGCGAAAGTCTTGTGGGGCGTGGCGCAGATGGAATGGGATCTGGCGGCGCTGAAGACGGGCACCCTGCGCCTGCAGGCGCTGTCGGGCATCCCCGTGCGGCCCGACACCTGTTATTGTGCGCTGGACAGCCGCGGCGTGCTGCATAAACAGATGTTCAAGGCGCAGTCGATTTCCGTGTCTGTGCCGGCCGGCATGCGCGAGCTGCAGCTCGAGCTGATCGCGGTGACGGCATGAGCCAGCTCATCGAACGACGCACGGCACCATCGTTGCTGGGAGCACGCGGCCCCGCCCCTGCCGGTGCCGGCCGCCATGCGGGCAGCGCCCTGCTGGACCTGATGCACGAAGGTTTCTACATGCTGTTCCTGCTCAAGCATGGCTCGCTGCCCGGCGACGAGCAAAGCTTCATGGACCGCATCACGGCCTTCCTCGACGACTTCGAACGCGAAGCGAAAAGGCTGCGCGCCGATGGCGACGACATCGAGGCGGCCAAGTATGCGTTCTGCGCGGCTGTCGATGAAATCATCCTCGCTTCGCCATTCGTCCTGCGCAAGCAGTGGGAGCGGCGCCCGTTGCAGCTGCTGATCTTTGGCGACCAGCTGGCCGGCGAGCACTTCTTCGACCGCCTCGACGCGCTGCGCGGCAAGGGCGCCATGCGCGTGCAGGCGCTGCAGGTGTTCCACATGTGCCTGTTGCTGGGCTTCCAGGGCAAGTACGCGCTCGACGGCGGCGAAAAACTCAGCTACCTGACGGGGCGCCTGGGCGACGAGATCGCCCACATCAAGGGCAAGAGCCGCAGCTTCGCGCCGCGCGCCGAGCGTCCCGACCAGGTGGTCCACAAGCACCGCAGCGACGTGCCGCTGTGGGCCTTGACGAGCGTTTTCGCCCTGCTGGCCATCTGCGCCTACCTGGGCCTGAAGACGCATCTGACGCATGGCACGCAAGCGACGCTGGCCGCGTATGCGGACCTGGTGAAACTGGCGCCACGGCCTGCACACCTGACCATCACCCTGCCCTGAAGACGTCACAAAACCTGCTGCGCGTCGCGATGTGCGGCCTGCGATGCTCAATGACTGGGCGTCCCCGTGCATTCGCACATCTGCGCTTCTCGGGCAAACGGGGACGCCTGGCCTCTCATCCGCTCGCGACGGTTTTGCGAGGTGTCAACCCAAGCTATTGCGCAATCCTGAATTCGATGCGCCGGTTGCGTGCGCGGCCGTCGGCCGTCGTGTTGGCAGCCACGGGACGGTCCGGTCCCTGGCCCGAGGCCAGCACCGCATCCGGCGCGATGCCCTTGGTCGCCAGGTAGCTGCGCACGGCGTCGGCGCGCGCCTGGCTCAGGGCCACGTTGCTGGCGCGCAGGCCCGTGTTGTCCGTGTGCCCGATCACTTCCACCTTGCGCTCCCTGAGCTTGCGCATGACGGCCGCCATTTCGTCGAGGATGGCCAGGCCCGCCGGCGTGATGGAGGCCTGGCCGCTGTCGAATTCGACGATGCGCTTGTCGAGCGTGGCGTCGAGCATGCCCTGCTCGGCCGCGCTGACGCGCAAGCCATTGTTGACGACATACGTGGGATTGAGGCTGGTGGCGATGTCGCTGGCGATCTGCTGGCGCTGCGCCTCGTTCGCCACTTCGCCGCGCACGCTGACGTTGTTGCCGTCGATGCTGATCTGCCCGCGCGAAATCAGCTTCAGATGCGGCGCGATCAGCTTGTGCACATGGGCGTTCCAGTTGGCCGGCACGGCCACGTTGCCGATGGCGATCTGGTCGACCACCCGCCCGGCGCCATACAGCTCGCGCAAACGGCCCAGCACGGCCGCCTTGGCCGCTTCGTCGGCGAGGGTGCCCGTCACCAGGACCTGCCCCGGCATGGGCGTGGCGGGCGCCTGCGCCTGTACCTGGGCGCGGCAGGGAGCGGCGGCGGCCAGCAGCACGAGGAAGAGCAGCGTTGGTTTCATCGCAATCCTTCAGGCAAAGGTGCCGGCAAACAGGGCGCAGGCCGAGCGCAGCGACAGCTGCTCCTGCTGCAGGCAGGCGGACAGCTGGCGCAGCGCCGGGTCCTGCTCCAGCTGCTCCTCGACCCAGTCCAGCTGGTCGAACACCACCAGCCGCTCGCTGGCCGCCTGCGGGTCGATCAGTGCATGCAAGCCATGCGGGTCGGCGCCGCCAAAACCGATCACCAGCACGGGCGCCTCGTCGAGATGGGCGAAGAACAGCGCCAGTTCGAAGTCGCCGTGGCGCAGGAAGGGGGCGACCAGGTGCAGCCAGAAGCTGGCCACCAGTTCGCGCTCACGCACCGCCTGCGGCAGCGGCAGCACCAGGCTTTTTTCCAGGCGCGGCCCGCTGCTGTGTCGTACCGGCTGCAGCAGCAGGCCCAGGCCCAGCAGCAGTTCGCGCACCGTCACGGGAAACGCGGGCGAGGCCAGCATGGCTTGCAGCCCGTGCAGGGTCTGCGCCTGCAGGAAGGCCGACAATTGCGCCGCATGACCGGCGGCGGCCGTCTCGACATCCACCACATCGCCGGCCAGCGCCAGCAGCGCCGATGCCGGTTCGGCGCTGGCCACGATGCCCTGCGACAGCTGCTCGACGCGCTGCCACAACGGCGCCAGCACCAGCGGACTGCAGGCGACGAAGGCGTCGGCGTCGTCGACCTCCAGCGCGCCCATGGCCATGAAGGGAAAGCGCCGCTGCGACTGGTCGCTGCTCGCTTCCAGGCGCCCGGCGATGGCGCGCCGGCTGCGCGTGCCGACAAAGGCAAAGCGCAGCGGCGGCAAGGCGTCGTAATTGAGCTTCCAGCGCGGCGCGGCCGTCAGCGCGTTCATCACCTGCGCCAGCCAGTCGTCGAGCAGCTGCACCAGCGCGTGGTTGTCGCAGGCCTTGATAAAGTCGCCGCGCGCGGGGATCTTGCCGAAGTAGCCGAGGCGCACCTGCTGCGGCCCGCGCCTCATGGCGCCACCCCGCTTGCCACCGCGGGCACGTCGGCCGCGGCGATGGCCTGCGCCGCCACAGGCGGGGCCACAGGAAGGACTACCGGAGGGGCCGCAGCCCCGACGATGGTCTCGGGCAGCTGCATGCCGCGAAAGCCCTGCTCCTGCGGCCCGCTGTTCGCGCCCGCCCCTGTCGTCTCGGCGCTGCTGGTGATTTTCAGGTCGAGCGCCACGGCGACGTCGCCGCGCGTCCAGCGCAGCTCGAACACGCCGCCGTCCTTGCGCTTCTTGGCTGCCGCGTCGATCATGCGCTTCAGGCCGAACTGGCCCGGCTCGTTGAACAGTTCCACCGTGCGCCCGTCGAAGGTGACGGCCGTGATGCGCGCTCCCTGCGTGCCCGCCGCGCCCTGCGGGCCGGGATGCACCATGTTGGTCCACTGCGCCGGCGTATTGCGGTAGCGCAGCTGCTGGCCGTCGATCTCCAGCGTGTATTCCAGCGTGCCCGGCGCCGGCGACGGCTGGATCTGGAACACGGTCTGCGCCGCCGTCGACGTGGCCGCCACGCCGCCCGCGCCCAGCGGCGCGATCCAGCCGGGGAAGCGCGCCACCACCTGCGGCGACAGGCTGATGCCCATGTCGGCCCAGGTGCGCGGCGCCAGCACGTCGCCGCGCCGCACCACCAGCGGCCCCATGGAAGTCGTGACGAATTTCGCCACCAGCCCTTCCGGGCCGAAGAACTGGCCGATCTCCAGGCTGCTCGCCTCGATGCGCGCGGCGGGCGCGAATGGATACTTGTGGGCCAGCGACTTCTGGAACGGTTCATACACCTGCGCCGCCCAGGTCTTGTTGAGGTCCAGTTCGGCCGGCGCCACGATGACGGCGAAGGTCTGCATCAGCGGGCGCACGAGGATGGGACGTATGGCCTGCTTTTGCGCATCGCTCATCCCCGTGAGCATCTGCTCGTCGACCAGTTTCAGCGCGTCGGCCAGCTCGGAGCCGCCGCCCTCGAGCGTCTGCTGCATGAACTGGCGCGCGCCCGGCCCCGCGTCGCCCTGGTTCTTCAGCAGGTTCAAGCGGCTGCGCAGTTTCGACAGCGCCTCCAGGTAGGCGCGCATCAGCGAGACATTGCTGTCCCTGGCCGCCACAAGCTTGGCGACGCCGGCAAATTCGCGCCCCACGGGCCCCATCGGCTTGTCCAGGCGGGCCGGGTCAGCTTGCGCGTTCAGGCCAGGGTTCGACATCAGCTGCGATGGCGCGCGGCGCAGCACGGTCTCCTTGAACCAGGCGATGATGCCCCGCTCGGCCGTGCGCAGCTGCGCATTCTGCAGGGCCGGATTGTCCCACGAGGTTTCATCGTAAATGGTCGTCAGCAGCCTGGCGATAGGCGACGCCTGCGGGTCGCCCAGGCGGTTCATGGCCTGCACGGCGCCGTCGAAGCCTTTCAGGTCGGCGACGGCCACGCCCTGCACGAACTTTTGCCACTCGCGCGCGTAGTCGGCCTTGTACAGCGCCACGAGGTTTTTCTCGATCTGTTCCGGACTGCCTTCCAGCGTCAGGTCGTCGGTGGAGGCGCTCTTCAGCACCCAGTCCGCGCTTTGCAGCTCACGGTTGGCGGCGTCGCGGAACGCGCCCTCGACGAACTTTTCCCACGCCTGGCGCGTGTAGGCGCCCGACACCGCATGGCTGCCGGCCAGCAGCGCCTGGTCCTGCTCGCCGACGATGCGCGCCACCGTCATGCCGGGAAACCGCGTCGCGGCGCGTGCGCGAATGTCGGCATACACGCGCTCGCGCGCCGGCATGCCGCGCACGACGCGGCGCAGGTTCTCGCGCGCCTGGTCGACCAGCGCCAGCTTTTGCTCGATGCGCGGCCACGACGGGTCGCCGATCTGCGCCAGGTAAAACGTCAGCAGCCGCTCGGCGCTGCGTATCATCTGCTCGCGCGGCATGGCGCCCCGGTTGCCTTCCAGCCAGCCGCGCCAGAAGCGCGTCATCTGGTCGTTCAGGTGACTACTTTCCGCATGCGTCTTATCGGCCAGCATCAGATAGGTTTTCAGCGCGTTATAGGCGTCTTCCACGTTCGTCGCGCTGGCCGCCTGGTACTGGACGCCGCGCGGCGCGGCAGCCGTTGCGGCAGGCGGCATGGCGGCCGGCGTTTGCGGCGTGCGCGCGGCCGGCTGCAGCTGGTCGGCGCTGGCGTTCATCTCCGCCAGCAAGGCTTCCAGGCCGGCCGTCACCGGCGCCAGCATGACGTGGCGCGCGCCGGCGAAATACTCTTCGCGCAGCTTGCGCTCGAGCAGCTCGCCCTGGTACAGGCCCATGCGCAGGGACCACGGCCGCTGCGTGCGGTATGCTTCCAGCTGCTCGATGCGGTCCTGCAAGATGTCGAGCGCCTCGAGGCGCGATTGCAGGTCCAGCCGCTGCTCCTGCAGCTTCAGCACTTTGTTTAAATCGGCCTCGACATTGGCCACCAGTTGCCGGTTGCCCAGGTAAGACCAGCTCCAGCCCCCCAGGCAGGCACCCAGGGTGACGGTGGCCGTGAAGAACACGGCATACTTGAAACGCAGCCTGGCGCGGCTCGCATAGTTGGCCACCAGGTGCTTGTCGGCAAAGATCACCTTGCGGAACAGGTCGAGCAGGAAATAGCCATGCTGGCGCGCGCCCGATGGCGCCGCGGCCGGGGCCGGCGTGAAGGCCAGGTCGAAGCGGCGCGCCACCCGCTGCCGCGAGGCGCTGACGGGTTCGCCCTCCTGCAGCGCGCTGGTCAAATAAAAGCCGCGGAACACGGGCTGGAACTGGAAGGGATTTTCCTCGAACAGGGTGGCGATGAAGGCGCGCAAGGCCGGCTTGATGGCGGCGAACTCGAGCGGGAAAGTAAACACCCCGGGCGCCATCGCCTTGCGCTGCCGGTGCGCCATGTTGGCCAGGCTCAGTTCCGTCAAGCCATCGTGCAATTCATCGAAACTCTGGTCGAAAAAGCTCAGCAATTCCGAGGTCGGCAACTTGCGCCGGTAGGGCATGGTGGCGCCCCAGACGCGCTCGCGCTCGCTGCGTTCGGCTTCGGCGAAAAATTCGCCGAAGCCGGCGATCAGGTCCGCCTTGGTAAACACGATGTACAGGGGCGCGAATACTTCCAGGCGCTCGATGACGTCCTGCACGCGCTTGCGCAGGCTGCGCGCCAGTTGCATGCCGACGTCGGGATCGCCGCCCAGCTCGGCGATGCTGACGGCGATGAGGATGCCGTTGACGGGCGCCTTGCGCCGGTATTTTTTCAGCAGGTCGAGAAAGCCGAACCACTCGCCGCGGTGCTCGTCGACGACGGAGTAGCGGCCGGCCGTGTCGAGCACGATGCCATCGGTGGTGAAAAACCAGTCGCAGTTGCGGGTGCCGCCCACGCCTTGCACGATCTTGCCGTCGGCGAAAGGAAATTGCAGGCCCGAATGCAGGATGGCGCTGCTCTTGCCGGCGGCCGGATTGCCGATGATCATGTACCACGGCAATTCATACAGGGCGGCGGCGCCCGACTTGAGCCCCAGCCTGGAACTCTTGATGGTGTCGATGGCGGCCAGCATGCCCGTGCGCACGGCGTCGAGTTCGCCATTTTGCGGACTGGCCGCCGTAGCCGCCTCGGCAGCGGCGATCTCGGCCTGGTTGAGGATGGCCTGGCCCAGCGCCTGCGCATCGCGCCGCGCGCGCCGGCGGCGCCACAGCCAGGCGCCCAGCCAGGCCAGCGCCGTCAGCAACAGCAAGGCCAGGGCCCAGACCAGCGCCACTTCCAGTACCTCGGCGCCCAGGTACAGGAAGGCGGCCAGCGCCACGAAACCGAGGATGGTCAGATTGCGGCTGTCGGTGAGGAAATACCAGATGCGTCGCGGCATGGTGAGCCCAGGGTGAGGTCGCACAGCGGAAATGGCGCCGCCGCGAAACCAGGCGGACCCGACCCATGCTGACAGCAATGGGACCGGACTTTGTTGATAAAGGACAAGTATCGGCAGGCCGCCAGCGGTGCATGGCGCGGCGCCCTTGATGCTGCGCAAGCATGCTTACGCCTGTGAAATCTCGGCCTGCGCGCGGCGCTAGAATGGCTGCGCCGCCTACTTGCCCAGCACGCGGGGCTGCGGTAATTCCGTATGACCGAAATCCATCATGGTCCAGCGCCCGCCCCAGCGCAGGCCCACCGATTCGGCCGTCACGCCATACAGGCGATAGCCGCGCATGGCCCAGGCATTTTTTTCAGAAATGATGAGCTTTCCTTCATGCATGAACGCGCAATCGGCAGCCAGGCCGTACTGGTGATAGCTTTGAAACGCACGGGCATTCGTCACGTGCGGGCCGGCCGCCGCCAGCTGGTCCTGGCGCGCCGGGCTGCGGTAGCCTTCCAGCAAGACCATATCGTAGCCATGCACGTCCTTCATGATCTTGAAGACCAGCAGCAGGCGCTGCGCATAGTCGTGGTCGAGCAGCTGCCAGTTGCGGCTGGCGCCGCCGAGCAGCGGACGCAGCTGCGTCACCTCCGCCGTGGAAAACAGCAGCGGCGGCAAGGTGGGCGGCGGCACCAGCTGCTCGCCCCTGAGCAAGTCGCTGACCTGGTCGTTGATGGCGTGTTGCCTGTCCGCATAGCCGCGCAGGACGATGCGCTCGCTGGACAGCCAGGCCAGCAGCGGCGGCGCGACGATCAGCAGGCCGCCCGCCAGCGACAGCCAGCGGTGGCGCGACAGCAGCTGCCAGCCACCGGCCAGCCCGGACCCCGTGTGCCGCTGCAGGCGCTGCCATTGCGCCCCGCCACCACGATTCAGGCGTTGCGCGCGTCGCTGCACGCGCCAGCCCAGGTTGACCACGGCGTGCAGCACGATGGCGCGGCCGCCGGGAAAAAGCAGCAGCCAGCAGGCGAAGCAAGCCAGCAGGAAATACATCAGGACCAGGGCGACGAACATGGGGCGCTCCGTGACAGGCATCGGCGAGGGACCGGACAGGATTGCCCGGCGGTATCGCTAGATCGTATGCGCCCGCGGCCCGCATGAGCGCGGTTTACATCAAGTTCGATCCAGTTCGGAGGTGATATTTTGTCTTTACTGAAAACCGGGGACGGCACGGCGCGCGGACCCAGGCTGCTGGCCGAGGGCGGTACGCCCGCCACGCAAGCCGGAGGCAACCGCATCCTGTCCCGGCTCGAACATGGGGGTGCCGCCACGACCGTGCCCGCTGCGCGCTGGCATCCCGGCTGGCGCTACTGGGCCGGTGCCGGCGCCGGCGCGACGCTCCTCCTCCTGGCCGCGCTCGCGCATGAGCCCGTCAGTCCGCCCGTACGCCCGGTGTCCGCGCCGGCCGTGGCGACGGCGGCCGCCGGCGCGCCTTCCCTGCCCCCGCCTGTGGTGCAGCAAGCGGCCGCGCCGCAGGCTGCCACCATCGTCAATGAAGCGATGCTGACGCTGCCGGCGATACCGCCGCTGGCCGTGGCAGCGTCCCCTGCCGCGAGCGCGCCGCGCAAGGCGCCGGCCGCCACGCGCCAGCCAGCGTCCCGGCCGACGGCAACCGCACCGGGCGACAGCGACGTCGCCTTGCTGACGGCCATGGTGGCCCATGCGCACCGGCAGGCAGGCACGCCAAGGGCGGCGCGCGACGTGGTGCTGCGTGGCGAGGACGGGGAAACGGCAGGCTTGCTGCAGCGCTGCAAGCAGCTGGGCATGATCGAGGGCATGCTGTGCCGCTCGCGCATCTGCTCGGGGCGCTGGGACAGCGATCCCGCCTGCCATTGACGGCGGTGGCGGTGGCGCTGTCGCCGCGCCTGCCGTCGCACAGGCGCTCTCAGGCGCGTTCGGACACTTCGATCAGGTTGCCGTCGGGGTCGCGCAGGTAGACGGAACGGATGGGCCAGTTGGCGCCCGTGCGGGCCACCGGGCCCTCCTCGATGGCCACGCCCAGGCTGGCCAGGTGGGCGATGAAGGCATCGAGCGGCACGGCGGCGATGAAGCACAGGTCCAGCGCGCCGGGCGTCGGCAGTTCCGCCTTGGGCAGGAATTCCCTGCCCGCTTCATGCAGGTTGATTTTCTGCGCGCCGAACTTGAACGCGTGGCGCCCGGCGCCAAAGGTTTCCAGCCGCATGCCCAGCACGCGCGTATAAAAATCGATGCACGCCGCCTTGTCGCGGGTCGTCAGTACCAGGTGGTCCAGGTGGGAAATCATCATGTCCTCGGGTGATGGGACGCCTCCAGGCGGCCACGCAAAAAGCCTTCCATCAGCGCCAGCAACGCTTGCGGCTGCTCCTGGTGCGGCGTGTGGCCGCACTGCTCGACCATGGCCGGCATGGCGTTCAGTGCCTGCGCCACGATGGCGTCGACCTGGGCCGCGCTGCCATACTGGTCTTCACTGCCCTGTACCACCAGCGCCGGGCACTCGACGGAAGGCAGCAGGTATTCGATGTTCCAGAACTGGAAACCGTAGCTGAGCCAAGTCTCGGACCAGGCCTTGAAGATGGTCTCCGTCTTGTCCCCGTGGTATTTCGCCAGCGCGCGCAGCTTGCCGGCGCCGAACGCCGCGTCGGCCGTGCGGATGCCGTCGAGCGTCATGCCTTCGACGAACACGTGCGCCGCCTCGGTGATGATGCCGCGCAAGCGTGGCGGCTGCTGCGCCGCATAGATCAGGGCGATGCTGCCGCCATCGGAGTGGCCGATGAGGAAATGATCCTGTCCCGGAATCAGGGCGGCCAGCACGTGCGGCAACTCGCGCAGCGCATAGTCGTGCAAATAATGGATCTGGCGGCGCAAGGTCAGCGGCGACGACTGTCCGTAGCCGAGGCGGTCATACAGCAAGCCGCGACAGCCCGTGGCCTGGCACAGCTGCGCCGGAAAATCCTTCCACATCGCGCAGCAACCGAGTCCCTCGTGCAGGAAGACCAGGCAGGGCTTGGCGGGGTCGCCATCGATCAGCTCATAGTAGACATCGTCTTCGGTGTTCAGGTTCAGTATCGGCATAGGCTAGGCTCGCAACGGTTTACGCATGACAGGACAAGCTGGACTATTGTGCCATCGTCCTGTCCGGCGCGCCTGCGGCCCGCATAAAAATAGCCTGCAAGAAAAGACATCGGGAACTGCCTGCAAGGTCTTTGCGCCAGCACAAGTTCACGCTGTTTTTCTCGTCGCCAGCAGCCCTTAGTCTCTGTGCGCACGCCTAAAATGGATAACTCCAACAGCATGGAGCAGGCGGCTACCTTATCAGCCAGGACGTGACACTGGCCGTCACGGCAGCAGATACGGCGTCCGGCCGCGCAACGACAGGCGCGGCGTCCAAACTATCGATCAGGAGTACATCATGGAAATGAAAGTAGAACACCGCACCGGCAGCAACCTGGCACTGGAAGAAACCGATGCGCCGACGGAGCAGGAAGGCAAGAGTGCAAAAGGCGCGGCAGCACAGGATCTCAACCTGAGCCCCGCCGCCTTCACCACCTACTACACGTGGACCGCCAATGGCGTGCATCCTTCGGTCAACTTCGCCAATGCCAACGTGAAGGCCAATTCGCGCGTCTTCCTCAATATCAGCGAGTATGCAGCGAATGCGCAAGACCGTTTTATCGGCGCAGCCCGCATGGCCGTGTACAACATCGCCCCGTATAACGGCGGCTTCCGCGCCTGGGTGGATATCTCGTGGGGCAGCCCGCTCAAGATCCGTTTCGACGTGTTTGTCGATCCCTGATACGGGAAGCATGCAGCGAGTCCCGGCCGCCGGCAGGCAGACAGGCATCGCGTAGTCGTCATGCATTGAAGGGATGGACTGCGTGAACGGGAAACCGTGCGCACATGACAAAAGGGCCACGTGTTGCCACGTGGCCCTTTGCTACTGCTTGTTCTGGCTCCCCGACCTGGACTCGAACCAGGGACCTGCGGATTAACAGTCCGTCGCTCTACCAACTGAGCTATCAGGGAAAGGAGGCCGAATTATATACGTCAAAATTTCCCATGTCTAGTTGCAATCGGCATGCTGGCAAAAAACATGGCGCCAGCGGCGCCCAGAGCACGGCAGGTTCCGCCACGCCCGCCGCACGCCGGGCATGGCGGCAGCGCGTCCGGCAGCGAGCAGCCATCGGACTCTGGCGGCGAAGACCCAGCCCCAGGCAAGCAAATACCCCCGCAGCGGGCAAAGGCCAGAATGCGGCTGGAAGGCGGCGGAACGGCAAAATGACGGTGAGGTAAAGCGTCAGGGGCGCCAGGATCAACGGCTGGATAAGGGTTGCGGAAAAGTGACGGCGGCGAGGCAGCTGCGGGAAAACAGCTGAAAAGCAGCCGGAAAGGAGTTGAAAAACGGCGGAAAAACGGTGGCCGGCATATCCGCACCCGCCCTCAAGCTGCGCCTGCACGGTGTGCTGGCGCGGCACGCTTACGCCATACGGAGCAAGCATCGGAGCAAGCGTGCGCAACACGGCCGGGCCACTGCCGGGGTCGTCTGCGCGCCGCGACGCAAGATAGTAGAATAGCCTGGCCTTCGCAGCACGGAAGGCGCTGAACGGCATGCCGGCGGCTGGGGCCTGATCCACGCTGCCGCGCTGGCATGCGCTTGCAAGGTTCATCCTTGTCCCTGGCCGACTGTTCTCACCTGACATGACCGACGAATCAAGCGCACCCGCAATGGACAAGCCCGGCAGCGGCGACAGCTCGCCCGAGATCGCCGGGCATATCGCGGCGGCCATCGTGGCGCGCCAGCTGCCGCCCGGCACCCGGCTGCGCGAAGAGGCGCTGTGCCGGCTGTATGGCGTCAGCCGCACGAAGATCCGCGCCGCCCTGCTGATCCTGTCGAAAGACAAACTGATACGCATGGTGCCCGACAAGGGCGCCTTCGTCAGCCAGCCCAGCGAGGCGGAGGCGCGCGACATTTTCGCCGCGCGGCGCATCGTCGAGGCGGGCGTGGCGCGCGCCTTCGTCGCGCGGGCCAAGCCTGCCGACTACAGGATGCTGGAGCGGCACCTGAAGGCGGAGCGCCTGGCGCTGGCCCAGGCCACGCCGCTGCGTTCGCAACTGCTGGGCGACTTCCACGTGCTGCTGGCCGACATCGCCGGCAATGCCGTCCTGCGCGATATCGTGCGCGAACTGGTGGGGCGCAGCTCCCTCATCACCATGCTGTACCAGTCCAGCCACGACGCGGCCTGCTCGTGCGACGAACATGGCCGCTTTCTCGAGGCGGCGCGCAGCGGCGACGCGGACCTGGCGACGCGCCTGATGCTGGAGCACCTGACGCATGTGGAGGCGGCATTGTGCTTCGACGGCAGCGCCGGCGGCGACAGGAAAGACCTGGTGGCGGCCCTGCTGATGTGAATGCCCGCGCCAACGGCAAAGGCCGCCGGTGCTGCTGCACTGGCGGCCTTTTTTATGCCGGGGCCATGCACGCGCCGGCGAACCGGCTATTCGCCCAGATAAATGAACTTGAACAGGAAGATGGCCGCGATGATGTAAGCCACCACCGACACTTGTTTGCCCTTGCCCGTCAACAGTTTCAATACGGCGTAGGTGATGAAGCCAAAGGCCACACCGCTGGCCACGGAATAGGTAAATGGCATCATCAGCGCCGTGATGGCGGCCGGAATGCTTTCCGTGCTGTCATCCCAGTCGATGAAGGTCAGTTCGCGCAGCATCAAACAAGCCACGTACAGCAGCGCGGGCGCCGTCGCGTACGGCGGCACCGTGTGCGCCAGCGGGGCGAAGAACAGGCTGCCCAGGAACAGCAGCGCAACGGCCACGGCCGTCAAGCCCGTGCGGCCGCCCGCCTGCACACCGGCCGCGCTTTCCACGAAGGCCGTGGTGCTCGACGTGCCCAGGCAGGCGCCGGCAGCGATCGCCGTGCTGTCGGCCAGCAAGGCCTTGTTCATGCGCTCCATCTTGCCGTCTTTCAACAAGCCGGCACGGTTGGCCACGCCCATCAGGGTGCCTGTCGCGTCAAACAGTTCTACCAGGAAAAACACCAGCACCACGTTGACGATGCCGATCGACAGCGCGCCCATGATGTCGAGCTTGAACAGGGTCGGCTCGATGGCGGGCGGCGTCGAGACGATGCCGTTGAACTGGTTGCCGCCGAAGAAGAAGCTGGCGACGGTGATGGCAAGAATGCCGATCAGGATGGCGCCCGGCACTTTCAGGCGGTCCAGCGCGACGATGATGAAGAAACCGAGGATGGCCAGGATGGGCGCCGCCTGGTGCAAGTCGCCCAGGGCGATGATGGTGGCCGGATTCGACACCACCACGCCCGCGCTTTTCAGCGAAATGATCGCCAGGAACAGGCCGATACCGACGGTAATCGCCGTGCGCAGCGCGGGCGGGATGCTGTTGATGATCATCTCGCGCACCTTGAACAGGCTGACCAGGATGAACAGGCAACCGGAAATGAAGACGGCGCCCAGCGCCACTTCCCAGCTCATGCCCATGCCCTTGACCACGGTGTACGAAAAATACGCGTTCAAGCCCATGCCCGGCGCCAGCGCGATCGGGTAATTCGCGTACAGGCCCATGATCAGGGTGCCGATGGCGGCCGCCAGGCAGGTGGCGACGAAGACGGAGTCTTTCGGCATGCCGGCGTCGCCGAGGATGGACGGGTTGACGAAGATGATGTAGGCCATCGTCAGGAATGTGGTCAGGCCGGCCAGCAGCTCCGTGCGCACATTGGTCCCGTTGTCCTTCAATTTGAAATAGCGTTCCAGGAACTGCATGATTAACCCCTTGTTTTGGTAAAACCGGGCGCCGGCTGGTGGCCGGTGCGCCTCTTTTTATTGCCACTCTTGCTGAATGTACGCCTACTTTCCCGCCGCGCCGGCCGGCTTGAACGCCCACCAGCGGCTGCCCGCAAAATTCCAGACCAGCCCGATGCCCGTCGCCAGCACCTGCGCCAGCCAGTAATACCAGCCCAGCTGGTGCACCAGCAGCCACATCAGCCCCGTATTGATGCACCAGCCGATGCCCAGCAAGGTGAAATACTTGCTGGCCGCTTCGCCGTGCCCCTTGTCGCTTTTAAAAGTGAAAAAGTAATTGAGGATGTAGTTGACGACGGAACCGAGGATGTAGCCGATACCGGAAGCGGCGGCGGCGCTGATGCCAGCCCATTCCACGCCGCCCCACAGCACGCTGTATTGCACGGCCGTGCCGGAAGCGCCGACGGCGGCGAAACGTAAAAATTGGTGATGCAGGGAATGGGACATTGTCAATTTTAAAATGAGGCGAAAACAATCGCCAGGATCGGGCCAGAATAAAAAATGGCTACGATTGCTCGTAACCATTTTTCAGCCTGCATTTTACTGCAAGTTGCGCCTAACGCTCATATTCCGCGCCGTTTCTCCCCCGCTCCGGCGCTCAAGCATTGCGCTGGCGGCGCCGGCGCAGCCACACGAACAGCGCGATCAGCAGCAAGATGCCCACCACGCCGCCCGGCAGCATGAACGGTTGCATGCGCGCCAGCACGGGCTTGTCGCCGCCGCTGCGCGCCTGCGCCACGTAGGCGGGCGTCACCGTCACGTCCGGGTTGCCGTACTGCTTCAGCACGTAGTTGGAGATCGACGCGATCTGCTCATCCGTCAACGGCTGCACGTACGAGCGCCGGTCGAAACGGGGCATGAACGCTTCGTGCTCTTCACCCTCGATCTTGCGCTCGACGCCGAACAGGATGGCCGACACCAGATTCGCCGGCGTGGCGCCGCCCGTGGCCGTATTGTGGAACAGGGCCGGATAGGCCTGGCCCGTGCTGCCGGCGCCGCTGGCCGAATGGCAGCTGGCGCAATAGCCGGAAAACAGCACGGCGCCGCTGTTCAGCGAATGGTGCTCGGTGGAACTGGCCGTGCCGCGCAGCACGGCTTCCTCGCTGGCCGCGCTGCCGTAGCTGAAGGCGGCCCTGGCCTGCCCCGGCGCGCGCACGGGCGGCACCGTGCGCAGCCACGCGACGATGGCGGCCACGTCGTCGTCGCGCAAGAATTGCAGGCTGTTCTGGATGGCTTCGGCCATACCGCCCGCCGCCTGGCCCTTGCCTTCAACGTGACCCGTCTTCAGGTAAGCCGTGAGTTCCGCATCCGTCCAGGCGCCGATGCCGCTGACCTTGTCCGACGTGATGTTGGGCGCATGCCAGGAACCGAGCGCAGCGCCGGCCAGGCTCTGGCTGCCCACTTCGGCCATCAGCATATTGCGCGGCGTGTGGCAGGCGCTGCAGTGCGCCAGCCCTTCGGCCAGGTAGGCGCCGCGGTTGATCTGCGCGCTCTTGCCCGGATCGGGCACGAAGCGCTTATTGTCGAGGAACAAGGTATTCCAGCCCAGCATGGACAGGCGCACATTGAACGGGAATGGCAGGGCCGTCTGGCGCGCCGGCTCGTCGACCGGCTGGACGGCCTGCATGAAGTAGTAATACAGGTCGCCCACGTCCGCATCCGTCAGCTGCGCGTAGCTGGTGTAGGGCATGGCCGGATACAGGTGGCTGCCGTCGGCCCGCACGCCTTCGCGCAGCGCGCGCGCAAACTCGGCCTCGCTGTAGTGGCCGATGCCGCCTTTTTTCGACGGCGTGATATTCGTCGCGTAAATCGTGCCCAGCGGCGAGTCGATGGCGTAGCCGCCCGCATACGGCTTGCCGCCGGCGGCCGTATGGCACGCCATGCAGTCGGCGGCGATGGCCAGGTAGCGCCCCCGCTCCAGGCGCGCATCGGGGCCGGCTGCAGCGACTGCGGCAGGCGCGGCCGGACGGTCCGGCGTCAGGGTGACGGGCGGCGCCGAGGCCGGCACGGATGCGGGCACGGCAGCAATGGCGCCGCCGGCCAGCAACGCCAGGCCGAGGACAAAGGAGAGGTGCAGAGGCAGGCGGCGCATCATGCGGCCTCCCTTGCCAGCGTACGGGCGATGTCGTCGGCCGCGCGCAAGCCGAGGGCGGCCATGCTGAGGGTCGTGTTGACAACGCTGGCCGACGGCATGGCGCCGCCGCCGGGCAGCCACAGGTTGGCATGGTCGTGCGCGCGGCAGTTGCCGTCGACGACGGAATCGGCGCGGTTCGAACCCATGATGACGCCACCCATGATGTGGTTATTCGCGTTCAGGCTGCTGGTGATGTTGAACTCGACGGCGCCGAACAGCTTGCCGATGTGCTCGAGCTGCGCGTGCGCGGCCTTGGCGCCATTGCGCACATAGTCGCCCACGTCGTAATAAATGTCGGGACAGGCCAGGCCCAGCGGGTCCTTGCGCGTCTTGCTCAAGGTCAAGCGATTATGCGCTTCGGGCAAGGGTTCCAGGCTGATCGACAAGTCCACGCCGAACGCGGCGCGGCGGCGGATCTCGTCATCGAGGTCCTTGCCCACCAGGCCCAGTTTCAGCGACTGCTGGGTAGCAGGCCCGACCCTGGTGATATTGTTCAGGATCATCTTGTTGGCCGAATACTGCGCGCGGAAGGCGCCGTCGCGCGGCCCCACCAGGCAGCTGCTCTGCGCCGGACCGCGGCCCGTCCAGATCGGCTCATTGGCGAGGAAGGTACAGTGGAAACCGGAATGGTCCATCATGTTGCGGCCCACCTGGTCGGAACTGTTGGCGATGCCGTTCGGATTATTCTGGTTGGCCGCCAGCAGCAGCAAACGCGGCGTCTCGATGCCGTTGCAGGCGATGACGAAGGCCTTGCCCGTCGCCATGTGCGACTGTTTCTTGGCGTCATACCAGTGCACGGCCGTCACGCGGTTGTTCTGGTCCGTGTCGATGCGGTAGACGACGGCCTCGGCCAGCACGCCCGCGCCTTTCAGCTCGGCCCGTTCCACGTGGTGGATGCCGTTGTACATGGCGCCGATGGGGCAAATCGGCTGGCAATTATTATTGCCGCAGCAAGTGGGACGGCCCTGCCACGGACGCGTCGAGCGCCCTTGCGGAATCGGCACGGAGCGGTAGCCGTGCGGGTTGACCACTTCGGCGAAGCGCTTGTCGCCATAGCCCCAGGGCACCATGTCCATCGGGTACGGCGCGCTGCGTTCGCTGGGCGACTGCAGGGCAGGATCGTTGGGACCGGCCACGCCCATTTCCTGCTCGGCGCGGCAATAGTACGGCTCCAGCTCGTCATAGGAAATGGCCCAGTCGCGCCCTACCCCGTAATCGCTTTTCATGCGCATGTCCGACGGCAGGTGGCGCCAGCACGACGCGGCCCAGTGCCAGGTGGTGCCGCCCACCGTGCGCAGGTAGCCCTGCTGGAAACTGCTGCCGCTGGGGCCGGACAATTCCACGTAGTTATTCTTCGGGAAATACAGGGGCGCGGGCGCGTTGTCCGCCTGCGGATACAGGCCCTGGAAGTCGGAACCGACGCGGTTCTCGAACGGCATGTTGCGCCAGTTTTCCACGGCTTGCCCCCGCTCGATGCGCAGGCCTGCTTCCAGCATGATCACGGAATGGCCTTGCGCGGCCAGCTGGTCGGCCATCATGGCGCCAACCACGCCGCTACCGACGATGACGACATCGGCGACGACGTCGCCATTACTCTTGAATTGGGGAGATTTCATTTTGCTTGCTTGCCTTTCGGTTCGGGAGTGCCGGTGGTGGCCGGGGCGGGCACGGGTTTCGGCGCCACGGGGGCGGCAACGCGCACGGCTGGCGGCGCCTTCAGCCACCACAGGGGGCCGTAATTGCAATACGTGGGCACCACTTGCCCATCGGCCACCGTGCGGTACATCAGTGCTTCCGCATACGCGACGACGATGGACTGCGTGCCCTGCGCCGCGTTGCCGGCCACGGTGCCCGTGTACCAGGCGGCGACGATGGCCAGCGCCAGCTCGCGCAAACCCGCATCGGCGGCAGAGGCGGCGGCCAGCAGGGTTTGCGCTTCCTGGCCCGTGACGAGCAGCGCGCCCAGGCGCGGCAAACGGTCGGCAAAGCCGGGCACATTCGTGCGCATGGCTTGCTCGATGCGCGCCGCCGTGCCGGCGGACAAATCGCGGTGCCCGGTGATCGTCTGCGACAGCGTGTAGAACAGCATGCTGCCCGGCGCCAGGCCGGCGGCAGGCGCGCTGGCCGGCGCCGGCATGGCGGCGGACAATGGATTGCTCCAGAACCCGGCCTGCGCCAATAAGGCGGCCAGGCCGATCAGGGCGTGGCGACGGCTGATTCTGGAAATGGAGGGGGATGCTGCAGATGGTTCGCTGCCTGGATGGTTCATGAGACGAGACTCCCGCAAGACTTGTTGTTTTGTTGACTTGGATGGTTGCGTTAAATCACATTTGAGCAAATGCAATTCGTCTCGTCATTATCCTACATAAGTAAATTGTTTGCCAATGTAGTATTACTACCGGGAGCTAGCCTCGGCGCTTCGCGCAACAATCGCGGCGCTTGGCGCAGACGCCGCATCGACCTCATGCACGGCGCCGCAGCATGGCAGGGATAAGGACGGAATGCAGGCTGCGTCCTTGAAATGATTGCAAGTCCGCTTAAAACTTGGCAGCATAGCAAAGATATACGCCTGTTAATGTGTAGCACCCGCAAGAACATACCGGAGCATCGATGCACACCCTGCCGTTTTCCGCCCTCGCCAGCTTGCCCGCCCCGTATCGATTGCGCGCCCAGCGCGACGATGACGATGACTTTGCCGCCGCGCTATACGGTTCCACGCGCGACGACCTGCGCCAGATGCCGGCCGCCCCCGCCCTGATCGAGCAACTGATCGCCATGCAGCGCACCATGCAAAGCCACGGTTATCGCCAGACGTATCCGCAAGCCGTCTACCTGGTGCTGGAACATGGCGACACGCCCATCGGCCGCCTGATCATCGAGCAACAGGGCGACGTGCTGCACCTGATCGATATCGCCATCGTGCCCGCGGCGCGCGGCCACGGTGCCGGCAGCGCCGTGCTGCGCGGCCTGCAGGCGCAAGCCGCGCAGCACCGGCTGCACATCCACCTTGCCGTCAACAAAAGCAACGGCGCCGCGCGCAAGCTGTACCAGCAGCTGGGTTTTCACCTGCGCGGCGAAAACGAGGTACAGGAACAGCTGGCATGGAGCGCGCAATAATGGCGGCCGCGAACACACCGGGCGCGCCCAGCACCTGGCTGCGCCTGCCCCTTTCCTTCGACGTGGCGCGCCTGCAAGGCGACAGCGACCAGTTCGCCGCGGCTGAATGGATCAACCATTTCAATACGGACGCCTACGACAAGGGCTGGAGCTGCGTGCCGTTGCGCTCGGCAGGCGGCGAGGCGCGCCACATCATGCCCATCGATGGCGTCGCGTACGCCGCCACGCCGCAGCTGGCGCGCTGCCCCTATCTGCAGGACGTGCTGTGCAGCTTTGCCTGCGACATCAGCGCCGCGCGCCTGATGGCGCTGGCGCCTGGCGCCGCCATCCACGCCCACCGCGACGCCAAAACGGCGCTGCAGGACGGCCTCACGCGCATCCACATCCCCATCCACACCTCGCCGCAAGTGCTGTTCAGCATTGATGGCGAGAGCGTGCACTTCACGGCAGGCCACGCCTGGTACATGGATGCCAGCTGCCTGCACGCCGTACACAACGGCGGTGCGACGCCGCGCATCCATCTGGTCATCGACTGCATCACCAACGCCTGGCTGACGGCCCTGTTCGCCGAAGCGGGCTTCGTGCCGAAGGCGGCCGCCAAATATGGCGATCCCAACATCAACGATGGCAATGTGCGCGATGTCATCGCCCGCCTGCGCGAGGCCGCTACGCCCGTCACCCTGGCGCTGGCCGGCGAACTGGCGGCACTGGCCGGCATGGCGGCATGAGCGTCCAGTACGGCCTAGCCGGCCAGGAGCGCCTGCTGGCCAGGGGTGCGGCGGTGGCATGGCATGCAGGCATGGACTTGCGTGGCTGGTATCCCCTGTCCGTGGAGCGCGACGCGCAGAGCGGCGACGCATCCGTCTGCTGGCGCGACCTGGGCCGGCAGCGCTTCAGCGATGCTTTCTTTGTCAACACCCTGGCACGCCAGCCGACCGCAGAGCGTCGCGTGTGCCGCACACCCCTGGCGGCGCTGGCCAGCCTCGACGATTGCCTGGCGCCCGACGCCTTCATCTTCCACGTCTCGCGCTGCGGCTCGACCCTGCTGACCCAACTGCTGGCAGCGTTGCCACAGTGCATAGTGATGTCGGAGCCGCCCATCGTCGACTCGCTGCTGCGCCGGCATCACGATGGCGCGGACGCCACGGACACCATCACCCTGCTGCGCCAGGCCATGCTGGCGCTGGGCCAGCGCCGCAATGGCGACGAAACGCACTGTTTCATCAAGTTCGATTGCTGGCATATCCACAGCCTGGCCCTGTTGCGGCAAGCGTTTCCCGCCACGCCCTGCCTGTTCCTGTACCGCGAGCCGCAAGCGGTGCTGGCCTCGCACCAGCGCCAGCGGGGACCGCAGATGGTGCCCGGCATGCTGCATCCGGCACAGCTGCCGCTGCCCGCCCACCAGCTGGCACCGGGCGACCTCGATGGCTATGCGGGCCTGGTGCTGTCCGGCCTGTTTACCGCCGCCCAGCCGCACGCGGCCGCACGCCAGCTGCATTTAATTAACTACAGTCAATTGCCTGGCATCGTGTTCAGCGACTTGCTGTCGCGTTTCGGCATTACCCCCACGGCGGCGCAGCTGCAGGCGATGCGCGAGCGCGGCGGCGTGCATGCCAAATATGGCACGGCCTACCATGGCGATCCGCACGCGCCGGCCGACGACAGCCTGGCGGACATCGCGGCCCGGCTGCAGCCCGGCTATCGGGCACTGGAAGCGCTGCGCCTCCGACTTGCGCAACGTCACGACGCAAGCCCCTGATTTTTATGCATGTCATTTTCTGAGAAGGAGATTTTTCGAAGCACCCGATGGAGACCATGCCAGGCTGATGGGTCTGGCGTGCGATAGGAAATTACTCAAATGCGGCGTGGAATGCGCCGACGTGACCAACCTGAAACTGATCTTTCAACCATGATAAAAAAAATGACATTGGTAGTTTTCCTTGCAGCCCTCATCCCATTTTATGGATGCAAGGCGCAAACGACAGCAGACGCGAAACCCGTCTCCGCTGAAGTCACCACCACCCTGACACCCGACATTGGCGGAATAAAACAGCTTGTGGAAATCAAGACGGATGACGCCAGCAAACCCGTGCTCCTGTTTTTATCGGGCGGCCCGGGAAGCTCCATGATCAAGGGCGCGGATACCTTTAGCAAGCTCCTGAAAAGCAGATTTACCATCGTCCAATGGGACCAGCGCGACGCCGGCAAAACATTGCAACTGAATCCCTCGCCAACACAACCGTCCGTCGGGCAGATGGAACAGGACACGTATCAAGTCATACAGTTCCTGAGGAAGCAATTAAAGCAGGAAAAAATATACTTGCTGGGCAGCTCCTGGGGCAACGTCCTGGGCTTTTATATCGTCAAGCATCACCCGGAACTGCTGCATGCCTATTTCGCCTCGAATCCTGTCGTCAGCCAGCTGGAAAGCGAGAAAGAATTGCTGAAAGCCTTGAAAGAGCATTTCAAGGACAATGCCCTCGCCAGCCAGGAATTGAACAGCGTCAACATTCCCTTTGAAAATGACGAAGGCATGTTTTATTTAAGGAAATGGCTTTTTTACAAGGATGGCAAGGCATTCGCGACCAGCGCGGGTTTCAAGACGGGCTTCCTGCAATGGTCGAAAACCTGGTCCCCCGTGTGGAACGAGGTCATGAACATTGACCTGCCCAAGACCTTGAAGAGCGTTGACTGCCCCGTGTATTTCTTCGTCGGCAAAAACGATATCCAGACCTCGACCAGGATCACGCAAGCGTATTTCGAGACATTGAAGGCGCCCAAGAAGGGGCTATTTTTCTTTGACCATTCCGGCCATCAAATTCACCAGGATGAGCCTGTAAAGTTTCAGGAAGCCATCATCAAGACCTTGGATACGGCGGCCAACTCCGGATAAGCGCCCGGGGTCAGCAACCGGCCCCGGTGCTGGCCCTGAGGCCATTTTCCGGAGCTGGTGCCTGGCGCTGGCACTTCCGACTTACTCCTCGGCAATGCCCGCAACGGCCTTCCCGATCAGTGACGCCACCGCATCCGCTTGGGATATGTAGACGGCGTGGCTGGCTGGGACGTCGACCACGGCTGAACCCGCGCGCCGGGCCATATCGCGCTGCATCGCCGGTGCAATCATCCTGTCCTCGGTGGCGACCAGGTACCAGCTCGGTTTGCTCCTCCACGCTGGCACCGCCACCACCCCGGTCAATGCGGCCATCCCCCAGGGCACTTGCGATGCCGCCATGAAGCTGACCCTGTCCCTGGGCACATCGGCCGCGAACGCTGCCGCAAACTTTTTCTGGTCGAGCAAGAGGAAACCGTCGCGTGGCGGCAGGATGGGCGGCAGCGGCGCGCCGGGTGGGGCATGTTGAAACAGCGCGTCGACGGACTCGCCCTGATCCGGCACGAACGCCGCGATGTAGACCAATGCCTTGACCTTGGCATCGTTGCCCGCTTCCGTGACGACGGCGCCGCCATAGGAATGCCCAACGAGGATCACGGCGCCGGGCGCCGCGGCAATGACCCGCCTGGTGGCGGCAACATCGTCTGCCAGCGAGATCGTTGGATTCTGCACGATGGACACGCGACAACCCGCTGCACGCAGTGCCCCGTAGACGCCTTCCCAGCCCGATCCATCGACAAAGCCGCCATGCACGAGCACGACCGTTGCCGATCCGGCACTTGCCATGTCATCCATGTCAGCCTCCCCAGGAAGTTGCAATGCAGGCGATGACACACGTGCCGGCGCCCCGATTCCTCAAGCTTAGTCGCGGATGCCTGGCGCGCTGTGCGATGGATCAAGAGTCGGCGCGCAAGGCCCGCCATGCGCCCGCAACCGGCCCTGAAATGCAAAAAGCCCAACCGTCCAAGGCTGGGCTTTCTGCTGCTGCATGTTCTGGCTCCCCGACCTGGACTCGAACCAGGGACCTGCGGATTAACAGTCCGTCGCTCTACCAACTGAGCTATCAGGGAAAAGAGGCCGCATTCTATAGGGCAAACTCCCGCATGTCTAGATTTCCCCTGCGAAAATGTCCATTTTTTCTCGCCCAGGGCCATGGACACCGTTCAGCCAGGATTTTCCTGCGCGATATAGTCAACCACCAGCACCCGTCCCAGCCATGGCTTGAGCAACTCGACGAAGGCCAGGTGCGCGGGATGCGTCAGGTAGGCGTCGCGCGCGGCCGGCCCCTCAAAGGTCAGCGTAAAACAATCGGTGTAGCCATCGTCGAGGCCTTCCGGGCTGACATTCGCCCCCCATTCGAATTGCCGCACGCCAGGTATGCGGTGTTTCAGCTGCGAAAACTCATAGATGAGCTCCGCGTGCTTGGCAGGCGTGATGGCATCGAGGAAGTCGCACAGGACGATATGGCGCAAGGCAGAGGTACAAGTCATGGGATGGCGCTCCTGAAGTGATGCACTCAGGATAGCGCAAAACGCGCAAACGCACCGGAAGGCCCTGTCGCCGGGGCGCAAAACAAAAAAGGCCATGTTTTTCAACATGGCCTTCCGAATTCTGGCTCCCCGACCTGGACTCGAACCAGGGACCTGCGGATTAACAGTCCGTCGCTCTACCAACTGAGCTAT
>NZ_JBXAKS010000025.1:0-23075 GCF_058798675.1 Janthinobacterium sp. GW822-FHT07H10
CGGCGCTGATCGGCTTTCAACTTGCGAGACTATTACGATGAGCCAGGACCAGCACGGCGACCTGAGTGCCTTTTCCATGCTGGACCTGTTCCGCATGGAAGCGGACAGCCAGACCCAGATTCTCACCGATGGCCTGCTGGCCATGGAGCGCCATGCGGGCGACGCCGCCGCCGTCGAGGCGATGATGCGCGCAGCCCATTCGATCAAGGGCGCCGCCGCCATCGTCGGCCTGCAGGTGGTGGTGCAGCTGGCGCACGGCATGGAAGACAGCTTTGTTGCCGCCCAGCATGGGCGATTAAAACTCACGCCGGAACGGGTCGACGTGCTGCTGTCGGGCGTCGACCTGATTGTGCAGCTGTCGCGCCTGGACGACGCGGGCGCCGAGGCGTGGCTCGCCGCCAACGCGGCACAGATCAACCAGACCCTGAACGCCATCGCCGGCATCGCCGAGCTGCCGGAATTGCCGGCCCTGCCGTCGGCACCGGAGGCGGCCCCCGCACCGGCGCCTGCACCAGCGCCAGCACAGCCCGACATCGCCGAGCTGCAAGCGCCGCTGTCGAGCGGCCTGGCGGACGAGGAAGCGACTGCGGCCGCCCCGGCGCCGCGCGGCGGCACGACGCCGGCCAAGGCGCCGGCGCAGAATTTCGACAAGCTGCTGTCGCTGGCCAGCGAATCGCGCATCAACGCGCACCAGATGCACCCGTTCATCGGCGCCCTGCAGCGCTTCAAGCGCAACCAGAGCAGCCTGTTTTCCGCCATCGAGCACCTGCACGAAGCCATTGCCCGTTCGGGCGACGCGGGCCTGATGGAAAAATCGCTGCTGGCGCTGCAAAAGACGCAGCCCATGAAGCAGTTCATGCTCGAGCACATCGCCGACATCGAAACCTATGAGCGGCGCCTGCTGGCCGTCTCGCAAGGCATGGTCGACGAAGTGCTGGCCCTGCGCATGCGCCCTTTCCGCGACGGCATCCACGCGTTTCCGCGCATGGTGCGCGACCTGGCGCGCAGCCTGGGCAAGGAAGTGCAGCTCGAGATCGAGGGCGAGGACACGCTGGTCGACCGCGACATCCTGGCGAAGATCGAAAGCCCGCTGAACCACATGCTGCGCAACGCCATCGACCATGGCATGGAAGGTCCGTACGAGCGCATCGATGCAGGCAAGGAGGCGCTGGGCACGATACGCATGGAGGCGCGCCACCGCGCCGGCATGCTGAGCATCGAGATCAGCGACGACGGGCGCGGCGTCGACCTGGAGAAGATCCGCCAGTCCGTCATCGAGCGCAAGATGGCCAGCCCCGCCATGGCCGCCGCGCTGTCGCCGGGCGAGCTGCTGGAATTCCTGTTCCTGCCCGCCTTCAGCCTGAAAGCCACGGCGAATCAATTGTCCGGACGCGGCGTGGGCCTCGATATCGTGCACGAGACGATACGCCAGCAAAACGGCACGGTGCGCCTGGAGTCGGAGCCGGGACGCGGCTTCCGCGCCCTCATCACCCTGCCGCTAACGCAATCGATCGTGCGCGCGCTGGTGATCGACATCCAGGGCGAAGCCTACGCCATCCCCATCGTCAAGGTGGAAAGCGTGGTGCGCGTGCCGCAGGCTGCCATCCACACGCTGGAAAACAAGCAGTTCTTTGAACTCAAGGGCGAGCACCTGGGCCTGGTCTCGGCGGCGCAGGTGCTCGAGCTGGGCGAGACGGCCAGCAGCGCCGACGACCTGCCGGTGGTGGTGATCGGGCGCGGCAAGCAAAGCTACGCGCTGGTGGTCGACGCCATCCGCGGCGAGCAAAGCCTGGCGGTGCAGGCGATCGACCCGATTTTCGGCAAGATGCGCGACATTTCCGCCGCCGCCCTGCTCGACGATGGCGAGCCGGTGCTGATCCTCGACGTGCCCGACCTGCTGCTGTCGATCGACAAGCTGCTGCACGAGGGCGGCCTGCACCAGCTGGCGCAGACGGGGCACGCCGAGCGGCGCCGCGCCAAGCGCATCCTGGTGGTCGACGATTCGCTGACCGTGCGCGAGATGGAGCGCAAGCTGCTGCTGGCGCGCGGCTTCGACGTCGACGTGGCCATCGACGGCATCGACGGCTGGAACGTCGTGCGCAGCGGCGAATACGACCTGGTGATCACCGACGTCGACATGCCGCGCATGGACGGCATCGAACTGGTCTCGCTGATCAAGAAGGATCTGCACCTGCACAAGCTGCCGGTGATGATCGTCTCGTACAAGGACCGCCCGGAAGACCGCGCACGCGGCCTGTCCGCCGGGGCCGACTATTATCTGACCAAAGGCAGCTTCCACGACGAGACCTTGCTCGACGCCGTGGCCGACCTGATAGGAGATGCCCGCTTATGAGTTGTACTTCATGAAAATTGCCATTGCCAACGATGTCGCCATGGCCGCCGAGGCCTTGCGCCGCGTGGTGGCCAGCACGCAGGAACACCAGGTGCTGTGGATCGCCCGCACGGGCCTCGAAGCGGTGCGCATGTGCGAGGGCAACCGCCCCGACCTGATCCTGATGGACCTGAACATGCCGGAGATGGACGGCGTCGAGGCGACGCGCCTGATCATGGAGCAAAGCCCGTGCGCCATCCTCGTCGTCACAGGCCGGCCGCAAGACAATGTCAACCAGGTTTTTCGCGCCCTGGGCGCGGGGGCGCTCGACGTCACCGCCACGCCCATGCTGCAAGGCAAGGCCGGCGGCGACAGCGAACTGCTGGCCAAGATCAAGACCATCGGCAAGCTGATACGCCACAGCGCCGAGACGCCGCCGCCGCGCCAGGCGCCGGCCAATGGCGGCGAACGCGGCGACGGCCAGGTCAGCACGCTGGTGGCCATCGGCGCCTCGACGGGCGGCCCGTCGGCCGTGGCCAGGGTGCTGTCCGGCTGGACGGCGCCGCCCGGCTGCGCCATCGTGGTGGTCCAGCATATCGATGAAACCTTCGCCTCGCATTTCGCCAAATGGCTGGACGACCAGCTCAGCATGCCGGTGCGCGTGATCGCCGAGGGCGACGAGCTGGTGTCCGGCACGGTGCTGATCGCCAAGACCAATGACCACCTGCTGCTAGATCAAAATTATCGTTTGGGGTACGATGCAGCACCGCGCGAGTATGTTTACCGCCCCTCCGTCGATGTATTCTTCAATTGCGTGGCACAGCACTGGCGCGGCGACGCCATCGGCGTATTGCTCACAGGCATGGGACGCGACGGCGGCGACGGCTTGTTGGCCATGCGCCGCGCCGGCAAGACGACCATCGCGCAAGACCAGGCCAGCAGTGCCGTGTACGGCATGCCGCGCGCGGCGGCCGAACTCGATGCAGCGCAACAAATTTTGCCTCTGGACAAAATCGGCGCCAGCCTGCGCAGCCGCCTGGGCGCCAAACTCAACAATGGGTGGGAGCCCTCCCCTAACATCTGAAAAGAATGCAATGCCAGAATTTTCCTCCAGTTTCATCCAGCACGAACCTGCCCTGACCGAATTCAAGGTCAGCGTTCTGCTGGTGGACGACCAGTTGATCATTGCTGAGGCAATCCGGCGCATGCTGAGCGACCAGCAGGATATCGAGTTTCACTATGTCACCGATGCCACCCAGGCCCTGGAGACGGCACTGCGCCTGCAACCCACCGTCATCCTGCAGGACCTGGTGCTGCCAGGCATTGACGGCTTCGCCTTGATCAAGCTGTACCGCGAGCACGAGGCGCTGGCGCACGTGCCCGTCATCGTGCTGTCGGCCAAGGATGATCCGAAACTGAAGGCGCACAGCTTTGCCGTCGGCGCCAATGATTACGTGGTGAAACTGCCGGACCGCCTGGAATTGCTGGCGCGCATACGCTATCACTCGGCGGCGCACATCAGCCGCCTGCAGCGCGACCAGGCTTTTCGTTTCCTGCGAGAAAGCCAGAAAAACCTGGCCGACGCCAATATCGAACTGCAAAAACTGGCTGCGCTCGATGGCTTGACGGGCATCGCCAACCGCCGCCGCTTCGATGAAACCCTGCAATTCGAATGGCAGCGGGGCCAGCGCGACAAAGCACCGCTCAGCCTGCTGTTCTGCGATATCGACCATTTCAAGAGCTATAACGACCATTTCGGCCACCTGCCGGGCGACCTGTGCCTGAAAAAGGTCGCCGCCGTGCTGACGGAACATCTGAAACGCCCGGCCGACCTGGCGGCCCGCTACGGTGGCGAAGAGTTCGCCCTGATCCTGCCGGAAACGGAAGCGGCCGGCGCCCTGCTGATCGCCGAAGCGTGCCGGCGCCACCTGGAAGGCTTGCAGATCGAGAACCCGGCGGCAGACACCGGCATCGTCACCATCTCGATCGGCGTGGCCACCGTGGTGCCCTCGCCCAACTCGACCATCGAGCAGCTGATCAACCGCGCCGACCAAGCCCTGTACGCGGCCAAGCGCGGCGGACGCAACAGCGTGCTGGGCGCCGATGACGTCAATGACTGATTTTTTTCAACCGCAAGGAAAGTGAAGCATGAGCACACAACTGGACAATGTCAGCGTCGTCAAGAAGTCGAATATTTACTTTGATGGCAAGTGCGTGTCGCACAACGTCATCCTGGCCGACGGCACGAAAAAAAGCGTGGGCGTGATTTTCGCGTCTTCGCTGCGCTTCAACACGGGCGCGCCGGAAACGATGGAAATCGTCAGCGGCCTGTGCAAGGTGCGCCTGGCCGACGCGTCGGAATGGAACAGCTATGGCGCCGGCACGGCATTCAAGGTGCCGGGCAATAGCTATTTTGATATTGAAACCACGGAGACCGTGGATTACGTCTGCCATTTCGGCTGATCCACGCAGAAAAACATCGATGGCTGACTGCCCTCAACATTTTTCAAGCATGGATTTGATGCACATCACACAAACACAGGCTCGGGCGACAGGCGCACGCCATATTTCGCCTCTACATCATCCTGTATCGCTGCCGCCAGCCGGGTAATGTCCGCGCCACGAGCGCCGCCATTATTCACGAGGACCAGCGCCTGCTTGGGATACACTCCCGCGGGCCCCAGGTTCCTCCCCTTCCAGCCGCACTGGTCGATCAGCCATCCGGCCGCCAGCTTTTCCGTGCCATCGGGCTGCGCATGGTGCACGAGGGCAGGAAAACGTTCCAGTAAAGCAAGACATTGCTCGCGTGACACCACCGGATTCTTGAAGAAACTGCCCGCATTGCCGATCACGGCCGGATCGGGCAGCTTGCGCCGGCGGATCGCCATCACCGTCTCGGCCACCTGCTGCGGCGTCGGTTCGGCGATGCCGCGCTCGGCCAGCGCCTGCGCCAGCTCCGCATAGCGCAAATTCGGCTGCCACCGGGCCGGCAAGGCAAACGTCACTTCCAGCACGATCAGCTCGCGCCCGTCTTCCTGCTTGAAGATGCTGTCGCGGTAGGCGAAGCGGCAGGCGTCGCGGTCCATGTCGAAGACGATGCCGCTGGCGCTGTGCATGACGCTCACGCTATGCAGATAATCCTTGATTTCGACGCCATACGCGCCGATATTCTGGATAGGGGCCGCGCCCACCGTGCCGGGGATCAGCGACAGGTTTTCCAGCCCGCCCACGCCCTGGGCCAGGGTCCATTGCACGAAATCGTGCCAGTTTTCGCCGGCCGCGGCCGTGACGAGGATGGTGTCGAAGTCAGCCTGCGCCAGGCGCATGCCGCGCGTGGCCATGTGCAATACGGCGCCGGGAAAGTCGCCCGTCAGGACGATATTGCTGCCGCCGCCCAGTATCAGGCGCGGCATGGCGGACAAGGCGGGATCCTGCAGCGCCGCTTGCAGCTGGGCCTGGGAAGTGATGCGCACGTAGGCGGCCGCATTGGCCGTGATGCCGAAGGTATTCAGGCGCTGGAGGGGGTAATTGTGTTCGATGGTGAGCTCGGCAGACATGGAATAGCGATTATTTTGCTCGATTATAGAGTGAAACCGACAAAAAACCAGCGCAAGACAAGGGCAGGCCGTCCGTTGTCCGTTAAAATGTCGCATCTTTAACGGGGCTGTGCCATTTTGCAAAGAATGCGCGCGCCCGGCGCGCTACGAGCGCGTTCGCTCTAATACGAAAGGAACAGACCATGCCGTCATTTGATGTAGTCTCCGAAGCCGATATGATCGAAGTCAAGAATGCTGTCGAGCAATCCAACAAGGAAATCACGACCCGTTTCGACTTCAAGGGCAGCGATGCCCGCGTCGAGCACAAGGAAAACGAATTGACCGCGTTCGCGGATTCCGAGTTCCAGCTCAGCCAGGTGCGCGACGTGCTGACGAACAAATTGACCAAACGCAAGGTCGATGTGCGCTTCCTCGACGAAGGTGACATCAAGAAGATCGGCGGCGACAAGGTCAAGCAGATCATCAAGATCAAGAATGGCATCGAGTCGGACGATGCGAAGAAAATCGTGCGCGTCATCAAGGACAGCAAGATGAAGGTGCAGGCGAGCATCCAGGGCGAAGCCGTGCGCGTCACGGGCGCCAAACGCGACGACCTGCAGGCGGCCATGGCCATGCTGCGCAAGGACGTGCCCGACATGCCGCTGGAATTTAACAATTTCCGCGATTAAACGCGGCCCGGCCTGCGTTTGCCGCCCATGGGCGGCAAGCGAAAGAACGGCGCAATGCCTCGGTGAGCCACCCCGCTTGGGGTAGAATTGGGGCTGTGCACAGCTACATGCGCGCGCCCGCACGCCGACACGGCGGCGGGCATGACCGTACATCTGGCTCAGTGATAACCACGGTAGTCTAAGGATAGCAATGAAACGTGTTGATGATTTCCGCCTGCGATTTGGCAAAAAAGAGTATGTGCCCATCATGATAGGCGGAATGGGTGTGGATATTTCCACGTCGGAGCTGGCGCTGGAAGCAGCCCGGCTGAACGGTATCGGCCATATCTCCGATGCCATGGTGGAAGACGTGTCGGATCGCCGCTTCGACACCACCTTCGTCAAAGACAAGACGAAACTGTACAAGTTCAACATCAATAACAGCGACAAGGCCGTGGTGCAGTTCGACCTGGGCCGCCTGGCGGAAGCGCAGCGCCTGCATATCGGCCGTACCATGGAAGCGAAAAAAGGCGATGGCTTGATCTTCGTCAATTGCATGGAAAAGCTGACCATGAATGGCCCGCGCGAAACCTTGCGCGTGCGCCTGAATGCGGCGCTCGACGCCGGCATCGACGGCATCACCCTGTCGGCCGGCCTGCACTTCGGTTCGTTCGCCCTGATGGCCGACCATCCACGTTTCCGCGATGCCAAGCTCGGCATCATCGTCTCGTCCGTGCGCGCCCTGCAGATTTTCCTGCGCAAGAACGCCAAGCTGGACCGCCTGCCCGACTTCATCATCGTCGAGGGACCATTGGCCGGCGGCCACCTGGGCTTCGGCATGGACTGGGCCAATTACGACCTGCACACGATCACGGCGGAACTGCTGGCCTACCTGAAGGCCGAACAGCTGGACATCCCGCTGATCGCCGCCGGCGGCATCTTCACGGGCAGCGATGCCGTTTCCTTCCTGGAAGCGGGCGCGGCCGGCGTACAGGTGGCGACGCGCTTCACGGTCACGAAGGAATGCGGCCTGCCGCACAAGGTCAAGCAGGAATACTACAAGGCCTCGGAAGAAGACATCATCGTCAACGGCGTCTCGCCGACCGGCTACCCGATGCGCATGCTGAAAAACACGCCCGCCATCGGCGCCGGCATCCGCCCGGGCTGCGAATCGTATGGCTACCTGCTCGATGCGACGGGCAACTGTGCCTACATCAACTCGTACAACCGCGAAGTGGCTGCCCATCCGGAGCAAAAAACCGTCGTCGTGATGGACAAGACCTGTCTGTGCACGCACATGCGCAACTTCAACTGCTGGACCTGCGGCCATTACACCTACCGCCTGAAGGACACCACGCATAAGCTCGACAATGGCGAATACCAGATCCTGACGGCCGAACACGTCTTCAAGGATTACCAGTTCAGCGTCGACAACCAGATCGCCCTGCCGGAAAAGGAAATCCTCGTGGCAGGCTGAATCTTTCCGGCCTGATCTGAACATGGCGCAGCCTGCGAAGGCTGCGCCATTTTTTTGCCTGCCGCTGATGCCAGCCGCCATGCGTCACCAGATGAACGCCGTGCAGACGGTCCTTTCATCGATGATCGCATAGGCAATCTGGCAGTGCTCGCTCCCCTGCAGCTGCGCGCACAGGGGATCGGCGATGCGGAACGACAGGGTGCGCTGCCGCGTGTCGATATCGGTCAGCACGATGGTATTGAAGTCCAGGAAGCGCTTGACCGTGCTGAACATCGCCTTGTAAAAACTTTCCTTGGCAGAAAATACCAGCGCCATCAGCACGCTGAACGGCGCCGCATGCGCCATCGCCCGCATGCGGACGATTTCCGCGTCCGACAGCACGATATCGATCATGCCCCGCCACGACTCGGCCGTCATGACGCTTTCGATATCGATGCCGGCGCCCCGGTAGGGGCCCAGCGGCAGCACCGTCGCCGCCGCCAGCACCTGGTTATGCGTGATGCTGCCGATGATGCCCGGCGGCCAGAGCGGTTCGCGCGAGCGCCCGATCGGCACGTCGCCGCAGCTCAGGCCGTGCTGCAGCAGGGCGGCGCGGGCGCACAGGCGGCCGTGGAAGAATTCCGCCTGCCGCCGCGGCACGCTGGCGGCGATCTGCGGCGGACAGTCGAGCGCCTCGCTGGCGAACCACGCCGCATCGAACAAGCCCTGCTCGACCCGGGTGAGAAAAACGGACAAGGCGCCATGGCCGTGCACGGCCATGCTCCAGCGCCTGACGCGAACATCCTGTGCGTGTGAAATCACGATGCCATCCTTTCGGTGCCACGTTCAAGGGTAAAAACCGGCAATTGCCGCAGCGTCGACGCCACGCATTCCA
This sequence comes from Janthinobacterium sp. GW822-FHT07H10, assembly GCF_058798675.1. Lineage (NCBI taxonomy): Bacteria > Pseudomonadati > Pseudomonadota > Betaproteobacteria > Burkholderiales > Oxalobacteraceae > Janthinobacterium > Janthinobacterium sp. GW822-FHT07H10. The sequence goes on from NZ_JBXAKS010000025.1 coordinate 8,888, forward strand.
GCACGGCCGCACGCTGTTCATTGACAAAAAAATGGCCGCCGTCAAACCAGGCGATGCGGCTGTCCCTGGCCGTCTCGCGGCCCCATTCCGCCAGCCGGGCGCCGGCCACATGCTCGTCGTCGCGGCCCGCCAGCACGGTCAGCGGCACCGGCAGGCGCAGCCACGGCTGGTAGGCATACGTTTCGACCAGGCCGAAGTCGGCGCGGATCGCCGGCAGCACCAGCGCCATCAGCTCGCGGTGCTCGAGCAGCTCGGCCGGCGTGCCGTTGTACTGGCGCAGCGCATCGATCAGCTGGGCATCCGGCAGCAAATGCAGCTGGCGCAGCCCGCTGCGCGCCGCCGGCGCATCGGAACCGGAGACGAACAGGTGCAGCGGCAGGGGCAGGCGCAGGCGGTGGCTGCAGCGCGCCACCTCGAACGCCAGCAAGGCCCCCAGGCTGTGACCGAAGCAGGCATACGGCAGCGCCCCCTGGCGCGCGATCACGTCGGCCACGGCCGACGCCACCTGCGCCAGCGAGGTCAGCGGTGTTTCGCCCATGCGCGCGCCGCGCCCCGGCAGCTGCACGGCGCACACCTCCACATGCGGCCCCAGCTGCTGCTGCCACTGGGCATACGCGCTGGCGCTGCCGCCGGCATAGGAAAAGCAGAACAGCCGCAACCGCGGCGCCGCGCAAGGCGACCGCACCAGCCAGGAAGTTGCCATCATCATATTGCCTCGCTTCGTCGGTGACAGGGTCAGAACGGCTCCGGAACGGCATCGCCAACGAGCTTGATGCGGCCATGGGAGATGAGAATTTCCCGCTTGCCGAACAGGCGCGCCGAATAAATGTCCTCGTTGCGCAGCTTTTCCACCAGCAAGTTGCTTTCGATGATGGGTTCCGATTCATCGTCATACGAAATCGAGGAAATGAAGCGCAGCGCCGGCTCGGCCCCCATCGCATACACGAAGACGGAATGGGGCGTGAAGCAGCTCACCAGTTCATAGGCGCGCTCGCAGTCGGAACCGTTCAGGCGGCGCGACTGGTCCTGGCTGCGCGTCAGCGACTTGGTCAGGAAGCTGCCGTACAGCCAGGACATCGGCGCGCCGCGGCATTCCATGCCGATGAAGATCGTGTCGATCTTGCCCAGCTTCCTGGCGATCAGGCGGTACATCTCGGTATCGAGATTGTTCGAATCGGCAAGGAACATGGTCGAGGCGCCGTTGTCGCGGATGGCGTAGCCGAGCTTGCCGATGATATTCATGTCGCCGTGCTCGCCCAGGAAAGGCAGGCCCGTGATGGCGCCTTCGGGCAGGTCGATCGACTCCAGTTCGCCCAGCTCGATGACGTTGGGGAAGCCGCAATGGTTGAGGATCATCTTCAGCGACGGGTCCGTGATGCCGTTGCCGCTCGTCTTGGGCACGACGATGGCGCCGATGCGGCTGCGGATCTGCAGCAGCGTTTCAAACAGCACATGGTCCGAATGGTTGTGCGTGAGCAGCACGTAATCTATGCGTGCCGGCAAGTCCAGGTCGCTGAACGAGGGAATCCCGTTCGCATCGGCCGAGGCGATGAAGGGGTCGACCATGATGGACACGTTGCGGCTCTGGATCAGCGCCGACGCATGCGCGAAATAGCGCACGCGCAAGCCGTCGCCCGCATACTCGTTGCCGCTGTTGGCCACCACGGGCGTATCCGTGACGAGCTGCTCGAGCTGCGCGGCGCTGCAGGCGCCGTTGCTGAGTTTTTCGACCAGTGCCAGCAGCGTATCGAATTCCACGCCCTGGTACTTGGCCGACATCAGCACGTCGACGTCGCTGCTGGCGAACGGCACGTTGAGGACGATGCCGTCATCGCCCTGGAAGCACGGGGTCGACAGCGCGAACGGACGGTTGTCCATGTCCGACTTGATCAGGCGCAGGCTCTGGAAACGGTCGGTGCTGTACTTTTCATACACCAGCGCCTCGATCAGCCGCAGCGACGGCCGGCTGCGGATGTCGTAGGTCAGCTCGGTAATGCCCCGCAGTTCGGCCGGCAGCTCGTCGTACAGGGGTTCGACTGAATTACCGTCAAGCACATTCAAACGTTCATGGAATTCGAATACCTTGTTCGCCAGCGAACTCAGCTCGGCCAGCGAGGTGCGCGTCTGCGCGGCGAACTGCTCCACATTGGCGACGTCGCCCTGGTAATTGATGAACGGTCCGCCGATCAGGGCAGGATCGCGGGCCGCATTGATGTGCACCTGCGGCGACTTGACATAGGACTCGAGCAATTTCAGGTGGTTGCTGTTGGTGATCATCCCCAGGGTCGGCGGATAGATCAGGAACGGCCAGGCGTACCAGGAATTGACGCGTGGTTCAAATGCGATATCGGCTCTGAAAAAGACTTTGCGGGACATGTGTTTCTCCTGTTATTTATTATTCATCAATGTTCATTAGAGGGCATGCACGGCGTGCATGCCCCGTATTGCATTTCCTCAGCCGCGCAGCGCCTGCACGGGACGCAGGCCCAGCGCCGCCAGCGTATGGCGCAAGGCGGCCAGGGTGGCCATCAGCGCCGTCGCCAGCACGGCCGCCAGCAGCGGCCAGCCGCCGACGGGCGCCCGTTCCACATAGCCGGCCAGGTATTGCGCGCCCGCCAGCCACGCCAGCGGCAGGCCCAGCACCAGTCCCAGGACCAGCAAGGTGCCGAATTCGCGCACCAGCAGGCCCGCGATGGCGCCGGCGCCCGCGCCGTGCAGCTTGCGGATGACGATTTCGCGCGTCTTGATGCGCACCGTGTAGGCGGCCAGCGAATACACGCCCAGGCTGGCCAGCAGCAGCGCCATGACGCTGGCGGCGGCGATCAGGCCGCCCACCATGCGGTCTTGCTTGTAGTGCTCGGCAAGGTAGGCATCGACCGTATCCATCGTCACCACGTCGTCGGGGAACAGGCGCTGCCAGGCCGCCTGCACGGCCTTGCGCGCCTGCGGCAGGTCGCTCGCGTGCAGGGTCAGCACGGCGCCCGCGCCGAAGTTGCCGTCGTTCAGGTAGAACAGCTGGGCCGCCGCTTCCGCATGCGCCGTTTCCTGGCGCACGCGGTCGATCACGGCCACCACGCGGGCGAACTTGCCGTCGGCCGACTTGATGTTGGCGCCCAGCGCCTGTTCCGCCTGCGCAAAGCCGAGCAGCTTCGCGGCGGTGCGGTCCAGCACGACGGACTTGTCGGCATTGGCGTCGACGGTGGTGCCGCCCGAGGTGATCTTGCCAGCCAGCAAACCGATCTTGTAGACATCGAAGAAGGCCGCGTCGACCGCATTCATGCGGATCAGCACGGGCGCCGGATTGCTGCCCGTGGTGAATGCCTCGTTCTGGCCCGCGGGATTGCGGCCAGGCACCTCGTCGCTCCAGGCGGCCCCATCAATGCCGGGCGAACGCGCCAGCACGTCGCGCAGCGCGGCGGCGGACTGCGGCGTGGCCGTGGCCGGCAGGGTCACCGCCAGCAGGCCCGCGCTGCGGAAGCCCAGGTCGAGCGTGCGCACGAAATGGCTTTGCCACATGATCGTCGCGGCGACGGCCGACAGCGTGATGGCGGCGGCAAACTGCAGCGCCGTCATGGCGCGGCGCACCCAGCGTCCGCCCGCATTCTCGCTATGGCTACGGCCCGACAGCGATTCGGCGCAATTGATCTTCAGGGCGATGCGGGCCGGATACAGGCCCGTCACCACGCCCAGCGCGACACAGCCCAGCAGCAGCGACAGCAGCATGGCTGGCGTGAACAGCCGGTTGTCGAAGCGGTAGTTGAGCAGTTCGCCGAACGCGGGCGCCACCAGCCAGGCCAGCAGCACGCCCAGCGCGCCGGCCAGCAGGGCCACCAGCATCGATTCGCCGATCAGCTGCCCCGCCAGCCGCGCCGGACTGGCGCCGAGCGACTTGCGCACGCCGATCTCGCGCTGGCGCGCCAGCGTGCGCACGGTGGTCAGGTTGACGTAATTGACGCTGGCCAGCGCCAGCATGGCCAGCGCGGCGGCGGCCAGGGCGCCGTACAGCAGGCGCTTGGCGCCGCTGCCGGCGCCGCTGAAGGCCAGCTGGTCCATCGGCACGGCGCGCAGGAAGGCGGCCTTGCGGCCATTCTCGATCCAGCCCGGCGGCACTTCGCGGATCACGGGCGAGTGGTCGAAAATGCTTTGCGCGATCTCGCCCAGCTGCGCCGCGCTGGCGCCCGGCGCAAGGGTGGCGTAGACGCGGCCCGACAGCGCATACCAGCCTTCGCGGTCTTCCGGCGGCAAGCCGTTGAGGATGGAATTGAACGGCGCCAGCGCCTCGAACTGCAGCTGGCTGTTGCCGGGCTGGCGCGGCAGCAGCGCCGCGACGGTGACGGTCTTGCCGTTGACGGCCAGCTGGCGGCCCAGCACGTCGCGCTGGCCGAACAGGCGTTCGGCCGCCTCGAAGGTCAGCGCCACGCTGTCAGGACGCGTCAGGCTGGCCTGCAGGTCGCCGGCGGCGCTGGCCAGGCCGAACATGGGAGCCACCTCGGCATCGGCGAACACCATGTCGATCCTGGCCACCTGCTCGCCCACCCTGGCCGAGATATCGGTCTTCAGGGCGCGCGCCGACGCCGCCACGGGCGCCTTGGCCGCATGCAGCGCGTCGCGCAGCACGAACGGCGCGGCGCCGGTCCAGTCGATCTTGCGGTCGGGGATGTTCGGCTTGAAGTCGAGCGCCACCACGCGCGAGGGCTGCGCCATCTTCGACTCGGGGAACATGGCGTCGGCCACCAGGCCCAGGATCAAATAGCTGCTGGCCACGGCGATGGACAGGCCCAGGATGACGATGGCCGAATACACGGGGTCGGCCAGCAGCTGGCGCCAGCCGGTGCGGAAATCGCTGAACTTGATCATCCGACCCTCCGCAGCATGGCGCCGTCGTTGACCACGCGGCCGTCGAGCAGGTCGATCACGCGCGTCGCCTGTTTCGCATGCGCGGGCGAGTGGGTCACCATCACCAGCGTCGTGCCCTCGTCGTTGAGTTCCTGCAGGATGCGCATGACCTCGTCGCCATGGCTGCTGTCGAGGTTACCGGTCGGTTCATCGGCCAGCAGCAGGGCTGGCCGGGTGACGATGGCGCGCGCGATGGCCACGCGCTGCTGCTGCCCGCCCGACAGCTGCGACGGCTTGTGGCCGGCGCGGTGGCTCACGCCCAGGCGGTCCATGGCGGCCGCCACGCGCTGCTTGCGCTCGGCCGCGGACAGGTCGCCGTATTCCAGCGCCAGCGCGATGTTTTCCTGCACGCTCAGCTCATCGATCAGATTGAAGTTCTGGAAGATGAAGCCGATGCGGCCGCGCCGCAGCTGGTTCAGCTGGCGTTCGCTGGAACCGGCCACGTCCTCGCCCTGGAAGCGCATTTCGCCGCTGTCGGGCGCGTCGAGCAAGCCGAGGATGGACAGCAGGGTCGACTTGCCGCAGCCGGACGGGCCCGTGATGGCCACGTATTCGCCCGCCTCGATCGTCAGGTTGATCTGGTTGAGCGCCGCCGTTTCGATGTCTCCCACGCGGTGCAGCTTGCTGACGTTATGTAGTTTTAGCATTATGTTTTCCTTCAAGTTAAAAAAAGATCCGGCCCGACGGCGCCGGCGATTCACTGGTCAGCGCGTCAGGCGCAGCCCTTCTGCTTCACCGAAACGGCGGTAGCCGGAAACGATCACCCTGTCTCCTGCTGCCAGCCCTCCCAAGACTTCCACCTTGCCGGCCGCGCGGCGGCCCAGCTTGACGTTGCGCCGCGCCGCGTAATCGCCGCCCGCGTCGAGCACGAACACCCAGGCGCCGCCCGTGTCGGCATAGAAGGCGCCGTCCGGCAGCAGCAGCGCGCGCGCCGACTGGCCCAGGGTGACGTGGGTGTCGAGGCTCTTGCCCGGCTGCAGGCCCGATGGCGCGGCACCGTCGAAATGCAGGAACATCGTGAAGCGGCCATCCTTGATCTGCGGATTGAGCTGCGACACCGTCAGCGCATACACCTGCCCCCCCTGCTCGACCTTGCCCTTCAGGCCCGTGGTGATGCGGTTCAAATAAAACTCGTCGACCGAGGCCGACAGCTTGTAGCGGTCGGAACTGTCGATGCGGCCGATGCGGTCCGTCGTCTTCACGGATTCGCCCACCTGCAGCTGGAAGCTGGTCAGGCGGCCGTCGACGGGGGCGCGCACGGCCAGCTGTTCGGCGCTGGCGCGCACCAGGCGCAAGCCGTTGTTCAAGCCCGAGATGGCGGCGTCAAACTCCGTGATCGACTGTTCGCGGATGCGGTATTCGGCCCCCGCGTCGGCGCGCGTCTGCGCCAGCAAACGCCGCTGCTGCTCCAGCTTGTCGGCCGCCTCTTCCAGCGTGGCCGCCGAAATGAAGCCCTTGGCCGCCAGGTCGGCCTGGCGCGCATATTCCTTGGCCGCGCGCGTCACGTTGTATTCATAGCCGGACAGGTCGCGCTGGTAGCCGGCCTTGGTCGCGGCCAGGGCGGCGCGCATGGTCGACAGGTTGGCCAGTTGCTGCGCCACGTCGGCCGAACGCGCCAGCGCTTCCTGGTCGCGCTGCGGGTTCGACAGGCGGAACAGCAGTTCGCCCTGCTTCACCGTGGCGCCGTCGCGCACCAGCACCTCTTCCACGCGCCCGCCCTCGGTCGCATCGAGATACACGGACGACAGCGGCACGACCGTGCTGCGCACGGCCAGCGCATCCTGGAACACGCCCTGGGCCACGGTGCCGATATCGAGCTCGCCCGCCTCGACGGCATAGCCGCGCGGCATGGCCAGCCAGACGGCGCCGGCCAGCCCCGCCACGGCCGCCGCGCACGCGCCCATCCTGATCCAGCGCTTGCGCGGATCGCGCGCCACCACGCGGTCCATGCCGGCGCCGCTGCTGGCCTGCGGCAGCGCCGATACTCTTGCAGTGTTCGCTTCATTCATATGCATGTCCTTGTCAATGCCGTCGCGCTCACACCGCCGGGGTGTAGAAATAGCTGCGGCGGTAGGCGATCTTGTCGTCCTTGAAGCGGTAGATTTCCGCGTAGTGGATATCGACTTCCGTATCGTCCTTCTTGCGCCCGAGGAAATGGCCGCAAGCCATGGCGCTGTCGCCGCCGCAGACGAAATCGACGATGGCGTGGTTGCCGTCGCGGATCACGCGCGCATTCCGGTAAAAGTCGAGGATTTCATCGATGCCGGAAAAGGCCGAGTAGCCGGGCCGCTCGTACACGGCATCCTCATGCATCAGCTCCTTGAGCGCCTCGAAACGGCAGCCATCGATGGCCATGAACATCTTGCGCACTACGTCTTCGTTAACCATATCGCCTCCAAAAAGTGAGAAAAATGATGTGCCGGCCTCAGGCGCGGCGCATGAACATGGAGCTGTTGACACTCTCGCGTTCCCGCGCATGCGGCAGCTCGATCCGCGTGACTTCGCCGTCCGCCATGACGATCACCTTGTCGGCGATGTCGAAATAGCGGTCGTCATGGGTAATCGCCACCACGGCCTTGCCGCGCGCCTTCAGCGACGGCAGCACTTCGTGGTAGAACACTTCCTTGAAGATGGGGTCCTGGTCGGCCGCCCATTCGTCGAACAGGTACAGTTCCTTGTCCTCGATGAAGGCGGCCAGCAGCGCCATGCGGCGGCGCTGGCCATCCGACAGCGCCAGCGTGGAGAACTTGCCATCCTTGTACGTGACCTTTTCATCGAGGCGCAGGGCTACCAGGAAGTGCTGCACCTGCGCCGCGTCCACTTCCACGCCCAGCAGGCGGTCGAACAGGTAGTAATCCGAATAGATGGCCGAGACGCTCTGGCGGCAGATGCCGATCGTGTCGCGGTCGATGGCCGTGTCGCCGAAGTAGATCGTGCCCGCCACCGGCTGGTAGTGCAGCGTCAGCAGCTTGCACAGGGTCGACTTGCCGGAGCCGTTGCCGCCGACGACCATGGTGATTTCGCCCTTGGCGAATTCGAGGTCGATCGGGCCGACGCGAAAGCCGCTCGCATCGTCGGCCAGCTGGTGCTGGTAGCACACCTGTTCGAAGCGGATCACGTCCCACTGCACCGGCGTCGCCGCCGTCTCGGCGATGTCTTCGTCGGAGAGGCGCTCGAGCAGCGACGTGACGCGCTGCAGCGCGATCTTCGAGCGGGAAATTTCGGGCAGCAGGCGCAGGATGCCGGCCACCGGGCCCGTGATGTACAGCAGCACCATGATCGCGCCCAGCAGTTCCTCCGTGTTGATGGCGTGGTAGTTGACGAGGATGAAGGTGACGGCGCCGATGATGAAAAAGCTCAGCATCTCGCCATAGTTGGCCGAGACGCGCACCACCGTGTTGGCGCCTTGCTGGGCGCCGAACAGGTCGCGCTCGTAGCGCAGCAGCATGGTGTCGAAGAAGGCGCGGCGCTTGTCGTCATTGAGCTTGAGCTCCTTGACGCCGCGCACCAGGCCCTGGATCGCTTCCTGCAGCGAATCGGAGCTCTTGCCGCCCTCGATGAAGTAGCGCTGGCCCAGCAGCATCGGCAGCTGGTAGGTGATCACGCCGAAGATGATGGCGCCGAAGACGAACCAGAAGATGGTCACGTCCAGGTACAGCAGGAAGCCCAGCATGCCGGCCACGGTGACGCAGGCCACAAGCAGGTCGGGCAGCAGCTGGGTGCCCGACACCACCGTCGGCAAGTCCGATGTCATGGCGGCGATCAGCTTGGGCACGCCGATATGCTCGAGCGACGGCAGCGGGGCGCGGGCGATGCGCTCGTACATGTTGACGCGCAGGTCGGAAGCCAGCTTCATCGACACGCGCGACAGCGTCACCTGCGAAAAGGTACGCGCCACCACGATGAACAGGCAGATGGCGGCAAACAGGGCCGCCACCGGCGCGTTGGCCACCTCCAGCCAGGCCACCGTCACGGGGCCGCTGTCGACGGTGGTGAAGCGGGCGTCGGCCGGACGCAGCGCATTGATCATCAGCGGGATCAGCAGCGCGTAGGTGGCGCCGGACAGCACGCCGAGGAGCATCGAACCGAATACGCGGTTCGGGGCTTTTTTGGACAACATGGAAAACAGGCTCATTTTGCCTCTCCGGATTGGACTGCGGGATTGAGTGGAACGAATTGAACCTTGGCAAACGGCTCGACCATGTCGTCGTAGTGCCGGCTCAGCAGATTGCCGGACTGGCCGGTGGAATTCATGTACATGTTCAGCACGCCGTCCGGCTGCAGGCGGATCACCTGGCGGAAGCCCGCGCCCAGGTGCTGCTTGTAGCCCTTCTTGGTCTCGAACGAGGAAGCGGCCACGTTGATGGTGTTTTCCGAGCCGCCGCTGCCGACGCGCCGTTCGAAGAAGCCGTCGAGCGGCTTGGTCTGGCTGAATGGCGTGTGGCCGTACAGCGCCGTCTGCAGCTTGCCCCAGTGCCAGGAATCCATTGAATGGTCGCCCTTGAGTTCATAGATTTCATCGATGGCCGCCTGCAACGACGTGCGCAGCACGTCCTGGCACGCCTTCACGCCGGCCGTCGCCGCCGGCGCGCACCAGCCGCCCTGCTGCTGCGCCAGGATGCGGCGCAGGGTGTCGACGCGGATTTCCTCGCTCAGGCCGCGGATCACGCCGCCCTGTTCGGCCTTGTTCCAGTAGCCCTTGAACTGCGCCGAGAACAGCTGTTCGCGCAGGTGGCGCATCCAGACATGGAAGATGGCCGCGGCCTGGCTGTCCGCCTGCATGTCGCCATTCCATTGGCGCAGCCACGTCATGGCCTGGCGCTGCGCGTCGTTGGCGGGCGCCAGCTTGAGCAGCTCGGGCAGGATTTCCTGCGCTTCCAGGTCCAGCGTGTCGCCCTGCATCTGCTGCATGTCCGCCATCGTCAGCGGCTTGTTGGCGGCCAGTTTCTGCCGCAGCAGCTGCTCGATGCGGCGCGCCCGCGCCGGCGAGGCCCAGTCCTGCGAAATGAAGTACGGGTAGCCTTCGCCGACGATGCTGTTGTTGGCGCTGACGATAAAGCCCGATGGCGGGTTGTATATCTGCGGCAGCTTGTCGGCGGGGATGAAGCCGCTCCAGGCGTAGTCGTCGTTCCAGCCCGGCGACGGCACGCTGCCGTTGCCCTTGCCGCGCAGCGGCACCCTGCCCGCGCCCAGGTAGCCGATATTGCCCTGGCGGTCCGCGTACACCATGTTCATGGCCGGCGCCACGTGCAGCTGCATGGCCTGCTTGAAGGCGCCCCAGTCGGTCGCGTGGTTCAGGCGGAAGAAGGCTTCGTAGCTGGTGTCGCCCGCGTCGAGGGCCGTCCAGCGCAGCGCCACCGGCTGGTCGAACACCTTGAACATGTCCGAGACGATGGGACCGTGGCGGCTGGCGCGCACCTGCACCGTCACCGGCTCGTATTTCGGATGCAGGAAGTCGGGAAACTCCGAGCGCACCGACACCGAGACGCTGCGCGTGGTGTAGGCCTGCCAGTCGCCGTTGACGGCGTAGCGGCCCGGGTTGGCGGGATCGCTGCGCTCGAAATACAGGTCCTGGGCATCGGCCATCATGTTGGTGCCGCCCCAGGCGATGTCCTTGTTGTGGCCGAAGATCACGGCCGGCAGGCCGACCAGGCTCATGCCGCCCACGTCCAGGGTCTTGCCCTTGGCGCTGACGACGTACCAGAGCGACGGGATCTGCAGGTTCAGGTGGGGATCGTTGGCCAGCAGCGCGGCGCCGCCGGCGCTGTGCTTGCCCGACACCACCCAGGCATTGCTGCCCACGCCCCTGCCGCCCAGGCCCAGGCCCTGCGTCAGTTCCTTGTGCTGGAACGCCAGCATGCTGGCCAGCTGGCCGCTGGCGGCCGTGCCGCCGGTCTTGCCGGCCTTGCCGTTCTCGCCGCCGGCCAGCAGGGTGCTGTCGATGCTGTTATCCGGAAACAGCACCGCCATGTGCTCGGCGTCGAGGCTCTGGCCCGCCAGGTAGCGGCCCATCTCGCGGTTGAAGTTGCCGCCGAGATTGAGCGCGAACATCTTGATCCACGCCAGCGAATCGTAGACGGTCCACGGCTCGGGCTGGACGCTGAGCATGCGGAACTCGGGCGGCAGCGTCTCGAGCGAGGCGCGGCCCGCGTTCACGCCCGCCGTATATGCGGTCAGCGATGCCTGCGCCTCCTTGCTCAGCGCCGGCCAGGCCGAGCGGGCCGCGTCGTACAGGCCCAGGGTGCGGAACCAGATGTCGCGCTGCACGCTGGAGCGGCCGAACACTTCGCTCAGGCGGCCCTGGGCGATGCGGCGCTGGATTTCCAGCTGCCACAGGCGGTCCTGGGCATGCACATAGCCGATCGCATAGTAGGCGTCGTTGTCGGCGCGCGCCTCGATATGCGGCACGCCGTGGGCGTCGCGGCGGATCGACACGGGCGCCGTCACGCCCTGCGTCAGCTGCAGCGCGCCATCGGTGGGCAGACTGTGGCGGAACTTGGCCAGCAGCAGGCCGCCGGCCACCAGCAGCGGCAGCAGCACCACGACGACCAGGCGCGTCAGGAGCGGCGAGCCTTGCGTCAGTTTCGTGTAACGTTTAAACATGGAAGACCTTTAGTATCTGCACAACATTTATCGGATGCCGGGAAGGGGTCGCCTTCGGCCGGCCTTGCATCAGGTGCGCCATGGATCACACATCGCCCTCCCGCATGACATCGTTGAGCCACGCGCCCAGCTCCTGCACGTGCGGCGCGGACAGCAGGGTCATGTGGTTGCCCGCCGCCTGCCGGTAGCCCAGTTGCGGCACCTGCCCGCGCCAGCGCGCCAGCATCTGCGCGTCGTCGATGTCGCGTCCCGCGTTGGCGGCCAGGACCAGGTGCGCCCTGCCCAGATATGGCGCGGCGGGCTGGTAGTCCGTGTTCAGGTTGGCCTCGAAGACGCGCACGATGCCGCGCATCGCCTGCAGGCTGGTACGCGCCGGCATCAGCCTGGCCTTGACGACGCGTTCGAGCAGCAAGGCGATCTGCTGCTCGCTGGCCAGCGGCGCAAAATCCGCCTCGGCCAGGCGCAGCGATTTGCCCAGGGTCATTTCAAACAGCGTTACCAGGCGCAGCAGCGCCTCGATGCGCGGGTAATGGCGGCGCGCCTGGCCAGATGCGGAAGGCACCCGGCTGTCGAGCACCACCAGGCTGGCCACGCGCTCGCCTGCCGCCTCAAGCTGGCGCGCCATTTCCAGCGCCACCCAGCCGCCGTAGGAATGGCCGAGCAGGCGGTACGGCCCGCGCGGCGCCACTTCGCGCATCGCCCGGATATACGCGCGCGCCGCGCTCTCGAAGTCGATGTGCGGCGCCAGGCGGCCGCACAGGCCGCGCGGCTGCAAGCCATGCACGGGCAGGCGCGCATCGAGCGACTGCGCCAGCGCATGGAAGACCGTCACGCTGGCGCCCGCGCCCGGCACGCAGAACAGCGGCGCCTGGCCCTCCTCGCCGCGCTGGATGGTGAAGCGCGGCGCATAGCGCACTTCCGGCGTGGCGTCGCGCTGCAGCCTGGCGGCGCTGCGCAGGGCCTTGTTCATGGCCGTGCCCAGCTTGCCGATGGCCTGGCCCTGGACGATCGCGTAATGGTCGCCCGTCAGCGGATAGGCGTGCATGCCGCCCAGCGCCAGCTGTTCCCAGTCGCGGGCATTCTTTTCCGGATCGCCGCCCACGCTGGCCGTAAACAAGGACAGCGGCGCGGAAAGCGGGCACATCGGATAGGCGTGCAGGGCCAGCAGCATGCCCCGGCGCACATCGAAGTAGCGGCGCAGGGCGTCCTGGCCCAGCTCCGGCGGCAGCATGCCGATCTGCTGGCACTCGAGCAGCATGGCATCGAGATCCTGCGCCCGGGCCAGCTGGCGCAGGCGGGCCAGCGCAGCCCCCGGCGTGCCGGCCGGCACCATGCTCAGCAAGGCGCCGCACTCGTCGAATTCCGCCTTCGCGCGCAGCAGCAGCTTGTCGCCCACCGTGCGTTTTTGCAGCGTGCCGTAATCGGGCACCGTGTCGATCAGGCCGAGGAATTCGACGCTCTCGTCGGCGCCGGCCAGCTGGGCCGCCATCTCCCAGGCGATCGTGCCGCCGGCCGACCAGCCGGCCAGGCGGTACGGCCCGTGCGGCTGCACGTGGCGCAAGCCCTGCAGGTACAAGGCCGCCATTTCCGGCACCGAACGCAGCGCCGTTTCGCCTGCCTGGAAACCGCTGGCGGCAAAGCCATACACGGGCATGCCCGGTTCCAGGTATGGCGCCAGGGCCAGCGCGTAGCCCACCTCGCCCTCATACGGATGCACGAGGAACAGCGGACGCGCCGTGCCGGCCGTGCGGATCGGCACCAGGTTCGGATAAGGATTGGCCTGCGCCTGGCCGCCCAGCATGGCCGCCAGGCCAGCCAGGGTCGGCTGGCTGAACACGTCGCGCAGGGCGATGACGATGCCGAAGCGCTGCTCCAGCATCGCTTGCATCTTGATCACCAGCAGCGAGTGGCCGCCCAACGCGAAGAAGTTGGCGTCGCGGCCGATATGCTCCATGCCCAGCAACTCCGACCAGATGGCGGCCAGGGCCTGCTCCATGCCCTCCAGCGGCGCGCCGTCCGCACCGGAATCGGCTTGCTGCGCCACCTCGGGCAGCGCGCGGCGTTCCAGCTTGCCGTTCGGGCTGAGCGGGAAGGCGTCGAGGCGCACGAAGGCCGACGGCAGCATGTAGGCCGGCAGCACGGCAGCCAGCGCCGCGCGCAGGGCACCGGCCTCCATCTCGCCCGCATCGGCCGCGGCGATCCAGTACGCCACCAGCCGCTGCGCCTCGCCTTCGCCGCGCGTCACCACCACGGCTTCCTTCACGCCGTCCAGCTGGCACAGGCGCGCCTCGATCTCGCCCAGTTCGATGCGGAAGCCGCGCACCTTCACCTGGAAGTCGTTGCGGCCCAGGTATTCGATGTTGCCGTCAGGCAGCCAGCGTCCCAGGTCGCCCGTCCTGTACATGCGCCCACCCTGGAAGGGATCGGCGATGAAGCGCTGCGCCGTCAGTTCCGGCTGCTTCAGATAGCCCAGCGCCACGCCCGCGCCGGCGATGTGGATCTCGCCCGGCACGCCCAGCGGCACCGGCTGGCCGTGGCTGTCGAGCAGGTAAAAGCGCGTGTTGTTGATCGGCTTGCCGATCGTCATGGCGCCCGTCAATGGCGCATCGAAACTGGCCCACGACGAATACGTCGTGTCTTCCGACGGACCGTACAGATTGCACACGCGCGCCACGCCACCCTGCGCCAG
>NZ_JBXAKS010000026.1:0-22920 GCF_058798675.1 Janthinobacterium sp. GW822-FHT07H10
AAACAACTTTGCGCCGATGATAGTGCTGCAACCAGTGTGAAAGTAGGTTATCGTCAGGCTTGTTATACGCAGTAGAAAAAAATCCCGCCAGTAATGGCGGGGTTTTTTTTCGTCTGGCGCTGTTGTTTGAGGCAGTCGAATGGTCGGCATAAAAAAGGCACCGCTACGCGGTGCCTTTTTTTGCTTCCAGCTCAGGTTTCCTGCAATACCTGCTGAAACAGGCGATTCAGATCCTGCATGCCATGGGGCTTTTCTTCCCTTTCAACGCTGAAGTTTTCCAGCCTGGCCAGTTCCGACTCGATAAATACGTTGAGCTTGTCGATGCGCGGGGCCAGTTCTTTTTCCAGTGCGACCTTTTTGCGCTCGAGAAGGAGATGAATTTCTTCTAATAAGCCCTCTTCCTTGGGGAGCAGGTGCAGCAAGGCAGCGAACTCGATAGGCGGCGCTGTGCGATAGGTTTCTATCCAGCGCGTGGCCAGCAATGGGCGCAGGACGTAAAAATACTTCTTCAAGGGCACCATGTCCGCCATCAGATAGCCGCGGTAATTTGTCTTGGCCATGCTGCGATAGTGATAAATCCCCTTTTCCAGCGTGTAGACGGAATTGAGCAAGGTCTGGATGCCAGTCCTGAAAACACCCTTTTCCATGTATTGAATTGGCGACTGTACCCATTCGATGACGGCAGGATTGGAACGCCAAAAAAGCTGCAGTGCCTTGCGTACATCCCAGCCATTCAGGTCGATATCGTCGACGATAGGGTATTCGATCACGTCGCGCTTGTCTTCCAGGTCGACGCTCAGATACCAGTCCTGCTGGCGCGCATAAATAAAGCGCACATCGAAATCGCTGTTCGGCGAGGCAAACCCCCAGGCCCGGCTACCCGATTCAATCGCCATCAAGATCCGCACACCTTCTTTTTCTTCCACGGCCGCCAGGCGGCGCATGATTTCTACTCGTATATCTTCTGGAATCATCGTTCTCTTCTCTTAGTTGCCTGAGGATACTTTATCCCAGCTGAGGGCAAAGCGGGCCAGGAATTTCTTGAGGCGGTCTGCATCGTTCGGCCTGGCTTTCGCTTCGCGCGACATCGCATATAGTTTGCGGCCCGCATCGGACATATTGTGCGATTGCCGGCAGATCTTGATCACGACCTGCAGTTGCAGCGCATCGAACAGGTCGAGTTGCGCGGCCGCATCCGCTCCCATGATATCTGCCAGATCCACGACGTCATTCCCCTGTTGTTCACCGTGATGCTGCCACAGGCGACCCAGGCGCGCCGTTTCCTCATCGACGACCTTGTCCGTGATACGGCCTGCCTCCGACAAGGTGGCCAGGCGCGTGACGGCGGCCGACAAATCGCGGAAATTGCCGTTCCAGCGGGCCGATGGCGAGGTGGCGAAGCGCATGAAGCGCTCACGCGCCTCCTTATTGAAGCGCACGTGCTCGCCTGTCTCGGCGCCGTATTGCGCCAGCAGGTATTCCAGGTTTGGCTCGATGTCTTCCTGCCGCTGCGCCAGGCCTGGTAATTCGTAGGTCCACAGGTTGATGCGTGCATACAGGTCTTCGCGGAAGCGGCCGGCCGCCACTTCCTTGCCCAGGTCGCGATTGGTCCCGGCGATCAGCTGGAAGTCGCTTTGCACTTCCGTATCTGCACCGACGGGAAAGAAGCGCCTTTCTTCTATGGCTTTCAGCAACATTGCCTGCTCATCGAGTCCGAGTTCGCCGATTTCATCGAGAAACAGCAAGCCCTTGTGCGCACTGCGCAGTAAACCTGGACGATCCGAACCCGCGCCCGTGAATGACCCCTTGATATGGCCGAACAGGGTGGAAGCGGCGCCGTCGCCATGCAGGGTGGCGCAATTGAGGTCGATGAATTTGCCGTCGATCTGGTGGCGCGACTTTTTTAGTTCGTACACGCGGCGCGCGAGGAAGGATTTGCCGGCGCCGGTCGGCCCCATCAGCAGCATGGGTGCCCTGGACTTGATGGCGACGCGCTCGATTTCATCGATCATGGCGTTGAACTTGGCATTGCGCGTGGCGATGCCGGATTTCAAAAACGCCACGCCTGCGGCCTGTTCGCGCGTAAAACGCTGGGCGATCTGGTCGTAGCGCGACAGATCGAGGTCGATCAGCGCGTAAGTGCCGGGATTGCCAGGACCTTGGCGTTTCGGCGGTGACGTTTGCACGAGACGGCCAGGGAAATAGCGCGCCTCCGTCATCAAAAACATGCAGATTTGCGCCACGTGGCTGCCGGTGGTGATGTGGATCCAATAGTCTTCCTTGTCGGGGTCGAAGGGGTAGGTGTGGGCGAAATCGTAGAGGGCGCCATACACGTTTTCGAAATCCCAGGCATCGCTGATGGGCAACTCATGGGCGATCAGCTGCGTTTCAGGCGAGACGCTGGCGACATCCTGCGACACCTGGCGCACCAGGTTGTCAAACTGGCTGCCCGCGTACAGCAGCTCGAAGCGGTCGATGATCTGGTCTTCGTGCTGCGTCAAGGCGATGCTGGGCCGCCACTTTTCCCAGCGCGCGGCACCCCTGCCACTATCGAGCTGTGTGCCGAGAAAACCGATGACAACGGTGCGTTTTGCTTGCATAAATTGGATAAATATTTATCTGAAAAGATAATTGTATATGATTTTTTGACGGCAACTATCTTTTGTTGATTTCTCGATTAAAAAATATTTCTCAATAAAATCAATGATTTATAGAAGGTTTACGCGAAAGCGAAAAAGCTGGCACGGCGCTTGCAATAGAAGGGATAACACCGAGATAAACGCAAAGAGAAGAAGAGGAAGGAAAATGGCCAACGCCCAGTTATTCAAGAGCATGCAACAATCGCAGCCGCTGCCTGCGGCCCTGGCGCGCAATGCCGAAGGTACACCAGCCTATGCACTGACGCCCCGGCATCAGCTGGCGCAATACGCAGCCACCGGCTGCCTGAACGCGACGTTTTATGCCAGCGCCGAAGCGCAGCTGGCGACGGTGCTGGAACTGTGCGAGGCCGTCGAGCCGTCCTTCATTGCGCAAACGGCCGTGTACTGCCGCGAGCGGGGGTATATGAAGGATATGCCTGCCTTGCTGGTGGCCGTGCTGGCTGGCCAGGGCGCCGCGGAATTTGCGCCGGCCTTCCAGCGCGTGATCAACAACGGCAAAATGCTGCGCAACTTCGTGCAGATCATGCGCTCGGGCGCCGTTGGCCGCAAGTCGCTGGGATCGCGTCCGAAAAAGCTGGTGCAGGCATGGTTGAATGGCGCCTCGGAACAGGCCCTGCTGGCCGCCGCCGTGGGCAACAGCCCATCGCTGGCCGACGTCGTGAAAATGGTGCATCCGAAACCGAAGGACGCCTGGCGCGCGGCATTCTTTGCCTGGCTGATCGGCAGGGAATACATCGCCGCAGATTTGCCGCCGGTATTAGCAGCATTCGAGACATACAAGCTTGATCCGGCACAAACGATACCGGACGTGCCGTTCCAGATGCTGACGGCGCTGCCCTTGGGGGCGCAGGACTGGGCGCAGATTGCCCGCCAGGGCAGCTGGCAGATGGTGCGCATGAACTTGAACACCTTTGCGCGCCATGGCGTGTACGCAATTGAAGGCATGCCGGAGCTGATCGCGGCCAGGCTGCGCGATCCGGCATCGATTGCACAAGCGCGGGTGTTTCCGTACCAGTTGATGTCCGCGTACATGGCGGCCGGCGAGAACGTGCCGGCGGTCATCCGCGATGCGCTGGAGCAGGCGCTGGAAACGTCGCTGCTGAACGTGCCGCGGATCGCCGGCAAGGTGGTGGTGTGCCCCGATGTTTCCGGCTCGATGTCGTCGCCCGTCAGCGGTTTTCGCGGTAGCGCCACCTCGAACGTGCGCTGCATCGACGTGGCGGCGCTGGTGGCGGCAGCCATGCTGCGCAAGAATCCGGATGCCATGGTGCTGCCGTTCGAGCACAGCGTGGTGACGTGCCGGCTTGATGCGCACGATAGCGTGATGGAGAATGCGGCCAGGCTGGCGGCCATCGGTGGTGGCGGCACCAGTTGCAGCGCGCCGCTGCTGCGCATGAACAGCAAGCAGGAGCAGGCCGACCTGGTGATTTATGTGTCCGATAACGAATCCTGGATCGACGCCAAACGCAGCGGCGCCACGGCGACGCTGGGACAGTGGAATATCTTCAAGCAGCGCAATCCGCAGGCCAGGCTGGTGTGCATCGATATTGCGCCGCATGCCACGACGCAGGCGATGGAGCGTGAAGATATTCTGAATATCGGCGGTTTTTCCGACGACGTCTTCAAGATCATCGCCGCCTTTGCCGCCGGCCAGCTGGATCCAGCGCACTGGGTGGGAGAAATCGCCGCCATCGATATCGCTGCAGGTTGTTGAAGTAGCGCGTGAAGTAAAGCGCAGGAATGCGGACAAGACTACATTAAAGACGTCCTGTTCAACCTTGTCATGCGCCGTCGTACCCCGAATGCCGGCAGGATTACATCGATAGCCGAGTCAGACCGGCCTGGCGCGCGCAGTGCGCCGCCAGAAAATCCTGTCATCCCTGGTCGGGTTGTTGTACTGATGAATGCCGGTGGAATTACATCCAGGGCCGATACGTCGGCTGAAAATTTCACCAACCCTTGTCATCACCCCCATATAAAATAGAAAAAGAGAACACTGATGAAGAATGAAGAATACGAAGTCCTGCATACCGAAGGCAGCCGTCCCGTCAAAATGTGGACGCGTGGCGTGCCTGTCGAAGAAGCGGCTAAAAAACAATTGCGCAATACGGCGACCTTGCCATTCATTTACAAGCACATCGCCGTCATGCCGGACGTCCACCTGGGTAAAGGATCGACCATCGGCAGCGTGATTCCCACCCTCGGCGCCGTGATTCCGGCGGCCGTCGGCGTGGATATCGGTTGCGGCATGATGGCGGCGAAGACTACGCTGACGGCGAATGACTTGCCCGATAATCTTGGGCCGCTGCGCAGCGCCATCGAGCGCGCCATTCCGCACGGGATGTCGCCGAAGACGCGCGGCCACCGTGGTCGCGACGAAGGTTCGTGGCAGAACCCGCCATCGGTGGTCGATGCCGCCTGGCTGCAGCTGAAAGACGAATTCGATGCCATCTGCCTGAAAACGCCAAAGCTGAAAAATACGAATAACTACCGCCACCTGGGTACCCTGGGCAGCGGTAACCACTTCGTCGAAGTGTGCCTCGACGAGCAGGGAGCCGTGTGGTTCATGCTGCATTCGGGTTCGCGTGGCGTGGGCAATGCCATCGGCACCCATTTCATCGAACTGGCCAAGCAAGATATGCGCACCCATTTCATCAACCTGCCGGACCAGGACCTGGCCTACCTGGCAGAGGGAACGCAGCATTACGACGATTATGTGGAGGCGGTGGGCTGGGCCCAGCGTTTCGCGCGCAATAACCGTGAAGTGATGATGCAGAACCTGATCGCGGCCGTGCGCACGGTCATCCATAAACCGTTCCAGACGCATGTGGAGGCCGTCAATTGCCACCATAACTATGTGCAGAAGGAGCACCACTTCGGCAAGGATGTGCTGGTCACGCGCAAGGGCGCCGTATCGGCCCGCGCGGGGGAACTGGGGATCATTCCCGGGTCCATGGGCGCGAAGAGCTTTATCGTGCGCGGCAAAGGCAACGCGGAGAGTTTCCATAGCTGCAGCCACGGTGCGGGACGCACGATGAGCCGCACGGAAGCGAAGCGGCGCTTCAACCTCGACGACCAGATCCGCGCCACGCAAGGCGTCGAATGCCGCAAGGATGAGAATGTGATCGACGAGATCCCGATGGCCTACAAGGATATCGATGCGGTGATGCTGGCGCAGCGCGAGCTGGTCGATGTCGTGCATATCCTGAAGCAGGTCGTCTGCGTCAAAGGTTAAACAATAAAGAAAGCAGAGATGATAGAAATAGATGGAGCACAAGGCGAAGGCGGCGGGCAGATTTTGCGCTCGGCGCTGAGCCTGTCCATGATCACGGGCCAGCCATTTCGGTTGATCAATATCCGCGCGGGCCGGGCCAAGCCCGGTTTGCTGCGCCAGCATCTGGTGGCGGTACAGGCTGCAGCCGCCATTTGCGGCGCGCGCATGACACCGGTTGCGCTGGGCGCATCCAGCCTGGAGTTCGTGCCGGGCACCCTGCGTGGCGGCGATTACCGTTTCGCCATCGGCAGCGCCGGTAGTTGCACCCTGGTACTGCAAACCTTGCTGCCGGCGCTGCTGCATGCGGATGCGCCCTCGACTGTGCGCATCAGGGGCGGCACGCATAATCCCATGGCGCCGCCCGTGCATTTCCTGCAGCGCGCGTATAGCCGGGCCATGGCGCAGATGGGCGCCGACATCGATATCGCGCTGGGACGCTATGGTTTTTATCCGGCCGGCGGCGGCGAGGTGATTGCCACCGTGCAGCCTTGCGCCCGTTTGAAGCCCATTGCATTGCTGCAGCGCGGCGAACGGCAGGCCGGATTTGCGGAAAGCGTGGTGGCGGGCGTGCACGTGAATGTGGCGCAGCGCGAGCTCGAGCGTGTCGCCAGCGGCATGGGCTGGAGCGGCAAGCAGCTGCGCATCGTCGGCTTGCCGGCGGAGCAGGGGCCGGGCAATGTCCTGTTGCTGACGCTCGAGCATGAACACGTGACGGAAGTATTTGCTTCCTTCGGCGAAAAATCGTTGCTGGCGGAATCGGTGGCCAAGCGCCTGTTGAACGAAGTGCGCGCCTATTGCAAGTCGGACGCGGCCGTGGGCGAACACCTGGCCGACCAGCTCTTGCTGCCGATGGCGCTGGCCGGCGGCGGCACGTTTAGCTGCAGCAAGGTGTCGCAGCATGCATTGACGAATGCCGAGGTGATCGCCAGGTTCTTGCCTGTGCGTATCACTTTCGAGCAACAGGAGCGGGCCAGCATCTGTACGGTTGCCGCCGCCTGACGCGCGCGGTGACACAGGCGCGTGTTGCAGCTGTTCCAAATTGAGACATGGTTCGCCTGCCGCGGGGCGTGCGCGCATGGCATGGCATTTGCTCTTCCTGTTTATTGACCAAAAAAACCAAGGAGACCAGCATGACCTATTCCATTCCTACCCTGCTCGGCATGGCGGCCGCCGGCGCTGTCGCCCTCACTTCCCTGCTGACCTTGCCCGATGCCTATGCGCATGGCAATGTCACGCCGCAAGGCGTCGACACCACGGGCTTGCCCAAGGTGGGCGACAAGTGGCTGGAGCAGAATCCGTACCGGGGCAACAAGCTGGCCTTGACTGTGGGCACCTCGGCCTACAACCAGAATTGCGCGCGCTGCCACGGCATCGAAGCCATCTCGGGCGGCATCGCGCCGGACTTGCGCCAGCTGGACCGCGATTGTTTCAGCATCAAGAATGAGACAAAGAAACAAGCGTGCTACAAGGAAACGGATAATTATTACCTGGCGACCATACGCCACGGCAAAGTGCGCAACGGCGCCGTGTACATGCCGCCGTTTGAAGGCGTGTTCAATCAGGAAGCCATGTGGGCCATCAAGACCTACCTGGAAACCCGCCGCGAGTCGAACTGATCACGAAGGAATCCCATGCGTTCATTCCAACTCCGGCGCGCGCGCGCGATGATTGCGCTCGCTTGCCTGGCCCTGTGCGCGGCCGCGCCGGTACGCGCCGACTGGCAGAAAGTGCAACAGTCGGGCAGCCTGAAGGTGGCCGTGTATAGCGAATTCGCCCCGTTTTCCGACAAGGGCGCGGGCATCGATATCGACATTGCCGAAGCGCTGGCGAAAAAGCTGGGACTCAAGCTGAGTCTGCTGCCATTTCCCGCCGGCGAAAACCTGAATGACGATTTGCGCAATATGGTGTGGAAGGGGCATTACCTCGGTTACGGTCCAGCCGACGTGATGCTGCACGTGCCGGTCGATAAAAAACTGATGGCCGACAACGACAAGGTCGAGATCTTTGCGCCGTATTACGTGGAAACCGTGCGCCTGGCACGCCGCACGCAAGCCGTGCCGCAGTTCGATGGCGTCGCCTCGCTGGCCGGCAAGCGCATCGGCGTGGAAAAGGTATCGATCGCGGCCATGCTGATGCTGGGCGAAGACGATGGCAAGTACCGCGACGACGTGCGCATCTTCGACACGGCCGCCGAAGCCTTGCAGCAATTGCAGGCGGGGCAGCTCGATGCCGTGCTGGCGAATCGCTCGGAAATCGAGTCCGTGCTGAAAAGCGATCCGGCCTTCGCCGTGAACGAAGTGGCGTTCGCCCGCTTGCCGCGTGCCGGCTGGGCCGTGGGCCTGGCCGTCAGCCGGCAGCAACTGGACGTGGGCAAGCTGCTGCTGGCGGCCATGAACGAGATGGCTGCCAGCGGCGAATTGAAAGCCATTTTCGAGAAACATGGGGTGAAGGAAGCGCGGCCCTGAAGTCTCGCGCTCCAGTTGAAAAGCCCGCGCATCGGACGATGCGCGGGCTTTTTTATCATCAGAACGCCTGAACACTGTTCAGGGCAAGGCGCATTGCCACAGGCAGTACGAATAGTGCGACCAGGCAATGCAGCGGTTATGGACTTTTTTCAGGCGTACTTAAAAAGTGTATTGGGCGCTGACACCCAGCAACCAATTGCGCCCCGGCGCCGCTTCATAGTAGCGCTTGTTGCTATCGCCGACGATGACGGAACCCACGTAAGTCTTGTCAAACAGATTGTTCAGGCGGGCAAATTCCTTGAAGCGCCAGTTGCCCATGCTTTGCTTGGCATTGAACCGCGCATTGAACACCGTGTAGCCGGGCGCCGGTTTTTCGCTGTTGCTGTCTTCCGCATACACCTGGTTGCTGGCGACGCTTTCCAGTGCCGCGCCGAAGCGGTCGAGCGTATCTTTCCAGGCCAGTTCCGCGAACAGATTGGCGCTGGGAACGCCTGGCAAGCGGCTGCCTTCGCTAACGGCGCCGAAGGCCTGGTCATACACGGCATGCAGGCTGGTCAGCGCCACCTTCGTCGTGAAGCCATACGGCAGGCTGGAATCGAGCGACACTTCCATACCTTGGCGTAAGGTTTTGCCGCCATTGCGGTAGCTGGTGCGCCCGCCGCTGGAACTGTCCACTACCAGTTCGTCGTTGGTCTTGATCTGGAACAAGGCCGCGTTCACATGCGTATTGTTGGCGACCCTGGCCTTGACGCCCGCTTCCAGGTTGGTGCTGGTGGCTGGTTTCAAATTGAAATTGAAACCGGCGCCCGTGCCCGAGTAAAACAGTTCGTTCAGGGTGGGAGCCTCGAAGCCGCGCGCGGCGCTGGCGTACACGTTGACGTTCGGCGTCAGCTTGTAGAGCAGGCCCAGCACTGGCGTCGTATGGCTGAAGTCCAGGCTGCCGCTATCGTTGCCATTGCTGAGGAAATGGTCGTTGACCGAAACTTTCATTTTGCTATAGCGCAAACCTGCGCTGAGCAGCCATGGACCGCTTTGCCATTCCGTCTGGATATACGGATCGAGGCTGGAGACGACATCCTGCTCGTCGCGGCGCAGCTTGCCCTTCACGCCAAACGTATTGCCGATGAAATTTTCATAGCCGGTGCGGTCATCGCTGGAGCGGCCATAGTCGATGCCGATGGTGGTGCTCAGTTTGCCACCGGCCAGCTGGTTCACATGCAGCCAGTTGGTGTCGATGCCGTAGAACTGGCGCTGGAAGTCGACCACGCCGCCTGAGTGGCTCGCTGGCGCCTGAAAACCCTTGGTAAATGCCTGGTATTGGATCACGTCGCGGTTGCCGCCATACACCATCACATGCAGACGGTCGTCGCCGAACGACTGTTCGTAGGTGGCGCCGATCTGTTGGTGGTCGATGCTCTTGCGCGTGTTGTAGCGCTCGGCCAGGGTGCGTTTCGGGTTTTGCGTGTCGCTCGCGTCGATTTCGCCGGCGCGCGGGTCGCGGGCAAACGTGGTCCAGGTGGCGCCCAGCGGGTCTTGCGTGTTGCCTTGATGCAGGCTATTGGCGACGATGGTCAGCTTGCTGTCCGCGGTGGGCTTGACGGTGATCTTGCCGAACGCCTGTTCGCGCGTGGCGGCGCTGTGGTCGCGGAAGCCATCCGTGCGGAAGCGCGAGCCGTCGAGCACGTAGCCGATGGCGCCCGCCTGGCCTTGCGTCGAGACATCGACCTTGCTGGTGCCATCGCTGCCGCCCGTCACATTCAGTTCGACGGATGGGGGCTTTTGCCCATCCTTGGAAAACAGCTGGATCACGCCGCCCGAGTGATTGCCGTAGATGGCAGAAAACGGTCCGCGCAGCACTTCGATGCGCTCGGCCGTATCGAGGTTGAAGGTGGCGGCCTGGCCCTGGCCGTCGGGCATGCTGGCAGGAATGCCATCGCTGATCAGCTTGACGCCACGCACGCCGAAGGCCGAGCGGGCGCCGAAGCCGCGCGACGAGATCTGCAAGTCTTGTGCGTAGTTTTGGCGATTCTGCACGACCAGGCCCGGCACGGCAGCCAGCGCTTCCGAGGCGTTGACGCGGATTTGTCCATCCTGGATGCGGGCGCTGTCGACCACGTCGATGGAGGCTGGTACTTCCTGGCTGGGATGGGCGATGCGGCTGCCGCTGATGACCACCGTGTCCATCAGTTGCCCGCCAGCCAGGTCTGCCGCCTCGGTGGCGAAAGCGTGGGGGGCGAAGGTGGCGCTGCCGGCGACAAACAGGCTGGCGATGGTGTTCAGGCGGAAACGATGCTGCATGCGGATTCTCCAATGTGTATAAAAGCCTGCTTGACCGCGTGCGCGGTACAGGTCTGCATAGTTTTATCAAGCAATATGCCTGCCATGTCTCCATTGGTGGGCTGAAATTATACGCCTGCCAGTGGCACGGCGTTTGCATACAGCAATTGTCACTTGCGCCGCTCCCGCGCGCTTTTCCTGTGTTTTTTCATTGAAAAGGTGATTATGCCCAACTTCTTCTTACGCTTGCGCCGGGTTTGCTGGCTGCTGCCTGTGTTGGCCAGCATGGCGGTCCAGGCCGCTCCTTTTGCCTATGTTCCCAATGAAAAATCGGGCACCCTGAGCGTGATCGACACGGCTACCGACCAGGTGGTACGCCAGATTGCGGCGGGCAAGCGCCCACGCGGCATCGCCGCTGATCCCGGCGGGCGGCAATTGTTTGTCACGGACGCGGCCAGCAGCGCCTTGTTGTTGATCGATAACGCGGCTGGCACGCTCATGCGCAGTGTGGCGCTGGGCAAGTCGCCCGAAGGCGTCAGCGCATCCCTCGACGGCAGCCATGTCGCCGTGGCCGTCGAGGAAAACAATAGCGTGGCGCTGATCGATGGCCATACGGGCGACTTGCTCGCGGATATCAAGGTGCAAGGACGTAACCCGGAACACGCCGTCTTCAGCCCGGACGGGCGCTGGCTGCTGGTCGGTGCGGAAGAGGCCGAGCAAGTCGACGTCATTGATGTGGCGCAACGCCGCCAGGTGGCTTCCATTGCCGTGGGCCTGCGCCCGCGCGGCATCGGCTTCAGCCCCGATTCCACCCGCGCCTACGTGGCGTGCGAGCTGGTCAATGCCGTGTACGTAATCGACATGATGCAGCGCAAGGCCATCGCCACTATTCCCGCTGGCAAGAATGCGAATGGCATCGTCGTCCATCCCGGCGGCAAGCAGCTGTATGTGTCGAACGGTATCGACGGCACGGTAATGGTCATCGATACGAGGAGCAACAAGGTGACGGCGACTATCCCCGTCGGCAAGCGTCCGTGGAATATGGCCATCACGCCCGACGGCGCCAAGCTGTACGTGGCCAATGGCCGCTCGAACAGCGTGTCTGTCATCGACACGACCAGCGCGCGCAAGGTGGCCGATATTGCCGTGGGCGAATTACCGTGGGGCGTGGTGATTCGCTAGGGACAGCTGTTCCAGTCTGGCACACCTGTTCCATTGTGCAGCGGACGCGGGCTCGAGCCAGCAAATGGCCAGGCTGGTGCGGATTGGAGCAGGGTATCGGCGCCTTGTTCAAAAACGCAAACGCCGCGCCGTGGCCAGGCTACCCGCACCTGACGGGAATCAATGCGCCGATATTGACGCCGCTCCCTTGTAACAGCAGTAAAACCCGCTAAGTTTGTAGTGGGGCGGCGAGCTGGCACGGCATTTGCGGAGGACTGCGTGTACTCACCCCATCTGTACCAGGACGTTTGACTTAAGCAGCAATATTCCAATTCTACAAACCGATAGAGGACGACATGAATCTCGCAGACATCAGCAAACTGGGCGTCGCCAACCCTTTCAAGCAACGTTACGATAACTACATTGGCGGCAAGTTCGTGGCCCCCGTCAAAGGTGAATACTTTCCCAACATTACGCCGATCACGGGCTTGCCGTTTTGCGAAATTGCCCGCTCCACGACGGAAGACGTCGAGCTGGCGCTGGACGCCGCCCATGCCGCCAAGGAAGCCTGGGGCAAGACGTCGCCTGCCGAGCGCGCCAATATCCTTAACCGGATCGCCGACCGCATCGAGCAAAACCTCAGCCTGATCGCCACGGCGGAAACCATCGACAACGGCAAGCCCATCCGCGAAACGATGAATGCCGATATTCCGCTGGCCATCGACCATTTCCGCTACTTCGCCGGCTGCATCCGCGCCCAGGAAGGTTCCGTCGCGCAAATCGATGCGGAAACCTATGCCTACCACTACCACGAGCCGCTGGGCGTCGTGGGCCAGATCATCCCCTGGAATTTCCCGATCCTGATGGCCGTGTGGAAACTGGCGCCGGCCCTGGCCGCCGGCAATTGCGTGGTGCTGAAACCGGCCGAGCAGACGCCGGCTTCCATCATGGTCTTGATCGAGCTGATCGGCGACCTGCTGCCGCCTGGCGTATTGAACATCATCAATGGTTTCGGCCTGGAAGCGGGCAAGCCGCTGGCGTCGAGCAAGCGCATCGCCAAGATCGCGTTTACGGGCGAAACGGGTACGGGCCGTCTGATCATGGGTTATGCGGCGCAAAACCTGATTCCCGTCACCCTGGAATTGGGCGGCAAGTCGCCGAACATCTTCTTTGAAGACGTGATGGATGCCGATGATGACTATTTCGACAAGTGCCTGGAAGGCTTCACGATGTTTGCGCTGAATCAAGGCGAAGTGTGCACCTGCCCATCGCGCGTGCTGATCCAGGAATCGATCTACGAGAAATTCATCGAACGGGCCCTGAAGCGCGTGGCCGCCATCAAGCAGGGCAATCCGCTCGATACGGCCACCATGATCGGCGCCCAGGCGTCGCAGGAACAGCTGGAAAAAATCCTGTCCTACCTTGACATTGGCCGCCAGGAAGGCGCCGAGGTGCTGGCCGGCGGCGAGCGCAACACGCAGGCGGGCGATCTCGAGGGCGGCTATTACGTGCGTCCAACCGTATTCAAGGGCAACAACAAGATGCGCATCTTCCAGGAAGAGATTTTTGGTCCCGTCGTGTCCGTCACGACCTTCAAGGATGAGGCTGAAGCCTTGGCGATCGCCAACGACACCCTGTACGGCCTCGGTGCCGGCCTGTGGACGCGTGACGGTTCGCGCGCCTTCCGCGTGGGCCGCGCCATCCAGGCGGGCCGCGTATGGACGAATTGCTATCACCTGTACCCGGCCCATGCCGCGTTCGGTGGCTACAAGCAATCGGGTATCGGCCGCGAAAACCACAAGATGATGCTCGACCACTACCAGCAAACGAAGAACTTGCTGGTGAGCTATAGCCCGAAAGCGCTGGGCTTCTTCTAAACCGGCAACAGGCGCCGCGCCCTTAGCCAGGGGCGGCGCGCAGAAAGGATGCCATGAGTGCAGCAATTGCCAGGGTGGTCGCCACCGATGCGGCGCTGGAGATGATGGACAGGTTGCGCGAGCGTTACGGCCCGTTGATGTTTTTTCAGTCGGGCGGCTGCTGCGACGGCAGCACGCCCATGTGCTACGCGCTGGGCGAGTTCGATATCAGCGACACCGATATCTATCTCGGCAATCTGAATGGCACGCCGTTCTACATGGGACTCGAGCAATTTGCATACTGGGAGCATACCCAGTTGATTATCGACGTGGTCGATGGCAATGGCGGCATGTTTTCACTCGACAACGGTACGGGCAAGCGTTTCCTGACGCGTTCGCGCCTGTTTACCGATGAAGAGTGCGCCTTGCTGCATGCCCAGCCGCGTGAACACGGCAGCACTTGAAACATACACATACTAATAACAGAGGGAGATGATTGTGCAGAAAAAAATCATGGGGGTAGTCGTCAGTGTGGGTTTGGCATCCCTGGCGTCGTTGGTCCAGGCGGCCGACGTCGGCAATGTCACCAGTGCCATGCTCGACAGCACGGCGAAGAATCCAGCGAGTATCTTGTCGTTTGGCATGGGTACGCAGGGGCAGCGCTATTCACCGTTGACGCAAATCAATGACAAGACCGTGGCCAAGCTGGTGCCGGCCTGGTCGTTCTCGTTTGGTGGTGAAAAGCAGCGTGGCCAGGAATCGCAGCCATTGATTCACAACGGCAAGATGTTCGTCACGGCTTCGTATTCGCGCATCTTTGCCATCGACTTGAAAACCGGCGCCAAGCTGTGGAAGTACGAACACCGCTTGCCGGACGGCATCATGCCCTGCTGCGACGTGGTCAACCGCGGCGCGGCCCTGTTCGGCAACCTGGTGATCTTCGGCACGCTCGACGCCTACCTGGTGGCGCTGGACCAGAACACGGGCAAGATCGTCTGGAAGGAAAAGGTCGACGATTATGCGGCCGGTTACTCGATGACGGCCGCGCCCCTGATCGCCGAAGGCTTGCTGCTGACGGGCGTGTCGGGTGGCGAGTTCGGCATCGTGGGCCGGGTCGAAGCGCGCAACCCCATGACGGGCGACCTGGTGTGGAGCCGTCCCACGGTGGAAGGCCATATGGGCCACCGCTACGACAAGGATGGCAAGGCCAGCGACAATGGTATTTCCGGCACGGCGAACAAGACGTGGCCGGGCGAGCTGTGGAAAACGGGCGGCGCCTCGACATGGATGGGCGGCACCTACGATCCGCAAACCAAGCTGGCGTACTTCGGCACAGGCAATCCGGCGCCATGGAACAGCCATTTGCGCCCCGGCGACAATCTGTATTCGTCCTCCACCGTGGCGCTCGACGTCAAGACGGGCCAGATCAAGTGGGCGTATCAGAACACGCCCAACGATGCCTGGGATTTTGATGGCGCCAACGAGTTCGTCACCTTCGACATGGATGGCAAGCGCTACGGTGGCAAGGCCGACCGCAACGGCTTTTTCTATGTGATCGACGCCAGCACGGGCAAACTGCAGAACGCGTTTCCGTTTGTCAAGAAAATCACCTGGGCCAGCAGCATCGACCTGAAAACGGGGCGGCCGAACTTCATCGCCGCCGGCCGTCCTGGCGACCCGACCAAGGGAGAGGAGGGCAAGAAGGGCACGACCGTGTTTGCGGCGCCGGCTTTCCTCGGTGCCAAAAACCAGATGCCGATGGCGTACTCGCCGCAAACCAAGCTGTTCTATGTGCCGGCGAATGAATGGGGCATGGATATCTGGAACGAGCCGATCAGCTACAAGAAAGGCGGCGCTTTCCTCGGCGCCGGTTTTACCATCAAGCCCCTGTTTGACGACTACATCGGCGCCATGCGCGCCGTCGATCCGAAGACGGGCAAGATCGTGTGGGAAATCAAGAACAATGCGCCGTTGTGGGGTGGCGTGATGAGCACGGCCGGCAACCTGGTGTTCTATGGCACGCCGGAAGGCTTCCTGAAAGCCGTCGATGCGAAGACGGGCAAGGAGCTGTGGAAGTTCCAGACCGGTTCCGGCGTCGTGGCGCCGCCCGTCACCTGGCAGGATGGCGACACGCAATATGTTGCCGTCGTTTCCGGCTGGGGCGGCGCCGTGCCGCTGTGGGGTGGCGAAGTGGCGAAGAAGGTCAACTTCCTCGAGCAGGGCGGCTCCGTATGGGTCTTCAAGCTGGCATCGAAGTAATGGGGTGAAGCGCCCGGGCCACTCGGATGGGTGTCTCCCTGTCCGCCGGGTGTTTTCTTTTTGCTGACGGTCCAGGCCGTCAGTTTTTTGTTTACTTGCCAGCGGCAAGCGCTGGCGGCGGTCAAAAATTGAACACCGTCAGCAGCGACTGGTCCGCCGTTGCACACATTGAAAACGGATTTCCCCTTTCTCCGCCTTGTGTATTGCTGGGCACGCTTATTGCCAAAGATTGAGCTACATCAATCACTGGTGTGCACACTAAAAACACAGAAGAAAAGGGGAGAAAACATGAACGCATTCATCAAGCTGGGGAGCCTGGGGGCCATGACTATCGCAACGATGGGACAGGCGCAAGCCGTCGATATCAAGGCCGGCGACTGGACCGTGTCGGTGGGCGGCATCGTCAACGCCTACTACACGCAAGTGTCGTGCTCGGGCGACGCGGTGGGCGGGCTGGCGCTGGGCGGCCGGGCGCTCGGTTGCGGCGGCGAGAAGGACCGCACGACGATCGGCAACGGCTTGCTGCCGAATGGCTTGATCACGTCCGCCTCGTCGCGCCTGGGCGAGTACGATGTGAAAGCCTTGATCGGCATCTATAACTCGACCGCCACGGACAGCGCCATCAGCCAGAACAGCGTCGTCGATGTGCGCCAGGCATTCTTTACGTTCGGCAACGAGCACATGGGTACCTTCAAGCTGGGCCGCGACTACGGCATGTTCGGCGCAAATGCCATTCTGTCCGACATGACTTTGCTGGGTTCGGGCGCCCCCGTGCAGGCCACGCAGCGGGGCCGGGTGACCCTGGGCCATATCGGCGCAGGCTACACCTATCTGGGCAACTATGGCCAGATCATGTACAGCTCGCCGAAGTCCGGTGGCTTCGGTGTCGACGTGGCCTTGGTCAGCCCCGTCTCCGATACGCCCATCGTGGCAGGCCCGACGTATTCCTCGAAGTCGAGTCCGCAAGTGCAGGCGCAGCTGACGTATGCGCAGGTCGGCTTGAAAGCCTGGCTGGGCGTGAAGTCGCAAAAATTCACCTCGAAAACGACGGGTGTCGATGACCTGACCATGCGCGGGGTGGAAGTGGGCGGCTCTTACCAGATGGGGCCGGCAGGCGTGCTGCTCAATTTCCAGGGAGGAAAAGGGTTGGGCATTCTTTCCGATGCAGACCAGGGCGATACCAAGTCGAAGAACTGGCTGCTGCAAGGCACGTACAAGACGACGGACAAGCTGAAGCTGGGCTTGTCCTACGGCATCAGCAAGAACGATGACGATACGGCCGGTACGGGCGGCTTGAAGTCGAATGCCAACCTGACCCTGGGTGCGTATTACGCGCTCAATAGCGCCATCACCCTGGTGGGCGAACTGGGCCAGACGCGCTCGAAAGGCTTTGCCGGTGGTGAAGCGAAGATGAATGGCGTGTCCCTGGGCGGCATCATTTTCTTCTAAGCAATCAATGAATGCGGCGCCTTGCGACAGGGCGCCGCGCGGAGCACGGTACATGCGGATGATGCGGTTGTTTATCGGATGCTGGCTATTCCTGTTTATCCTGGGACAGGCGTGGGCGGGCGTGCTCGCCAAGGCCGAGCTGGTGCGGCGCTTTCCCGCGCCGCTCGTGGTGGGCGACAAGGAAATAGACTTGCCCGTCTGGCCCCTGTTCAAGCAAAACGCCACGGCCACGGAGCTGGTCGGCTATGTCTTTGAGTCGGTGGACCTGGCGCCCATTCCCGGCTTTTCCGGTGTTCCCGTCAATTTGTTGATCGCTATCAATCCACAAGGCGGATTTCTCGATGTTGCCGTCCTGTCGCAGCATGAACCCGTGTTTCTCGATGGCCTAGGTGAAGCGCCGCTGTTTCAGTTCGTCAAGCAATACCAGGGTTTGTCGCTGAAGCAGAATATCGCCATCGGTGCGAAGAGCAAGCGCGCGCCAGACGCCACCCACGCCGATATCGATGGCGTGTCGAAGGCCACGGCCTCCGTGCGCATCATCAACCAGAGCGTGCTGGCGTCGGCCTTGAAAGTGTCGCGCAAAAAACTCGGCTTCGCGCAAGGCCGCGATCCGGACCAGATCGCCCGTATCCGCCTGGAGGTGCAGCAGAAGCTTGATGTCGCGCAGATGCTAGGCCAGGGTTTGATCCAGCATGTGCGCCTGAGCAACAAGGACGTGGAAACCCTGTTTGCAGGCAGTGCCGGCGCGGGACTCGATGCCGAGGCTGCGCGCGACCCGGATGGCGTGTTCATCGACCTGTACCTGGCGTATGTTTCCGTCCCCACCGTGGGGCGTAGTCTGTTGACGGAGCGCAGCTGGAACAAGCTGCGCAACCGGCTCGACGACGGCGATCACGCCATCCTCGTCATGTCGCGTGGCCGCTACAGCGTGCTGGGCGACGATTTCGTGCGCGGCACCGTGCCGGAGCGGCTGTTGCTGAAACAGGATGGTTTGCCGATCGACATGCGCGACCTGGACCTGGAATTACAGTTGGCGGATGCATCGCTGTTGCCGACGGAGAATGTCGCCGTGTTGCGTATCATCAGCCAGGCGGGACTCGATGCGGCCAGCCCGCTGGCGTTTACCTTGCCCATCACGCGCAGCAAGGGCATCGTGTATCCCGAACGCATCGCGCGCAACGTCGATTTCAGCTACCGATTGCCGGCCGCGTTTTATACGGCACCGCAAGGCGACGATGCCACGTGGCGCGGCACGTGGAAGGAGCGCAGGATGGAACTGATCTTGCTGCTGGCCGGGCTGGTGCTGCTGGCCGGCGCGCTGGCCAGGCAGAAACGCCTGGTGCGCGATGGACGGCAGTTCGTGTGGTTCCGCCGCCTGTTCCTGCTATTTACCATCGGTTTCATCGGGTACTACGCGCAGGGGCAGTTATCGATCGTCAATCTCACGGGTGTCATCCAGGCGGCGATGGCGGGACGCAGCCTGGGTTTTTTCCTGTTCGATCCGATGACGGTGATTTTGTGGATTTTCGTGTTGCTCAGTCTGCTGCTATGGGGGCGCGGCACGTTTTGCGGTTGGCTGTGCCCGTTTGGCGCCCTGCAGGAATTCACGGGCAAGCTGGGCCAGTGGCTGCGTCTGCCACAGTGGAAGGTCAAGCCGCGCCTGGACGGGCGTTTGAAATGGATCAAGTATGGATTGCTGCTGGCGATTCTTGGCAGCAGCTTTTTTGCCGGCCAGATCACGGACCAGCTGGTGGAGCTGGAACCGTTCAAGACGGCCATCACCTTGAATTTCGCGCGCGCCTGGCCGTTTGTCGCGTATGCCGTGGGCTTGCTGCTGCTCAGCAGTGTTTCCTACAAATTCTTTTGCCGCTACCTGTGTCCGTTTGGCGCGGCGCTGGCCCTGCTGGGACGCTTGCGCCTGCTCGACTGGATTCCCCGCCGCAAGGAATGCGGCACGCCGTGCCAGACTTGCCGCCACCGTTGCGAGTATCACGCCATTGCGCCGAACGGGAAAGTCGATTATGGCGAGTGTTTTCAATGCATGGATTGCGTGGTGATTCATGCCAGCGATGAAAAATGCGCGCCCTTGATGTTGGAGATCAAGCGTGCCCGCACCATCCCGATTGCCCGGGCCACGGCAGAGGAGAGCAGTAATGCAGCGTAGAACATTCATGTCCGCCGCCATCGGCAGCGTGGCAGGCATGGCGGGCTTGTGTCTGCCTGGCAGCATGGCGCGTGGCACGGCCAGCGCCTCCGGTGTGCGCCTGTATCGTGGTGCGGCGTTGGCGTTTGGCACGACCATCGCCGTCACCGTCCTGCACCGCGAGCAGCGCCAGGCCGAGCTGGCCATCGAAGACGCCTTGCATGCGGCGAGGAATATCGACCGCCTGATGAGCATTTACAGTCCAGCGAGCCAAGTCTTCCAGCTCAATCGCGATGGGCGGCTGTCTCGCCCCGATCCGCACCTGCTGGCCGTGCTGGCACAGGCGCAAGCGTTGTCGCAATGGAGCGATGGGGCATTTGATGTCACGGTGCAACCGTTATGGCAGCTGTTTCGGGCTGCGGCCGGCGAGGCAAGCTTGCCGCTCGATGCGCAACGGCGCGCGGCGCAGGCGCGGGTAGGGTGGCGGCAACTGGCGTGGAATAGGCGCGAAGTGCGTTTTCTTCAGCCTGGCATGGCGCTGACCTTGAATGGTCTGGCGCAAGGTTACGCGGCGGACATGGCGCTGGCCGCCGTGCGGGCACGGGGCGTGCGGCATGCGCTGCTCGACACGGGCGAGTTCATCGCGCGGGGGCAGCGTGCCGTGCGTCAACCCTGGATCCTGGGCATCCGGGATCCGCGCGACAGTGAAATTCTCACGGCCACGTTAAAAGTGGAAGGGCGCAGCGTGGCCACCTCCGGAGACTATGAGTGCACGTTTACGCCAGACTTTGCGCATCATCATATCTTCGCCCCATCGAGCGGCGATTCGCCGCTGGAGTTGGCCAGCGTCACTGTAGTGGCGCCCACGGGCTTGCTGGCCGACGGCTTGTCGACCACATTCATGGTGACGGGCGCCGCACGCGCGCATGCGATGACCGCGCAAATGGACGGCGTCGACTTGATGACCATCGACAAGCAGGGCCGGCGCAAGATGTCGCCCGGCTTTCCCCGTCTACTTTAGGTTATTTCAGATGCGGTACCTTGCGATAGATCGTATTGCGCGACACGCCCAGGGCCCGTGCCGTAGCCGAGACATTGCCGCCGTGGGCATCGAGCGATTTGAGGATCACGCTTTGCTCCATTTCTTCCAGGTTGGCGCCGGCGGCGATCATGCGGTCGGTGTTGGCGCTGGCGGCACTGGCTTGCGTCATTTCAATATCGTCGAGGAAATCATCGGGCATGTGGCGCAAACAGATTTCGTGCTCGTCGCCGGCCATGACGATGGCCGTGCGCAGCAAATTGGTCAGCTGGCGGAAGTTGCCTGGCCATTTGTGCTGGTGGAACATGTGCAGGATGTCCGGCGCCACCGTGTAGCGCGTATCGGGCGCTTCCGTCGCCAGGATTTTTTTCACGACCGTGTCGAGGTCCGTGCGCTCGCGCAGCGGCGGCAGCTTGACCACCAGGCCATTCAGGCGGTAATACAGGTCTTCGCGGAACAGCCCCTTGGCCATGCGTTCGCGCAAATTGTGATTCGTGGCGCAAATCAGCTCCACATTCACGGTGATCGATTTGCTGCTGCCCAGGGGCGTGACCATGCGCTCTTGCAGCACGCGCAACAGCCGCGCCTGCAGGCCGAAGGGCATGTCGCCGATTTCATCGAGAAACAGGGTGCCGCCATTCGCCTGCAAGATCTTGCCGATGGCACCTTTCTTGCGCGCGCCCGTAAAGGCCCCGTCTTCATAGCCGAACAGTTCGGATTCGATCAGGGTTTCCGGAATCGAGGCGCAGTTGACGGCGATGAATGGCCCCATGGCGCGTGGAGAATCATTATGGATGGCTTGCGCCAGCAATTCCTTGCCGGTGCCCGTTTCCCCCATCACGAGGATGGGGATGTCGCGCCCCAGCACTTTGTTGACCTTTTCGATCACCAGTTCCAGTTGCGGATCGCCCGTGCGCAGGTAGCGCAGGCCGGACAGGCGCCGCGCCGCATTGGCCGCATGGCTGGCCGGCGCGGGTATGGCTGCCGGTACGGCGTTGATATCGCTGTGATCGGTGCCAGAAGCAAAGCCATGCTGGAAGACACTATTGCTCAGTCGCAACTGCGCGCGACCATAGACGCGCACGCCGCTGTGCATGCACAGGTTTAGCAGGCCTGGTGCTGCCGTGCGGTAATGGTCGTACAGGGCGGAGACGGGCAAGCCGAACAGGGAGCTGAAGGTGTGCGACTGCAATGCTGCAAAGGAGAGACCCAACTGGAACAAGCCATTCTTGTTTGCCGACAGAAAGCGTCCACCAGGTGTGAACGAGGCGATGCCTTCCATCAAGGTGCCGATGAATTCCGGGCGCGCATGGAAATGCACGGTGATGGCATCCTCGAACGTGGCGGAGAATAGCTGGTTCTCGATCATCAGCGCCGACATGCGCACGAGGGCCATCGTATGCTTGTGGAAACTGCGCTGATCGCTCGAGACGTCCAGCACGCCGATGACATTGCCGCGGTGGTCGGTAATGGGAGCGGCGGAGCAGGTCAGGAAGTGATTGGCGGCCAGGTAATGCTGGTCCGCATGGACCAGGGTCGGTACTTTTTCCGTGATGGCCGTGCCGATGGCGTTCGTGCCGCGGCTTTGTTCCGACCATGCCACGCCCGGTTGCAGGGCAACCCTGTTGGCTTTTTCGAGAAAATCATCGTCGCCCAGGGAATGCACGATGACGCCGTTGGCATCCGTCAAGATCACCATATTGTGCGTATTGACGATCTGCTGGTACAGGGTTTCCATCGCCGGCAGCGCATGCGTGTGCAGCAGGCGGTTCTGCTCGATCAGCAGTGACAGGTCGGATTTGCCGGCCGGCGTGAAATCGGGCGTGGCCGTGGGTGACAGGCCGAAGGCCACGGAGCGCTGGTGGGACGTTTCGATGATGACGGGAACGTTGTCTTGTCCTGTGGCTGGTATATTCGCGTCCGCCATGGACGAAAACGGTGCGCTACGGTAAGTAGCTGACGGTTGATACATGATCTCGTTGCCTCCGTTGGGCCCTGTACCGCGGCGCTCTTTTGAATCGAGAGTGTTCCATAATGTAGCACCTGTCACAGATGGGAGCAAAGCAAAGCGAGCCGGGCTATCCCCAGTGTTGCTGCCAGGCTCAGAGTTGCTTCCATCGCTTGCCGATGCGTGTGGCTATATAAGCAAGCACAGTGCCAGCTTCACATGGCTGAAAAATAGCCCTTGCGGGACGTGCAGGGCTTGGCTATAATTCGCCCCCTCGCTGAACGACGCATGCAAATGCCGAGTGAGGTGGAGAAAAAGAAGGAGTTGACGGACGTAGCAAATTGCTTCATACTCTTCCTTCTTCGCAGCTGACAAACACAACGCTTTGT
>NZ_JBXAKS010000027.1:0-17266 GCF_058798675.1 Janthinobacterium sp. GW822-FHT07H10
ATGCCGAACATGTCGGTCACGCCATTGGCGGCCAGGGTTTCCACGAACGCTTCGGACGGCGTCATCTTTTGCGGGCCGGTGGGGGTGGCCGCTGCGGCGGCGGCTTTTTGCTCGGTCATGTCATTCATGGGTGTCTCCTGGTCTGTGGTGATTGAGGCTGTTGAAGTGATCAACTTATTTATCAAAAATCGGTATATTTTGTTCCGAAATTTGATATACAATTCAATTTAAGCGTTCAGCAATCAAAAGTCAAACAGAATTTCGAGGAAACGGTACAATTTGAGTTCGAAAATGAAATAACACACAGATACCCAACCGAGGCCACCATGGACATGATTTCATCCCCAAAACTTGAGCCAGAAAAACTGGAAGGCGACACGCCCACGATGCGTTTGTTTGCCTTGCTGGAAGTGATTGCCGAGAAAGACCAGCTGCTGTCGCTGCAAGCGCTGGTGGAAGAAACGGGCCTGCCGAAGCCCACCTTGCACCGCATGCTGCAACAGCTGGAAAGCGTGGGCGTGCTGCAGCGCGAAAGCGATGGCCGCCACTACAGCACGGGCGTGCGCCTGCGCCGGCTGGCGTCGAACCTGCTGATTAACAATACTTTCCACGGCGCCCGCCGCATGGTCTTGCGCCAGCTGGTCGAGGAAGTGGGCGAAAGCTGCAACCTGACGGCCTTCAGCGGCAGCGAAGTGGTGTACCTGGACCGCGTGGAAACGGCGGCACCGCTGCGCTTCTATCTGCATCCCGGCTCGCGCGTGCCGGCCCACTGCTCGTCGAGCGGCAAGCTGTTCCTGGCGCAAATGACGCCCGTGCAACGGCGCCGCCTGCTGGGCCACATGGAATTGACGCGCTTTACGGACAAGACGGAGACGGACCCCGTCAAGCTCGAACGCGAACTGGAAGTGGTGCGTCGCAATGGCTATGCGCTGGACGACGAGGAATTCCTGCCCGGCCTGCTGTGCGTGGCCGTGCTGGTGCCGAACCCGAATGGCCGCTCGAACCTGGCCGTGGCGATCCAGGCGCCCATCATCCGTTTGACGCACGACAAGGCTTTACATTTCTTGCCAGCATTGCAGCGCGCCGCGCAGGCATTGGCCGCCATCGAATCGGAAACCATGCCGACGACCGGTGGCGACAGCGAAGCATTGCAAGCCGGTAATTCATAAACGCCGCGGCGCCCACGCTGCGGTTTGACCAGGAGAACAAGGTGCCAGATTCACGCCAACATCCCCCCGCAGCGGCGCAAGCCCCGCACAGCATGCAATCGGTGCGCAGCCTGTTTCATATCGACAGCGACCTGCTCGTGCCCGTCTTCACGGAGCGCGACCCGCACGTGCCCGACATCGACCCCGCCTACCGCTTCAACAAGGATGTGACCCTGGCGATACTGGCCGGTTTCACGCACAACCGCCGCGTGATGGTGCAAGGCTTGCACGGCACGGGCAAGTCCACGCATATCGAGCAGGTGGCGGCGCGCCTGAACTGGCCCTGCGTGCGCGTCAACCTCGATGGCCACATCAGCCGCCTGGACCTGGTCGGCAAGGACGCCATCGTGCTGCGCGAGCAGCAGCAGGTGACGGAATTCCAGGAAGGCATCGTGCCCTGGTCCTTGCAGCGCCCCGTGGCCCTGATCTTCGACGAATACGATGCGGGCCGCCCCGACGTGATGTTCGTCATCCAGCGCATCCTCGAACGCGACGGCAAATTCACCCTGCTCGACCAGAACCGCGTCATCACGCCGCACCCGCACTTCCGCCTGTTCGCCACCTCGAATACGGTGGGCCTGGGCAATTTGAACGGCATGTACCACGGCACGCAGGTGCTCAACCACGCGCAGATCGACCGCTGGAATATCGTTGCCACCTTGAACTATCTGCCGCAGGCCGAGGAAACGGACATCGTGCTGGCCAGGGTTCCCGCCATGAATGACGAGGCGGGCCGCCAGCTGGCGGCCAGCATGGTGGCCGTGGCCGACCTCACGCGCAAGGGCTATGCGGCGGGCGACCTGTCTTGCCTGATGTCGCCGCGCACGGTGATTACGTGGGCCGAGAATTGCCAGATCTTCCGCGACCCGGCCCTGGCCTTCCGCCTGTCCTTCCTCAACAAATGCGACGAGGCCGAGCGGCCCATGGTGGCCGAGTACTACCAGCGCTGTTTCAATGAGGAATTGCTGGCGACGGCGCCATGAGCGTGCCCGAGTCCCAGCCTGCAGCCTACACGCGCGAGCAGCAGGCAACCGATGAACTGTGCGCGGGCGCCATCCGCGCCGTCAGCGGCGTTGCCTCCATCCGCTACCGGGGCCGGCGCCTGCACGACGGCCACCGCCCCCTGCCCATCCACGCGGCCCATTTGCAGGCCGATGCCGCGCTACAGGATTTACCGTCCTTGCGCGGCGCGGCCGACAGCGTGGCCCTGCGCCTGCTGCATACGGATACGGCCCTGCACAAGTCGCTGTGTCCGCCAGCACCCGTGGCGCGCCTCGTCTTCGAGCTGCTGGAACAGTTACGGGTGGAAACGCTGGCGCCAGAGCAGCACGCGGGCGTGATCGAGAACCTGCGCCACCGCTTCACGGCCTGGTCGCACGCGTTCTACGATTCCGGCCTGGCCGAAGGTACTGCGGGCTTGCTCCTGTACACGGTGTTCCAGATGTGCTGGTCGCGCCTGACGGCGCGGGCCGTGCTGGAAAAGACGGAAGATTTCATCGAAGCGACGCGCTGGTCCATCTCGTCGCAGCTGAGCGGCGACCTGGCCGGCCTGCGCCGGCACCGCGCGCACCAGGCCACCTATGCGCGCCACGCGCTGGCCATCGCCCACGCCGTCGACGCCATGCTGCAGGATGCGCAGGCGGCGCGCGATGGCCAGCAGGACGAGGCGGGCGACGCCAGGGCGCAGGCGGCCTTCAAGCTGCTGCTCGATTTCGACAGCGACAACGATCATCTCCCTGACGCCGCCCCGCTGGGCGAGAGCCGCGCCTTCAGCGACGGCGATGGCGCTTATCGGGCTTATTCGACGGCGTACGACCGCGAGGAAAACGCGGGCGAACTGGTGCGCCGCGCCCTGCTGCTCGAATACCGCGAACGCATGGATGCGCGCATCGCCAGCCTGGGCATCAACACGGCCCGCCTGGCGCGGCGCTTTACCCATCTGCTGGCCCTGCCGCAGCGCGCAGGCTGGTCGTTCGGCGAAGAGGAAGGCTATCTGGACGGCCGCCGCCTGGCGCAACTGATCAGTTCGCCATCGGAACGCCGCCTGTTCCGCAAGGAACAATTCCTGCCGCAAGCCGATTGTCTCGTCACCTTTCTCGTCGACTGCTCCGGCTCCATGAAGACGCATGCAGAATCCGTGGCCGTGCTGCTCGACATGCTGCTGCGCGCGCTGGACCAGGCCGGCGTCACGACGGAATTGCTGGGTTTTACGACGGGCGCGTGGAACGGCGGGCGGGTGAAACGCGACTGGATGCGCGCCCGCTCGCCCGCCAATCCGGGCCGCCTGAATGAACTCGTGCACATGGTCTTCAAGGGGGGCGACACCAGCTGGCGCCGCGCGCGGCCCGATATCGCGGCCCTGCTGAAAGCGGACTTGTACCGCGAAGGCGTCGATGGCGAAGCCGTGGAGTGGGCATGCACGCGCATGCTGGCGCGCCCGGAACGGCGGCGCATCCTGCTCGTCGTGTCCGACGGTTGTCCGATGGATACGGCCACGAATCTGGCCAACGACGAGTTTTACCTGGCCCAGCACTTGAAACAGGTGGTGGCGCGCCGCGAGGCGCAGGGCGCCATCGAGATTTGCGGGCTGGGCCTGGGACTGGACCTGGGCGCCTACTACAGCCGCAGCCTGGCCACCACCCTGCCCGCCTCGCTGAACAATGAACTGTTCAGCGAGATCGCCCAGCTGATCGCCGGGCGGGCACGGCGCTGATCACACTGTGGATTTGCGACGGCGCGCCATCACGCCGGCCAGCGCCAGCCCCGTCAGCAGCATCACATAGGTTTCCGGTTCCGGCACGGCGCTGACGTATTCATACGTCACTGCCACGCGGCCCGAGGCGGCCGTCTGGAACTGCGTCAGCAAATTGCCGGAGCCGCTGCCCGTCGAGGAACCGATGGCGTTCAGGCCCAGCTGGATCAAGCCGCCGCCCGCCGAGGAAAACAGGGCGAAATCGCTGGCGCTGGCGCTCGTATAGCCATTCGAACCCGTGCTCGACCGGGGTCCCGTATTGGCGCCCGACGTGCCGGCAAAGTCGATGCTGCCATCGAAGGCGCTCAGGGCAAACGTCTGCGTGAACAGCGGGTTGGCCACCAGCAAGGTGGAATTGTCGGGACGGTACAAGGTCAGCAGCGACGCCAGGCTCAGCGTCACGTCGGAGGCGCTGGCGTCCAGGCTTTCCGCCTTGCCGCTGCCCTGCACGGCGCCTTCCAGGTGGAACTTGATCGAGGTCAAGGTCCCCAGATTGCTGTCGAACTTGCCCAAGCCCAAGGTGTCAGCCCAGTTGGTGGCACCCAGCGCGCGCTCGGCGGTAAAGGTGATGGTTTCAGTAGCCGCCTGGGCGGAAGACATGGCGCCCAGGCCAAGCATGGCCGCCGCGGCCAGTGCGATCAGGGATTTTTGCATTGAGGACTCCAATTCATTCAAAGAGGAAGAGTGGATCACCCGGTGATTCACTCAGGAAACGCGAGGGAAACCCCCGCGCCACAGCCCGGCCGTTCAGCGCTCCAGGCAATCCATTGTAATAAATGAAAGAATCGCAATATACTCAGTTTGTTGCAATTTTAAAAATAAATATTATTATTTTGATTGCTTATATCCTTATGAAAAACCGGGGAACACACCGTTTCCACCGCGCCTCAAGCGACGCAGTAACGCACGGCATGCGCCTCCATCGGCAAGGGGATTTCCCAGTTCCACAGCATCGCTTGCAGCTTCTTGTTGCTGAGCGAGGTGTCGCGCTGGCCGTTGCGCCTAAGTAATTCCTTGCGCGGCTGCTCCAGGTACACGAGTTCCACCTGCGCATGGTATTTGTAGAGCAGGTTGAGCGTCTTTTCGCGCATCAGGCGGGACAAATGCGTGGCGTTCCACACGAACGGCTCGCCACGGCGCAGCAGTTCTCGCGCCCGCTCTTCAGCATAGTCGCCCACCTGTCCCTCGTTCTTGCCATGCTTCAAGCCCAAGGCCATCCGCGCATCGTCGAAGGAGACGACGGGCAGGCGCGGATGGTGCTGCTCCACCCAGGTATTCTTGCCCGAGGCGGGCAAGCCCGACATGACGATCACGTGCGAACCCGGCTCCTGGAACAGCGGGTAATCGGGATGCGCCTCGGCGCCGCGAAAATACTTCACGCGCGTGTGATCGTCGACGAAGGCGCGCCGCTGGCCATAGCAGCCTTCCTCGCGCGCCAGTTCGCGGAACAGCTCGATGGCGTCGAGTATGCGCTGCGGATCGGGGCAGATGCGCCCGCGGATATCGGCCTCGGCCAGCATGGCCAGCAACCGGATATCGACTTGCCACGACAGTTCGCGCACGGTGAACTCGGGCGTGACGCCGCGCCGCGATGGCTCCAGCGCAAAGAAGGGAACCTGATGCACATTGATCAGGCGGCAGATTTCCTCGCGCACGGCAAACGGCACGTCGCCATCCCACAGGGCGATGCGCGCATCGAGGGCGCCCTTGCGCGAGTGGCCGGGCTGGCCGATGGCGCCCGTTGCCGGGTCGATCACGGTGGTACTGCACTTGGCCACGTCGTGCAGCAGGGCGGCCAGGAAGACGATTTCCTGTTCCGCCCGCGTGGCGGCCTGGTAATCGGGCATGGCCAGCAGCGATTCCACCACCATCACCGTATGCGTCCACACATCGCCTTCCGCGTGGTAGACGGGATTTTGCGGCGTCGTCTTCGCCAGTTCCAGCTGCGGGAAGGCGGCCAGGCAGGCGGCAAGGTCGGGCGACTGGCCCGCCATGGGCACCAGCTGTTGTAACTGTTTCCAGTTCATTTTGTACTCCTTGAAAATACTGCCAGCTCATCGAGCGAACGGCAGGTGTGCAGGCCCAGGCCCTCCCACGTGACGAGCGGCTGCGGCGCGTACAGGTCGACGCCGTCGGCCAGCTGGTTCGGGATCAGGGGCCGCGTGCTGTGGTGCGAACCGCTGTCGAGGATGGTTTGCGTAAAGTCATGGCGCACCAGCTTGTAGCGGGCCAGCACTTGCGTGTCGTCTTCCACCTTCAGGTACAGGCCTTCCGCGTGGTCGGACTTGTCCGTCTGCTTCCAGCACAGGTCCGGCGGCAGGCGCTCGCGCGCCACCACGTGGTCAAACGCCTCGCGCCACAGCCGGGACTTGGCCAGCGAGTGGCGCAGCAGCTGCCACAGCTGTTTCGGCGCCGTGGGCATCGTTCCCGCATACAGCACGGGGACGGACAGCACGGGCGAGCCGGCCAGCATGGCGTGGCGGCGCGCCGTCGACAGGAAGGTCTGGGTGCGGCGGCAATACACGTCGAACTCGTTGAAGTAATGGGGCAGGCGGTCGTAAAACACGGAATGCTTGCTGTAAGCCCATTCGCCAAACAGCACATACTGATCTTCCAGCAGATGCAGCAAGGCGTGTTCGTGCGCATGCGCCCACGGTTTCAACAGGTTGAACTGGCGTTCGCTGCCGCCGCCCACCAGGTAGTGGCCGCGCGACTGCAGCAGCACGTCGC
Source organism: Janthinobacterium sp. GW822-FHT07H10 (assembly GCF_058798675.1). Lineage (NCBI taxonomy): Bacteria > Pseudomonadati > Pseudomonadota > Betaproteobacteria > Burkholderiales > Oxalobacteraceae > Janthinobacterium > Janthinobacterium sp. GW822-FHT07H10. Next base: position 6,691 of record NZ_JBXAKS010000027.1, read on the forward strand.
CCGCGTCGCTGAACGACACGGCCGCGTTGGCGCCATCGATTTTTTCCTCGATGACGACGTAGAGGCCGGCCAGCTTTTTCAGGGGCATCTGGTCGGCAGCGTCGTCGCCGTCCTGCAGGCGCGAGCCTTCCAGGTGCGGCGTGCGCGGGTATTTGAATAAGGGCAGAGATTGTAAAAACATAGCGTCCCACGCCGCGTTCACCGGGGCGTGTCCATACAGGGTCAGGGGTGCTGACGACGTGTTCGGGCGTGGACGATCAGGACGGTGGTCCTGGATACGTGTGCGGATGGAGCAAAAACAGTGCCGCAGCAATCGGGGGCGTCAACGCGCCGAACGATGCTGCAGAGAGCATTTCGTCAGCGTTAGCAGGTGATGGCGAAGAAGCGAGGCACTTTTGGCTCCAATAAGGAAGGGGTTCGAGAAAGAACGGGGAATATAACGGCTGTTTGATTATTTTGCAAGGCGCACGTTTCAATCGTGCGCCTTGCAGTGCGCCGTCTAGAAGCGGTACTCGAGGTTCAGCCACACGCGCGGCCTGGGATCGCTGTTCGCCTCCGATTGCGGCCGGCCGCCCACCGTGCGCCAGGCCAGGGCCGCATCCACGCTCCACGCCTGGTGCTGGTAGCGCAAGCCCAGGCCGCCGCCGCGCAGGCTGCGCCGGTTATCGCCGGCCACCACGGGCTTGGCGTTGAGCGTGACGCGCCCCGCATCCATGAACGCATACGGCGTGAAGGCGCCGGCGCCGTAGCGCAGTTCCAGCTGCGCCAGGCCGCCCTCGTCGCCCGTGGCTTCGCCCGATGGATAGGCGCGCACGCCGCTGGCGCCGCCCAGGCTCAGCTTTTCCGAGGAGTCCAGGTTACCGTCCGCCTGCTGCCAGCCCACATGGGCCATCAGGCTGAAGCCGGCAGGCAAGGATTGCAGGCGCACGACATCGAGGTTGAACTTATGAAAGCTGCCCCTGGTGCCGTAGGCATCGACGGCGGCCAGGCCCGCATCGAGCTTCAGCTTGCCCGGCGTCCAGCTCACGCTGCCATACGTCACGCCATCCCAGGCGTCGCGGTAATCGAACTGCAGGGCCACGGGCAGCGACTTGCTCGACTTGCTTTCATAGGTGGCCGTGCTGTCGCGGTTATCCTGCAGGTGCTTCGACTGGTAGGTGGCGATCAGGGTCAGGTTCGCCTGTTGCGAGCGCAGGATGGGATAGCTGAGGCCGGCGCTTGCCACCTTGGCCGTGCCATTCGCATGCAGGCTGGCAAATTCCTTCGCCAGCACATAGCTGGTGTGCGAATACGCCACATTGCCGCGCAAGCCCGAAGTACCCAGGGGCAGGCTGTAGCCAAGCGAACCAAGCCATAACTCTTCCTCGCTGAGCAGGGCCCGCACGCTGATCTGGTCGCCCAGCAGGAAGGGACTGTTGATATCGATATTCGCCCGCAGCCGGTTTTTCCCCGTGTAGCGGCTGCCGGCGTTGTCCAGGCCGATATCGCCGCTGATGCGCCGCTCGCGCGCCACCTGGACGATCAGGTCGCCCGTGCCCGCCTGCTCGCCCGGACGCATCGTGGCGCTGGCCACGATGCCGGGCAAGTCATCGAGCAGCAAGGCGGCACGTTCGAGCGGGGCGCTGGCGATCACGCTGCCTGGTTGCAAGTTGCCAAGGAAGGCTGTCGCCTGCCGCGCAAGCGCGGCATCTTCACCTTCCGCCCGAACCACGCCGTAGCGTCCCTCGATGATGTCGATGCGCAGCTCGCCGTGCTCGAGGCCTTGCGGCGGCACGATGGCGCGGGCAAACGGATAGCCGCCGGCATGGTAAAACGCGCTGAGGCGCCCGGCCAGGCCGCGCAGGCCGGCCAGGTCAAACGTCGTGCCCGTTACCTCGCCCAGCGCCGCGCGCAGCGCCTCCTGGCTGAACACGGAATTGCCCGCCAGCGTCACGGAACGCAGCGTCACGGCCGGCCCGCCGGGCGCCACCGGTGCCGCGTCGAGCGGCGCCTGTATCGTCAATGGCTGGCTGTCGCGCGGCGGCGCCAGCGGCGCCTGCAACTGCCGCAGGGTTTGCCCCGCATCAGGTGGAACTTGCGCGTGCGCGGCAAACGGCAGGAAGGCCAGGCCCAGCGCCAGGGCAAGGCGCGTCGCCTGTGGATGTGGATGTTTTTTCATGGATGCTTTTATTTGTTGAGTCAGTGCCTTCATTGCGCGGCGCTTTCCGCCACCGGGACTACCGGAGCCTGGCGTATGCCACCGTTGACGACGAGGATGCGCGTATAGCCCGCACTATCGGTACCGCCCGCGGCGGCCAGCAGCGTGCCAGCGGCCGCCGGCGCAGGCTGCGCCGCGTCGGCCACGGGGACGAGCAGCAGTCCACCGGCGATGGTGGCGCCACCAGCGGGCGCCGCGCCGGCAGCACCCTGCCCTGCCACGCCAGGCACGGCCGGTCCCGCCGCGTAAGCCGTCGTTCCTGCCGCCACGTCGTTGGTGCCCGTGGTGACCTGGCGCCGCGCAAGGCGGATCGCGTTCTCCAGTGCCGGATCCGTCTCGATCTTCAGGCTGCCATTGCGCGCCGTGATCACATAGTTGCCGTTGCTCAAGCCGGAAGCGTCGATGGCGTAGCTGCCCACGCTCTCTCCCGCGGCACGGCGCAGCACGCCGGCCAGGCTGTCGCCGGCCACCAGGCTGCCATCCGTGACCTGGTACGTCAGGCTGGGGTCGGCATTGCCATAGGCCTTGCTTTTCGCATCGGCCGTCACAACGATGGGGCGCGCGGCGATGCTTGCGCTGGCACTGTCCGTGTTCAGCACATAGTTGCCGTTCGACAGGCTCAAGGTGCTGGCGTCGAAGCGGCTGTAGCGCCCGGCGCTGCTGCCGCTGACGCGGGCCGTGCCGCTGACGGTGGGCGCGCTGTCGCCATTGACCAGTCCCGACAGGACGAAGCCGGCATTGAAGGTGGCGCTGCCGTCATACGTCTTGCTGACGGCGACGTCCAGCGCGCGCGGCGTCACCGTCCAGTACACGGGGCCGCCCGGCGTCAGCGTATAGCCCGTCTTGCCCAGCACCAGGCCCGTGTCATAGGTGATCGTGTAGACCCCGGCCGACGAGGTGGCGGTAGGCGCCCCCAGCCAGGAAATGGTGCCGCTGGCGCTGGCGTCGGTGACCAGCAGGCCGCCGCTCAGGGCGTCGTACAGCGCATAGTGAAAGACGGGCACGTCGCCATACACACTGCTGCCCGGGGCCAGGCGGATGTAGACGGGCTTGGACGCATTGCCGGCCGCATTGTCGACCGAGGTAATGGCATCCTTCAGCTGGGCCACGGGCGCGGCCGCATAGTAGACGGACATGCCGCCGCTCTGTCCCGGGGCCAGGTCGGCCGCGCGCAGGAACATGGCGTAGCTGCCGTCCGTCCGGCCCGAGGCCACGGCGGTGGTGCGGGGATCCTGGTTGATGGCATTCGCGAAGACGCAGCACCGGCTGTGCACGGTATCGACGCCCGCCGTCGTGGAATAGAACAGGATGGCCGAGCCGCTCGTCGTGCTGTCCGTTTCCGTCACCATGATGGCATTCGACGCATTCTTGCCATCGCTCAATGGCGCAAATGCGCCAGAGACGATATTGCCCTTGGTCTTGTAATTGGCGTCGGAAGCGCCGATGTAGTCATCGCCCGTGCCCAGCCACATGCGCACATTGGTCAAGGGCGTATCGCTCAGGTTGGTGAGCCGGCTATCCATGTTGACGAAGGAATCGCCCGCCTTCAAGGCATAGGTATGCGTGACGCGGGCCGACTGGTTCAGGGTGCGGAAAGTCAGCGTGCCCGACGTCACCACCGTGCCCTGCCCCTCCTGGTAGCCGGCGATATTCAGGGAACGGTTGCTCAGCGCCGCCGCATAGTCGCCGCCGCCCATGCCGGGCATGCCGCCCATGCCGCCGCCCATGCCATTGGCGATCAGCAGCTCGCCATTCGCATTCCACGACGTGCCGCCATTGCCGCCTGCCGCCACGGCAAACTCGAAGGGCCGGCCCAGGGTCAGCTGGAACCAGCCATTGCGGCCAGGACTGGTATTGTCAAAATAAAACGGGGTTTTCAGGAGGCCATCGGCCGTAAAGGAATCCTGGCTGCCATCGCCGAAGCGCACCTTGCCATTGTCCAGCACCAGGTTGTTCACCTTGCCGGCGCTGCCTTTTTGCCAGGTGAAGGCGCCGGATGCCGGGATATTCACGGCCACGCCGGCCGCCACCTTGTAGCCGCTGCCTGCGCCGTCGGCCGTGCCCTGGCCATACTGGTAAGCCAGCGAGCCGCTGCCCGTCGCGTTCAGGTTCGCGTTGATGTTGATGTTGCGCTCGGCAATCAGGCTGAGCTTGTTGGCCGACCACGCGATGGCGTCGTTCACGTGGATGTCGCCATTGCCGCCCGTCGTGCCCATGCTGCTGGTCATGATGGCGAAATTGTTGCTGGCCAGGGCATTCGACACCTCGGCCCCCGTCATGTTGCCGCCGCTGGCAGCCACCGTGAAGTCGTTCGGATCGATCAGCCAGGTGCCGGTCGCTCCGCGCGGCGCGGCCGTGCTGACCCGCGCGGCGTCGATTGCGACCCGGTTTGCACTGGTTTCGATGAAACCGCCGTCGCCGCCCTGCGGCGCGCTGGCGTCGAGCACGCCTGCCACCCTGACGCTGCCCTTGTCCATGTCGCCCAGCAGCACGATCTGGCCCCGTTCGCCCGTGGCCAGCGTGCGCGCCTCGATCACGCCCGTATTGTTGATGACGCTTGACGCCAGTTCGCCTGCCGCCTTGGCCGTCAGGAACACCCGGCCGCCGTCGGCCTGGATCGCGCCGCCATTTTCGATCAGCGTGTCGAGCGCGCCCTGCGTCACTTGCAGCTTGACGGGGCCGCCCACGTCCAGCGTGACCTGGCTGCCGGCGCCCATCAGCACGCTGCCGGCGCGCGCGGCGAGCGTGCCGCTGTTGACGATGCGGGCGGCAATCAAGGCCACGTAGCCGCCGTCCGCCACGCGTATCGTGCCGTCATTGACGATGCTGCCGCCGCCCTTGCCGTTGAAGACATGCTTGTTGCTGCGCAAACTCGCGCTGTCCACATCCAGGGTTGACGCCACCAGGCCGCCCACGTTGACCTGGGCAGTGCGGCCAAACAGGATGCCGTTCGGGTTGATCAGGTACACCTGGCCATTCGCGTTCAGGCGGCCGAGGATCTGCGAGCCATTGCTGTCGAGGATGCGGTTGACGGCCAGCGCGCTGGACGAAGGCTGGACGAAGTTCACGCTTTCCTTGCTGCCGACATTGAAGCTGGACCAGTTCAGCGTGGCCTGCTGGCTCGCCTGCTGCACCGTCGTGGTGGTGCCGGACTGGCTGATGGTGGCCGTGCCCGCCACCACCTGGCCGCCCGTGGGACCGGCACAGGCGGGTCCGCCCAGCGCCAGCGCGCCGATGGCGGCCACGGCGGCGGCCAGCTTGCGGCGCGCGCCCTTGCCGCGTCCGCGCGACGTCTCGGCGACGGCAACCCAGGCATTCAGGACGTGGCTCCAGACGAGCCGGTAAATATGATTCAGTGAAGCGTGACGGTGCATGCTGTGTATCCTTGTCATTGTGGATGGGGGCGCAGCCGCGCGCGAGCCCTCCCTCACCCGGGAGGGGCAGCGCCGGCGGGCGAGAAAGCGGCTGGACATGCGCGATGCGGCAGCCCTCTGTCCCTGGCGCCATTTCTGTTGCATTTCGCTACACAGTCGTGGCTAAAAGCTACAGAAATTTCTTGGGGGAAATATAACAAGAATTGCAGATTTATAAGTGAGCAAACCTGAGCAATTCCCGAGCGATTCAGTCGGGAATATGCGCGCCGAGGCTAGGCTGGCAGGCGCATGGAAAAGCTGACGATGCCGTCGCTGCCCGTGCGCTCCAGCGTCACCTGGCCGCCGTGCAGTTCGGCGATACGCCGCACCAGGTACAGGCCCAGCCCGGCGCCAGGCTTGTGCTGGGCGATGCGGCCACGGAAGTATTTCTGGAACAGGCGGGGGATTTCATCGACGGGCAGCGCGTCGCCATCATTGCTGACGGTAAACTGGATGCCGCCATCGGCGGGCATGGCCGCGTCGAAGCGTATGGCTTGCGCCTGCGGCGCGTGCCGGTCAGCATTGCTAAGCAGGTTGCGCAGCGCCACGCGCAGCAGGCCGGGATCGCATTGCAGGCGCGCCGGCAAGTCCCGCATGCTGGCCTCCACCCTGCCGGCCGGCCATTCGGCCAGCACGGTCTCGAGCAGCACGCGTGGATCGCAGTGCTGGGGACGGAAAGTGGCCGCGCTCGTTTCCATGCGGTCGGCGCTCAGGTATTCATCGACGAGGGCGGCCATGCGGCCGCTGGCCTCGCGCAGGTTCTGGCAGCGCTGCAGGGTCTTGTCCCACACGGCGCCAGGATTGCGGGCAATTTGCTGGGCCGTCGTATTGATGATGGCCAAAGGCGTGTGGAATTCATGCGATACCATGGCCACGAAATCCTGCTGCTCTTCGCGGGTGCGCGTTTCCACCTCTAGCGCCGCGCGCAACTCGCCTTCGAGCGCGGCGCGCCGGCCGATTTCCTGCCGCAGGGCGGCCGTGCGCAGCGCCACCTGTTCTTCCAGCCGCTCGTTGAGCGCCCGCACGGCCCGCACGGCCTGTGCCTGCGCCAGGTCCTTGGCGCGGCGCAGTTCCGCGTAGCGCCGGTTCAAGCGCAAGCTCATCAGCATCATGTGCACGAACGCCCCCAGGGTAGCGGCGTGGTTGGTCCAGAAATTGGGCGGCAGCACGCCCATATTGCGCAGGAAGCTGACCAGCACGCCCGCGTAAAAAATGCCGAATATCAGCAGGAAGGCGCGCGCCGGGCGGTGGCCGCGCAAGGCCAGCCAGCTAGCCAGCGCGATGAAGACAGCGATCAGCGGCAGCGCCGCGCCCTGCACCACCAGCACGCCGGCGGCGTAGCGGCCGCACAGCACCAGCAGGGCCCCGGTCAGGGCGGCGGCGGCCGTGGCGCCCATCACGCCGCGGCTGAAGCGCGGATACAGGGCGGACAATTCCAGCTGCAAGATGGAGAAACGGGTACCGACGGCGATGGACGCCGCCATCGACACGCCCAACATGGGATCGGAAAGCCAGTTCGGCATGCTGAAGATCTGCTGCGGAATGGCGATCGTCAGCGCTTCCGTGGTGGCATTGCTCAGCACATACAGCAAATACCAGCCACTGTGGGCTTCCCGCGTCATGCGCCAGAAGAAGATGTGAAACAGGATCAGCAACAGATAGCTGCCGAACTGCAAGCCGTAATACAGGTATTCGCGGCGCGACGACTCATCGAAGGCCGCGCGCGGCCACAGGGTCAGTTCCGTCGACATGGCTTTCTTGCTGTGCAGGCGCACCAGCCACTGTTCGTCCGCGCCCGCCTGCAGGCGCAAGGGAAACACGACCTGGCGCGCATCGACGGGCCAGGCGGCGCGCGGCACGTCCGCGCCCGCCGTTTGCAGCGCCCAGCGCCCCTCGCCGTCGAGCCGGTACAGGCGCACATCGTCGAGCACGGCGTTGCTAAAACGCAACACCCATTCGTCGGGCGATGCCGCCGCGCGCACCACGTCCAGGCGCAGCCAGATGGCGTCGTCCGTGTAGCCGGCGCTGACGGCGGCAGGCAAGGCCCGCCAGCCAGCCGCATGCAGGGCCGCATCGGGATCCAGCTTGCCGCCGGGGTCAGCCAGCATGCGCAGGTGGCCGCTGGCCGTCACCTTTTGCGCGCCGGCCGGCAGCACCAGAGGCGCAGGCGCGGCCCATCCGGCAAGAGGGTGGAGGGCGGCGAAAAACAGGAAGATGGCGAGCAGGATTTGCATGGCGGCGCAGCTTACCACAGGCAGATCAAGCGACCATCAAGCCGCCTTCACGCCGCCGGGGCGATCGGTTATCCTTGCGCCATGTTGAACCTTATTCTGCTTGAAGACGAAGCCGTGCTGCGCCAGGAACTGGCCGAGTTTCTCGGCGACTGCGGCTACCGCGTGAGCACCGTCGCCGACCTGGCCGGCTTTCATGCCTGCTACCAGACCGCGCGGCACCACATCGCCGTCATCGACCTGGGCCTGCCCGATGGCGATGGCATGGAACTGGTCAGAACCCTCCGCGCGCAAGACCCGCAGCTTGGCATCCTCGTGTTTACGGCGCGCGGCACCACGCCGGACAAGATCAAGGGATTGAGCGGCGGCGCCGATTACTACCTGCCCAAGAGCACGGACCTCGACGAACTGGCCGCCACCCTGCTTGCCTTGCAGCGGCGCCTGGGCGAGCCGTCGGCGCCGGCCACCTGGATACTCGAACTGGGGCCGCGCCGGCTGTTGCCGCCAGGTTGCAGCGCCATTGCGCTATCACAACAAGATGCCACCGTGCTGCGGGTGCTGATGGCCGAGCCGGAACGCATCGTCAGCCGCCAGCAAATCGTGCAGTCGCTGGGCGAGGATTACCTCGATTACGACCAGCGCCGCCTCGATACGCAAATCCGCCGCCTGCGCCGCAAGACGGAGCAAGCCACGGGACTGCCCTTGCCCATCAACACGGCGCGCAATGCGGGCTACCGTTTCTTCGCCGACGCGGCGGTCCGGCCCTGAGCCTAGGCCAGTAGCTGTGGCACGGCCGCCGTCATCAGCGAAATGCCGATCAAGGTCAGCACGGCAAACGCGATGCGGCGCATGCCGCGCTGGGCGATCGGCGGCGGGTAGCGCTTGCCGGCCATCGTGGCCAGCACGCCCACGGGCAGGGCCAGCATGCACAGCAGCAAGACCTTCGCGTCGAGCTGGCCCTGGCTGCCCGCCATCAGCGAGCGCCCGCCCGCGCTGATGGCGAACAGGAAGATCAGGCTGTAGCGGATGGTGGTCAGGCTCATTTCCTGGCGATAGAACTGATACACGAGCGGCGGCCCCGCCAGCGAAAACAGGCCTGAGAACAGGCCGCCGCACACGCCGCTGATGAAGAAACTGCGCCTGTCGGCCGCACCGGGTCCCGGCGGCGCCTGCAGCAAGATGCTGACGCCGCCATACACGATGGCAGCACCCAGCAGCAGCTTCAGCAAGGGCGCATACGCCTGGTCCAGATAGCCCAGTAGCAGGACGCCGGCCGCCATGGCCGGCAGCAAGCCGATGCTGGCCGCGCGGATGGCGCGCCAGTCCAGGTGGTGCAAGGCGCCCGGCAAGGCCACCAGGCAATTGGCCAGCGACAGCAGGCTGACGAGGGCCGCCAGCGCGGGCACGGGCGCCAGGCCCAGTCCGCTGGCCACGCCCATGACGATCATGCCCAGTCCGAACCCCGTCACGGTCTGGAAATACGTGCCCGCCGCCACCACGCCCAGCAGCGCCAGCACGGGCAAGCTGAACAGAAAGTCAGCGTCCACCCTGGGCCTGCACGGCCGTCACCGCAATGACGTTGTAGACATCGTCGGCGCTGCAGCCGCGCGACAGGTCGTTGGCCGGCTTGTTCAAGCCTTGCAGCAAGGGTCCGATGGCGACGGCGCCGCCCATGCGCTCGGCCAGCTTGTAGCCGATATTGCCCGCGTCCAGGTTCGGGAACACCAGCACGTTGGCGCGGCCATTGACGACGGAATCCTTGACCTTGCGCTGCGAAATCTCGGCCACGATGGCCGCGTCGAGCTGCACGTCGCCATCGATGGCCAGCAGCGGACGCTGGGCCTTGACCCGGTCCGTGGCCGCATGCACCTTGTCGACGGCCGCGTGGTGGGCGCTGCCGCTGGTGGAAAACGACAGCATGGCCACCCGCGGCTCTTCCATCAGCAACGCTTGCGCGCTGTCGGCGGCGGCCATGGCGATGTCGGCCAGCTCTTCCGCTTTCGGATCGACGACGAGGGCGCAGTCGGAAAAGATGAAGCCGCCCTTCAGGCTGTGGAACGGTTCGCATAGCATCATCAGGAAAAAGCTGGAGACCAGCTTGAAGGCCGGGTCGACGCCGATGATCTGGATGGCGCTGCGCACCACGTCGGCCGTCGTGTGCACGGCCCCTGCCACGCAGCCGTCGGCGTCGCCCAGGCGCACCATCAGGTTGGCGTAGCACAGGGGGTCCTGCACGGCGATGCGCGCCTGCGCCACCGTCATGCCCTTGGCTTGACGCAGCACAAACAATTGCTGGGCATAATGCTCCGCCTCGCTCGAGGCGGCCGGATCGACCAGGCGCACGGCGTCCAGGTCCAGTCCGTGTTCGCGCGCCAGCGCCAGGATGGCGGCCGGCTTGCCGACGATGGTGATGTGCGCCAGGCCTTCGGCAGCGGCGCGCGCGGCCGCCTGCAGCACGCGCACATCGTCGCCCTCGCACAAGACGATGTTTTTCGGCACGGCGCGGGCCTGGGCGATGATGCGGTGCAGGGCTTTCATGGAAACTCCAATTCGGTAAAAAAATGCCGGAACCACGGAAGCAGGAAGATGGTTCCGGCATACAAAACCCGGCGCGATTGCCGGGGTCATACAAGGAAGGGGCCGACGGATTACACGTAGTCTTTGTACTTGTCCAGGTGACGGATAGGCTTGCTCAGCGCATCGCGGCGGAACGGGTCGCCCAGCTCGCGCGTGCA
>NZ_JBXAKS010000028.1:0-15226 GCF_058798675.1 Janthinobacterium sp. GW822-FHT07H10
CATCGACATGTCGGCCATCGCCCACCTGACGGCCTCGGTTGCGGTGGGCGTCAACCTGAGCACGGACTTTGGCAACGACAACCTGTTCATCTTCGACGGCACATCCGTGTCGATCGGCGCGGCGGCCAGCGCCATCGCGGCCGACAGCAGCGTGCTGTCGGGCCAGGGCTACATCGTCATCGCCGATGCGCAGAACAGCGGTGCCGTGACGGTGTATCACTCGAGCGACCTGAGTAGCGCCAATGCCATCGACACGGCGCTGGTGCTGCTGAGCGGCGTGAATATCACGCAATTGACGGCGGCCAATTTCCATGTCTGAAGCCATCGCCATGCAAGGCTAGCTGAAACGGGTACGGGAGCGCGGCGGTTCTGCCGCCGCACTCCCGCTATCCAGTGATACCGAATGCAGATCTGCAGGCCGCACGGCCGGAAAAACACGGGATGAGATCACGCAGTTTCCCAGCAATACCCCTCCGCCGGGCCCTCTGGCCCGGCATCCTGCCCTGCATCGCGGCCGTACTGGCGGCCGTGGCCATGGCAACGGCCGCACCAGATGCCAGCGCCCAGAGCAGTACGGCATGGAATTTCGACCAGGTCTTGCAGCAGGCGCTGCAAAGCCATCCGGCCGTACAGGGCAAACGCTCGGCGCAGGCGGCCGCGCGGGCCGACCTCGATGGCGCCCAATGGCAGCGCTTTCCCAGCCTGTCGGCCGAAGTCCCCACCGGTTCGCAGGAAACAGGCGGCGTGGTGCGCATCGAGCAGCCGTTGTGGAGCGGCGGGCGCATCGACGCCGGCATCGACGCGGCCGGCAGCCGGGTCGATGCGGCCGGCGCGGCCATTGAGGAAGAACGCCTGAGCCTGTCGCTGCGCGTGATCGCCGCCTACACGGAAGCGCTGCGCCAGACGGCGCGCGTGCGCTCGGCCGAAACGGGGCTGGCCGAGCACCAGCGCCTGCTGGACATGATCAAGCGCCGCGTGGCGCAGTCGGTCAGTTCGCAAACGGACCAGCGCCTGGCCGAGTCGCGCGCCTACCAGGCGGCCAACGACGTGTCGAGCGCGCGCCAGGCGCTGGAGAACGCGCTGGCGCAGCTGTCGCAGCTGGCCGGCAAGCCCGTGCGCCTCGTCAGCGCCACCGGGGTCGGCGTGGGCGAACCGCTGCCCGACGCCAGCCTGGAGCGCGTCATGCGCCAGGCCATCGCCTACTCGCCCACCCTGCAGCGCCTCGATTTCGAAGCGCAGGCGGCCGACTCGGAAATCACCATGCAGCGCTCGGCCTACATGCCGAAAGTCGTGCTGCGCATGGAAAAACCCACGGGCGGCATCAACGCCGACAACCGCACGCGCGCCATGCTGGTGCTGCAGGCGCAGCCGGGCGCCGGCCTGTCGGCGAAGGCCGGCGTGGATGCCGCCGTGGCCCGGCGCGAAGGCGCGCGCGCGGCGCACGACGTGGCCGAGCGCGAGGTGCGCGAACGCTTCACCCTCGACTGGAACGAGGCCGAAGCGAGCCGCCAGCGCCTGGGCAACGCGGGCGAGGCCAGCACCACCTCGACGCAGGTATTCGAATCGTATGCGCGCCAGTACGTGATCGGCCGCAAGAGCTGGAACGACGTGCTCAACGCCGTGCGCGAAGCAACGCAGGCGCAATTTTCACTGGAAGACACGCGCGCGCAGGCGATCGCCGCCAGCCTGCGCCTGGCCGCGCAGACGGGCACCCTGGCCGGACGCACGGCGCCGGCCGGCACGGCGCGCGCGAATTGACACCGACATCATGCAAACAGGAGACAGCGTGGATACCTCCATCAAACATGGCTTGCTGACGCTCACCGAGCGCGCCGCGCGCCTGACGGGACAGCACCTGGCCGCCGCCCGCCTGGCCGACTTGCAGCGCCAGCTCGATGACATAAACGACGACGCCGGCCCCGGCGTGGCCCTCACCACCGTCTGGCAGGCGGCCGGGCTGGAAGGCGCGGCGCGCCTGCTGCACGAACCGACGCCGGGCGAACTGCCGTTCGCCGTCTACAGCGCCAGCACGGGCTGGGGCTTGCTGCAAGCGCGCGGCGCCGATGGCGCCTGGAGTGGCGAAGGCATCGACGGGCGCCCCTTGCAACTGGCCTCGCTGGCCGGCCTGGCCTGCGTGGGACTGCCGCGGCGCGCGGAAAAAAGCGCGGCCCGCCCCGGCGCCCTGGGCCTCGTGCGCAATGCGCTGTGGCTGAAAAAGAGCGTGTTTGTCGACGCCGTGCTGGCCACGGCGCTGGTGACCCTGCTGACCATGGCCACCTCGCTGTTTTCCATGCAGGTGTACGACCGCGTGATCCCCAACCAGAGCTTCAGCACCCTGTGGGTGCTGGTGGTCGGCGTGGCGCTGTCGATCGGCCTCGAATTCATCCTCAAGCAGGTGCGCAGCCGCATCGTCGACCACTCGTGCAATGACGTCGACCACGAATTGTCCGAGTGGTTCTTCCAGCGCATGCTGGGCATCCGCATGGAGGCGCGCCCCGCTTCCGTCGGCACCCTGGCGGCGCAGGTGAAGGGGTTCGAGATGGTGCGCGGCGTGCTGACGTCGACGTCGCTGTTCGTGCTGACGGACGTGCCCTTCGCCCTGATCTTCCTCGCCATGATCACCATCATCGGCGGCTGGCTGGTGGTGGTGCCGCTGGTGGCGCTGCCGCTGGCCCTCGTGTGCGGCCTGATGTTCCAGCGCGCCATCCAGAACCACACGCGCAAGAACCTCAACGCCAGCAACCGCAAGGCCGGCTTGCTGGTGGAAGCCGTCGACGGCGTCGAGACGCTGAAAGGCAGCAGCGCCGAATGGATGATGCAGGCGCGCTGGGCCGAGCTGGTGGCCGAGACCAGCCACGCGGAGCAGAATATCCGCGACTATGCGGCCCTGTCGCAAAACATCACGGCCGCCTTCCAGCAGCTGACCAACGTCGCCCTCATTTCCATGGGCGCCTGGTTCGTCGCCGAAAACCAGATGACCATGGGCGCCCTGATGGCCTGCACCATCATCAGCAACCGCGCGCTGATGCCCATCGTGCAGCTGCCCGCCGTGATGGTGCAATGGGCGCATGCGCGCGCTTCGATCGACGGCCTGGAACAGGTCATCAGCCTGCCCAATGAAGCGGATAACGCGCAGTTCGCGCTGACGCCGCGCAGCCTCGATACGGGCCTGCGCTTCGAGCGCATCCGCTTTACCTACGGCGGCGCGCAAAAGGTGGCGCTGGAAGTGGACAACCTCGCCATCCGTCCCGGCGAACGGGTGGGCCTGGTGGGCGCCATCGGCTCGGGCAAGAGCACCCTGCTGAAACTGGCTTCGGGCCTGTACCAGCCGGCCGAAGGCAAGGCCTACCTGGGCGACGTCGACATGGCGCTGCTGGCGCCGCCCGTGGTGCGCGAAATGGTCGGCTACCTGCCGCAGGAAACGCGGCTGTTCAGCGGCACCCTGCGCGACAACCTGCTGCTGGGCCTGGCGGACCCGGGCGAGGAAGCCATCCTGGCGGCGGCCAGGCGCACGGGCTTGATCGAGCTGATACTGGGCCAGCCGCGCGGACTGGCGCTGGCCATCACGGAAGGCGGGCGCGGCGTGTCCGGCGGCCAGCGCCAGCTGATCGCCGTCACGCGCCTGCTGCTGGCCAGGCCACGCATCTGGCTGCTGGACGAGCCGACGGGCGCCATGGATGCGAAGACGGAGGCGCGCATCGTCGGCCTGCTGGGCGAACTGGCGGCCGAAGGCGTGACCATGGTCGCCACCACGCACAAGAACGCCCTGCTGCCCCTGCTCGACCGGCTGGTGGTGCTGCAGGCGGGACGCGTGCTGCTCGATGGCCCGCGCGACGTTGTCCTGGCCAAGCTGTCGGGCAAGCCGCAAGCGGTTCCCGCTTCCGCGCCCGCGCCGGTGGTCCAGCCGGCGGCAGCGCAAGGAGCCGTCGCATGAAACTGGCCAAAGTCGAAACGCGGGAAGAAGCCAAACGGGGCCGGCTGCTGATCTGGAGCTGCGCGGCGGCGCTGGCGGGCGTCATCGCCTGGGCCTCGTGGGCGGAGCTGGACCAGGTCACGCGCGCCAACGGCCAGGTGATCGCCAGCTCGCGCAACCAGATCATCCAGGTGGCCGACGGCGGCGTGCTGGCCGAGCTGCGCGTGCACGAAGGCAGCATCGTGAAAAAGGGCGAACTGCTGGCCCGCTTCGACCGCACGCGGGCCGAGACGAGCTACCTGGAAAGCACGGCCAAGGCGGCCGGCCTGAAGGCAGCCGTGGCGCGGCTGCAGGCGGAAGTATTTGGCGGCGCACCGAAATTTCCGCCCGAATTGCAGGCGTTCCCGGAATTTCGCGCCAACCAGCTGGCCCTGTTCAGCAAGCGCCAGGGCGCCGTGCAGGCGGAAGTGAGCGCGCTGGAAAGCGCCATGAAGCTGATCAAGGAAGAGCTGGAAATGAACTTGCCGCTGCTGGAAACGGGCGACGTCAGCCGCGCCGAGGTGCTCAAGCTCCGGCGCCAGGTGGTCGACATCCAGGCGCAGATCACCAACCGGCGCAACAAGTATCTGCAGGATAGCCAGACGGACATGGTGAAAGCCCAGGAAGACCTGGCCGGCGTGCTGCAGACCGTGACCCAGCGCAAGGAGCAGCTGGGTTCGACCGACATTTACGCGCCCACCGACGGCATCGTGCGCAATGTGCGCCTCACCACGCTGGGCGGCGTGGCCAAGCCGGGCGAGGAAATCCTGCAGATCGTGCCCACCGACGACGACCTGATCATCGAAGCGAAAGTGAAACCGGCCGACATCGCCTTCATCAAGCCCGGCCTGCCCACGGCCGTGAAGCTGGACGCCTACGACTACGGCATCTACGGCCGCCTGCGCGGCACCGTCAGCTACATCAGCGCCGATACCTTGAGCGAGGACAACAAGGGCAACGAGCAGCCCTATTATCGCGTGCAGATCAAGACGAGCGGGCGCAAGCTGATCGGCAAGAACGGCGAACCGATTTTGATCCAGCCCGGCATGACGGCCACCGTGGAAATCAACACGGGCCGCAAGACGGTACTGCGCTACCTGACCAAACCGATCACCAAGACGTTTTCCGAGTCCATGGGGGAAAGGTGAAGCAGCGCGTAAGCTGGGCAAGGCTGGCTCCAGGCAGCGGCCGGCCTCGCCAGCCTCCCCCGTCCGGCTACCTGCTGCAACGGCCATGTCGTGGCCAGTACCGAGTGGCAAGTCGCGGTCACTGATTCTGGATGGCAACACATATTCGGTACTTTTGGTTAACAAAGATGAGCCAAACTTGCCTGGGAGGGCGCTAAAATAGCGTCCCTCCCTTCATCGGTTTATCCGGGCAATCTCACGTCCCTCCTGATTCATGGCACTCGATCCCTCCACCATCCTCATCCTCTCGACCGCGCTGGCCGCCGCCGCCGCGCTTTACCTGGCCGTGGAGTGGCGCGGCGTGCGCGAAAAATCGCTGCTGTTCTGGAGCGCGGGGTTCGCCGTCATCACCGTCGGCTGCGTCCTGGCCCTGCTGCGCACCAGCGGCTACCTGCTGATCGGGATCTGGTTTGCCAACGGCTTGCTGATCGCCGCCCACTGGCTGTTCCTGGCAGGCGTCGCCAGGTTCACGAACATGCGCCTGTCGCGCGCGTGGTATCTGCTGGGCTTTGCCTGGCTGGCCATGCTGCTGGTGCCCGGCGCGGCATGGTGGTCCAAGGTGATGTTCGTCATCCAATCGCTGCTCATTGCCGGCATCAGCCTGCGCGCCAGCTTCCTGCTGCGCCCCCATGGCGTTTCCCTGAGCGTGGGCGCCGTGCAGCTGCGCTACGTCCTGCTGCTGCATGGCCTCTTTTATTTTGCCAAGGCCGCATCCATCGTTGCGCTCGATACCTTTGTCGACCTGGCTGCCTTCCGTGGCGAGGTCATCCAGGTTTCTCTGGTGGAAGGTGCCATGGCGATCATGCTGATCGCCTTGTCCATGACCGGCACGGAACGCCACCGCCGCGAAGAACGCATCGAGCAGCTGGCCGCGCGCGATCCCCTCACCGCCCTGTACAACCGCCGCGCCCTGGAGCAGCGCGCGCCCGGCCTGCTGGCACAGGCTACGCCGCACAGTCCCGGTGCCTTGCTGCTGATCGATATCGACAACTTCAAGCAGGTCAACGACCTGCACGGCCACAGCGCCGGCGACAAATTGCTGGTGGCCCTCAGTGAAATGATCTGCAATACGCTGCCGCAGGGCGCGCTTGCCGCCAGGCTGGGCGGGGATGAGTTCGTGATCCTGCTGCGCGGCGCCAGCAGCGACAGCGTGATCACGCTGGGCAACGCCTTGCGCGGCTTGTTCGGACAGATGGCGCAGCAGGCATTTTTCACGCCCAAGGCGGTCACCCTGAGCGTGGGCGGCACGCTGTTCGAGCGGCCGCCAGCGGGCCTGGAGGCGCTGCTGGAACTGGGCGACGCCGCCTTGTACGCGTCAAAGCGCGACGGGCGCAACAGCGTGCGGGTGGTGCGGGCAGCCTGATGCCAGGCGGCGTTTCCAGCTTGTCGGCCGCAACGACAGAGGCGCACTCCGACGAGCCGAGGCCCTCAGCCGCCGTGCATCAGCCGCGCATACAGCTCGGCCACGCGCTCGACCGTGATGCCGTCGCGCTGCTCGACGGCCAGCGGGTGCTCCGTCGGTTCCAGCTCGATGGAGGGACGCACGCCATCGTCGCGCAGGTGGACGCGGGTTTTCAGGTTCAGGGTATCGGGGTATACGCAGAGCGGCGTGCTGAGCCAGCCGAAGAAGGGACCGATGTGGGCACGTTTCGCGTCGTTGAAGCAGGCGTCCCAGGCGTCGAAACTGTCGCCGCTCAGCGATACCCACACGCCCCAGCTGAACGGTTCATCGTGGCCATGCACGGGGATGTCGATGGTGGCGCGCACGAAGCAGTGCTCCTCGTCGACGATGCAGGCGTCGCTGTCGAGCTGGCAGCGCGCCGCCCGTTCGGCCGGCGCCATCTGCTCGTACAGCCATGGCGCGTCCGCGCCGAAGCTGGGCATGCCCGTGTGGGTCTCGCCGCAGGAACGGCACAAAAAGGAAAAAGTCACGCGTGCAGGGCCCTTATTCGAACTGCTTGCGGAATGCCTCGAACTGCGCCGCCAGGCCATCGAAATCGCTGCGCAACTGCAGCACTTCCTGTTCCAGCTGGGCCACACGGCTGCCCTGCTGCGGCGCGCTGACGGCGCCCGCGTAGCCGGCGGCCGTCTCGTCGCGGGCCAGCGCTTCCTCGCCGCCCAGCAAGTGACCGTAGCGCGGTTCCTTGGCGCCAGGCGCGACGGCCAGTTTCGCCACCAGCGGCGGGTATTTGTCGATCAAAAATTGCAGGCCGGACTCCACCTCGGCGACGGATTTGAAATCATGCACGCGGCCGCTGCGGCTGCGGATTTCGCCGGCCGTCTGCAAGCCGCGCAGCATCAGGATCGTCAGGATGGCCAGCTTGTCCTGTTCCAGCGACCATTTGATGCGCATGCGGTGTTCATACTTGGCGACTCTGGCGCCCGCCTGCGTGATGCCGTTGACGAACTTGCGCTGCATCAGGCGCTGCAGCACGTCGTACACGGTTTCCTCGGTCAGGGCCATGACGGGGTCGCGGCTGGACAACTGGTTGCAGCCGTTGGTCAGGGCATTGAGCGACAGCGGATAGCTGTCCGGCGTCAGCGCTTCCTTCTCGGCCAGCACGGCCAGCACGCGGATCTCGAACGGGTCGAGCAGATTGGGATTGTCGCTGCTCTTGTCAGCTGCCGTCACATCAGTATTCATGCATAAATCCTTAATCGACCAGTTTGTTCATTTGTTCCGAATCAAATTTATCACATTCCGGCACGCCCTGGCAGCAAATGCCCGCCGCCTTCAGGGTGGCGAGGATGGTTTCGATGCGCTGTTCCTGCGCCACTGCGTGCGTGATCAGGCCTTGCAGCGCCTTCGACAGCGGATCGTCGCCGTTCGGCGTGACGCCGTACGCGGCGAACAGGTGCGCCGTGCTGCCTTCGCGCAAGGCGTTGACATCCTTTTGCACGATGTGCGCGGGGTTGCCGACGGCCGTGCCGCCGGCCGGCACGGGTTTCAGCAGCACGGCGTTCGAGCCCACCTTGGCGTACTCGCCCACCGTGAAGCTGCCCAGCACTTGCGCGCCGGCGCCGACGATGACGCCGCGCTCGAGGGTCGGATGGCGCTTGCTGCCGCTATGCAGCGAGGTGCCGCCCAAAGTGACCCCCTGGTAGATGGTGCAGTCGTCGCCGACGATGGCCGTCTCGCCGATCACCACGCCGAAGCCGTGGTCGATGAAGACGCGGCGGCCGATGGTGGCGCCCGGGTGGATTTCGATGCCCGTGATGATGCGGCCGAGGTACGAGATGAAGCGCCCCACCCACTTCATGCGCCGCGTCCAGCACCAGTGCGCCCAGCCATGCATGACGATGGCGTGCAAGCCCGGATAACAGGTCAGCACCTCCCAGCCATTGCGGGCGGCGGGGTCACGTTCAATGATGCTGTTGATATCTTCGCGCAGGTGGTGGAACATAAGACGGATTTCTGAATGGGTAAGAGACAAGACGCTAAATGGTAGCGTATTCGGCGGCGTGCTGCCGGAGAGGCAGATAAACAAGCGCCGCCTCGAGGGCGGCGGCTTGTCAGGGAAGCGCTACAAAACGGTCAGGGCAAGGCGCATTGCCGAAGACAGTACGCAAGTACGGCGCGGCAATGCAACGCCGCCCTGGACGTTTTTTAGCCTTCTTTCGCGATGCGCTGGCGGCGGGCTTCGTACAGACAGACGCCCGAGGCGACCGACACGTTCAAACTCTCGACGGAGCCGAACATCGGGATGCTGACGAGCATGTCGCAGGTGTCGCGCGTCAAGCGGCGCATGCCTTCGCCTTCGGAACCCATGACGAGAGCCGTCGGGCCCGTGAAATCGGCTTCGTACAAGCCTTTTTCGCCGTCGTCCGACGTGCCGATCAGCCAGATGCCGCGGTCCTTCAATTCGCGCATGGTGCGCGCCAGGTTGGTCACGGTGATGTACGGGACGGTTTCGGCGGCGCCGCTGGCGACCTTGGCGGCCGTGGCGTTGAGGCCCACGGCGCGGTCCTTCGGCACGATGACGGCATGCGCGCCGACACCGTCGGCCACGCGCAGGCAGGCACCCAGGTTGTGCGGGTCGGTGATGCCGTCGAGAATCAACAGCAGCGGCGGGCCATCGATGGCGTCCAGCAATTCGTCGAGGTTACGCGCCAGCGACAGTTGCGAGGCAAACGCGATCACGCCCTGGTGGCGGCGCGTGCCGACGATCTTGTCGAGGCGCGACGAGTCGACGGGCATGACGCGCACGCCGGCCGACTTGGCGGCGGCGATCATATCCTTCATGCGGCCGTCAACACGGCTGGCATCGACAAAAATTTCTTCCACGGACGACGCTTCATGACGCAGGCGCGAGGTGACGGCGTGGAAGCCGAAAATCATTTTATTCTTCATTATCTATCTATCGCTTATCGCTTGTTCTTGCTTGATTTTGATACAGTTTTTGCTGCACGTGGTGCCGCCGCGGCGGGTGCCGCGGCTGGTTTCTTGCTGCGCTTCGGCTCGCCCTTGGGCGCGGCCTTGGGAGCTGCTGCCTTCGGTGCGGCCTTGGCTTGCGCCTTGCCTGCAGGCTTGGCGCCATTGCTGCCATGGCCAGCCTTGACGCTGGTCTTGATCTCATGGCGCTGCTCGGTCGCAGGACCGGGCTTGACCATGGATTTCTTTTCGCCCTTGCGCTTGCCGCTGCCGTTCGGCTTGGCTGGTGCTTCTTCGCCCGCCAGTTCCGCATCGGTAACCAAACGCAGGTCGATCTTGCGCGTTTCCAGGTCGACTCTTGCCACTTGCACCGTCAGGCGGTCCGTCAATTGATAACGCTTGCCCGTGCGTTCGCCGCGCAGTTCGTGGCGCGCATCGTCGTACTGGAAGTAGTCGGTGCCCAGTTCGGTAACGTGCACCAGGCCTTCGACGAACAGGGTGTCGAGTTGCACGAACACGCCAAACGTGGTCACGCCAGTGATCGTGCCGGTGAATTCCTCGCCCAGCTTGTCCTGCATGAAGTAGCACTTGAGCCATGCTTCGACGTCGCGCGACGCTTCATCGGCGCGGCGCTCGTTGGCCGAGCAATGCACGCCCAGCGCATCCCAGATGGTCAGATCCGTCTTCTTCGGCTTGCCTTCGGCCTTGTCCTTCGCCTGCTGCTTGCGCGTGGCGTTCGACACGTTCGTGTTCAGCACGGTCTTGTCCGACAGCTTCGGCTCGTATTTCTTGCCTTGCAAGATGGCCTTGATGGCGCGGTGCGTCAGCAGGTCGGGATAGCGGCGGATCGGGCTGGTGAAGTGGGCATACGCCTCGTACGCCAGGCCGAAGTGGCCGATATTGTCCGGGCTGTAGACGGCTTGCTGCATCGAGCGCAGCAGCATCGTTTGCAGCAGGGCCGCGTCGGGACGCATCTTGATCTGCTGCATCAAGGTCTGGTAATCCGATGCCGATGGCGTGTCGCCGCCCGTCAGGTTCAGGCCGACCTGCTTGAGGAAGGTGCGCACTTGCGTGAGCTTTTCCTTGGTCGGGCTGGCGTGGATGCGGTAGGTGCCTGGGTGCTTGTTGCGCAGCAATAAATCGGCCGCGCAGACGTTGGCCGCCAGCATGCACTCTTCGATGATCTTGTGCGCTTCGTTGCGCGTGCGCGGAATGATCTTTTCGATCTTGCCGGCGCTATTGCAGACGATATACGTTTCCGTCGTCTCGAAATCGATGGCGCCCCGCTCCGTGCGCGCCTTCAGCAAGGCGCGGTAGACGGCTTCCAGGTTCTGCAAATGCGGCAGGATGTCGGCGCGGCGTGCCGCTTCCGGACCCTTGGTGTTGCCCAGTACGGCGGCCACTTCGTCATACGTCAAGCGCGCGGCCGAATGGATGACGGCCGGGTAGAACTGGTACGCCTTCAATTCGCCCTTGTCGCTGACGACGGCGTCGCAGACGAGGGTCAGGCGGTCGACGGCCGGGTTCAGCGAGCACAGGCCATTCGACAGCTTTTCCGGCAGCATCGGGATCACGCGGCGCGGGAAGTAGACGGACGTGCTGCGTTCGAGCGCGTCGGCATCGAGCGCGTCGTTCGGTTTCACGTAATGGCTGACGTCGGCGATGGCGACGATCAGGCGGAAGCAGTTGGCGCGGCCGATCTTGACGGGCTCGCAATACACGGCATCGTCGAAATCGCGCGCGTCTTCGCCGTCGATGGTGACCAAGGGCACGTCGCGCAGGTCGACACGGTCTTTCAGGTCGGCGGCACGCACTTCGAACGGCAGTTTTTCAGCTTGCTTGAGGGCGGCGGCGGAAAAGATGTGCGGCACGTTGAATTTACGCACGGCAATCTCGATTTCCATGCCGGGGTCGTCCAGGGCGCCGAGCACTTCGACGATCTTGCCGACGGGCTGCTTGAAGCGCATCGGCTGCTCGGTCAGCTCGACGCTGACGATCTGGCCGGCCTTCGCCTTGCCCAGCGAACCGGTCACTAAAATGTCCTGGCCGATGCGCTGGTCTTCCGGCGCCACGACCCAGGTGCCGTTTTCCTGGATCAGGCGGCCGATGACGTGGGTATTGGCGCGCTGCGTGACTTCCACGATCGTGCCTTCCGGACGGCCGCGGCGGTCGGTGCCGACGATGCGGGCCATGACCTTGTCGCCATGCAGTACTTTCTGCATTTCTTTCTCAGGCAGGAACAGGTCGGCGCTGGCGTCGTCGGGAATGACGAAACCGAATCCATCGCGGTGGCTGGTGACGCGACCGGCGACGAGCGCGCTCTGGTCGGCCAGCGCGAACACGCCGCCGGCATCAGACTTGAGCTGGCCGTCGCGCTCCATCGCCTTCAGGCGACGGACCAGGACATCCATGGAATCGGCATGCACTTGCAGCGTTTTCCCGAGAGACTGCGGATCGAGAGGCGCGTTGACGCTGCGGAATATGCCGAGAATGTCCTCCCGGCTGGGGATGGTGTGGGTATTTTGGCTCAAAAGTATTTCTATAGTTGGTATTGACAGTGATCAAACGGAGAACAAAGACCGATGACATCACCGTCAATATTGACGCGGTGATGTCCGGTAGTGTACCGGACGACGCCTTGGTTTGCCTAACGGACAGCGTAGCGGAAACCGTACAAGTACCCCGCCGATGAAAAAAAGGAGAAAAGCTGCGCAATGCATTTGACTTCGGCAAATATTGCTCTATAATCCCGGTCTCTTGCAGCGACAAACCTTCACGGGAATGCAGTTGCAGGAAAGCGGTACAGGGTTGATGTGCAGTATGGAGCGAAAGCTCATCTGGCGCAAAACTCTTCAAGTCGCTATAATAGCAGAATTGTTGTTGTAAGTTGTTTTGCAACAAATACTCGAGCAGTAAAAAGTAGTAAGTCAGCAGCATCAGTGCCCACGTGGCGGAATTGGTAGACGCGCATGGTTCAGGTCCATGTGCCTTCGGGTGTAGGGGTTCGAGTCCCTTCGTGGGCACCATTACCTAATTCGCAAAAAAGCCGCAAACTTTCACGAGTTTGCGGCTTTTTTCATGGTCGCAGCCACGACATCGGCGGCCAGGCAGTTAATTATCAAAAAGAAACTTCCCCCCATCCATTTGATAGTATATTGACATCTCCCCATGCCACGCATCACGCGTGGCCGGCAACGGCATTTTGGAGATAAGTCATGACATGCAGGCCCCGCAAACACCAACGAATTCTTCTCGGCAGCTTTATGGCATTGAGCCTCGGCGCTGGCGCCAGCCCGGCGGCGGACTGGGTGAGCACCCGCTCCAGCAGCCCGGAAATCGTCAAGCCGGCGCCGGAACAGGTGCAATTGCAGGTGCAAAATCCGCCGTCCTTCGCCTGGCCGCGCCATGGCAGTTATCCCGCACAATATGTCGTGGAGATTGCGCCGGTTGGCGGCGCCGCGAGCAGCTACACCGTCTCGCGCAACTTCCTGCTGCCATCGAGCGCACTGCCTCCCGGCCAGTATGAATGGCGCGTGAGCCCACGCGCCACATCCCCCGACTGGTCCGACAAGCGCCCGTTTACCATCGACAGCAATTCACGCAATTTTGTCGTTCCCGAATCGTCCGAGCTGGCGAGCACCGTGCGGGCCCATCCGCGCCCCCGCCAGTTGCCAGCCTCATTTGCGCAAGCCAGCGCCTGGGATGCCGCCATGGATGGCAAACGGCGCCCCTTCCTGAACCGGCTCGTCAGCGAAGTCAATCTGAATACCACCGCCGTGGCCAGCGTCAACGATGGCCTGTGGACCACGCCCAACGATGGCGGCCAGTATGGCCGCATCGCCAATGCCGCCGGCGCCGTGATCCGGCAAATGGAGGCGGCCGCCCTGCTATTTCGCCTGACACAGGAACGCAGGTATCTGGACGAAGCCATAGTGCGCGGCGACCAGCTGGCCGCGCTGAGTCCGGATGGACCCACCAGCTATAAAGCCCAGGATCAGGTGGCGCGCATGATTGCCCTGGTACTCGCCAAGGGCGCCGATTTCCTGTGGCTGGAGCTGGACCTGCCACGCCGCAGCCGCTGGCTGTCGGTCGCCGCGCAACGGCTGACACCCATTTATGCGGATCTGTCCGCCGCCGGCGGGCGCCTGGATCAATCCCCCATGGACTCGCACGGCGTCGAGGCACTCGGCTACCTTGCCGCCACCTCAACCTTGCTGCTCGACGCCAGGCCGGAAGCACAAGCCTGGTTCGACTTCGCCGTGCGCTCGTACATGCATATCGTCCACGTCTGGAGCGGTCCGGAAGGCGGCTTTGCCAATGGCTCGGCGTATGGCCAGTACACCACCGACATGCAACTGCAATTATGGCAACCGCTGGCCGAAGCCACTGGCGTCAGCCTGTTCAACAAACCCTGGGCCGCGGGATTTTCCGATTATTTCATGCAGTTCATTCCACCGAACGCACCGCGCCATGTCTTCGGCGATGTCCATGAAAGCAAGCCGGACCCGGCGCTCCTGAAGGCGTATGTGGCACGGCAAGCCACGCCGGCGGCGGCCTGGTACAGCAGCCAGCCAGGCGCGCAGGAAAATCCCATTACCCTGCTGCAAGCACCCTACCCGCTTCCCGCCGACACGGTCGCGCCCGAGGCGCCACCCAACGCCATGCTCTTTCCCAGCATCGGCTGGGCTGCCATGCACAGCGACATGAGCAACCCGGCCCGCACTTCCGTCTACTTCAAGTCGAGCCCGTTTGGCGCCTTCAATCACAGCCACGGCGATCAAAACAGCCTGGTCATCAACAGCGGCGGCAAGCCACTCCTGATCGAAGCCGGCTACCAGGATTACTATGCATCGCCGCTCTCGAAAAGCTGGTACCGCCAGTCGCGTGCGCACAACGCCATCACATTTGATGGCGGCAAAGGCCAGTTCATCGAAGGCCATTACGAGATGCGCTACAAAAACGGCAAGATCACGACATTCACGCACGCGACAGACCTCGACTATGTGGAAGGCGATGCCAGCGCCGCCTACAGCAACGACTTGAGCCTGGCCAGGCGTCAGGTATGGTATTCGCGCCTGAACGACGTGGTGGTGGTGCGCGACAAGCTGAACTCCGCCACAGCCCGCACTTTCGAGTGGAATATCCATGCGCTCAATACCTTGTACCTGTATCCGAATGGCCGGGCCAGCATAGAAAATGGCACGGCTTCGCTGTGCCTGCAATCACTACGGCCGGACGAGGAGCAATTGTCCGGCTTTAGCGCCCCCAATCCGCCCCTGGAAGCCAGCCAGCAGCATGCCGCCTATATCAAGACGACCCCGGCCATGACGGCGGAGTTCCTGATCGTGCTCGATGTCGGCTGCAAATCGGTGCCCATCTCCTTGCAGCTGGTGCCTGGCGGACGCTTGCTGCAGATAGGCACGCAAACCATCACCCTGCCGCAATAAGCGGCAAAGGCCTGTTTTTGCTTAAAAAACAGGCAGAATTATCCCCTCTTTCATAGGGAAATGCCTTTTTTCAAGTGAAAAAGGTATTTCTTGAAGAAAAGTGCAAAATGTAGATTGACCGAATGCGCGCCAGCCCTTATGATTTTGTCCTCGCTGCAGAACACGCAGCGACTAGCAGCAAGCAGTAACAATGCCCACGTGGCGGAATTGGTAGACGCGCATGGTTCAGGTCCATGTGCCTTCGGGTGTAGGGGTTCGAGTCCCTTCG
>NZ_JBXAKS010000029.1:0-14601 GCF_058798675.1 Janthinobacterium sp. GW822-FHT07H10
GGAGCGCGCTGCTGGGCGTGCCGCCAGCGTGGGGCGCGACGACAACTTCTTTGCGCTGGGCGGGCATTCGCTGCTGGCCACGCGGCTCGTGTCGCGCCTGCGCGGCGCGCTGCAATGCGAGCTGCCGCTGCGCGCCGTGTTTGCCGCGCCCACGCTGGCGGCGCTGGCGGCGGCCATCGCCAGCCACCGCGGGGAGGCGCGGCAGGCGGGGGCCCTGCCTGCGCTGCTGCCTGTGCCGCGCAGCGGCGCGCCGATGGCGCTGTCGCTGGCGCAGCAGCGTTTGTGGCTGGTCGAGCGCCTGGCCGCGACGGCGTCGGCCACCTACAACATGGGCGCCACGGTGCGCCTGGCCGGGCCGCTGCAGGTGCCGGCCTTGCAGGCGGCGCTGAACTGGCTGGTGGCGCGCCATGAAAACCTGCGCAGCCGCTACCCGGAGCAGGACGGCGATCCGTATGTGGAGATTGCCGCGCAGCTTACGCTGGACTTGCCCGTCACCGATCTGCGCCACTTGCCGCCGACGGAGCGCGAGCAGGCGGCCGCCGAAGCGATCCGCGCCGACACGCGCCAGCCTTTCGACCTGGTGCACGGACCCGTGCTGCGCGCCAGCCTGCTGCGCATGGACGACGAGCTGTCCCTGCTGCTGTTCGCCATGCATCACATGGTGGCCGATGGCTGGTCGGTCGGCATCCTGGCCGACGAACTGGCACGCGGCTATGCCGCGCATTGCCTGGGCGAGGCGGTACGGCTGCCCGCGCTGCCGCTGCAGTACGCCGATTACGCGGCCTGGCAGCGCGCCGTGCTCGCTGGCCCGGCGGGCCGCAGGCAGGCGGCGTTCTGGCGCGACGCGCTGGCCGGCGCGCCGGTGCTGCTGCCCCTGCCGCTGGACTTCCCGCGCGCGCCGGTGGCCACGCACGCGGGCGCCGAGCTGCGCTTCGTCCTGCCCGCCGCGCTGGTGGCCAGGGTCGAGGCGCTGGCCCGGCAGCGGCAAGCCACCTCCTTCATGGTCTTGCTGGCCAGCTTCCAGTGGCTGCTGCACCGCCTGACCCTGGACGACGACATCGTCATCGGCACGGACGTGGCGGGACGGCGCCACAGCGACCTGGAAGGCTTGATCGGCTTCTTCGTCAACGTGCTGCCGCTGCGCTCGCGCATCGCGGCCGGCGACGATTTCGATGCGCTGCTGGCGCAAGCCCGGCGCACCACGCTCGATGCCTTCGAACACCAGGACCTGCCATTCGACCGCATCGTCGAGGCGGCAGGCACGCCGCGCGACCGGCGCTGGAATCCGCTGGTGCAGCTGCTGTTCGTGCTGCAGAACACGCCGGCGGGCCAGCTGGCCATGCCCGGCATCGAGGCGACCATCCTGCCGCCGCTTGAGCGCGCGTCGAAATTCGACATGGCGCTGTTCCTGGAGCCGCGCGCCGACGGCGCGCTGACCGCGGAATGGGTGTATGCCAGCGCGCTGTTCCGGCCGGACAGCGTGGCGCGCCTGGCCGACGCCTGGCTGGACCTGCTCGACCGGGCGCTCGCCGCGCCCGCCACCCCTTTGATCCACTTCAGCGTACCCGTACACAAGGACATCATGGATAGCACACCCGTAACGCCATTCGCGGCCGGCAAGCTCGACGGCCTGAAAAAGAAGCTGCCGCTGGCCGGCGCCAGGCCGGCGCCGCGCGCCGCCATCCGCCAGGGGCCGCTGCAGGCCGGCCGCGATTTTCCGCAGCTGATCGAGCCGGCCAGCGACGACCTCGACCCCGTCGCCTGGGCGCGCGGCCAGCGCGATTTCATCGACGCCACCTTGCGCCAGCACGGCGGCATCGTCTTCCGTGGCTTCGGCTTGCGCACGGCGCAGGAATTCGAGTCGTTCGCCGAAGCCATCGACGCCCAGCTGTACGGCGAGTATGCGGACTTGCCGAAAAAGGAGGGCGGCAAGAAGACCTACCGCTCGACGCCGTATCCGGAACAGCAGATGATCCTGTTCCACAACGAGAGCGCCCACCTCGACCGCTGGCCGCGCAAGCAGTGGTTCTTCTGCGAGCTGCCGTCGCCCGTGGGCGGCGCCACGCCCATCGTCGATTGCCGCGAAATGCTGCGCCGCCTGCCGGCCGAGGTGGCCGAGACGTTCGAGCGTAAGCAGCTGATGTACGTGCGCACGTTTACCGACAAGTTCGACGTGTCGTGGCGCGATTTTTACCGTACCGACGACCGCGCCGAAGTCGAGGCGCGCTGCGCCGCCGCCGGCATCGAATGCCGCTGGCTGGAAAACGACACGCTGCAGACGCGTACCATCTGCCCGGCCGTGATCAGCCACCCGATGACGGGCGAACGCAGTTTCTTCAACCAGGTGCAGCTGCACCATATCTATTTCCTCGAACCCGAAGTGCGCGAGGACTTGCTGGCGATGGTCGGCATCGAGCGCATGCCGCGGCACGTGTATTACGGCGATGGCACGCCGATCGAGGACGACGTGATGCGCCTGGTCGGCGAATTGTACGAGGCGTGCGCCGTGCGCTTCGCATGGCAGCAGGGCGACGTCGTCATGCTCGACAATATGCTGGCGGCGCATGCGCGCGATCCGTTCCAGGGCCCGCGCAAGATCGTCGTGGCGATGAGCGAACTGCTGGGCCGCGCGCAGCTGGCGCAAGGCGGTGCGGCATGAGCGCGCCGGACGCCTTCGCGCTGAGCGCCGAGCAGCGCGCCGTGCCGCCCGATGCGGGCATGCTGCAGCTGACGGTGAATATCGCAGGCCAGCCCGACATGGCGCGCCTGCGCGTGGCGGTGGACATGCTGGCGGCGCGCCACACGCAGCTGCGCGCCCGCTTTGGCGCCGTCGACGGCTACCGCGGCCTGCGTCAGTGGATCGCGCCGCCGGCGGAGGCTGGCGAGACGCTGTCGATCCACGAGGCGCCGCAAGGCTGCCAGCTGGTGCTGCGCCTGCCGGCCCTGGTGGCGGACCGGCGCAGCATGGAAATCCTGTACCGCGACCTGGTGCGCCTGTATGACGGCTCGGCGCTGGACGAGCCGTTGCAGTACGCCGAATTCGTGGAATGGCGGCGCGACATCGAGCAAAACGAGGAGGCCCAGGCCGGGCGCGCCTACTGGGCCAGTGCGGGCCGGCAGCCGGTGCTGCGGCTCGCCTACCGCGACGGCGC
Organism: Janthinobacterium sp. GW822-FHT07H10; assembly: GCF_058798675.1. Taxonomy (NCBI): domain Bacteria; kingdom Pseudomonadati; phylum Pseudomonadota; class Betaproteobacteria; order Burkholderiales; family Oxalobacteraceae; genus Janthinobacterium; species Janthinobacterium sp. GW822-FHT07H10. The sequence continues at coordinate 3,153 of NZ_JBXAKS010000029.1, forward strand.
GGCGGCGGGAGCGGGGCGCGCAGCGCAATCGCGCGAGCTGTCCGCGCCGGTGGCGGCCAGCCTGGGCCGGCTGGCCGAAGCCTTCGGCGTGCCGCTGGTGGCGCTGCTGCAGGCGGCGTGGTGGGCGCTGCTGGCGCGCATCCAGGGACACGGGACGTTCAGCGCCGGCTGGCAGCATGACTGCCGCCGCGACTATGCGGTGATGGACGACGCCGTCGGCGTCTTTGAAAAGATCCTGCCGCTCGATATCGGCCTGTCGCTCGACGAGCCGTTCGGCGACTGGCTGTCGCGCTGCGCCGCCATGCTGGAGCAGCACGTGGAGGCGCAGGAATTCGCGCCCGTGGCGGCACCGCATGGCGATGCGCATTTCAGCGCGGGCTTCGCCTTGGGCGAACTGCCGGCCGGCGCGCAGGCCGGCGGCGCCTCATTTGCCTGCGGCCCGCTGCCGGCCAGCGCGGACATCTTCGAACTGGCGCTGATGGTCGAGCTGGACCAGGCCGGCGCGGCGCGGCGCCTGAGCGTGCGCCACGCACCGTGCTACGGCGCGGCGGCGGCCAGCCGGCTGCTGGAACAGCTGGCCACCTTGCTGGCGGGACTGGAGGTATGCGCCGCGCAAGCCATTTCCGCCTTGCCGCTGGTGGGCGTTGACGAACGGGAGGCGCTGCTGGCCCTGAACGGCCCGGCCGTGCGCTATGGCGCGCGCACCTTGCCCGAACGGATCGGCGATTGGGCGCGCCTGACGCCCGGCGCGCCGGCGCTGCAGGCGCGCGACATGCAGCTCGACTATGCGCAGCTGGACGAACGCGTCAACCGCCTGGCGCACTGGCTGCGCGCGCAGGGCGTGGGCAGCGAAAGCATCGTGGCGCTGGCCCTGCCGCGCAGCGGCGAACTGGTGGTGGCGCTGCTGGCCGTGATGCGCGCCGGCGGCGCCTACCTGCCGCTGGAGCCGGAGTGGCCTGCCGCGCGCACGGAGGCGATCCTCGGCGACGCCAGGCCGGTGCTGCTGCTGACGCCGGGGGAGGAGGGCCGGCGCGGCGGCGTGCGCTGCGTGTCCCTGGCCGCCATCGCGCCGCAGCTGCAAGCCTGGCCGGCGACGGCGCCGGAGCAGCAGCCCGACGCGACGCAGGCGGCGTACGTGCTGTACACCTCCGGCTCGACCGGCGCGCCGAAGGGGGTGGTGGTGGAGCACCGGCACCTGCTCAATTACGCGCTGGCGGCCAGCGAGCAGCTGGGCCTGGACGGCGCGCGGCGCTTTGCCCTCAGTTCCGCGCTGGCGGCGGACCTGGGCAACACGGCGCTGTTCGGCGCGCTGCTGCATGGCGCTTGCCTGGTGGTGGCCGATGCGCAGGACATGCAGGCGCCGGCCGCGTTTGCGCGCTTCATCCGCGACGGCCGCATCGATTGCCTGAAGATCGTGCCATCGCACCTGGACGCGCTGCTCGACGAACACGATGCGGCGCTGCCGGCCACCATCGTGCTGGGCGGCGAGGCCGCGCCGCGCCGCCTGCTGCAGCGCATCCATGCGCTGGCGCCGGCCAGCCGCGTCTTCAACCACTACGGCCCCACCGAGACCACCGTCGGCGTCATGACGCACGCGCCGGACCTCGCCGCGCCGTTGCCGGCCGTGCTGCCGCTGACGCGGGTGCTGGCCAATTGCCGCGTGCTGGTGCTCGACAGCCATGGCGCGCTGGCCGCCACCGGCTCGCTGGGGGAGCTGCATGTGGGTGGCGCGCAGCTGTGCCGCAGCTACCTGAACCGGCCCGGCGCGCTGTTCGTGGCCGATCCCCTGCTGGCGGGCGAAAAACTCTACCGTACCGGCGACCTGGCGCGCTACCTGCCCGATGGCGGCCTGGAACTGGCGGGGCGCGCCGACCATCAGGTCAAGCTGCGCGGCTTTCGCGTCGAGCCGGGCGAAGTCGAGGCGGCGCTGCTGGCCCTGCCCGGCGTGCGCCAGGCCGTGGTCGCCCCGCGTGGCGAGGACGGCGGGCGCCATCTGGTGGCATGGGTGGTGGCGCACGAGGGACAGCAGGGGCAGGAAGAGGCCTGGCATGCGGCCCTGCGCGCCTGCCTGCCCGAGGTGATGCTGCCGGCGGCCATCGTGGTGCTGCCGCAGTTGCCGCGCCTGGGCAATGGCAAGGTCGACCTGCGCGCGCTGCCCGCGCCGCGCCCGCGGCAGGCGCCGGAGGGGCCGCGCACCGGGCCCGCTTCCGCCCTCGAGTGGCTGCTGGCGTACCTGATGGGCGAAGTGCTGGAGCAGGATGCGCCGGGCGCGGACGACGATTTCTTTGCGCTGGGCGGGCATTCGCTGCTGGTGATCAAGCTGGTGGGCCGCATCCGCAAGGCGCTTCAGCTGGAGTTCGCCCCTGGCCTGGTGTTCGACCACGCCACGCCGGCGGCGCTGGCGCGCGCCTTGTCGGCGCTCGAGGGCGAGGCGGGCCGCCTGGAGCAGGTGGCGGGGCTGCGGCGCCAGCTGGCCGGCATGACGCCGGAGGCGCGCGCGGCGCTGCGCCAGGGCGCGCCGGCCTAGCTGAGATTGCGCTGCGCCGCCTGGCGCTGCCTGCAGTCGAGCGGACAGTCGGCGCAGAAATCGAGCCGCAGCCGGTAGCGCAGGCAGCACAGCTGGCGCTGGCGCACGTTGGCCACCAGGCGCGTGGGCTGGTGCATGGGGTTGGCCAGCCGGTCCGGCCACTGCGCGCTGGCGCACAGGAAGGCCAGGTCGGCGGCGATGCGCGGCTGCGATCCCATCAGCATCTGGCATTGCAGCAGCGTTTCCTCGGCGATCACGGCGGCATTGTTCCACAGCAGGCGCGGCGCCAAACGGCATTGCCTGGCCAGCGCGTCCACCACCGGCGCCAGGTGACCGCGCACCAGCGGCTGCAGGCGCGCCGCGCTGTCCAGATCGGGCGATGCCGCGCCGGCGTCTTCCAGCAGGAAACGCAGCGGCGCGCCATCGGCAGCGGCCAGGAAACGCACGCGCCCGGGGGCGAGCGGGAAGCGCCAGCCGCAGGCGGCCGATGCCGCCAGCACGGGCACGAGCAGGGCGTTGAAATACAGCTTGGACCAGGTCGACGCCAGCGCCTTCGGATGGGCGCCGGGAAAGCGCAGGGCAAACCGGGCCAGCGCCGCCGGCAGCTGCGGGCCGTCGAGGAAGGCCGCGAGCGCGGTGCCAGCGGGAGCGGTGGGCTCGGCCACGGCCAGCGCCGCGCCATACGCGGCCAGCTCGCCGTGGAACAGCTGGGGCAGGGGGCCGATCAGACAATGGTGCGGGTTCGGGGCGTGCAGGGGCAGGGACATGGTCATCGATTCTTCGTGGCTCGACACGTATAAATAAATACATGCTTTGGTTGCGGTAATAACAATTCTCATCTATTATCATTCAAATGTAAATGTGAAGCATTCTCATTTGCATTCTTATTCTCATTAACATCAAATGTAACTGATTCGGCACTACTTCTCTCACCGATGTCCTTCTGATTTGAGGCTGTTTGCATGAACGTTTTCCTGTCCCTGATCCGGCGCTTCCGCGTCTTGCTGCTGCTTACTTCCGTGGCCAGCGTGTGCAGCGCGCTGGCTGGCATCGGCCTGATCAGTGCGATCAACCAGCGCATCGCCGCACCGGCAACGCCGGGTGCGCACTGGGCCCTCGTCTTTGGCGCCTTGCTGCTGGTGCTGTTCGTCTGCGGTTTCGCCTCCCAGGCCCTGCTGACGGCGCTCGGCCACCGGGTGGTGTACGAAATGCGCCTGGTCATGCTCAAGCGCGTGCTCGATACGGGCATCGAGCGCCTCGAGCAGATAGGCGCGGCGGCCCTGTATGCGGCGCTGACCAAGGACGTGGCGGCCATCGGCATGGCTTTCAACCGCCTGCCCTTCGTGCTGTACAACGGCGTGCTGGTGCTGGGCGGCTTTGTTTATCTGGCCTGGCTGTCGTGGCAGCTCTTCCTGCTGACCATTGTCGCCGTGGGCGGCGGCGCCCTGTTTGCGCAAGTCATGATGCTGCGCATGCGCGCGTTGATGAAGCAGGTGCGCGAAACGGATGACGCGATCTTTGCCGGCTACGAGGGCGCCATCGAAGGGCGCTGCGAGCTGGCCTTGAACGCCACGCGCAAGCAGCTGTTCTTCGAGCAGGACTTCACGCCGGCCGCCGAACGGGCGCGCCGGCTGGAAGTGCGCGCCGACCGTTACTGGATCTTCAGCCTGAACTGGGGCGCCGTGCTGATCCTCGGCCTGGCCGGCCTGATGTTCGTCGCCGGCGATTATTTCGCCGTGCCGGCGCAGGCCGTGGTGGCCTTCGTGCTGGTGCTGATGTTCCTGCGCATGCCATTGAACGACCTGGTCGAAGGCTTGCCGATGCTGTTGTCGGGCAGCGTGGCGCTGGAAAAGATCGACAGCCTGGCGCTCGAGGCGCATCGCGCCGGCTTCGACGTGCAGCCTGCCGCCGCGCCGGTGGCGCCGGGCCTGCCGCTGCTGCTGCTGCAGGACGTGCAGTACCAGTATCCGCATGCCAGCGATGAATACGGTTTCCGTTTGGGACCGGTCAACCTGCAGCTGACGTCAGGCGAAATCCTCTTCATCGTCGGCGGCAACGGCAGCGGCAAATCGACGCTGGCGCGCATCCTCACAGGGCTGTACCAGCCGTCGGCAGGGCGCGTCGAGCTGCTGGGCAAGGAGGCCGGCGCCGGCAACAGCGCCTGGTACCGCAGCCATTTTTCCACCGTGTTCTCGAATTTCCACCTGTTCCAGGGACTGGTCGGGCCGCTCGGCACGTTCGACCCGGCGCTGGCGCAGGCCTTTTTGCAGCGCCTGCGCCTGGAGCGCAAGGTCGCGCTGCACGACGGCCGCCTGTCCACCGTGCGCCTGTCGCAGGGACAGCGCAAGCGCCTGGCGCTGCTGATGGCGCATGTGGAACAGCGCCCCATCCTGCTGCTCGACGAGTGGGCGGCCGACCAGGACCCGCCATTCCGCGACTTCTTTTACCGCGAGCTGCTGCCCGAGCTGCGCCGCGGCGGCAAGACCGTGATCGCCATCAGCCATGACGACCGCTATTTCGGCGTGGCCGACCGCGTGCTGCGCTGCGACGGCGGCGTGCTGCAGCCGCTGGCCGTGGCGCGCGGCGTGCGCGACAGCGCGGCGGACCTGAGCGCGGCCTGACGCGGCCCTGCCGCTTGCCTGTCACCTGTTACCTGCAACCCATCAGCGATTCAGAACGAGGATATCAACATGGCCGAGAACGTACAGCATCACCCGAGGGAATTTGTCACGCAGCGCGCCGGGGCGGCGGCCCTGTACACCGCCGTCGATGGCGCGCAATTGATCGTCACGCTGGACGGCGCGGCCGTGCAGCGCTGGCAGATGGCTGGCGCCGCGTCCGGACTGCAGCTCACCTTGCAGTCCGGCGGCGAGGGCGCGCTGGCGCGCGACGCGGCATTGGCCTCCTGCGAAACGGCGTTCGCGCTGTATCCGGGCGAAGCCGGCGTGCAGCTGGCGGGCGCGCCGGCGGCGCTGGCCGCGCCATTGCTGCAGGGAGCGGCGCTGGACGCGGGCGCCGGCATGCTGCAGCTGCCGGCCCAGCGCTTCTGGCAAGAGTCCGGCCTCTGGCTGACGCGGCCAGGCAGCGGCGCCTATCCCTTGCAATATGTCATGAGCAATGGCCAGCGCCACCCGCTGCGCGCGCCCAAGCCGTCCGGCCAGGTGTATGCGCGCCACATACCCTGGCTGAACCAGGTGCTGTCGCTGCGCACTGTCGACATCGACGGCGACCTGGCCACCTTCCACCGCTGGATGAACGACCCGCGCGTGGCGCATTTCTGGCAGGAGGAAGGCGACCTGGCCAAGCACCGCGCCTACCTCGAGCAATTGCAGGCGGACCCGCACATGCTGCCGCTGATCGGCTGCGCCGACGGCAGGCCGTTCGGCTATTTCGAAGTTTACTGGGCCAGGGAAAACCGCATCGGCCCGTATTGCGAGGCGGCGGACTTCGACCGTGGCTGGCATGTGCTGATCGGCGAGGAAGACGTGCGCGGCCGCCCCTGGGTGACGGCCTGGCTGCCGTCGCTGATGCACTACATCTTCCTCGACGACGTGCGCACCCAGCGCATCGTCGGCGAACCGCGCGCCGACCACCACCAGCAGATCAATAACCTGGACCGCAACGGCTTTGCCAAGATCAAGGAATTCGATTTCCCGCACAAGCGCGCCATGCTGGTGACCCTGCTGCGCGAGCGCTTCTTCGGCGAACGGCGCCTGGTGCCGCCCGGCGTGGCGGAACACGAGCTGTCCTATTTCAACCACCTTGCCACGCGAAGCGAGTGACCATGCAAGCCAATTACCTCGTGCATGACCTGATCGGCATCGGCTTCGGCCCGTCCAACCTGGCATTGGCCATCGCCTTGCGCGAGGCGGCCCCCGCCGACGGCGCGCTCGACGCCTGTTTCATCGAGCAGAAGCCCGACTTCGTCTGGCATGGCGACATGCTGCTCGACGACAGCCGCATGCAGATCTCGTTCCTGAAGGACCTGGTCACCCTGCGCAATCCGGCCAGTCCCTACACCTTCATCAATTACCTGCAGCAGCACGGACGCCTGCAGGACTTCATCAACCTGAAGACGTTTTATCCGAGTCGCCACGAATTCAACGACTACCTGCGCTGGGCGGCGGGGCGTTTCGCGGCCGATTGCCATTATGGCGAAGAAGTGGTGGCGGTCGAGCCGGTGCTGCGCGATGGCGTGCTCGATCATCTGTGCGTGCGCTCGCGCCAGCATGGCGGCGCCGAGCGCCTGCGCCATGCGCGCAACGTGGTGCTCAGCGTGGGCGGCGCGCCGCACATCCCGCCGCTGTTCGCCGCCTGGCGCGACGACGCGCGCGTGTTTCATTCCTCGCGCTACCTGGCGGGGCTGGCCGCCTTGCCCGCGCCGCGCCGCGTGGCCGTGGTCGGCGCGGGACAGAGCGCGGCCGAGATCTTTCTCGACCTGATCGCGCGCGGCCCCGGCATGCAGGTCGACCTGATCGCGCGCAACGCCGTGCTGCGCCCGGCCGACGACAGCGCCTTCGTCAACCAGATCTTCAATCCCGAATATACGGACTATGTGTACCAGCGCAGTTCCGACGCGCGGCGCAGCCTGATCGATGACCTCAGCAACACCAATTACGCGGTGGTCGACACGGGCCTCATCGAGCGCATCTACGACTTGCTGTACCAGCAGAAGGTGCGCGGCAGCGAACGCCACCGCGTGCTGTTCGAGCATGAAGTGGCCAACCTGCGCGGCGGCGACGACGGCGCCCTGCTGGCGGAGCTGCGCCATGGCGATGGCGGCCCGTCCGGCGCCTGCCGGTATGACGCCGTGGTGCTGGCCACCGGCTATCAGCGCCAGACGCACCGGCGTTTGCTGGCGCCGCTGGCCCAGTGGTTCGACGCCGGCGACGTGGCGCGCGACTACCGGCTGCGCGGACCGCAGGACTGCGCGGCGGGCATCTTCCTGCAAGGCTGCTGCGAAGACACGCACGGCCTGAGCGACACCCTGCTGTCGGTGCTGGCGATCCGCTCGCAGGAGATCGCCGACGCCATGCTGGAGCAGCGCCGCCAGTGGGGCCATCCCGGCGCCAGCGCCGGCTCCCGCTCCCGCAGGGAAAGCGCGCACGCCTGTTGAAATCCGATTTTTCATGCACGATTCGAGGAGATGTTGATGTCCGCAGTACAGAAAAGAGGCGCCCGGCGCATGGCGCTGTTGTCCGCATTCTCGGCCTTCTCGGCCGCTGGCGCCGCCTGGGCGCAGCAGGACGAGGTGACCCTGAAGGAAGTGGTGGTCAGCGGCAGCGCGGACGAATCAAGCGGCAATCCGCGCGTGCGCGTCGGCTCCAAGCTGCCGCTGGCGATGCGCGAAATTGCGCAATCGGTCAGCGTGGTCACGCGCGACCAGATCGAGCAGCAGAACCTGCTCACCCTGTCCGACGCGCTGCGCCATGCGCCAGGTGTGACGGTGGAAAACAAGGACGCCAACCGCGCCATCTTTTATGCGCGCGGCTATGAAATCAATTCGGTGCAGCTCGACGGCGTGCCCACCACCTACGATTTCCGCGTCAGCGCCTCATCCGACCTGGCCCTGTTCGAGCGCGTCGAAGTGCTCAAGGGGCCGGCCGCGCTGTACGCGGGCACCAGCGGCACCGGCGGCAGCATCAACCTGGTGCGCAAGCGCCCGACCAGCGAACTGCGCGCCACGGCCGAACTGAGCCTCGGTTCGTGGAACAAGCGCCGCGCCGAATTCGACGTGGGTGCGGCGCTGAACGCCGAGGGCACCTTGCGCGGCCGCGTGGTCGGCGTACTGCAGGACAAGGACTTTTTCTATGACTATGCGCATGAGCGCAGCCACACGCTGTACGGCGTGGCCGACTATGCGTTCAGCCCGGCCACGCGCCTGACCGTGGGCGCCAGCACGCAATACGTGCGCGCCGCCGAACAGCCGTGGAATTATCCCGCCATGCTCGACCTGTCGAGCGGCAAGCCGGTGCTGTCGCTGCCCGACATACCGCGCAAGACGAATATCGGCGCCAATTTCAACCTGGACCAGTACCGCACCACCAACGCCTTCGCTGAACTCGAGCACAAGATGGCCAATGACTGGAGCGGGCGCCTGTCCGCCAACTGGCAGGAAAGCGGCCTCGATCGCATCCAGGCCTATCCGTGGAACCCGGTCGACCCGGCGGACAAGCTGGTGCAGCTGTATGTGGGCGGCGGCAAGGACCGCCAGCGCCAGTATGGCGTCGACCTGAACGCCGGCGGACCGTTCGCGCTGTTCGGCCGCCGTCACCAGCTGCTGGTGGGCGCCAACTACAACAGCATGCGTTTCGCCTCGCCGTACTACCGTGGCGAATTCGATGAGAAGGTCGATATCTTCCAGCCGCGCCATGACTTTCCCCGTCCGGATTTCCTGCCGCTGGGGGAAGGGCAGAACCTGCGCTCGGAGCAGTACGGCGTCTACGCGAATGCGCGTTTCAGCCTCACCGACCCGCTGACCCTGGTGCTGGGCGCGCGCGCGTCGTGGTGGAAGGGCCGCACGCAGGACTACACGCCGGACAGTTCGGTGGAAAGCCGCAACGAGGCGACAGGCAAGATCTCGCCGCAGCTGGGCCTGATCTATGACCTGAGCCGCGACTACTCGCTGTATGCCAGCTATGTCGACGTGTTCCAGCCGCAGGCCTTCGCCGGGCGCGATGGCAGGCCGCTCAATCCCCTGAAGGGCAAGCAGTACGAACTGGGCGTCAAGGGCGAGAGCGCCGACCGCGCGCTGAGCGGCTCGCTGGCGCTGTTCCGCGTCAGCGAAAGCGGCCGCGCCCAGTCCGTGCTGGTGCCCGGCGGCGTCGATTACTACATCGCCCGCGGCAAGACGCGCAACCAGGGGCTGGAAGCCCAGGTCAACGGACGCCTGCGGCAGGGATGGGATGTCTATGGCGGCTATACCTATATCAATTCGCATGAGCTGGAAAGCCTGGACGGCCTCGATTCCAGCGCCTTTTCAGCCATCGCGCCGCGCCACATGCTGCGCTTTGGCAGCAATTACGCGTTTGCCGGCGACTGGCGCCGCTTCAGCGTCGGCGGCGGCGTGACGGCCGTCAGCCGCTTCTACAACAGCTTCGCGGTGCTGGGCGGCGCCCAGCTGGCGCAGGGCGGCTATGCCACCGTCGATGCGCATGCCGCCTGGGCCATCAACGCGCGCGCCACCCTGGCGCTCAATGTCAGCAACCTGTTCGACCGCCATTACTACCAGCGCATCAATACGCCGCAAAACGGCAACGTGATCGGCGAGCCGCGCGCCCTGGCGGTGACCTTGCGCCTGAAGCTGTAAGCCCAGACGGCCGCCGCCCGGTCCAGGCCGGGCGGCTTATACCCTCGTACACCGACGCCTCCATGACCACCAACCAAGACCAATTGCTTGCCCTGCTGTTCGACGATGAAACCGATGGCGTCGATGCGATCCTGCCGCGCGCCGTCGACGGCGATGGCGCCGCACCGCTGTCGTTCCAGCAACAGCGCCTGTGGTTTTTGCAGCGCTACGAATCGCGCTCGACCGCATACAACCTGTGCCGCGCGTTTCGCCTGGAAGGCCCGTGCGACGGCGCGGCCCTGCAGGCGGCGCTGTGCGCGCTGGTGCAGCGCCATGCCGTGCTGCGCACGCGTTTCGAGGAGCGCGACGGCTTGCCGCTGCAGATCGTCGAGGAGCATGTCAGCCTGGCGCTGGCGCGCGAGACGGCGCCCGCGACGGATGCCGCTGCCGTCGAATGGCTTGCCGCGCGCCTGCGGCGCGAAGCCGATACGCCGTTTGACCTGGGCGCCGCGCCGCTGCTGCGCGCGACCCTGATCGATTGCGGCCGCGAACACGCCGTACTGATGCTGAGCATGCACCACATCGTCTCGGACGCCTGGTCCAATCCGGTGCTGATCCGCGACCTGGCGCAGGCCTACCGCGCCGCGCAGGCGGGCACGCCGGGTCTGCCGGCGCTGCCGCTGCAGTATGCCGACTATGCGGCCTGGCAGCGCGCCATGCTGCAGGGTGCGCACCTGGATGCGGAGCTGGCCTACTGGACGGCCTACCTGGGGCAGGACGTGCCGGCGCTGAATTTGCCAGTGCTGGTTGACGGCCCCGCGCCCGTGCAGGCGTCCGGCAGCCACGCGTTTGCGCTGCCGCCGGCGCTGGCCGGCGCGGCGCTGGCGTTTTGCCGCGCCGAACAGTGCACGCCGTTCGTGATCCTGATGGCGGCCTGGCAGCTCGTGCTGGCAGGCTTGAGCGGCCAGCGCGACTTCGCCGTCGGCGTGCCGAACGCGGGCCGCAATCGCCACGAAGTGCATGAGCTGATCGGCTTTTTCGTCAATACCCAGGTCTACCGCGCGCGCCTGACGCCCGGCCTGACGCCGCGCACCCTGTGCCGCCGCCTGCGCGGCGAGGCGCTGGCCGCGCTGAACCACGCCGAGCTGCCATTCGAGCTGCTGCTCGATGCGATGCGCATCGAACGCGACCTGTCGCGCAATCCGCTGTTCCAGGTCCTGTTCAACCTGCGCCACGAAGGCGCGGCCGCTTCCGCCGTGCCCGTGCTCGACGGCTTGTGCGTCAGCATGCTGTCGGAAGCGCAGGTCGAGGCCAAGTTCGACCTGTCGCTCGATGTCGCCATCGGCGCCGATGGCGTGACGGCCAGCCTGGAATACCGCACCGCCCTGTTTGACGGGGATGGCATCGCGGCGCTGGCCAGCTATTTCGTCAACGTGCTGGCCGCGATGCTGGAGCGGCCGGACGCCGTGCTCGATGGCAGGGGCCTGCTGTCCGCCGCGCAGGCGCACGACGTGCTGCGCCAGGGCCGCAACGAAGGCGGGCCTTGGAACGACCTGCCCGTGCACGCGCAGTTCGAGCTGCAGGCCGTGCTGCATCCGGATGCGCTGGCGCTGCTGCACGAGGACGAGGCGCTC
>NZ_JBXAKS010000030.1:0-10077 GCF_058798675.1 Janthinobacterium sp. GW822-FHT07H10
TGCGCCGATGATAGTGCTGCAACCAGTGTGAAAGTAGGTTATCGTCAGGCTTGTTATACGCAGTAGAGAAAAACCCCGCCAGTGATGGCGGGGTTTTTTTTCGTCTGGCGCTTTTGTTTTTATGTTTGCTGGCCTGAACCCATGATGAAAAAGCCGGAATGGCGGCAGAATTGGCTGATTTTGGGGCGCATCCCAGATGCGGTTTTTGGAACTGGTGGGCGATGCGCTGGCGTTATCGCGCCCAGTTGGGAATCGACAGGCGTAAAAAAGGCACCGCCATGCGGTGCCTTTGTATTTTCAGGATACTAACAGGCGCTAGTGGTGATAACGCGAGGCGATATGGTGTTCGGCTTCGCCTTGCCAGGCCAGGGTATCGACAAAGCCGGCCAGGGCGGCGTTGCTGCGTGCCGGTCCCAGGTCATCGTCATTTTCGTTTTTCAGCATGCAATTGCTGCGTGGTTCACCCAGGCGTGTCAGGCGCACGGCGCCATCCGTTACTTTCATGATCCAGTCCCAGCCGATTGAAATGGCAGGAGTCGTATCGCTGACCCATTCCGTATAACCAGTGATGACGGTGGCCGCCGCCGATTCGGCGGTACACGCCGGCATATCTTCATCCAGACCCGATGTCAGGTGAATCAGCTTGACGGCGCCAAGCTGGGTAAGCGAAAGACGGATATAACCGTCCGGAGAGATCGTTAGCATGGATGTGAAACAGAACAGGGATAAACAAGTGATGCGCAATCGCGCACTAAGGTCGGATTTTCGGTGGCGCTACCAGCAAGTCTCATAGTATAAGGCCCTACCGTCGCTATTCATGTTTTTTGTTAATATATTTGTTAAATTCATCGGTTTCTTTTTTTAATTACTGTAACGTTCGTTCACATAATTCAAGGTGGTCGGTTGCCAGTTGAGGCCATCGATGAGCACTTCAAGCAGCAGCGCCGTCTTGGCCGTTCCCAGATCCATGCGCGCTTCGCTTTGCAGCATGACGTTGCTGCTGGCGTCGCCTACGCGCGTCAGCTGGACATGGTGGCTATCGCCCTGCATTTGCCAGTCCCAGCCAATCGAGACACCCTGGTTGCCATCGGCAATCCATTCCGTATAGCCGGTGATGGCGGTGGGTATCGCGCCTTCTGCCGGCATGCCGGCCATGTCTTCGTCGAGACCGGAAATCAGGTGGATCAGGCTGATATCCTGCAGCTCCGCGAAGGAAAGGTGTATATAGCCAGACTCGGACACGAGCAATCTGTTTTTGTCCATGGAACCTCCGAATATCAGACCGCGAGGTCATTGGTGGGCGAGTCCCGTCCTTGCCTGCGCCGTCAACACGGGCGATGGCGGGATATTGCTTAGTCGATTTCAATCCAGCATGCAAAAATCGGATGGCCACCGATGATCATCGGCGGACCCGCGCGGTGGGCATGGACGCCCGTATGGCGCAACAGGCGCTCGATGCCGATCGGCGAGACCGTGATCAGACGCTTCGCGCCATGTGCCTTGGCAATGGCGATCGATTCGCGCAGCAGTTGCGCCGCCACGCCCGAGGAAAACTGCGCCAGGGCGGACGTCTTGCCGCCATTGAAATCCACCGAGGCGAAACGGGAAAGTTCCCAGATATCGGATGAACAGGGAATGGGCTGTCCTTGCATCAGTTCGGGAAAGACTTCACCGAGCAGATAGGGCTGGCTTGTCGGCAAAAGCCGGGCGCAGCCATTGATTTGCCCTTGCTCATCCTTTGCCACCACATACAGGGTATCGGGGCGGTCGAATTGATCGAGTTCCTCGCCATTCTTGGTTTTCAAATCCCACCCGAGTGTTTCCACGAACACCTTGTGGCGATAGTGCGCGAGACTGGTCAGAAGTTCTTCGGGAAGTGCTCCGGTTTTGCCTGTGATTACGTTCATCTGCGCGCTCCAAGTGGTGGTACATCAAGATTCCCAATGGTTGCCATTAAACCTTTTTCAACGAACCCGCATAACTGTCATCTTTTACAGCTGCCCCCATTTTCAGCACGGCTGGTGCTGTATCGCCACCACCTATATCAAATAATCAATATTTTTCTTGCAATGATAAAAAGAGATGCTTATATTCGAGGTTTGCTGCTATTCGGCAATGGATTTGCTGATGTCCATGCCGTATCGCCAAAATTTGGCCAGCAAGAATATTTTGCTTGGCTCTCAAAAGGAGCCCTTGTAAATGCGATGACTGTCATGCCCGGCTTGACCCCCATTTTTTCATTTGTCAGGATAGAAAGAAACAAAGGTGCAGCCTATCCTGAGGCAAAAATGGTGTTTGGGACACTGTAAGATCTGACAGTTGCTTTTTTTGCCGGCCATATTGCCCGGCATTCCAGTGTGAGGATGATTCTGTGAAACGTGAAATTGTCTGGCGAGAAGAGCAAAGCGAAGCGTTAACGAACGCCACCACGGAAGAGACGTTTTTCGCCGCCATCGCGAAGGCGGCGCGCGACCTGGGCTTCGAGTACTGCGCCTATGGCTTGCGCATGCCGTTGCCCGTCTCCAATCCCAAAATGTTACTTTTAAGCAATTACTCCACCGAATGGCAGCAGCGCTACGCGAGCGAGAACTACCTGGCGGTCGATCCCACCGTTGCCCACGGTATCCAGTCCGCCATGCCCGTCGTGTGGTCGCCGCAATTGTTCGCCAGCTGTCCCGACTTCTGGACCGATGCCAGCGGGCATGGCTTGAAGCATGGCTGGGCGCAATCGTCGTTTGATGCCAAAAGCAATGTCGGCATGCTGACGCTGGCGCGCTCGCAAGAGGAGATTACGCTGACGGAGTTGCGGGAGCATTCCGTACAGTTGTCCTGGCTGGCCCAGGCGGTTCACGAGGGCGGAGTACGCCTGGCCAGCATGAAGCGCGATGCCGAACCGGCCATCATGCTGACGGCGCGCGAAGTGGAAGTGCTGCGCTGGACGGCGGATGGCAAGACGTCGGGCGAGGTGGCCCAGATCATGGATATTTCCGAGCGTACCGTCAACTTCCACATCACCAATTCCCTCGTCAAACTGGGCGTCGTCAATAAAACCGCGGGCGTCGTCAAGGCCGCGATGTTGCGCTTGCTGTAATTTTTTTTCGCCTCGGCGGGCGCCTTCCGCGTCCAGCCCCTGCCTGCCGTTTTTCCTCTCTGCACACTGCGGCGCGCCACGTTGTCGGCCCGCGTTTTTCCTCCTCATTTTTTCCCTGTCCTGACCTTCACTGTCAAATCTGACAGTTATCTCCGCCTGCGCATTCACGTTTAATGGACTCCTATAAACACCGCTGTGCATGGTGTGGAGAAGCAAGGTGAACGATGTTGATTCGCCTGCGATGGACGGCTTTTTACGGTTTTCCTGTCTGCCACATCACACATTCCGACCCCTTTTTCGTGTGAGTGACGACTATGCATTTCGCCAGACCAGCCATTTCCCCCGACCGTCTCCCGCCCGCTGCCGGCGCGCTGTCCAATCTGCGCATCGTGGGATAGGCCGCCATGAAAACCTTTCCGGAAATCCTGCTGCAGCGTGCGCAGTCCTCGCCCGACGGCACGGCATACCGCTTCTTCCAGGGCGCCAGCCTGGTCCCCGATGTCCTGACATTCCAGCGCGTGTGGGAAGAGTCCGCGGCATTGGCGGCCCTGCTGCAATCGCGGGGACTGGCCGGCGAGCGCGTGCTGCTGACCTGCAAGTCGCAGCGGCATTTTGTGATCGCCTTCTTCGCCTGCCTGATGGCGGGCGCCGTCGCCGTACCGACGGCCTTGCCGCGCCGCCATGCCTTGCTTGAACGGCTGCAGGTGTTGTCACGCGATGCCGCCTTCCGCGCCCTGATCTGCGACAGCGACGAAGTGACGCCGGCGCATTTCCACGATGCCCAGGCGGTCAGCGACTGCATCGACATGCGCACCTGGTCCGCGCGTGACGACTTGGCGGCCATGGCCGCCAGCTGGACATTGCCTGCGCTGTCCGGCAATGACCTGGCTTTCCTGCAATACACGTCCGGCTCGACGGGCGACCCCAAGGGCGTGATGGTCAGCCATGGCAACCTGGTCAACAACTGCCTGGCCATCGGCCAGGGCATGCAGCTCGATGCCGGCTCCAGCGTGTTTACGGCGCTGCCCCTGTTCCACGATATGGGCTTGATCGGCGGCATCCTGCAATCGATGTACACCGGTTGCAGCGCCAGCTGCATGCTGCCGGCCGAATTCGTCCAGTATCCGGAGCGCTGGCTGCAGATCATTTCGCGCTTTGGCATGACGACCAGCGGCGGCCCCAATTTCATGTACCAGCTGGCCGCGCAAAGCATCCGCGACGAAGACATGGCCGGCCTGGATTTGTCGGCCTGGTCCGTGGCGTTCTGCGGCGCCGAGCCGATCCGTCCCGAGGCCATCGACGCCTTCATCCGCAGGTTCGCCTCCGTGGGCTTCCGTCCCGAGGCCTTCTATGCCTGCTACGGCATGGCCGAGTCCACCCTGTTCATCACGGGAGCGCAACGCGGCGCCGGGCTGGAAGTGCAGCAGCGCGACGAGAGCGCCATCGTGGGCTGCGGCCATCCGCGCCACGACACGCACATCGCCATCGTCGACCCCGATAGCCGCCAGCGCCTGGCCGATGGCCTGGTGGGCGAGATCTGGGTGCAGGGATCGAGCGTCGCGCTGGGCTACTGGCGGCGCGCCGAACTGAGCGAACAGTATTTCCACGCCACCATCGCGGGCGAGGGCACGCAGCGCTACCTGCGCACCGGCGACCTGGGCTACGTCAGCAACGGCCAGCTCTTCGTCAGCGGCCGCCTGAAGGACTTGATCATCCACTATGGCAAAAAATACCTGCCGCAAGACATCGAGAATGAAGCCGAACGCAATCACATCGCCTTGCGCGAATCCGGTGGCGGTGCCTTCAGCATCGTCGATGGCGACAAGCAGCGCACCGTGCTGGTGTTCGAACTGAAGCGCGAGTGGCTGCGCCGCCATGCCGAGTGGCCGGAGGTCGCCGCCAGCGTGCGCTCCGCCGTGACGGCGAACCTGGGCCTGACGCTCGACGAGGTGCTGTTCATCAAGCCGGGCGCGCTGCCCCGGACTTCGAGCGGCAAGGTCCGGCGCAACCAGTGCCGGCTCGATTATCTCGATGGCGCGCTGGCGCGTGCCGAAGCTCCCTGATTTCCACCATTCCATGCGCCGCCTGCGGCGCGATAGCCATTGCCTGACTTTTGCGAAGAGAACCCCATGAACCTGTTTGAACAATGCCTGGTCGACCTCCTGGCGGACCTGACCAATGCCGAACGCGGCGCCATTTCCCTCACCACCACCCTGGACCAGCAAGGCGTCGATTCCTTCGTCGCCCTGCGCCTGGCGCGCGCCATCCATGACCGCACCGGCATCGAGCTCGAACTCGAGACGCTGTTCGATTACCCATCGGTGCGCCAGCTGGCGCAGCACCTGCAAGCGCGTGCCGCGCAGACGGCAGGTGCCGTATGAGCGCGCTCGACCTGACCCAATCGTGGTTCCCCCTGTCCGCTGCGCAAAGCAGCCGCTGGTTCCTGTACCAGCTGGACCCGGCCACACAGGGCACGCACAACAATGGCTTTGCGGCGCGCGTGCAGGGCGCGCTGGACCTGGATCTGCTCGACGCGTCGCTGCAGACGCTGGCCGCGCGCCATCCGATGCTGCGCAGCCGCTTCCGCCAGTCGGCCGGCACGCCGCAGCAAAGCATCGCCGGCAGCGCGCCGGTACAGCTGATCTGCCGTGATGTCCGGGGCAGCGCAGACGCCGATCTGGCGCGGCAGGTGCAGGCCGATTGCGGCATCGCCTTCGACCTGGCGGCGCCGCCGCTGATGCGTGCGCACTGGTACGCGCAGGGCGCGCAGGATGGCGTGCTGCTGCTGGTGTTCGACCATATCGCCTGCGATGGCTGGTCTTACTGGCAGTTGCTGGACGAACTGGGCCAGCTGATGCGGGGCCAGGACTTGCCTGCCTTGCCGCCGGAGGCCGATTACGCCGCCTATGTCGCGCAACAGCGTGCCTGGCTGGACAGCCCGGCTGCCGAAGCGCAGCGCCAGTACTGGGAGCGGAACCTGGGGGGCGAGCTGCCGGTGCTGCAGTTGCGCAGCGATGTCACCCGTTCGGGCCGCGTCAGCGGGCGCCGCGACAGCGTCGGCTTTTCGCTGCCGGCGCAGTTTGCCGCCGAACTGCATGCGCTGGCGCGCCGGAATGCCTCGACCTTGTTTACCACCATGCTGGCGGCTTACGGCCTGCTGCTGCGCACCTTGACGGGCCAGGACGATGTCGTGATCGGCACGCCGATGCCCGGCCGCACCAGCCAGCAGTTCGACCAGGTCGTGGGCGACTTCGTCAATCCGGTCGCCGTGCGCATCGCGCATGAGGCGGAGCAGAGCGTGGCCCAGCTGCTGCGCAGCGTGCGCGGCGCCACCCTGCGCGCCATGGCGCAGCAGGATTTGCCGTTTGCCGACCTGGTCGAACGCCTGCAGCCGGCGCGCGAAAGCAACGAGCATCCGATTTTCCAGACGGCTTTCGTCTTCCAGAAAGCGCGCCACGCCAGCGACTTGCTGGCCTTGTGGAACGGCGCCGACGCGGTCGCCGAGTGGGGCGGCGTGCGCCTGCAGTCCTTCCCGCTGCTGCAAAGCGGCGGCCACGCGCACTTCCCGCTGGTGCTGGAAGTGCTCGAACTGGAACAGGGCATCCGCTGCGAACTGAAGTTCGATGCGGACGTGCTGGCGCGTGCCAGCGTCGAGCGCTGGGCCGGCTACCTGGAGTCGCTGCTGGCGCAGATGGCTGCCGACGATCAGCAGGTGCATGCCGCGCTGTCGCCCCTGTCCGCGGCACAACGCCAGCAGTTGCTGGGCACCTTTGCCGGCGGCGCGCGCGATTTCCCCGCCGCCCGCCCCATCCAGCAATTGTTCGAAGCCCACGCCGCCAGCAAGCCCGACGCCATCGCCCTCGCGATGGACGGGCGTACGCTCAGCTACGCGCAATTGAATGGCCAGGCCAACCAGCTGGCGCACCATTTGATCCAGATGGGCGTGCAGCCTGACGACAGGATCGCCCTGTGCGTCGAGCGCGGCACGGACATGGTGGCCGGCATGCTGGGCATCATGAAGGCGGGCGCCGCCTTCGTGCCGCTCGACCCGGACTATCCTGCCGAGCGGCTCGCCTACATGCTGGTCGATTGCGGCGCGCGCGCGCTGGTGAGCACGGCGCTGGCATCCGCCGCCTTGCCGCCGACCGCCTTGCCGGCCCTGATGCTCGATGCGCAGGGCGGCAGCGCG
Source organism: Janthinobacterium sp. GW822-FHT07H10 (assembly GCF_058798675.1). Taxonomy (NCBI): domain Bacteria; kingdom Pseudomonadati; phylum Pseudomonadota; class Betaproteobacteria; order Burkholderiales; family Oxalobacteraceae; genus Janthinobacterium; species Janthinobacterium sp. GW822-FHT07H10. The sequence continues at coordinate 7,281 of NZ_JBXAKS010000030.1, forward strand.
CCCGATGGCAATCCCGATCCGGCGCAGCTGGGCCTCGACGCGCGGCACCTGGCCTACGTGATCTATACCTCCGGTTCGACCGGACAGCCCAAGGGCGTCATGAATCACCACGCGGGCCTGTGGAACCTCGTGCATGACCAGGTGGCGCTGTTCGGCATCACGCCGGCCAGCCGCGTGCTGCAATTTGCCTCGTGCAGCTTCGATGCCTGCATCTGGGAGATTGCCCTGACCCTCAGCGCCGGCGCCAGCCTGCACCTGGCCACGCGCGAAGCGCTGCTGCCTGGCGCGCCGCTGGTCGACGCCGTGCAGCGTGGCGCCCTGACCCATTTGTTCCTGCCGCCGGCGGCCCTGGCCGCGCTGCCGCCCGATGCCGACCTGGCGACGGTGCAGTCGCTGATCGTCGGCGGCGATGCCTGTCCGGCCGCCCTGGCGCGCCACTGGTCGGCCGGCCGGCGCTTCTTCAATGCGTATGGCCCCACCGAAGCGACGGTGTGCAGCACGGTGTATGAGTACGCGTCCGATTGCCCCGACCAGCTGCCGATCGGGCGTCCCGTCGCCAATGCGCGCATCTACATCCTCGACGGCGCCATGCAGCCGGTGCCGCCGGGCGTGGCTGGTGAAATCTACGTGGGCGGCGCCGGCGTGGCGCGTGGCTACCTGGAGCGTCCGCAGTTGAACGCCGAGCGCTTCCTCGCCGACCCCTTCGTCGCTGGCGCTCGCCTGTACCGCACCGGTGACCTGGCTTGCTGGCTCGCCGACGGCAATATCGCCTACCTGGGCCGCAATGACTTCCAGGTCAAGATCCGCGGCTTCCGCATCGAGCTGGGCGAAGTGGGCGCGCGACTGCAGGAATGCGAAGGCGTGCGCGAGGCGCTGGTCGTGGCGCGCGAAGACGTGCCGGGCGCGAAGCGCCTGGTGGCCTATCTCGTGCCGGCTGCCGACGCCGTGCTGGCGCCGGAACGCGTGCGCGCACAACTGGCGCAGGCCGTTCCCGCCTACATGGTGCCGGCCGCCTTCGTGGTGCTGGACGCTTTCCCGCTGATGCCGAATGGCAAGCTGGACCGCCGGGCCTTGCCGGCGCCCGATGCCGGCGCCGCCGTGGCGCGCGAGTACGAAGCGCCGCAGGGCGCGCTGGAAGGCGCCATCGCCCAGGTCTGGCAAGAGCTGCTGGGCTTGCAGCGCGTGGGCCGCCATGACCACTTCTTTGAACTGGGCGGCCATTCGCTGATGGTGCTGGAGATGATCGAACGGCTGGCGGCGCTCGGCGTGGCATGCGACGTGCGCGCGGTGTTTGGCGCCAGCAGCCTGCAGGCGCTGGCCGCCGTGATTGCAGCCTCCGCCGCGCCGGCCTCCCCCGGCGTGCCGGCCAACGCGATTCCCGCCGGCTGCGAGGCGATCACGCCGCAGATGCTGCCGCTTGTGGCGCTGAGCCAGGCCGACGTCGACCAGATCGTCGCCGGCGTGCCGGGCGGCGCGGCCAACGTGCAGGACATGTATCCGCTGGCGCCGCCGCAGGAAGGCATCCTGTTCCACCATCTGCTCGAGAGCGAAGGCGACGCCTATCTGCTGCGCGCCGCGTTTGCGCTCGATACGCGCGCCCGCCTGGATGCCTACCTGGCCGCGCTGCAGCAGCTGGTGGAGCGCCACGACATGCTGCGTACCAGCTTGCGCTGGGAAGGATTGGCGCAGCCGCTGCAGGTGGTGCAGCGCCATGCGCAGATGGAAACGCGTAGCGTGGAACTCGATGCGGACGGCGACTGCGAACAGCAGTTCCTGCAATTGTCCGATCCGCGCCACGTGCGCCTGGACTTGCGCACCGCGCCGCTGATGCTGGCCTATGCCGCGCAGGACCCGCGCTCCGGCGCTTGCTACCTCGCCATCCTGATCCATCACCTGGCCTGCGACCACATCACGCTCGACATCCTGCTGGCCGAAGTGCAGGCCATCCTGCGCGGCGAAGGCGGCAAGCTGCCGCCGGCCTTGCCGTACCGCGATTTCGTGGCGCGCGCCAGGGCGGTGCCGGCGGCGCTGCACGAGGCGTATTTCCGCCGCCAGCTGGGCGACGTGACCCGTCCCACCATGCCGCTGGGCCTGTCCAACGTGCAGGCCGACGGCTCGCAGGCGGCCGAGGCGCGCCATCTGCTGGGCGCCGCGCTGAGCGCGCGCGTGCGCCGTGCCGCCAGCGGCAACCGCACCACGGCCGCCGCGCTGTTCCACGTGGCGTGGGCCCAGGTCCTGGCCCAGCTGTCCGGCAGCGACGACGTGGTGTTTGGCACCGTGCTGTCCGGCCGCCTGCAGGATGTCGAGTTGCAGGGCAACCCGGTCGGCATGTTCGTCAATACCCTGCCGGTGCGCGTGCAGCTGGGACGGCGCAGCGTGCGCCAGGTGCTCGACGCCACCTGGGATAGCCTGAGCAGCCTGCTCGAACATGAGCAGGCATCGCTGGCGCTGGCCCAGCGCTGCAGCGGCGTGGCGGCGAATACGCCGCTGTTTACAGCCTTGCTGAACTACCGCCACAGCGCGCCGTCGAGCATCGATGGCGCCAGCGTCGCGGCCGGCGAGGGCATGCGTTTCCTTACCGCCGAAGAGCGCACCAACTATCCGTTCACCCTGAACGTGGACGATGCGCGCGACGACTTCGTCCTGACGGCACAGTGCGTCGGCGGCATAGCGCCGCTGCAGCTGGCGCATTACACGGCCGCCGCGCTGGCGCAGCTGGTCGAGGCGCTCGAGAGCGCGCCGCTGCAGCCGCTGCGCCACGTCGGCGTGACGCCGGCCGACAGGGCTTGGGGGGGGG
>NZ_JBXAKS010000031.1:0-8237 GCF_058798675.1 Janthinobacterium sp. GW822-FHT07H10
TTTGCAGCATTTCGTCAACCTTCTTTTTTACTACCCAGCCCCGGAAGGCCGTCCCTTTTGTGCCGCAAACTAGTGCGTCTCATTGGGGAGGCGAACTATAGCAAAGCCACCCACGGGCGGCAAGCTTTATTTCAGCAAGTCTGCAACCGCCATGCCGACATCGGTCGTACTGGCGCTGCCGCCCATGTCCGGCGTGCGTGGGCCATGCTCGAGCACCTGCTCGATGGCGCGCACAATCGCATCATGCGCGGCCGTGTAACGGGCGTCGCCATTACCGAGAAAATCGAGCAGCATGGCGCCCGACCAGATCATGCCGATCGGATTGGCGATATTCTGGCCATAGATATCGGGCGCGGAACCGTGCACGGGCTCAAATACCGAGGGAAACGTGCGCTCCGGATTGATATTCGCCGACGGCGCGATGGCGATTGTGCCCGTGCACGCCGGGCCCAGGTCGGACAGGATGTCACCAAACAGATTCGACGCCACCACCACGTCGAAACGCTCGGGACTCAGCACGAAACGGGCCGCCAGAATGTCGATATGGTATTTATCCCAGCGCACATCGGGAAACTCGGGCGCCATCGCTTCCACCCGCTCATCCCAGAACGGCATGCTGATCGCGATGCCATTCGACTTGGTCGCCGACGTCAGGTGTTTTTTAGGTCGGTTTTGCGCCAGCTCAAACGCATATTTGAGGATGCGGTCGACACCTTTGCGTGTAAAGACGGATTCCTGCAGCACGGTTTCACGCTCCGTGCCTTCGAACATGCGCCCGCCCACGGACGAATATTCGCCCTCCGTATTTTCACGCACCACATAAAAGTCGATATCGCCCGGCTTCTTATTGGCCAGCGGGCACGGCACGCCGGGCATCAGCCGCACGGGGCGCAAGTTGACGTACTCATCGAACTCGCGGCGAAATTTCAACAGCGATCCCCACAGCGAAATGTGGTCGGGCACCTTGTCCGGCCACCCCACGGCGCCAAAATAAATGGCGTCGAAGTCCTTGAGCTGCGCAAACCAGTCCGACGGCATCATTTGCCCGTGCTCCAGGTAATAATCGCAATTGGCCCAGGCCATGGTCGTAAACTGCAAGTCGATGTTGAAACGCTGCGCGGCGGCCCGCAGCACGCGCAAGCCTTCCGGCATGACTTCATTGCCGATACCGTCGCCGGCGATGACGGCGATTCTGTGGGTGACCATGGTGACCATGACATGCAGCTCCTGTAGAGATGGGATGCCTTGATGATACTGGCACCGCATGGGAATACAATCAACGTATTCAGAACCCCAGCATTCACACTTCATGGCCAATTGATGAAAAACACACCATTGCTGGAAGACTTGCGCCTGTTTTGCCTGGTTGCCCACAAAGCCAGCTTTGCCGCCACGGCACTGGAACTGGGTATTTCCAAGGCCGTCGTCAGCAAGCGCATCGGTATGCTGGAAGACGCCTTGCAGACGCGCCTGCTGCACCGGACCACGCGCCGGGTCAGCGTCACCGATCATGGCAACATCGTGCGGCAATGGGCGCAGCGCATCCTGGAAGATGTTGCACAGATGGGCGATGCCGTAGCGCAATCCAAATTGCAGCCGCAGGGCATGCTGCGCATCTGCTCCAGTTCCGGCTTCGGCCGCAACCGGCTCGGTCCTGCGCTATCCGCATTGGCGCGGCAATACCCGCAGCTGAACATCCAGGTGGAATTGCTCGACCGCCCCGTTGACCTGCTGGGCGAAGGTTTCGATCTCGACATCCGGGTCGGCGTGGTCCAGGAGCCGGACCTGATCGCGCACCGCATCGCCAGCAATCAGCGCGTGCTGTGCGCCGCGCCCGCCTACCTGGCGCAACATGGCGTACCGACCACCCTGGCGCAGTTAAGCGAGCATCAATGCATCGTCATCCGCGAACGCGACCAGGATGGGCGGCGCTGGAAACTGCAGGGGCCACAAGGACAGGAAACCGTGAAGGTCGACGGGCCGCTGTCGGCCAATAATGGCGAGATCGTGCATCAATGGGCGCTCGATGGCCATGGCATCATTTTGCGCTCGGCCTGGGATGTCGCGGGCAGCCTGGCGCAAGGCAAACTGGTGCGTATCTTGCCTGCGTATCACCAGGCTGCCGATGTGTGGGCCGTGACCACGTCACGGTTGTCGAACTCGGCCAAGGTCAGGGTGTGCGTGCAATTTCTGGAACAGTGGCTGCAAGCACGGAACCATTGATTCACACCTGGCGCGCGACGTCCGGATACAGGCGCGCCAGGGTATCGGACGCGATGGTTGTCATGATAGGCAAGACGCGCTCGGTCGCCAGCTCCGGAGATTTTTCACGGCGTACGTCTTTCCACAGTTCCAGCAAGGCGCCATCATGACGCGCCACCGCCTGTTCGACTTCATCCTGCCAGAACGCCGGCGCTTCGCCTTCGACAAAATTGCCGCGGCCCCGGCCAAAATGGGCTACCGCCAGGTAACGCAGCACGCCGGCCACTACCAGGGTGCGCAGGAAGGCATCCGTAAATTGCATCGTCGGCTCGTTGCGGTCTGTCCCCGAGTTAAAACCCCAGGCGGCACCGGCGAACGTCAGCGCTCCGACCACGCCGCCGAGCAAGGCCCCCGTACCCAGGGTCAAGCCACCGGAAATCAAGTCCGCCGACAGGCCCGTCGCCGCACCGGAGATCATGGCGCCCAGCAAGCCCGCCTGCGCCTTGTCGATCGGCGCGCGCACGGCAAAATTATCGCGCACCCGCGCATTGATCTTATGCGCATCCGTCGGGTCAAGTTTGTGCAAGATCAACAGTTCACGCGTCGTCTCGCCGCTGCGCGTATTGAGCCGTGCCACCAGGCTGGCCATGGCCTTTTCCTGACGTTGCTGCTCTTCATTCTTGCCGATGCCGACTACCTGCAAGGCCGATTTCAGCAAGCCCTTGGAAACAGGTGCTATCGCTTCGCTGTCTTTCGCGGCGACGGCCAGTTGCGTGGCCAGCAAGTGCATGGCCTGCTGGAAGCGCGCGGTATTCTGCGCTTGCCAGGTGGCAAACAACCGCGCATAGGCGGCTTGCTGTGACTGCGGCAACAACTTGCCCACCGCTTCATAAAACACGCGTTCATGCACCCAGCAACGGGCGAACGCATCGAGCGCCAGGACATCGCGCACGATAGGGTATTGCCGCAAATGCTCGCGCCAGCGTGCCTGTTCGCCATGCTCCTCATTTCCTGGACGTGGCGGCCCCATCTGATTGAGCAAGACCACCACCGGTTTGCCCAGCCATTCAAGGATTTTCATTTCCGCCGGCAAGTAGCCCGCATCCTTGGGGTTCTCCGAGGAATTCACCAGATACAGCACCACGTCGGCCGCATCCTTGGCCGTGCGCAGCGCCTGCTGGCTGAGCCAGAACGGGCGGTCGCGATAACGGTCCAGCACTTCGCGCAGGAACCAGCCGATGGGATTGCCCGCCTGTCCCAGGCGCTTGAGCAGGCGCACGGAATCGCCAAAGCCGGGCGTATCCCACAGTTGCAAGGCATCGCCCTGCGGCGTGGCCAGCAAGGTATGCGATTCCGCAAACACCGTCACATGGGCGGCGTCGCGCACTTCGCCGATATCCACGCCCACCAGGGTACGCGCCAGGGTCGTCTTGCCGTTATTCGTATGCGAGATCAGCGCAAACTGAATCTGCGCCACATCTTCCTGGACGTCTTTATTTACATTCACACTCATGCGGCTGCCGATACTTTCAGTCCGACACCCGCGTCGAGCGGATGCAGGGCGGGATTGAGCAAATTGACCAGCGTGGCCGTGGTTTTGTGGAACTGGCAGAACTGTTGCCACAGGGCGACTCGTTCCGCCAGACGCGCGCCATTGTCCGCTTGTTCGCCAGCACGCTCGAGGTAGCTGGACTCATCGATCAGGACGGCGATGCCGCGTGCCGACGATTGCGCCAGGTAGTCGAGGAAGGCGCCATGATTTTCCTTTTCCGGCGTCGCCGTCAGGTTGAACAGCACTGCCGTGATATTGACTTGCGGATCATTCAGGTCCGTGCCACGCAAGACTTCCTGCGGTTCCTCGCCATATGACGTCGATGGGCGCAGCATCATGCGGCCCTGCTCGCCGAACAGCATGATCGCGATCTGTCCCAGGCCCTTGTGGCGCGCCTCATCGACAGTAAAGCTGTAAGGCAATACGCGCAGCATGCCGCCCGTGGCCACGCCGATGCTTTCATTGAGCTTGCGGAAATACGGTTGATCCAGATCCAGCGGGAAGTGTTTCGCCAGACGCGCGGCACGCCAATTGTTGACGAGGGCCAGGATCAGGCGCGGCACGACCACCAGCAGGAAGATCGTTGCCGCATACAAATGCACCCAGCGCGCACCGCCTTCGACGGCCGTCGTTTGCGGGAAGCGCAGCGCTTCGATTTCCGCCAGCGAAAAGCCTTGCAGGTGAAACAGGGCGATGGCTGGCGCAAACAGGGTCGAAAGCAGGCTATGCACCTGGCTGGCATTCAGGAACGTGCTTTCCCACCCGGCCGCGTATTGCGACAGGAAGCCACGCGCATACAGCGAGGCGACGGCGCCGATGGCAAACATGGCGGCGCTCAGGTGTATCGTGCGGCTGAGGCGCGCGGCCGTCAGCTTGGCGCTCAGGTGCGCCCATTCGCCCATGAAACTGAGCAAACCCGAGGATAAGGCATGCGGCAATTTGCGCGGCAGGGCCAGCCGGCCCACGCTCAGGTGGCGTACCAGTCCCGCTTTCGGCCAGCCCAGGGAATGCGAAGGAATGCACAGCCAGATCAGCAAGCCCAGGTAAACCAGCACATTCCAGGCGATGATCAGCAGCAGGGGCGCCGACAGCAGGTCGACGCGATGCGGGTCCGTAATGCGGTCGAGCCCGGCGCCCAGCAGCAAGGCCAGCAGAGGAAAGGCCAGCGCCAGGGTTTTCATGCCGTTGCGGCGTTTTGCGAAGGCGGCGAAGGCGGGCGTGCGCTCGGTGATGCGCTTGATGATCAGCTCGGAACGCTGTTGCAGGAAGTCGTCGCCCGTCACTTCCGCCTGCTTGCCCGAAGCTTGCCATTGAGCAAGCTCACGCGCACTACGGCTGGCATACATGCGGTCATCCTCGCTGAGGACTTCTTTTTTCTGGTCGGCCGTCTCGATAGCACGGACCAATACCACTTCTCTCGCAATCTGCTCGTTCATGGTGCTCCTGTTTTTGTATGAAACGACAACTCGACAGGCAGATTGTGACGTACTTTTCTGTTTCAGGCCAACGCGTCCTCGGCTTTCAGCAAGTTATACAGCAGATAGACGAGGAAAGAAGCGATCCAGGCTGACCACAGGGTATGCGAAAAAAATTGCGTTCCTTGCAATTGTTGTATCCAGGCAAACATCAAACCACATAGCAACATCAAGCTGGCGACCAGGGCGGCCACACGCGGTTGTCGCGGCAGCCAGAAGAGCTGCAAGGCCAGCAGCCACCAGGCATTGCTCGCCTGCGTGGCGGGCAAGCAGACCGTCGCAGACGCGGCAGCCGGCAGCGTTTCCAGCAGGCGCGCATACGTTTCCAGTCCACCATAGCGCAGCAAATCGCCAGGGCAAGGCGCGCCACTGAAAGCGGAAAGCAGATAAATGCTGGCCGGCACCAGCACGGCAGACAACGCCAGAACGCGCAAGGCTGTACGGCGCGATGCCGGCCAATCCAGTGGGCGCCATGCATCCCATAGCGCCAGGACGATGACGGCGACAGCCAGGGCGTTCAGGGCGAGATTAAAAACACCGGCCAGAGCGAATTGATGACCAGCAAACTGCCCACGCGCGGCATCGAACATGCTGTCGGCGAGCATCAGGTCGAGATTGCTGTAATTGCCGATCCAGAGGATCAGCATGGCCGACAGCATCAGGATGCTATCGATACCTTTGGGGGTTTTAACGAGTTTAAGCTTGGCCAGCATGGGTGCACACATTTACTTGGTGATATGAAAGGGACCGGCCACGTCAAGGACGGCGGCCACGGAAGTCATCGTACAGTGTCAATATGAAGAGAACATGACGGTGCCGGCCAGTGCAACTACCGGCGTGGCAAGACGAACTCCTGAGGAATACCTTACAAGCAGCAACATGAAATGCATGTCAGCTAGGCGTTAAATGCGCGTTAAAACGATGAACCAAACACACAATATTTATAGAAAATCAATGCGCAGCACGGTGCCGCCGCCAGGAGGGCTGCTGAACGTCAAGGTGGCGTCCAGGTACAGGCAAATACGTTGCACCAGGCCCAATCCCAGTCCCGTGCCCGAAGAACCGCCCAGGTTGGCAGGAATCGGTTGATGCAGCAAGCGCGCGCGGGCCGCCTCGGGCAAGCCTGGGCCCGTATCTTCGACGATCAGCGCGCGCCCGGCCAGGCGTACGATGACTTCGCCCTGCAATGTGTACTGGCAGGCATTGCGCACCAGATTGCCGATGGCAGCGCTCAACAGTTCACGCGGCGCGTTAACGAGGAAATCGTCGCCGCCGGCAAAGGCCAGGGTGAGCGCCTTGCCGGCCGTCTGCGGTTGATGGCGCAGACACTCCTGGCGCGCCAGTTCCGCGACCGATAGCGATGCACATTCCAGCAATTCCGGCGCGCGGGCCAGACGCAGCAATACCGTCACGGAATCCGTCGCTTCGCGTGCCGCCCGGTAAATGCGTTCGGAAGCGGAATGGATAACAGGATCACGCCCGCCTTGCTCCATCAGAATTTCCGCCGCCCCCGTGATCACCGTCAGCGGCGTGCGCAATTCGTGGCTCACATCTCCCGTAAAAAAGCGCTCGCGGTCGAGAACTTCCGTCAACTGCGCCGTACGTGCGGCAAAAGCACGGGCCAGTATCCCCAGCTCATCGGCACTGTCCTGCAGCGGCAACGCTGCCTGGCCCGCCTTGACGGCTTGCGTCAGCGCCATGATCGGCGTGATCAGACGATTCGCGATGAAGGCCCCGAGCAGCGAAGCACAGATCAGGAAACCGATAAAACCCAGGGCGAACATGCTGTACACCACCAGCTCGATTTTTTCATACTCGGTGGCATGGTCGATCACGACAAACTCGCCATGCACATCGTGGCCAACCAGCACGTGCAGATCGACACCATCGACGGTTTTCTCATGCATGCCGGGCGCCAAGCCGCGCAAGGGCGGCGGCGTATCTTCGGCGTGATGAAAACTCAATCCGGCAGGCATGTCGACGGACAAGCCAGCCGCATGCCGCGGCGACGCCCATGCCGCCACCTCTTTCAGGCGCTCATCGACCAGTCGCACTTCAATACCTTCGACGGCGATGGCGGCAATGATGGAAAAGAAGAGGCTCGCCACCAGGGCGAACAGCAGATAGGCGACAACGATACGCCGTCTCAAAGATTTAAACGGGCGCATCGGCACTCAGCAATTTATAGCCGATGCCGGGAATCGTGCGCAGCATGGGAAAAGCATACGGTTTATCGAGCACCTGGCGCAGCGCATGGATATGCGTGCGCAGGGCATCGCTGTCGGGACGGTCATCGCCCCAGACTTCGTGTTCGAGCATATCGCGCGGCACCAGCTTGGGTGCTTCACTCATCAGGCATTTCAGAATGGTGTAACCGGTCTTGGTCAAGATCAATGGCTGGCCGGCACGCTGGACTTCAAATTTTTCCGTATCAAAACATAATTCACCGACCGTCAGCACGGCGGCGCCCGCCATCTGCCCGCGCGCGCGACGCAGCAGGGCTTTCAAGCGAATTTCCAGTTCCAGCAAGGAAAAAGGTTTCACCAGATAGTCATCGGCGCCGCTGTCAAAGCCGGCGACCTTGTCTTGCAGCGTATCGCGTGCCGTCAGCATCAGCACCGGCGTGCTATTGCGCAATTCACCGCGCAACTTCTGGCACAGTTCCAGCCCAGTCAAGCCCGGTAGCATGACATCGAGCACGATCACATCGTATTCATGCTGGGCCAGCAAGGCCAGGCCGGCGTAGCCATTCATGGCCGAATCGAGTACATGACCCTTCGGTTCCAGATAGGCGTACAGATTGGCCAGGATGTCGGGATTGTCTTCAATGATCAGGATGCGCATACCGCCATTGTAGGACGGATTCGACTGCCTCAAATAAAACCGGCAGACGAAAAAAAACCCCGCCATTGCTGGCGGGGTTTTTCTCTGCTGCGTATAACAAGCCTGACGATAACCTACTTTCACACTGGTTGCAGCACTATCATCGGCGCAAAGTTGTTTCACGG
>NZ_JBXAKS010000032.1:0-8203 GCF_058798675.1 Janthinobacterium sp. GW822-FHT07H10
TTGTGGCTCGGCGGCGCGGTCGACTTCGGCCAGCAGTACGTGAATGGCCGCCAGACGGGCTTCCATTTCCGCACCAATGGCATCAGCGTGGGCGGCGATTATCGTTTGAGCGAGCTGGCCACCGTCGGCGCCGGCGCCGGCTTCAGCCATGACCGCAGCGACGTGGGACAGAACGGCAGCAAGAGCAGCGCCGACAGTGCCGTGGCGGCCGTGTATGGCAGCCTGCGTCCAAGCAAGGGCGTCTTCCTTGACGGCGTGCTTGGCTACGGTACCCTGCAGTACGACGCCTCGCGCTACCTGACGGACGGCAGCGGTTACGCCACTGGCGAGCGCGACGGCAAGCAAGTGTTTGGTGCGCTTGTCGGCGGTATCGAGGTGCGCAATGAAACATGGATGTGGTCGCCATACGGCCGCGTGGAACTGATGTCGGCCAAGCTCGATCCGTACACGGAGAAGGCGCCCGGCATCAACGCGCTGAGCTACTTCAAGCAGACGGTGCGCTCGCGCATCGGCGCGCTGGGCGTGCGCGCCGAGGGCCTGTATGTGGGCGGCCTGGGGACGTGGTACCCGCGTGCGCGTCTCGAGTACCGTCACCAGTTCCAGGGCGCCGACGATGCGCGCCTGGCGTATGCCGACCTGGCGGCGGACGGTCCCGTGTACGTGATCCGCACCTTGCCGCAGCAGACGGGCAACTGGACGGCGGGCCTGGGCGTGAAGCTGTTGCTGTCGAACGGCATGACCCTGACCCTGGACTACAACAGCAATCTGAACATGGATAGCGGGCGCAGCCAGTCGGTAATGTTCGGCATTGCCATGCCGCTCAGGTAAGTTTGCTGATACAGGGAGTAACGCCGCGGGGCGGGAGCAGCTTGCTCCCGCCCCGCGGCGCATGTGGGCTATGCAAATCAATGGGCCGCATCAGTGTGGCTTGCATTGCAAATGGCGTGCCGGAGCGGTAATGATTCCATTAGAATCAAGCATTGCCTCAACCACACTGCTCATGGAATGGAATGCCTGGAATGATGAATGTCCTGACCCTCGAACATTTTGCCGCGCGCGTCAACGATACGTTTATTTGCGTCAGCGACGGGAATGCCGCTTTTGTCCTGAAGGAAGCACGTCCGCTGCCGTCAGCGACCCTCGAGGGCATGCTGCGCAAGCCTTTCAGCCTGATGTTCCACAATAGCTCACCCATCCTGTTCAGCCAGAAGATTTTCCAGATGCGGCATGAAGCGTTTGGCGAGGTGGGAATCTTCCTGGTGCCGGTGGCGCGTGACAGTCACGGTTTTCTGTATCAGGCCGTGTTCAACTGAGAACGCGGCTGAATATGCTGCGGCGAGATTACCGGCCCGGGCAGGGCGGCCCGCTGCCGGCGCCGCCTGCCTGGGTCTTCAGGTCTTAATCGAACGCGGGAAACTCGCCTTGCAGGGCAATGCAGAAATTCAGCGCCAGCATCGGCTGCCGGTTCTCATGCGGCAGGCCGCCACCGGCAGTGCCGATCGCCACAGGTGACAGCGTGACGTTTGGTGGCGTCGATGGCACAAAGGCGGACGTGCCGGTCAGGGCAATCATGCCATCGTTAGCGAGCGGCGTGTTGTGCTGCAGGGCGGCGGTGGGCTGGCGGTACACATTGAGTTGATGCGTGTGAGCCGGGATTTCCGTCACGTTCAGCGAGACACTGTTGGTGCCGAACGTCTCGCCCACCACGCGCGGCGTCAGGCCTGGTCCGGTTCCCTGGCCGCATGGCGCGCGTCCCGTGAAGTTGGGCAGCTGGAAGGTGGTGGTCCCGTTCCCGCCATACTGCGTGCCGATCAAGGAAAACAGGGCGGAGTATTGCTGTATCTGCAGGGTGGCGCCGTTACAGCTGGCCCATCCGTAGGGTGTGAAATTGAAGCCGAAGACTTGTATTTCGCCAATATATGGTGATGTCACGGTAGTTTCTCCTGATCGATTCTGTTGGCAGCGTATGCGTGCTGGCTGTTATTGCTGGGATGGGAAAATGCCTGCCCATGCGATGCAGAACGATGCGGTCAGGGTCGGCATGGTATTTTCGTGCGGCAGGTTACCCCCTGCGGAGCCCGTGGCAGTGGTTGCCAGTGCATAGGCGGTGAGGCCGGTCAGGTCGCTGGTGTACATCTTGTCGTTATTCGAGGGGGCAGCCAGCAGCAGGTTGGCCGCCGGCGCATTGACCGTTGCCAGGGGGCTGTTCACATTGAACGGGTGCGTATGCGAAGGCAACTGGGTTGTCTGCAAGGTCACCGATTCGCTGCCGCTTCTTTGCCCGATGACCCGGTTGGTCAGGCCGGGGCCGGTGCCCATGTGCAGGGGAACCTGGCCGCGCAGATCGGGCACGGCGAAGGTGTTGACGCCGTCGCCGCCGTAGGTGGTGCCCAGCAAGGTGTACAGCACTTCATTATTGGCGATCGGTTTCAGGCTGCCATCGCAGGCGAACCAGCCACTGGGAATGCGGGGAAAGGAAAACAGGCGGATTTCGCCGACATAGGGTGTGGTCATGACTATGCTCCGTTAGAAGTGGCTGGCAGTTTAGTTGCGCGATGGGAAGATACCGCTCAAGGCGATATTGAAATTGATCACCGAGAACGGCTGCATATTGTTATGCGCCTGGTTGCCGCCGGTCAGCGCCAGGGTCTGGCTGGACAGGGTGACTTGCGGGCCAGCCGAACCATAGATGGATTCCGCGCCGCTGCCGCCAAACAGGGTGTTTGTCGGGTTTTTCGAGGTGCCGGGCGTGGTTACCGTATTGGCTGCATGTGTGTGCGCAGGCATCTGAGTCGATATCAAGGTGACAGCCTCCACGCCGGCCCGCGTGCCGACGGGATACGGGGCAGGCTGCCATGCGCCGTCCACGGAGGCACCCGCACCGACGGGCGTACTGCCTTGCAAATTGGGCAGGGCAAAGTTGGTGCTGCCATTGCCGCCATAGGCGGTTCCCAATAGCGCAAACAGCGCCTGATTCTGCGCAACGGGCAGCAATTGCCCGTTACATGCAGCAAATCCACGCGGCGCAAAATTGAAGCCGCCCATCATGATCTGTCCCAGATATACATCAGCCATCATCGTTCTCCCACGGTTGGAATGCAATCAAATGTCAAATAATGAATATTTTCCATTTGCAATCAATATTGCGATTTAAAAAACCCTTTTTGTTATAGTTACTTTATTGAAATCTCGGAGTAGCATACGTTGTCGTATGGCAAGCGTCAACATCTGTTGGCACTCTGTAAGAGTGCAAGAATGGCATCGCTTGCGGCCTGAAATCATGTTCATCTTTGTCTAAAAAAACTCTGTATTGGAGAAACTATGTTGCGTATTTGCAACGCTGTTGTCGGCTGTCCGGCATATTCTTTCCTGCTCGCTTTTTATGCTGGAAATCGGAAACGAATGTCGAGTCGCGCGGCGCTCGGGACGTCGATATCTTGCCGTCTTGGGCATTGGTTTGCTTCGCTGTGCCTGTTGATGCTGGCATTCGGCGCCAATCCGGCGCAGGCCGTGCCGAGCGTAAAATGTACGCCCAGCCAGAGTTTTTCGGTCGCCTCGGGCGGCACGCATATCATCGACCTGTCGGCCTGCAGCGGATTCGGCCTGATTGACAATAACGCGACGCCCCTGCACGGCACCATTACAGGCCTCGTCAATAACGGCGATGGCATCGCCACCTATATCAATAATGGCGACGGGGCGCTGTCCGACAGCTTTATCCTGCTTGACGAGGATAGCAAGGAAGTCACTTTCACCGTGACAGTCGCGCCGGCGGCAGCCGCCTTCACGGTGTCGCCGGGCAGCCTGCCCACGCCCGTGATTGGCGTGCCTTACAGCCAGGGCATGTCGTCGAGCGGCGGCGTCGCCCCCTACACCTATGTGCTGGATTCCGGTACCTTGCCGCCTGGCATCAGCGTATCGTCGAGCGGCGTGATTTCCGGCACCGTGACGGCCACCGGCGCCTATGTGTTCAGCGTCAAGGTGACCGACTCGACCCCGGGCACGCCGCTGACCGTCACCAAGAACTATTCCGTGTCGATCGCCGTGCCGACCCTGTCCATCACGCCGACCACCCTGAGTGCGGCGGGGCAGTCCGTGCCCTACAGCCAGCAGATGTCGACCTCCGGCGGCAGCGCGCCCTACACGTATGTGGTGGAGTCCGGCACCCTCCCAACGGGCCTGACCCTGTCGTCCAGCGGTTTGTTATCGGGTACGCCCAGCGCCCTGGGCACCTTTAACTTTGTGATCAAATCGACGGATGTCACGGGCGGCAACGGACCGTACAACACGTCGCGAAGCTATGCCATGGACGTCAACGCCCAGCCGCCGCCAACCATCACCGCGGTCTCGCCTGCGTCCGGCCCCAGCTCTGGCGGCACCGCCGTGACCATCACCGGTACCGGCTTCTCGGGTGTGACGGCACTGAAGTTCGGCGCCAACAATGGCGTTGCCGTTACCGTGGTCAATGCCACGACCATGACCGCCACGTCGCCCGCCGGCAGTGCAGGCACCGTGAACGTGACCGTCACGGCGACAGGCGGCACCAGCGCCACCGGCGCGGGCAACCAGTTCACCTATATACCTGCCCCGGTGGTGACGAGCATTTCGCCCACGGCGGGGCCTACCTCCGGCGGCACCAGCGTGACCATCAACGGCTCGGGCTTTACCGGCGCCACGGCGGTAACGTTTGGCGCCACGGCGGCAACCGGCTTTACGGTCAACAGCGCCACGCAGATCACGGCCACGGCGCCAGCCGGCACGGGCACGGTGGACGTGCGCGTCACGACGGCGGGCGGCACCAGCGCCACCAGCGGGGCGGACCAGTACACCTTTGTAGCGGTACCGACAGTGACGAGCATTTCGCCCACGGCGGGGCCGGCCGGCGGCGGCACCACCGTCATCATCACCGGCACTGGCTTTAGCAGCACGACGGCGGTGACGTTCGGCGCCACGGCGGCGACGGGCTTTACCGTCAACAGCGCCACGCAGATCACGGCGACGGCGCCAGCAGGCACGGGCACGGTGGACGTGCGCGTCACCACGGCGGGCGGCACCAGCGCCACCAGCGCCGCCGATCAATTTACCTACGTGCCGGCACCGACCGTGACGGGCATTTCGCCAACATCGGGGCCCGCCGCCGGCGGCACCTCGGTCATCATCACCGGCACGGGGTTTAGCGGCACGACGGCCGTGACCTTCGGCGCCACGGCGGCGACCGGCTTTACCGTCAACAGCGCCACGCAGATCACGGCGACGGCACCAAACGGCAGCGCCGGCACGGTCGACGTGCGCGTGACCACGGCGGGCGGCACCAGCGCCACCAGCGCGGCGGACCAGTTCACCTATGTCGGAGCGCCGACGGTCACCAGCCTGTCGCCCACGGCAGGCCCCACCACTGGCGGCACTTCGGTCATCATCACCGGCACGCGCTTCACCGGCGCCACGGCCGTGACGTTTGGCGCCACGGCGGCCACGGGCTTCACGGTCAACAGCGCCACGCAGATCACGGCGACGGCGCCAGCGGGCACGGGCACGGTCGACGTGCGCGTGACGACGACGGGCGGCACCAGCGCCACCAGCGCGGCGGACCAGTTCACTTTCGTGCCGGCACCGACGGTGACGAGCATTTCGCCGACGGCAGGCCCGGCCACTGGCGGCACTACCGTCACCATCACGGGCACGGGCTTTGGCGGCACGACGGCTGTTACCTTCGGCGCCACGGCGGCCACGGGCTTTACCGTCAACAGCGCCACGCAGATCACGGCGACGGCGCCGAGCGGCAGCGGCACGGTGGATGTACGCGTGACCACGGTGGGCGGCACCAGCGCCACCAGCGCGGCGGACCAGTTCACCTATGTGGGCGCGCCGACGGTTACCAGCATTGCGCCCACGGCAGGGCCAACGACGGGCGGCACCAGCGTCACCATCAACGGTGCGGGTTTTAGCGGCGCGACAGCCGTGACGTTCGGCGCCACGGCGGCGACGGGCTTTACCGTCAACAGCGCCACGCAGATCACGGCGACGGCGCCAGCCGGCACGGGCACGGTCGACGTGCGCGTGACGACGACGGGCGGTACCAGCGCCACCAGCGCAGCGGACCAGTTCACCTTTGTGGGCGCGCCGACGGTCACCGGCATTTCTCCCACGTCGGGTCCCGTGGCTGGCGGCACCAGCGTCACCATCACGGGCACGGGCTTTGGCGGCGCCACGGCCGTGAGGTTCGGCGCCACGGCGGCGACCGGCTTCACGGTCAACAGCGCCACGCAGATCACGGTCCCGGCGCCGGCCGGCAGCGTCGGCACGGTGGATGTAACCGTCACGACGGCGGGCGGCACCAGCGCCACCAGCGCGGCGGATCAATTTACGTATATTCCGACCGGCGTCATCACGTTTGCGACACCGACGGCGGCATCTGTTCCTTTGGGCAATAGCTTCAGCAATGTGGCGACCTCGACCCTGACCGGCGGCAGTTATGGCGCGCTGACGTATGTCAGTTCGAATGCGGCGGTGGCCACGGTCAACAGCAGCGGCGCCATCGTGCCCGTCAGCGCCGGCACCAGCATCATCACCGCGACCCAGGCCGCGGTCGCCGGCGTGAATACCGTTGCCACGCAAACATACACGCTGACCGTCACCTCGGCCATCGACATCACGCCTGTCGCCTTGCCGGCGGCCCAGGTCAGTGCCGCCTACAGCCAGCAATTGACTGCCAGCGGCGGCGGCGCGCCGTACACCTTCAGCGTGACGGCCGGCAGCTTGCCCGCCGGCCTGACCCTGAGCAATAGCGGTTTGCTGGCAGGCACACCAACGGCGGCCGGTAATTTCCCGGTCACCGTGACGGCCACGGATACGCATCAATTCACGGGCGCGAAGAGCTACAGCCTGTCCGTCACCTCCGCGGCAGTGGCGCTGACACCGGCCACCCTGGCCAATCCGACGGTGGCAACGCCGTACAGCGCGACGCTGACGGCGGCGGGCGGCACGGCACCGTATACGTACAGCGTCAGCAGCGGCAGCCTGCCGACGGGCCTGAGCCTGAATGCGGCCACCGGCGTGCTGTCCGGCACCACCAATGTGGCCGGCAGCTTCACCTTCGGCATCAAGGTCACCGACAGCAGCACCGGCGTGGGCGCGCCGTTCAGCGCCACCAACAGCTATACGCTGGCAGTGGCCGCGCCGACCCTGACCCTGACGCCAGCCAGCCTGGCCGGCATCCGCGTCGGCGACGCCTACAGCCAGGCCTTCACGGCGGCCGGCGGCGTCGCGCCATACGCATATGCGCTTGCCGGCGGCGCCCTGCCGGCCGGCCTGGCACTCGATACGGCGACGGGCGTCGTCAGCGGCACGCCGACGGCGGCCGGCAGCTTCGCCTTCACCCTGCAGGCAAAGGATGCCAACCAGTTCACGGTGCAGCAGGCCCTGACCCTGCAGGTGAGCCAGGCGCCGCCGCCGGTGGTCAATGAAACGGCGACGACGTCGGCCAACCAGGAGGTGAGCCTGACGATCGCTTCTGCCGATGGCAGCCCGGTCACGGATGTGACCATCGTCACGCCGCCGCAGCATGGCCGCGTGACGGTCGTCGCGACCGGCGCGGCAGGGGGCGGCAGCGGCCGCGCCTTCAAGGTGACCTATGTGCCGAATGCCGACTACTTCGGTCCGGACAGCTTCCGCTACACCTTGACTGGCCCGGGCGGCACGTCCGCGCCGGCCACGGTCAGCCTGACGGTGGCGCCGCAGCCGGTGCCGGTAGCGGTGGCGAAGACGGCCACGGTATTGGCCGGCACGCCGGTGACCCTGCACGTGACGGAAGGCGCCACGGGCGGCCCGTTCACGGCGGTGGCCATCACCACGGCGCCGGCCAGCGGCACGGCGGTGGTCAGCGGCATGGACATCGTCTACACGCCAGGCATCGATACCAGCGGCGACATCAGCATCGGCTACACGCTGTCGAACGCCTTCGGCGCCTCGCTGCCGGTAAAAGCCACGGTGACCGTCAATCCGATGCCGCAGGTGGTGAGCCAGAGCGCCACGGTGGTGGCCGGCCTGACGGTCAATGTCGACCTGACGGCGGGCGCCACGGGCGGTCCGTTCACGGCCGCCAATGTGCTGAGCATCGCGCCGGAAAGCGCCGGCAAGGCGGTGGTGCGCGACGTCGGCACGGCCGGCAAGCCTGTCTATCAGCTGAGCTTTACGGCCTCGGGCA
>NZ_JBXAKS010000033.1:0-6096 GCF_058798675.1 Janthinobacterium sp. GW822-FHT07H10
CCGCCATGGCCGCGCGAGACGCCCGGCGCTTCCCCGGCGGCCAGCCTCTGGCCCAGCTGGAAACCCAGCGCAAACAGCAGCACCAGCAGGGCCACCACCGCAAAAAACCCGACGGCCACCAGGCGCGGGGTAAGGCTTAATCGGTATTCCATCGGCTCACTCGGCAAAGTCAAGGTTCATCGGATGTATCGGACGTTCAAGGCACGGCCACGGTCATCTGGCCCGGCATGCAGATTTCAATCACGCCGCCGAACATGCACATCAGCTTGGAAGCGTTGTTCAGGGTCGGCATATTGCCCAGCAAGACCGTGGGCGAACCGGGCACCCACGGCGCAGTGGTCATGGGAATGCACGGCATGGGCACCAGCACGCCCAGCGCCGCCGCCGTGGCCGCCGCCACCTGCGGGTTGGCCATCGACATGCACATGCCGAAGGGCAGGATGTTGACCATGGGCTTGTTGTCCATGATGTTGGCGTCCGGCATGATCGTCATCACCTTGTTCAACGGCAGCACCATCAGCGTGCCGGGCGCCATGCCGAACGAGCATTTCAGCATCGCCCCGGCGCAGACTTGTTGTCCCATCAGTCCCCCCTTAGCAGTTTTTTCAGGCGCTCGAACAGGGCCGGCGCCGCCTCGGCATTGCCCTGGCGCCGGCCCTGCGCATCGAAGCGGGCCGGCGCCGCCAGCGGCACGCCTTCGCGGTAAATCACTTCTTCCATCAGCGCACCGCCGGGCCAGTAGCGGCGCAGCGGCCCGTGCAGCAGGTTGGCGCGGTAGCTGCAGCGCTGCAGCACCTGGCCTTCGGCGTCGTAATCGGCGCTCTCGCCTTCGAGCAGGCCGGCGCGGTACCAGGCGCTGCGCACCTGGCGTCCTTCGTGGTAGAACAGGGCCTGGCCGTCGAGCTGGCCGTCGGCCAGCTGCAGCCGCGCCGTCATCTGGCCCGCCTCGTCGAACGACAGCGACGGTCCGCTGGCGACGCCGCCCGACATGGTCTGCGCGGCGATCCGGCGGCCGTGGAGGAAGGTTTCGATAAGGCCGTGCGCCAGGCCGTGCTGGAAGGCGCTGCGCTGCACCACCACGCCATCGTCGCCATACAGGGCCACCGTGCCGTGCAGCTTGCCGTCCTGGAAATGCGCCGTCATCGCCGGCTGGCCGCCCGGCCCGTACTGTTCCAGCGGGCCGTGCAGCACGCCGCCGGCCATGGTGCTGCGCAACAGCAGGATGCCGGCGTCATCGTGCTCCTCCACCACGCGGCTTTCGCGCACGGCGGCGGGGGGAGCGGCGGCGGTTGAAAAGTCGCTCGTCATCTAGTTCACCTTCGCCATGGCGCCCTTGAGCGTGAGCATGGCGCCCGCTTCCACCGTCTGCGTGGCGTCGGCCTTGCTGTTGATGACGGGCGCCTTGTGGTCGATCTGCACGCCCGCCTTGGTACTGAGCTTGGTGCCCGCCTCGCAGGCCAGCTCCGTGCCGGCCTTGTTGCTCAGCGCAGTGCCGGCCTTGGCCGCCAGCGTGGTGCCCGCTTCCAGCGCGACGGCGCCGTCCGAGACGATCTTGATGGCGCCCTTCACCGTGATGCTCAGGCTGCCGTCGATGGTCAGCGCATAGTCGCCCTTCACCGTGTGCTTGAACGCGGCCTCGTTGGCGTGCGTCTCGGCGCCCGTCACGGTCACGCCGCGCGTGCCGGCCACCGTGTGCGTTTCCTTGCCCTTCTTGACGTCGACCGTGCGGTCGCCCTCGTCCAGGGTATGGATTTCGGCGCCCTTTTTGACGGTCGTCGTCAGCGCGTTTTCGATTTCCGTCAGCATGTCCTTCTGCGCGTGCAGGTACAGCTGCTCGGCGTCCTTCTTGTCTTCGAAGCGCAATTCGTTGCCGGCGCTGCCCTGCTTCGACGACAGCGTGCGCAGGATGGACTGCGTCTGGTTGGCGGGCAAGGTGGCCGGCGTGACGTTCGTGCCGTTGTAGACGCTGCCCGTTACCAGCGGCCGGTCCGGGTCGCCGTTCATGTAGCTAATCACCACTTCGTGCCCCACGCGCGGCAGGAAGAAGGCGCCCACGCCCTTGCCCGCCGTCGCCTGCGCCACGCGTATCCACGGCGCGCGCTTGTCGTCGGCGGCGTCGCGGTCCCAGGGAAAGCGCACCTTGACGCGGCCATGCTTGTCGGTCCAGATTTCCTCGCCGGCCGGCCCCACGACCTTCGCCGTTTCGCAGCCGGCCGCGCGCGGACGCGTCGTCACCACGGGCGCGCGGAACGGCACGGCGGCGGGAAAGGCTTCGAAACAGTTGCTGTAGCCCTCGCTGTTCGCCGTATGCTGCACGCGGCGCAGCACGAAGCTGGCGTTCAGGGCCGCCACGAAATGGCCGGACAGCGCAAAGCGCGTGCCGGCCGCGAACGGATAGCAATAGCTGTCGCCGCGCAGCACCTCGGCCGTGGCCTGGTCCGCCTCCACGCGCAGCTGGGCCAGCGCCTTGGCGGCGGCCACCGTCGGATGGCCGCTGGCAAACTCATAGCTCTTGCCCTTGCCGCCCGTGGCCGCGAAGCAGCCTTCGAGCGAGGTGTCCGGCGTGACGAAGTCATAGTCGTTGACGGTCATCTGCTGCAGCGCGATGCGGTGCTCGCTGGCGAAGCGCGTCACCGTGTCGGCGGGCCGCTGCATGCCCGTGTCGGGCCAGAAGCGGGCCGTGGCCGCGCCCGCGCAATCGGCGCAATGGGCCGGCGCGTCGGCCAGCACCATGGTGTGGCCGCTGCTGCTGAAGGTGAAGAAATAGAAGATGCCGGCCTGCTCCATCAGGCGCGAAATGAAGTCGAACGCCGTCTCGTCGTACTGCACGCAATACTCGCGCGCGGCATACGTGCCCGCCAGCTTGGAATCGAAGGCGATGCCAAAGCTCGTCAGCACGGCCTTGATGACGGCGTCCACGCCCTGGTTGGCGAAGATCTTGCGGTCGCGCGACAGGGTCAGCAGCCACAGGGCCGGCGCCAGTTCCGCCTCGTAGGCGGCGAAATCGCGGTCCTGGCCGCTCTGGATGAAGCGCGTGACGATGCCGCTGACGTAGCGCGACGGGCCGTCGGGCAGCGCGATGGTCACCGTCATGTCCTTGCCCACGACGGCCGCGGCGCTGAGGCTGGTGCTGGGCGAGCGCATGTGCAGGTGGAAGCGGAACAGCTCGGACAGCCCCTCGCTGCCCGTCATGCTGTCGAGCAGCAAATCGTCGGCGCCCAGCGGCGAACTGACGCGCAGCAAGCCCGCCTGCTTGAAGTTGGCCTTCATGCAGCCCCCCGCACGGGGCTGTCCCGGAAGCCGTAGACGAACTGCTGGCCGGCGCCCATGGCCATGTGCACGGCCGAGAACGCGGAGGCCGTGGCGATGCGCTCGAGCACCAGGCCCGACAATTGCGGCAAGACCGTCTGCGTGAGGATGTAATCGATATTGCGCGCGCCGCTGTCGACTTCCGTGCAGCGCGCCGTGATGGCAGCCGTGACGGCATCGTCCCAGCTGAAGCGCGCGTGGTGGTTGGCGGCGAAGCGTTCGGCCAGGCGCGCCAGCTTCATTTCGACGATGACGCTGATTTCCGCGTCGCCCAGCGGGTAGTACGGCACCAGCACCACGCGCCCCAGGAAGGCGGGGCTGAACTGGCGCAGCAGGGCAGGACGCAATTGCGCCACCAGGGCTTCGGGATCGGGCAGGCGCTTGCCGCGCGCATCCTGGCAGGCGCGCGTGATCACATCCTGCGCCGCGTTCGACGTCAGCAAAATCAAGGTGTGCTTGAAGTCGATGCTGACGCCCTCGCCGTCCTCCATCGTGCCCTTGTCGAAGACCTGGAAGAACAGCTCGAGCACGTCGGGATGGGCTTTTTCCATTTCATCGAGCAGCACCACGCTGTACGGACGGCGGCGCACGGCTTCCGTCAGCACGCCGCCCTTGCCGTAGCCAACATAGCCGGGCGGCGCGCCCTTCAGGCTCGAAATCGTGTGCGCTTCCTGGAATTCCGACATATTAATCGTGATCATGTTGCGCTCGCCGCCATACAGCATGTCGGCCAGCGCGCACGCCGTTTCCGTCTTGCCCACGCCGCTGGGGCCGACCAGCATGAACACGCCGACCGGCTTGCCCGGATCGTCCAGCTCGGCGCGGAAGGTGCGCACGCGGCGCGCGATGGCGTCCAGCGCCTGGTCCTGCCCCACCACGCGCTCGCACAGGCGCTCGTGCAATTGCAGCACCGTGTGCACCTCGTCGGCCAGCATCTTGCCGACGGGTATGCCGGTCCAGCCCGAGATGACGCCCGCCACCATGGACGAATCGACGCAGACGGGCACCATGGCTTCGTCGTCCTGGATCGCTTCGAGTCCCTTTTGCAGGCGCTGCAGCTGGGCCGCCTGCGCCGCATGTTCGTCGGCTTCGGCACCGGTATCGCCGCCGGCGTCGGCCCCGCCCACGCGCGCGGCGATCGTGCGCCGCAGGGCCAGGATTTCCTCCACGGCGCGGCGTTCTTCCGCCAGCTTGGCCACCAGGGCCGCGTGGCGCTCGTTCATGCGCGCCAGGCTGGCCGCCTGCCGTTCGCCTTCGGCCGCGTCGCCCTCGCCGCGCCCCAGCTGCTGGCGCACGATGCGCAAGCCTTCCGTGGCCTGCACCATGTCGTATTCGAGCGCCTCGAGCTGCGGCGGCGTGCCGGCCAGCGCGATGGCCACGCGCGCGCACGCCGTATCGAGCACGCTGATGGCCTTGTCCGGCAGCTGGCGTCCCGTGATGTAGCGCTGCGACAGGCGCACGGCGTCGCGCACGGCTTCGTCGAGGATTTCCACCTGGTGGTGGCGCTCGAGGGTGGCCACCATGCCGCGCAACATGCCGATGGCCGCTTCCGGCGTCGGCTCTTCCACCTTCACCACCTGGAAGCGGCGCGCCAGGGCCGGGTCGCGCTCGACGTGCTTCTTGTACTCGGCCCAGGTGGTGGCGGCGATGGTGCGCAGTTCGCCGCGCGCCAGCGCCGGTTTCAGCAGGTTGGCGGCGTCGCCCTGCCCTTCGCTGCCGCCCGCGCCGATCAGCTGGTGCGCCTCGTCGATGAAAAGGATGACGGGCGTGGCGGCCGCGCGCACTTCGGCGATCACGGATTTCAGCCGCTGCTCGTACTCGCCGCGCACGCCGGCGCCCGCCTGCAGCAGTGCCAGGTCCAGCGAGCAGACGCGCACGTCGGCCAGCACGGCCGGCACGCTGCCTTCGGCCACGCGCAAGGCAAAGCCTTCCACCACGGCCGTCTTGCCGACGCCCGCCTCGCCGGTGAGGATGGGATTGTTCTGGCGGCGGCGCAGCAGAATGTCGATGATCTGGCGGATTTCCGCATTCCGGCCGCGCACGGGGTCGATGCGCCCGGCGCGCGCCTGCGCCGTCATGTCCACCGTGTACAGGTCCAGCGCCGGCGTGCCGTTCGCCCCGCCGCCGGCGCTGCCGGGCATGGCGGGCGCCAGCGGCGCGCCCGGCGCGGCGCCGGAGGGACCGGCGTCCTCGCTGGAGCCGGCCAGCAGCGATGCCAGCTGCGCCTTCAGCGATTCGCGCGGTATCGTCAGCAACGCCGGCGCCGTCTCGATCAGCATGCCGCGCAGGCTGTCCAGTTCCAGCAGGGACAGCAGGACGGTGCCGGAGCGGATCTGCTGGCTGCCCAGCAGCATGGAACTGGTGAGCCAGGCCTCGCGCAGCAGCGGCACAAAATGCGGCGACATGGCCGGCGTGCGGCTGTTGCCGCGCTTGAAGCCGTCGATGCAAGCCTGCACCTGCGTGCGCACGGCGTCCGCATCGACGCCGAAGTGCGCCAGCAGCAAGACCCAGTCGGGAGCGCCCGCGTCGAGCAGCGCCAGCAGCAGGTGTTCGACTTCCACATTGAAGTGCGTCTGCTTGACGCACAGTTCCGCCGCACCGCCCATGGCCCGCTTGCACTCGGGATTGAGGTGGGACAGCAAGGTGCGGATATCGATTTCCATGGGGCTCAGTTCCAGTCGTCGGCGTGGGTGGGGGTGGTGCCGGCATGGGCGCCGGCCTCGATTTCCTCGACATCTTCAACCAGCGCCTGCTGGGCTTCTGGTACCGGGGGCGCGGCAAGCACCA
>NZ_JBXAKS010000034.1:0-3269 GCF_058798675.1 Janthinobacterium sp. GW822-FHT07H10
GCACCAGGCGGGCCTGGGGCCGATCAAGATCAACATGGTGGTCAAGGCCGGCATGAACGAGCAGGAAATCGTGCCGATGGCGCGCCACTTCAAGGGCACGCCCTACATCCTGCGCTTCATCGAATACATGGACGTGGGCGCCTCGAACGGCTGGAACTTGCGGGAAGTCATCCCTTCGGCCGACGTCGTGCGGCGCATCGGCGAACACATGCCCTTGCTGCCCATCGAGCCCAACTACACGGGCGAGACGGCCGCGCGCTGGCGCTATGCGGACGGCGGCGGCGAAATCGGCCTCATTTCCAGCGTCACGCAAGCGTTCTGCGGCGACTGCAGCCGCGCCCGCCTATCGACCGAAGGCAAGCTGTACACGTGCCTGTTCGCCAGCAGCGGCCACGACCTGCGCAGCCTGCTGCGCGGCGGCCACAGCGATGCCGAAATTTCCTCGGCGGTGGCGCAACTGTGGCGCGGCCGTGGCGACCGCTATTCGCAATTGCGCACCAGCCAGACGGACTTGACGGGCGGCACGCTTGAGCGCGGTAAAAAGAAAGTGGAAATGTCGTACATCGGCGGCTGAATCGGGCGCGGCGCGCGCGCCGCTGCTACCATGGCGTATGCATCCACATTTTCGCTTCTCATGACAGATAAACACAACATTACCGGCCTCATCCTCGCTGGCGGGCGCGGCACGCGCATGGGCCAGGCCGACAAGGGCATGCTGCCCCTGCACGGCCAGCCCCTCGTGCGCCACGTGCTGCAGCGCCTGGCGCCGCAAGTGGGCCAGCTGGCCATCAGCGCCAACGAACACGCGGGCGCCTACGCGCGCTTCGGCCTGCCCGTGTGGAGCGACGTGCTGCCCGGCCAGCTGGGCCCGCTGGCCGGCTTGCACAGCGGCATGCAGCACGCCGCCACGCCCTACCTGCTGACGGTGCCCTGCGACTCGCCGCTGCTGCCGACCGACCTGGCTGCGCGCCTGGCCGCCGGCCTCGTCGCACACGATGCCGACCTGGCCATCGCCGTCACCGAGGAAATCGATCCTGCGACGGGACAAACGGTGCGCCGCCCGCATCCCGTCTTTTGCCTGGTGAAAACATCGGCCCTGCCCCAGCTGGACGCCTACCTGGCGGCCGGCGAGCGCCGCATGCGCACCTGGCACGGCCCCTTGAAACTGGCCGAAGTGCTGTTCGAGGATGGCCGCGCATTCGGCAACATCAATACGCCGGAGGACCTGGCGGCCCTGCAGGCGCAGGGCCTGGACGTGCCGGTGGCGCAAGCCATGCTGGCCGACGCCGTCGCTCCCGTCGCGGACATCGAACAATTGCCGCTGCAGCAGGCGCTCGAGCGCATCCTGGCGGCCGACATCATCTCGCCCATCAGCGTGCCCGCGCACGACAATTCCGCCATGGATGGCTATGCGCTGCACGGTGCCGACCTCGGCGGCGACGCGCCCGTGACCCTGGCCGTGGTCGACACCATCCTGGCCGGCCGCCCCGGCACCGTCACGGTACAACGCGGGCAGTGCGCGCGCATCATGACGGGCGCCGTCATGCCGGACGGCTGCGACAGCGTGGTGCCGCAGGAACTGGTGCGGCAAGCCGGCGAGCACGGCATTACCGTGTCGCCCGACTGCATCCGCCCCGGCGACAACCGCCGCTTCAAGGGCGAAGACTTGATGCAGGGCCAGCCGGCCTTGCTGCAGGGCAAGCGCCTGGGACCGGCCGAACTGGGCTTGCTGGCCTCGCTGGGCATCGCCACGGTGCCCGTGCGCCGCCGCCTGCGCGTGGCCTTCTTTTCCACCGGCGACGAATTGCGCTCGATCGGCGAGCAGCTCGACGCCGGCTGCATCTACGACAGCAACCGCTACACCCTGCTGGGCATGCTGACCCGGCTCGGCTGCGAGGTGCTCGACATGGGCATCGTCAAGGATCAGCCGCAAGCGCTGGAAGCGGCCCTGCGCGGCGCCTGCGCCGCGGCCGACGTCATCATCACCTCGGGCGGCGTCTCCAGCGGCGCGGCCGACTTTACGCGCGAGATCCTGGCGCGCCTCGGCGAAGTGGCCTTCTGGCAAATCAACATGCGCCCGGGCCGCCCCATGGCGTTTGGCCGCATCGCCAGCGGCGGCGAAACGGCCTTGCTGCTGGGCTTGCCCGGCAACCCGGTGGCCGTGATGGCGACGTTTTATTTCCTCGCCCGTCCCACCCTGCTGCGCATGATGGGCGCCGATGCGGACACGGCCAGCCTGCCGCTGCTGCAGGTGGCGGCGCAGGCGCCCATCCGCAAGAAACGGGGCCGCACGGAATACCAGCGCGGCATCGTCGAACGCGACGCGGACGGGCGCCAGCACGTGCGCGTGACGGGCGCGCAAGGCTCGGGCATCCTGCGCTCGATGACGCAAGCCAATTGCATGATCGTGCTGCACGCGGCGCAAGGCCACGTGGCCGCCGGCGACCCCGTCGATATCGTGCTGTTCCACGGCCTGACCTAAGTATTCGGCAACGTCATGCCCATCGGGCGTGACGCTTCCAGCCCGCACATCGTACCGCCTGCGCGCGGCGCCTCCCCACACTCCCCCCCCCCCTGCGCCCGCTGCGACAGCGCACCCGCGCCCATCTTCCTCATTGCCACCTAGCACGCGGACTGCGCCACGCCCCAAAAATGAGATAAAAATATTAATCATTTCTTGATAAAAAATATAAATAAACACAACACTAATTGTAATTATTTTATTTATTTGTTGATATTGAAGTTTCTTCGGTGATAACATCGGAACTCACCTAAAGAGTTCAATTTTGATATGATTTCCTCGAAGAAACTGGCAGCGCAACACACTCCATGGATCGCGGGCGCCTGCATGCTGGGCGCAGCAGTCATATTCAGCGTGTTGTCCCTGGCGCCTCTGCCCGCCAACGCCAAAGGCATCGCGCGTGCCGACGTGCTGGACAACTGCAATTGGAACCGCCCCGGCGTCGATCCGTTCATGGGTGACGTGGTGGCCGCCGTGGACCGCTATACGGATATCGCGCCGCCCGTGCGCGAACAATTGAAGGAGCGCATGCGCGCGCGCCAGTACGATGAGATCGTGGTGATCAGCCGCGACGCCATCCGCGGCAAGGGCAATTACCAGGCGCGCATCAGCGACATGCATTTCGGCCCGGGCCGTGTCTGCCGCAATGTGACGCGCTCGGGCTGGAGCGAACAGATGCAGGAACGGGGACTCGTGTACTGCGTGCAGGGACAATGCATCCTCGTGCCGACCATTTGCCGCAATGTCA
>NZ_JBXAKS010000035.1:0-2512 GCF_058798675.1 Janthinobacterium sp. GW822-FHT07H10
GTCCCCATCGTCTAGAGGCCTAGGACATCACCCTTTCACGGTGAGTACAGGGGTTCGAATCCCCTTGGGGACGCCAGTTCAGTCTGGTGTTTGGTAGTAAAGAAGTAGCAGTGTTTCTGCGCCCGGGGGGTATAGCTCAGCTGGGAGAGCGCTTGCATGGCATGCAAGAGGTCAGCGGTTCGATCCCGCTTACCTCCACCAACAGCGCAGAAATCACATGATAATCAAAGTCGCCTCGAGCGGCTTTTTTTATTTGTGCTGGTCGTTTATTCGCTCGGGGGAATAGGACTAAGCTGTTAGCGCGCTGGCATGGCATGCAAGAGGTCAGCGGTTAGCTCCCGCTTGCCTCCACCAACAGCGCAGAAATCACATGATAATCAAAGTCGCCTCGAGCGGCTTTTTTTATTTGTGCTGGTCGTTTATTCGCTCGGGGGAATAGGACTAAGCTGTTAGCGTGCTTGCATGGCATGCAAGAGGTCAGCGGTTAGCTCCCGCTTACCTCCACCAACAGCGCAGAAACAGG
Organism: Janthinobacterium sp. GW822-FHT07H10; assembly: GCF_058798675.1. Taxonomy (NCBI): domain Bacteria; kingdom Pseudomonadati; phylum Pseudomonadota; class Betaproteobacteria; order Burkholderiales; family Oxalobacteraceae; genus Janthinobacterium; species Janthinobacterium sp. GW822-FHT07H10. The sequence continues at coordinate 524 of NZ_JBXAKS010000035.1, forward strand.
TACTCAATTGTAGGAATAAATCAAAGTCGCCTCGAGCGGCTTTTTTTATTTGTGCGAGTAATTTCTTCGCCTGAGGGGAATAGGGTTAAGCTGTTAGGGCGCTTGCATGGCATGCAAGAGGTCAGCGGTTAGCTCCCGCTTACCTCCACCAACAGCGCAGAAATCACATGATAATCAAAGTCGCCTCGAGCGACTTTTTTTATTTGTGCGAGTAATTTCTTCGCCTGAGGGGAATAGGGCTAAGCTGTTAGTGTGCTGGCATGGCGTGCAAGAGTTTGGCGCTTGGCTCCCGCTTGCCTCCACCAACAGCGCAGAAACAGGTAGTCAATTGTGGGAATAAATCAAAGTCGCCTCGAGTGGCTTTTTTTATTTGCTTCGGAGATTTTGTCTTGCATGCGAGCGTGCATGCATGGGATATATTGAATCGAAAGAATTTGTGTGTTGGTTTATTTGAAGCCGCCTCGGGCGGCTTTTTTGTTTCTGTTGGTTGCTGGGGTATAACTGACAGTGACTTTCGGAGCGGTTAAAGTTGGCCGGCAGGTTGAATTCATCATGGCCTGCGATTAACAATGGACCATCACATTCAGGAGACAGGATGCACCGCTTATTTGCCAGTTTTTTTCTTGCTGCCGTTATTCACATTCCCGCGCAAGCGGATGCGTCGCCTGCGGCGCGATTCGATCCTGGTGCGCTGAAGTTGCAAAGGGGGTCGACCAATGACGTGCTGGTGCTTGGTTCGCCCCATTTGTCGCAACTGCCGAAATCGTTCGACTTGACTCAGTTGAGCTTGCTCAATGAGCGCCTGGCGGACTGGCGGCCGGACGCGATTGCGATCGAGGCGCTTTCCGGCCTGCAGTGCGCTTACATGCGCGCTTATCCGCAGCGTTATGAGGGTACGGCGAAAGGCTATTGCTATGACACTGCGGCCGCGCAGGCCGCCACGGGACTCGATGTGGTCGCGGCAACGGCGCAGGCGCAGCGTTTGCTGGCTGCCTGGCCGGCGGCGCCGTCCGCCGCGCAGCGGCGTACATTGGCTTCGCTGTTCCTGGCTGGCGGCGAACGTGCATCGGCGCTGGTGCAATGGCTGCGCCTGCCCGTGGAAGAGCGGCGTGCCGGTGATGGCTTGAGCGAGCCCTTGGTCGCGCAGCTCAATTCCCTGCGGGAGGAGCGCAACGAGGATTATCAGATTGCTGCCGTGCTGGCGGCGACGGGTGGGCACGAGCGGGTGTATGGCATGGATGACCACACGGCCGATATGCCTGTTGCCGATGTGAAGGCTTATGCCAAGGCGATCAGGGCGGCTTGGGATAATCCCTTTTCGGCGGAGCGCAAGCGCATCCACGCCGGGTTTGAAGGGCAAATGACTACGCCGGCCGGTGTGCTGGCGGTATATCGCGCCTATAACGGACGCGCAGAGGCGGATCTGGCAGTCCGTGGCGATTTTGGTGCGGCGCTGGAAGAGCCGTCGCCACAGCATTATGGTCGCAACTACGTCGCCTCATGGGAGGTGCGTAACTTGCGCATGGCATCGAATATCCGCGAAATCATGACGGCGCGCCCGGGCATGCGCACCCTGGTCATCGTCGGCGCATCCCACAAGGGCTACCTGGAGGCGTATCTGGACCAGATGCATGATGTGCGCATCATCAGTACGGACGATATCTTGCGCTAAGGAATGCTTTTGCCGCGCCAGAAGGTTGGCGCGGTTTTTCCTGCGTGCCTAGCGTGCCAGCGCTTTCCATATCTTCCTGCCATCATCCTGTCCTCATAGGGGAGAATGATGCAAATAAGGTGGAAAAAAGAAGGCCAGCAGTTGATTTCGTGAATCGCTTCGTGTTAAACTTCGCGCACGCTTTTTTGAGGGGCTAGGCAAAGCCTTCAACGAAGAGTCCGCTGAGAGTAAAGCCAGCACAGGTCCCCATCGTCTAGAGGCCTAGGACATCACCCTTTCACGGTGAGTACAGGGGTTCGAATCCCCTTGGGGACGCC
>NZ_JBXAKS010000036.1:0-1996 GCF_058798675.1 Janthinobacterium sp. GW822-FHT07H10
GCGGCTTCCGCATCGAACTGGGCGAGATCGAGGCGCGCCTGTGCCAGCTGGACGGCGTGAAGGAAGCCGTGGTGGTGGCGCGCGGCGAAGGCGAGGCGCAGCGGCTGGTGGCGTACTGGATCGCCGCCGCCGATGCGGGCGAGATGGAGGCCGGTGCCCTGCGCGCGGCGCTGGCCGCCGTGCTGCCGGCCTACATGCTGCCATCGGCCTTCGTGCGCCTCGACGCCTTCCCGCTCAGCCCTAACGGCAAGCTGGAACGCCGCGCGCTGCCGGACGTGGAGCAGGAATTGCTGGCAACGGCGCAGTATGCGGCGCCGCAGGGCGCCGTGGAAGAGGCGATGGCGCAGATCTGGCAAGACTTGCTGGGCTTGCCGCAAGTGGGCCGCCACGACCAGTTCTTCGAGCTGGGCGGCCATTCGCTGCTGGCGATCCGCCTCGTGTCGCGTTTGCGCCAGGTGTTTGGCGTGGAAATGTCGCTGCGCGAGCTGTTTGCGCAGCCCACGCTGGCCGGCTTGTCGGCCCTGGTGGCCGGCGCCCGCCGCAGCCATCTGGCGCGCATCGAGCGGGCCGACCGCAACGCGGCGCTGCCGCTGTCGTGGGCCCAGCAACGGCTGTGGTTCCTCGACCAGCTCGACGATGCGGCCGGTGCCGCCTATCACATCCCGATGGCCTTGCGCCTGCAGGGCCGGCTGGACTTGCCCGCGCTGCAAGCCACGCTCGACCGCCTGGTGCAGCGCCATGAAATCCTGCGCACGCGCTTCGTGGCGCAGGAGCAGGAGGTGCGGCAGGTGATCGACGCCGCCGCGCCGTTCGACCTGCAGCTGCAGGACCTTGCCGGCGGCGCCGCGGACGACGTCATGCGCCTGGCGCAGGACGAGGCGGCCAAGCCGTTCGACCTGGCGCGCGGTCCGCTGATCCGCGGCCGCTTGCTGCGCCTGTCGCCGGAAGAGCACATCCTGCTGATCACCCAGCACCACATCGTCACCGATGGCTGGTCGATCAATGTCATGGTGCGCGAAGTGGCAACGCTGTATGCGGCACTGAGCCAGGGCGGCGCCGACCCGTTGCCGCCGCTGGCGCTGCAATATGCCGACTTCGCCGCCTGGCAGCGTGGCTGGCTGCAGGGCGACGCGCTGCAGGCGCAGCTCGACTTCTGGCGCACGCACCTGGACGGCGCGCCGGCCCTGCTGGAACTGCCGCTGGACCGTGCCCGTCCGGCGCAGCAAAGCTATGCCGGCAGCCTGTTTGCCGCCACCTTGCCGCCGGCACTGAGCGACGGCTTGCGCCAGCTGAGCCAGCGCCATGGCAGCACCCTGTTCATGACGTTGCTGACGGGCTGGGCCGTGCTGCTGGCCCGCCTGTCGGGCCAGGATGAGGTGGTGATCGGCGCGCCGGTGGCCAACCGGGGCCGCAGCGAGATCGAATCGCTGATCGGCTTTTTCGTCAACACCCTGGCCATGCGCGTCAAGCTGGGCGACAACCCCAGCGTGGCCGCGCTGCTGGCCCGCGTGCGGAGCGACGCCCTCGACGCCTATGCCAACCAGGACGTGCCGTTCGAACAGGTGGTCGAGGCCATCAATCCGGCCCGTTCGATGAGCCATGCACCGCTGTTCCAGAGCTCATTGACCCTGACGGAGGCGGGCTTGCCGCATGCCCTCAGCATGCCCGGCCTGACCCTGGGCGTGCTGGAGCAGGCGCGCCAGACCACGCACTTCGACCTGTCGCTGTCGTGCTTTGACAATGCGGACGGCATCGCCTTCAGCATCGAGTATGCGACCGACCTGTTCGACGCCGCGACGATTGCGCGCTGGGCCGGACATTTGCAGACCCTGTTGGCCGCCATGGTGGCCGACGAGACGCTGCCCGTGGCCAGCTTGCCGCTGCAGTCGCCTGCGCAGCTGCAGCAGTTGCTGTCCGGTTTCAACGACAACGCCCAGCCCTACGACGCGGCGCGCCTGATGCATGCGGCCTTCGAGGCGCAGGCGGCGCGCGATCC
>NZ_JBXAKS010000037.1:0-1584 GCF_058798675.1 Janthinobacterium sp. GW822-FHT07H10
GACGAGTGAACTTGTTCACGAAGCAATCGGAAGTGGTTCCAAGAAAAGCCTCTAAGCTTCAGTCATACGAGACCGTACCGCAAACCGACACAGGTGGGCGAGATGAGTATTCTAAGGCGCTTGAGAGAACTCGGGAGAAGGAACTCGGCAAATTGGTACCGTAACTTCGGGAAAAGGTACGCCCCGGTAGCTTGATTGGTTTACTCCATGAGGGTGAAAGGGTTGCAATAAACTGGTGGCTGCGACTGTTTAATAAAAACACAGCACTCTGCAAACACGAAAGTGGACGTATAGGGTGTGACGCCTGCCCGGTGCTGGAAGATTAAATGATGGGGTGCAAGCTCTTGATTGAAGTCCCAGTAAACGGCGGCCGTAACTATAACGGTCCTAAGGTAGCGAAATTCCTTGTCGGGTAAGTTCCGACCTGCACGAATGGCGTAACGATGGCCACACTGTCTCCTCCCGAGACTCAGCGAAGTTGAAATGTTTGTGATGATGCAATCTACCCGCGGCTAGACGGAAAGACCCCATGAACCTTTACTGTAGCTTTGCATTGGACTTTGAACCAATCTGTGTAGGATAGGTGGGAGGCTTTGAAGCGGGGACGCTAGTTCTCGTGGAGCCAACCTTGAAATACCACCCTGGTTTGTTTGAGGTTCTAACCTTGGTCCGTTATCCGGATCGGGGACAGTGCATGGTAGGCAGTTTGACTGGGGCGGTCTCCTCCTAAAGTGTAACGGAGGAGTTCGAAGGTACGCTAGATACGGTCGGACATCGTGTTGATAGTGCAATGGCATAAGCGTGCTTAACTGCGAGACTGACAAGTCGAGCAGGTACGAAAGTAGGACATAGTGATCCGGTGGTTCTGTATGGAAGGGCCATCGCTCAACGGATAAAAGGTACTCTGGGGATAACAGGCTGATTCCTCCCAAGAGTTCATATCGACGGGGGAGTTTGGCACCTCGATGTCGGCTCATCACATCCTGGGGCTGTAGCCGGTCCCAAGGGTATGGCTGTTCGCCATTTAAAGTGGTACGTGAGCTGGGTTTAAAACGTCGTGAGACAGTTTGGTCCCTATCTGCCGTGGGCGTTGGAAATTTGAAGGGGGCTGCTCCTAGTACGAGAGGACCGGAGTGGACGAACCTCTGGTGTACCGGTTGTCACGCCAGTGGCATTGCCGGGTAGCTAAGTTCGGAAGAGATAACCGCTGAAAGCATCTAAGCGGGAAACTTGCCTTGAGATGAGATTTCCCAGAGCCTTGAGCTCTTTGAAGGGTCGTTCGAGACCAGGACGTTGATAGGCTGGGTGTGGAAGTGCAGTAATGCATTAAGCTAACCAGTACTAATTGCCCGTACGGCTTGTCCCTATAACCTTAGCAGGTACAGAGGATGAGAAAGTAACGTTGTGAGTTGTTGATACCACTCATTACCCAAGTAATACCTCAATACATAATCCGCTTCTTCCAGATTTCGACACCTGTCGCCCCGTCGGGGACAGGCTGTCATACAAGTTATGCCTGATGACCATAGCAAGTTGGTCCCACCCCTTCCCATCCCGAACAGGACCGTGAAACAACTTTGCGCC
>NZ_JBXAKS010000038.1:0-1433 GCF_058798675.1 Janthinobacterium sp. GW822-FHT07H10
AAGCTCTGGTTGTCGAGCTCGCCGGCGACGAAGCGGCGGTTGTAGAAATCCACCTGGTTTTTCTTTTCCGCGCCCCACTGGCGGTTGTGGAACACCACGGCCGTCACGGGAATGTTGTGGCGCACGCAGGTCATCGTTTCCATCAGGCTCATGCCCCAGGCGCCGTCGCCCGCATACGACACGGCCGGACGGTGCGGCGCGGCCACCTTGGCGCCGATGATGGTCGGGAAGGCATAGCCGCAGTTGCCAAAGCTCATCGCCGCAAAGAAGCTGCGCGGCTTTTCGAAGCGCAGATAGCTGTTCGCCACCGAGTTGATGTTGCCGATGTCGGTCGACACCATCACGTCTTCCGGCATGGCTTTTTCCAGCTCGCGCAAGACCTGGCGCGGGTGCAGGTAGTTGCCCGGCTCTTTCTTCTGCTCTTCGATCATGTCCAGGCTGTACGCATCCTTTTCATGCGTCCAGTTCGTCAATTCCTCTTCCCACGCCGCCTTCTCGGCCTGCACGGTGGCATAGCGTTCTTCGCGCGTGGCGTCGCAATCGAGCGTCTTGCCGTCCAGGCGGGCCAGGATGGCCTTGGCGGCCGCCTTGGCGTCGCCGCAGATGCCCACCGAAATCTTCTTGACCAGGCCCAGCATCTTGTTGTCGGCATCGATCTGGATGATCTTGGCGTTCTTCGGCCAGTAATCCATGCCGTGCTGCGGCAGGGTGCCGAACGGTCCCAGGCGCGAACCCAAGGCCACGACGACGTCGGCCTGGGCGATCAGTTTCATCGCCGCCTTGGAACCCTGGTAGCCCAGCGGGCCGCACCACAGCGGATGGCTGGCGGGGAACGAGTCGTTATGCAGGTAGCTGTTGACCACCGGCGCGCCCAGGCGCTCGGCCAGGGCCTTGCACTCCTCGATGGCGTCGCCCATGACGACGCCGCCGCCCGAGATGATGACGGGGAACTTGGCTTGCGCCAGCAGTTCGGCCGCATCGTTCAGGCTTTGCTCGCCGCCGGCGCCGCGGTCGAGGCGGTTCGGTTTCGGGATCTCGGCCTTGATTTCGCCATAGAAATAGTCGCGCGGGATATTCAGTTGCGTCGGCCCCATTTCCGACATGGCGCGGTCGAAGCAGCGGCCCGTGAATTCGGCCATGCGGGCCGGATTCGTCACGTGGCCCTGGTATTTGGTGAATTCCTCGAACATCGGCAGCTGGTTCGCTTCCTGGAAGCCGCCCAGGCCCATGCTCATCGTGCCGGTCTCCGGCGTAATGATGACGACCGGCGTGTGCGCCCAGTAGGCGGCGGCGATGGCCGTGACGCAATTGCTGATGCCGGGGCCGTTCTGGCCGATGACCACGCCATGGCGGCCCGAGACGCGGGCGTAACCGTCGGCCATGTGACCGGCGCCCTGCTCGTGCACGACGGGGATCAAGCGGATGCCGGCCGG
>NZ_JBXAKS010000039.1:0-956 GCF_058798675.1 Janthinobacterium sp. GW822-FHT07H10
CTGGCCCACGACGAATACGTCGTGTCTTCCGACGGACCGTACAGATTGCACACGCGCGCCACGCCACCCTGCGCCAGCAGCGCATTCACCAGCGCCACCGGCAGCGCTTCGCCGGCCAGGTTGACCACCTGCACGCTGGCCGGCACGGCCTGCGCATCGACGAGGGCGCGGCAGGCCGACGGCACCGTGTTGAGCAGGGTGATGTCGAGCGGACCTTGCAGCAGCGCCAGCGCATCGTCGACCACCACCGTGGCGCCGCCCAAGGACAGCGGCACGAAGATCTCGAACACCGACAGGTCGAAGTTCAGCGACGTCGAAGCCAGCACGCGCGCCAGTTCGGCCGGCGCGTACGCCGTCTGCGCCCACTGCACCAGCGCCGCCACGTTGCGGTGGCAGATCTGCACGGCCTTCGGCCGTCCCGTCGAACCCGAGGTATAGATCAGGTAAGCCGTGTCTTCCGCCAGCGCCCGCGGCGCAGGATTGCCGTGCGGCTGAAGCGCCACGGCGGCCGTCACGGCTGCCGCGTCGAGCGCCAGCAAACGCGTGCCCGCCGCCTGCAGCGCCGCTTGCAGCTCGCCTTGCTGCTGCAGCTGCGCCAGCAAGTCTTCCTGCGTCAGCAGCCAGGCCATGCCGCTGTCCTCGACGATATGCGCCTGGCGCTGGGCCGGGTACATCGGGTCCAGCGGCACGTAGGCGGCGCCCGCCTTGAGGATGGCCAGCAGCGCCACCACCATCTGTTCCGAGCGGCGCAGGCACACGCCCACCAGGCTGCCCGCCGCCACGCCCTGCGCAAGCAAATGATGCGCGAGGCGGTTGGCGCGGATATTCACTTCGCCGTACGACAAAGCCGTGGCGCCATGCACGAGCGCCAATGCCAGCGGATCGCGCGCCGCCTGCGCCTCGAAGGCCGCATGCATCAGGCGCGCCGCGTCGTAGGGCTGGGCGTTGTCGTTGAA
>NZ_JBXAKS010000040.1:0-955 GCF_058798675.1 Janthinobacterium sp. GW822-FHT07H10
ACCAGCAGCAGGTTGCGGCTGGTCTTGGCCACTTCATCGATATCGCGCGCCGTGGCGTCGATGCTGGCGCGCTGGTGTTCCAGCATGTTCATGATGACTTTCTGGTACTTCGCCGAGCCCGGCACGAAGACGGCCTGAAAAGCCTTTTCCGCCTCGGCTTCCTGGCCGCCCGCCTTCAGTTTCGACACTTGCTCGCGCGCATCCAGATACACCTTGCGCTGTTCGCTGACCTGGCGGAACAATTCCGTTTCTTGCGGACCAGAAATCAGGGCTTCGATTTTCTTTTGCAGTTCGCCCGAGACGACGGACGACTGCTTCGCTTCTTCCGCGAAATACGCTCCCAGCGACGTGTCGGCGCTGCGCACGATGGCCGTGGTGCGGCGGATGCCGCTGTCGATCTTGCTGTACCAGTCGGAAATATAACGTTCCTTGGCCAGCGGCTGCTCCATCATGTTGCGCGTGGCCGTGGCCACGTCATGCAAGCGCCACACGCTGATGCCCGTAATAAGCATGGAAAACAGCAAAATCACGGCAAAACCCAGGCCGAGGCGCACACCAATACTGACGTTTCTTAACAAATTCATGTGAATATCCTAAAAAAGCGGAACCAGACTACAAAAGAGTACAAAGGAAAGGCCGAACACGGCAGCCACTGCCGCGGGCAAGCACTGCTGCGCTTGCCCCTGATTCGAATATGTGCTTAGCCCAGGCGCAAGGCTGGCGGCGACGCCGGGCGCCGGGCGCCCTGCAAACCGCCGGCCATGGCTTGCTGGCCATTGAGCTTGAACACGCTGACGACTTGCGCCAGATTGTGCGCCTGGTGCTGCATCGATTCGGCGGCGGCCGCCGATTCCTCCACCAAGGCTGCATTTTGCTGTGTCACGGCATCCATCTGGCCGATGGCGCGGTTGATCTCGTCGATGCCCACGCTTTGCTCGCTGCTGGCGGCCGTGAT
>NZ_JBXAKS010000041.1:0-788 GCF_058798675.1 Janthinobacterium sp. GW822-FHT07H10
GTAGATCACTTGGTTTCGGGTCTACACCCAGCGACTGATCGCCCTATTCGGACTCGATTTCTCTACGGCTTCCCTATTCGGTTAACCTTGCCACTGAATGTAAGTCGCTGACCCATTATACAAAAGGTACGCAGTCACGGAACAAGTCCGCTCCTACTGTTTGTATGCACACGGTTTCAGGATCTATTTCACTCCCCTTCCGGGGTTCTTTTCGCCTTTCCCTCACGGTACTGGTTCACTATCGGTCGATTACGAGTATTTAGCCTTGGAGGATGGTCCCCCCATATTCAGACAGGATGTCACGTGTCCCGCCCTACTTGTCGTACGCTTAGTACCACCGGTCCGATTTCACATACGGGGCTATCACCCACTATGGCTCCTATTTCCAGAGGATTCTGTTATCGGTCCGACTATCACGTACAGGCTCTTCCCATTTCGCTCGCCGCTACTTTGGGAATCTCGGTTGATTTCTTTTCCTGCAGCTACTTAGATGTTTCAGTTCGCCGCGTTCGCCTTGCATACCTATGTATTCAGTATGCAATACCCTAAAAGGGTGGGTTGCCCCATTCGGAAATCTGCGGATCAAAGTGTGTTTGCTCACTCCCCGCAGCTTATCGCAAGCTACTACGTCCTTCATCGCCTGTAATCGCCAAGGCATCCACCATGTGCACTTATTCGCTTGTCCCTATAACGTTAGCCTCTGATTACCGAAGTAATCAAAGAGCGCTACAGGGATAAGAAAGTACAACGTTGTTGCTTGTTTGTTGATACATACAATCATTACCCAT
>NZ_JBXAKS010000042.1:0-639 GCF_058798675.1 Janthinobacterium sp. GW822-FHT07H10
CGCCGGCAAGGCGGTGGTGCGCGACGTCGGCACGGCCGGCAAGCCTGTCTATCAGCTGAGCTTTACGGCCTCGGGCAAGTTTGCCGGCGCGGCCGTCGTCAGCTACACCCTGAGCAATGCCTTTGCCACCTCGAAGCCGGGCGTGGTCAACGTGACCGTGACGGCGCGTGCCGACCCGTCGACGGATCCGGAAGTGATCGGCCTGCAGGCGGCGCAAGCCGATGCGGCGCGGCGCTTCGCCAGCGCGCAGCTGTCGAACTTCACGCAGCGCCTGGAAAGCCTGCATGGCGACGGCTGGGGACGTTCCAGCTTTGGCTTGAACCTGACGCCGCCTAGCGACAGCGGCAATCCGACCGCCACGCTGGCGCGCTGGCAGGAGCAGGAGGCGGACCGCGTGTTCGGCACGACGACGGTCAAACCGTACATGCGCAAGGCAGCACTGCGCCAGACGGACGCCGCTTATGGTGGCGAGCGCCAGTCGGCCGGTGCGGATGTCGGCCAGGCCGCGAATGGCTTGCCGGACATGCCGCAGCGTCCTGACACGCAGAAACAGGCCTTGTCGTTGTGGCTCGGCGGCGCGGTCGACTTCGGCCAGCAGTACGTGAATGGCCGCCAGACGGGCTTCCATTTCCGCACCAA
>NZ_JBXAKS010000043.1:0-627 GCF_058798675.1 Janthinobacterium sp. GW822-FHT07H10
CGCACAAGCGGTGGATGATGTGGATTAATTCGATGCAACGCGAAAAACCTTACCTACCCTTGACATGGCTGGAATCCTCGAGAGATTGGGGAGTGCTCGAAAGAGAACCAGTACACAGGTGCTGCATGGCTGTCGTCAGCTCGTGTCGTGAGATGTTGGGTTAAGTCCCGCAACGAGCGCAACCCTTGTCATTAGTTGCTACGAAAGGGCACTCTAATGAGACTGCCGGTGACAAACCGGAGGAAGGTGGGGATGACGTCAAGTCCTCATGGCCCTTATGGGTAGGGCTTCACACGTCATACAATGGTACATACAGAGCGCCGCCAACCCGCGAGGGGGAGCTAATCGCAGAAAGTGTATCGTAGTCCGGATTGTAGTCTGCAACTCGACTGCATGAAGTTGGAATCGCTAGTAATCGCGGATCAGCATGTCGCGGTGAATACGTTCCCGGGTCTTGTACACACCGCCCGTCACACCATGGGAGCGGGTTTTACCAGAAGTAGGTAGCTTAACCGTAAGGAGGGCGCTTACCACGGTAGGATTCGTGACTGGGGTGAAGTCGTAACAAGGTAGCCGTATCGGAAGGTGCGGCTGGATCACCTCCTTTCTAGAGTTTGCACGAATCAG
>NZ_JBXAKS010000044.1:0-552 GCF_058798675.1 Janthinobacterium sp. GW822-FHT07H10
ATAGGGAAGCCGTAGAGAAATCGAGTCCGAATAGGGCGATCAGTCGCTGGGTGTAGACCCGAAACCAAGTGATCTACTCATGGCCAGGATGAAGGTGCGGTAACACGCCCTGGAGGTCCGAACCCACTAATGTTGAAAAATTAGGGGATGAGCTGTGGGTAGGGGTGAAAGGCTAAACAAACTTGGAAATAGCTGGTTCTCTCCGAAAACTATTTAGGTAGTGCCTCAAGTATCACCATCGGGGGTAGAGCACTGTTATGGCTAGGGGGTCATTGCGACTTACCAAACCATTGCAAACTCCGAATACCGATGAGTGCGAGCTTGGGAGACAGACGTCGGGTGCTAACGTCCGGCGTCAAGAGGGAAACAACCCAGACCGCCAGCTAAGGTCCCAAAGATTGGCTAAGTGGAAAACGAAGTGGGAAGGCTAAAACAGTCAGGATGTTGGCTTAGAAGCAGCCATCATTTAAAGAAAGCGTAATAGCTCACTGATCGAGTCGTCCTGCGCGGAAGATGTAACGGGGCTAAGCCAGTCACCGAAGCTGCGGATAT
>NZ_JBXAKS010000045.1:0-533 GCF_058798675.1 Janthinobacterium sp. GW822-FHT07H10
TCGTCGATGGAAGAGCTGACCAGCACCGTGAAGCAGAACGCGGACAATGCGCGCCAGGCGAATCAACTGGCGGCGTCGGCGGCGCAGGTGGCCGTCAAGGGCGGCGAGGTGGTGGCGCAGGTGGTGGGCACGATGGAATCGATCAATGCCTCGTCGAACAAGATCGTCGACATCATTTCCGTGATCGACGGCATCGCTTTTCAGACGAATATCCTGGCCTTGAACGCGGCCGTGGAAGCGGCGCGCGCGGGCGAGCAGGGCCGTGGCTTTGCCGTCGTGGCGTCCGAAGTGCGCAACCTGGCCCAGCGTTCGGCCAGCGCCGCGAAAGAGATCAAGACCCTGATCGGCGCCTCGGTGGAGCAGGTCAACGCGGGCAGCATGCTGGTGGCGCAGGCTGGTTCGACCATGAACGACATCGTCGACAGCGTGCAGCGCGTGAGCGACATCATCACGGAAATCACGGCCGCCAGCAGCGAGCAAAGCGTGGGCATCGACGAGATCAACCGCGCCATCGGCCAGATGGATGCCGTGAC
>NZ_JBXAKS010000046.1:0-526 GCF_058798675.1 Janthinobacterium sp. GW822-FHT07H10
AAAGTAGGTTATCGTCAGGCTTGTTATACGCAGTAGAAGAAAACCCCGCCAGTGATGGTGGGGTTTTTTTTCGTCTGACGGTTTATTCACCAGGCATTACTGGCAATCCAGCCGTCGATCGGTATCAACTTTCCCTTGTCGATGCTCCTGCAGTTGCCTGGCCAGGTACGAGCTGGTGCAACAGCATGTGGGTCTGTCCGTTAATGCGCAAGCGTCAACGGGTACAAGGGTGTTCCGGATGGTATTACCAGGTCCATTTGATGGTGATATGGCATCGAGTAATTAAATTTCACACTTTCTTAGAATAAACCTTGCTGCCTGCGTGCAGCTTTGCTATAGTTCGCCTCCCCAATGAGACGCTGCGGTTTGCGAAACAAAGGGATCACTGGAAACGGTGAAGGTAGTAAAAAGAAGGTTGACGGATTTAGCGAAATGCTTCATACTCTTTTTTCTTCGCAGCTGACAAACACAACGCTTTGTCGATAGCGCGAAAGCAGTAACCGAATACAGTTCTTTAACAATTAAC
>NZ_JBXAKS010000047.1:0-518 GCF_058798675.1 Janthinobacterium sp. GW822-FHT07H10
GCGTAATAGCTCACTGATCGAGTCGTCCTGCGCGGAAGATGTAACGGGGCTAAGCCAGTCACCGAAGCTGCGGATATCCTTCTGTGATTTATCACAGATATATATGGTAGGAGAGCGTTCTGTAAGCCTGCGAAGGTGTCTTGTAAAGGATGCTGGAGGTATCAGAAGTGCGAATGCTGACATGAGTAGCGATAATGGGGGTGAAAAGCCTCCACGCCGTAAGCCCAAGGTTTCCTGTTCAACGTTCATCGGAGCAGGGTGAGTCGGCCCCTAAGGCGAGGCAGAGATGCGTAGCTGATGGGAAGCAGGTTAATATTCCTGCACCGTCGTATGATGCGATGGGGGGACGGATCGCGGAAGGTTGTCCAACTGTTGGAATAGTTGGTTTTTGGCTCATAGAAGGCACTTAGGCAAATCCGGGTGCGGAATTCAAGGGGTTGAGACGAGTGAACTTGTTCACGAAGCAATCGGAAGTGGTTCCAAGAAAAGCCTCTAAGCTTCAGTCATACGAGACCGTA
>NZ_JBXAKS010000048.1:0-510 GCF_058798675.1 Janthinobacterium sp. GW822-FHT07H10
GGATTCCAGCCATGTCAAGGGTAGGTAAGGTTTTTCGCGTTGCATCGAATTAATCCACATCATCCACCGCTTGTGCGGGTCCCCGTCAATTCCTTTGAGTTTTAATCTTGCGACCGTACTCCCCAGGCGGTCTACTTCACGCGTTAGCTGCGTTACCAAGTCAATTAAGACCCGACAACTAGTAGACATCGTTTAGGGCGTGGACTACCAGGGTATCTAATCCTGTTTGCTCCCCACGCTTTCGTGCATGAGCGTCAATCTTGACCCAGGGGGCTGCCTTCGCCATCGGTGTTCCTCCACATATCTACGCATTTCACTGCTACACGTGGAATTCTACCCCCCTCTGCCAGATTCTAGCCTTGCAGTCTCCAATGCAATTCCCAGGTTGAGCCCGGGGATTTCACATCAGACTTACAAAACCGCCTGCGCACGCTTTACGCCCAGTAATTCCGATTAACGCTTGCACCCTACGTATTACCGCGGCTGCTGGCACGTAGTTAGCCGGTGCTT